>CAZWPO010000001.1:0-408611 GCA_964635975.1 uncultured Syntrophomonas sp.
GTCATTATAGATAAATTTTTTTTGTAACAAATATTAGTAAGTCCAACATAATTGCTTTTTGCTGATTATTTGCGAAGCTAAGAAATTTAAGATAGCAAAAATGGTATTAGAATTTATTAGAAATATCATTTCAGGTATATAGTTCAATGGCAGGTGCACAGTACTATATTCGTTCTATAAAATCAACCCATTTAGGATAGGAGCTATCTCTATTAAATAAATCTTCCGCCATTTTTCGCGCCTGGGACCCATGTTTAATTACTACAGCTCGATTACTAATATAGTAGTTCATAGCGTTAGTCAGGGAAGACACGTTTCCAGCTTGATATTGTATGCCAGCCCCATATTTATGTAACAAGTTTTCCAGTTCACCAGGAATACTGTTAATGACTGGTAATCCAGCGCTTAAATAGTCACCAATCTTATTGGGAAGATAACTGTATGAACTTGGATAAATACAATTTAAGGCTACATCACTCTTTGACAACAATTTAACCACTCCATCAAAATCTAGAAAGCCAGTAAAAATAATAATATTCTGCAACCCCATTTTCTCACTTTGTGACCTAAGTGAATCTTCATGGGGGCCCCGCCCTGCAAGGGCAACCTGAAAATTGTATCCATTAGTTTGAAGTTGTTTAGCCGCATACAAAATTGAAGTTAAGTCATAGTTAGTTGACATGCTTCCCAAATATACAAAGGTGAATGGCCGTCCTTCCGATTCTCTTGGTAGCATAAGACTATCAAATTGTGATAAGGAAATACCGATTGGTGTCATATGGTTAGGTATGTTGCGCAAAGCCGCCTTTGCTAATTTAATATAACTTTGAGCTACCCCGGTTATGGCATCTGCCTGCTTATAGAAGCCTTGAACCAACGCATATATTGGAGAAAACAGGCAGCAGCCAATCACATCTCCCCCGGGCACGAGTCTATAAAAAGTTTGAGGCCAAGCATCTTGAATATCGAAAATTACCTTACCACCAAACCTTTTCCGGATATCAAGAGCACTCTTCATGACTAGCAATGGGGGGACGCTTACTATTATACGGTCTGGATAGTTAAGGTCTCCAGACAGGAGTCCTCGAGTGGCCATCTTCCTAAAAATATCGGCATACTCCTTGTGATTCCTCAGTCGTGCAAGGCTAATATTGGAACTGTATGGCTTAGTAGGAACAAGATGAATATTAACAATTGATGTATCTACTTTCTCTTTATATCTTTGTCTTTTTGTTGCATGTTCAAAGCTAGATGACCACCAGTGAACTTCATGGCCTCTAGCAATTAAAATATTTGCTAAGCTCGCATACCGTCCAAGTCGCATTCTTTCACCCGGAAGAGCATCAAAAGGATTAACTATCCAAATTATCAAAGCCATTACTCCTTTACTGCAAATGAGTGTAGCTATTAATGGAAAACTAGCAATAGCGAGCTACTTAAAACCACAAACGGCCTTCATGGTCCTTCAAATATTTTATGGTTTTTTTGTCTAATATTTTGGCTTTATCACGCGTTTCCGGGAATTCCTTCCACCCTTGAACAAGACCTTTTTTCCATTCTCCAAAAGCATGTGCGTGCAGAGAGGTATATAACATAAACAAAGACCATGTTCCTAAATTTATCAAATAGTATGGAAAGGGTAAATATTTTGCTGCAATTACAAACCGATTTCTGAGGATATGGTAAAATTCTGTCTTGTTGGTAATTCGTATATTTGACTTCTTATGAAGCACAGTCACATCAGCCAAGTAGTAAATAGACCAGTTGTTCATCAATACTCGATACGAGAAGTCTAGTTCTTCCGCCCCGTAAAAAAAATCTTCTGGGAAGTAACCAATTTCATCTAGAAGCAACCTATTTAGCGCAAAGCCCGCACCTACAAAATAAGATACTTTGCGTGACCGCTCAATCTGTTCCTTGTTTTTTTGTTTAAAAGGCAGTTCGCCTTTATTAGGCAAACCATTAAAATAATTAAGAACCCTAAGCCCGATGACACCTATGTTTTCTATAAATGTATCCCTTATAACACTATCATAATTCTTTGTAGCAACTTCAGCATCATCATCAATAAAGAAAAGGTAATCCCCTTTGGACTCTCTGATACCTAGATTCCTCCCCCCGGAAACCCCGAGGTTTCCACCTGCATTTACGTATCTAACCCCGTATTGTCCACAGATCGATCTGCACTCCTCCATACCTGCGTTATCTACAACAATAATTTCCGTATGCTGTGGAGCATATAGATTATTAACAAGAGATGATAAACATTCCTCCAAATTATCGAATCTTTTGAATGATACTACAATAATAGATAACAATTTCTCATTATTCATGTCATCCCTCCGAAAATTATTCTTATGAATTACATTGAGTACAGCCAATCGCTCAAAGATATTTATTTAGGAGATCATACATTTTAATAGCTTGATAATTTCTAGAAAAACCATATATGTTAGAAGCATCCCCGGGATACTTCATGTTACAACTATCTATTGATAAAAGAAAATCTTTTATTTCACTATGCGTACTACACAGTCTACCTTTTACTGTTGTTTGCAAAACCTCACCCATTTCACTATCATATCGACCAATAGCTAAAATTGGAGGGGTTCGAACTAATAACTCAAGGAGTTTTCCAGTGATTGTTCCTTTAGTCCACTCTGTCTGAATTGATAGATCTGCCAGAACCAGATTTACGGCAGAGCTTTCAGCTTCTTTATTAACAATTTCCTGACTGCAAGGAGGCAAAAGATGAACTCGTCCAGATAAGCCTATTTCATTAGCATAATGCAAAATTTGACTATTGAGCGAATCCGGACCCAGTGACCTTATTATTAAATCAAAATTAGCAAAATCAACCATTGTATCTAACAGCAGCATTATAGCAGGCATTTGATCAATATAGAATCTCCCTGCATAATATAAATACTTTTTAGCACTATCTGCGACTCCATTAGCGTTTATAGCGTTTATATTGTTTAACTCCTCATCCCATCCGTTGTAAATAACGTCCACTGGCTTATCATACTGGCTTTTTAAAATATCACGCAGAGTATTGCTAACAGTAATTACCGCAGAGGCCGACTTTAACAGTAGTGTTTCAATGCTCACATCAATTCTCTTGGCCAGGGGCGACCTCTCGTCGTCTCGCAATGCTCCTAAATCTCTAATATCAGCTATCCAAGGTACTCTATAATGCTTTGCTAAATATTTCCCGGCCCATAAACAGGCACTTGGCCCAAATGAACCTATTATAATATCTGGAGTTTGGATTTTAGCGTCAATTAGAGTGAGGTTAGACTTTATCTGCCGATACCATGTCAAAAATGTTCGGTCCAATGACCATAAATAAAAGCCCCCATTCCGTGCTGGTTTTCTAATTATTTCAATCAAAGATGGTAACTTTTCTGTAGACAAATCCTCAATCTGTGCCGATTTTTGGCGGTTTTCCCCTATTCTAATGACGTTCTCCTCAGGAACAGAGCTGATAAGATTGCCTTTGGAATTAGTAGTTAAAACGTGCACATCCAAGCCCATTTTCTGTAAGTAATGTGCCATGGTTCCAAATCTTCTAGAAGCTATATCATTTGATGGAGGAAAAAAATAAGTTATTATAAGCACGTTTTTCAAGGTTTAGTCATCTCCCTTAGTCTTTATTAATAATTACTTCTTTGCTAAAATTATTTTCTTGAGATTTCATGTTGAGTATAAAAATTGGTACCGCCGACAAGCAAGCCCATACATAGGGAAAAATATATGACCTACTGGTTATTATCTCACCGTAACAGAATACAAAGTAACTTACTATAAACATGAACAATCCATTATGCCAGCATTTCTTAATATGTACCATGAGTTTCCAAGTGTTTTTAATACTAATCACGATAAAGGTAAAAAATGGTATTAGGCCATAACAAACCCAAAAGGATAAGTAATTATGTATGTAATCACCAGGTCGTCCATTCCATACTTCTGCCATAGGCAAACCTGCTAGCCAATAGTCCTTGAGATCTTTTAAACCTGCCGCCAGTAGTTGTTGACGGCCTATAAATGATTCGTCACTACTCGGGTTGAAAATAAGAGTAAAAATTATGTCCGTCTGATTACTAAAAATAAACTCCATTCCACCTATAGAAAAAAAGATAAATATACCCAGGCCAACCATAACCCAATTTTTCTTGTTCCTTGCTTGTAAGAAAAACGTTATCAATAAGCAAAATATAAAAATATAAAAAGTGGTTCGTGAGCGAACCATATACAATAGACAAACAGCATTAAATCCAACTATCCAACGTATTACTGGGCTTTTTATTGCCATCCACATGACAACTAGAGTTAAAATAGCAAAAGTGTCCGCTATTAATAGATAATTAAACCTATAATCTAAGGGCACAAATAAATTAGACGATGCGAGGGAACCAAGGGAAAAGGAAGTCCAGTATATAACCCCGCAGTAAAAGAGGTAAGAAAGAATCGTAATAATCTTTACTTTTTTATTGCTAAGAAACTCGCAAAACTCAGCTAAACGACCGCCAAAGATAAAGAAGATTGAAAACAATATGGTACTGTTTGCAAGTAATGACTGAACTGTTCCATTAGAAAATGGTATGTTATATACAAGCAGCAAACCTGAAATAAGCTGCACTACTATCACATAAATTAGTAGAATCAAGCTAGCAAAGTAAGTCTTTTCTATTCGAAGTTTGAACCTATTGTTCGTCATTTGAAAAATTGCGAGAAGTATATATATACATAAGAACGCCAATATAAAGTAAATCGCTGGTATTGCTGGCCCAATTCCAATTACATTTAGCATATTCCCAACGGGTCCGATAACCAAGTAAATCATAAAAATAATATATAATATCCATGTTTTTATATTTTCGATATTATTTGAAGTCATAATACTAACCTTATCCCTCATCAAGTAAACTCTCGTATATTTCCCAGTGCATGTTATTTAGAAAGGAACTATTATGCCATAGCAATGTGAAATCTCCGTTAAATTTTTCACAGCGGTGTTTCAGCTTGTTCAAGTAATCCATTGCCTCCTGACCACTAAGGCCCATGTATTCCTCTTCCAAAATACTGACCTCCATGGCTATTAGCGGCCTCTCATAAAGAGATAGCGTTTTTCGTTGCTCCAAGTCATAGACTGGGTATTCGTAACATGTGCCGCAACGGAAACCCGCTTTATCAGCATAAGAAAGAGAACTATCATAAGCCAATCCTGTCTCTGCCCAATTACGCCAGGTGACGGGCACTTGCCAGCGTAAAAAGTGTTGCCGCCCCCCCCACTCAATATTCTTTATACCTTCCTCTTCACAAACCCTTAAGAGCTTTTCAAATTCCAATCGGGTATTTGTAAGACTTAGAAATGTATCGTAGCTGGGGTGAAAGCCAATTTCATGCCCTCGGCTATAAATGTCTCTAATCAATTGCCTAATATAGGGGTGATCTATTGAATAATCATAGTCATAATATTTATTTGTACAACCTGTTTTGAAATAAAAAGCACTTCTAAGATTGTTGCGTTCACTGATATCCATTAGGCGATCAAAGGAATAGTTCAGATCTTTTTTATAATCTCCCTTCTTCACACCACACCAGGATTTTATCCTTTGTAAAGCTAAGGGAGGAGTTCTTCGTTTCAGAATATCACCGGCACAGTTGCGCATCAGACTGTAAAGGCCTATGAATGCCTGGTATAATGGTATGTCCACATCATGACTTACTAACATCCTAAAATTTCGACTCTTTCTATTAATCTCTGGCCAAAGACCTTGCAGGCACCACCAGAGTATTTCAACATATTCGTTTATAATAGGCCTGTCCAGGAATCCTTCTTGAAAGGCGAGAGATGCGCAGCCCGGAAAGCGGCTATGATTATCACGATCCGCTTTAACATATTCTTCGTATCTGGTTAGCACGAAAAACGCAGCGCCCAAAATATCTATGCCAAGATAACGTTTTTTTTCCGATGTCCACAGGAATGGACGCAGCTTTTTCCACGCAAATTGCCCCATTTGCTCTGTGGGATCATCACTTCCTAATATTATGGGAACCTCAACATCAATTAAAGTTATTTCAGTAGAGTTTTCACTAAAATTCATATAATTCAGCGGAAGCAGAGGCATAGATCGTTCTGTTAACCAATCTCCTATAGGTGTTTGAAAAAAGATATCCGGTAGACAAAGTCCCATGCTATTTTGGTCACCGTTCATCGATATTAAGGTGAATTTTTGGGTCCCTACCTCATGTTCGTATTCGATCCCCAACCAATGCTTAAAAATAAGGTCAAGAATATACCTGCGCTCATCCAAATATGATTCTGGTGTTTTCACCTTCAACAATTTGATGCTCATTCTTTTACCTCTATCGATTTGATAAATATGTTTTAGGGATAAACCCGCTTGATATCACATCATAGACAATATCTTCTGTTTTTCTATTAAAAATACAATTCCAGATACAAAACCCACAATAATTATTAGTATTTCGTTGTGAATGTATATGGTAGCCAGAAGTACTGGAACCAAATAAGGCAAAGATTTCAATGCACTTCTAATAAGGGGTGCAAAAAATTCTTTAGCGCCCAAGTTGCATAGTGAAAAAAGATATAAGCCGATTACTATGTACATAAACGCACCTACTAATGCATAAAGAGCAATAGTAACTACGGGATCGCCCGTTTTACCACCTATAAAAAGAGCTGCAAAGCGAGCTCCAAAAAGAATCCCGTTTATAAAGAGCTCTTGTTTTTGTTTGCCAAAGACATCGTATAATCCGGTAATTGGCGAGGTAACAAATCTAAAAATAGCCCAAATACAAAGCCAGCGAGTATAGATGCCAGCGATTACCCAATCCGCACCAAATATCACATTAAAAACAGCTGGTGCTAAAATGGCGATTAGAAGTATAGGGGTGAGAGTTAATTCAACCAGTTGCTTATATATTTTCTGTGTAAAGAGTTTTAATTTATTTTCTCTATTGCGCAACACAGCTTGTGGCAGGTAGACTCTTTCAATTGCAGCCCCCAACAGTTCCATAGGCGAAAATAACACACGGTGACCTAATGAATATAAACCCACTGTAGCCGCGCTAAAAAAATAACCAATCATAAAGGTTGGAATTACATTCGCAAAAGTATTAAGGATACCAGACCAAGAAGAAAAAAACGGGTATCTTCGATAGTCTATGGCCAGTTTTTTTATGTCTTTAATGTTTATATAGGAACGTAAATTACTACCTTCATCTTGCTCAATCTGCCATGCTAACCGCGCAGTAGCTGCTATTTGGCCTACAATTTGACCTCCGATTAACCCTCCAGGTCCAGGCTTTGCAGCGATTCCGACCCCGACCTGAGTTACTGAGGTAAAAAAGCTTTGAGTCATAGCCCTTATGGCCAGGCGTTTAAAATGTTTTCTCCTTGTGCTCCATAAACTAAACGCCATGAATAGTCCAATAGTCAGCACACTGATAGGCATAAACCATAACCAAGCAGCTAATCCGGGGGCACTCATCCATCTTTCAATAGTTGTAGCCCAAGCAGCCGTTCCAAATAAGCTTACCAAAGCCATACCAAAACAAATAAGGATACATAGCGCCAATAAGTTAGCGGCATCTTCATCTTTAGATGGTAGAACAATAGCTGTTTCATAACGCCAGCACGCTATTACCGACAGCACACCTAGAATAGCTGAATAAAGTGCAAGTACTCCAAAATCCGCTGGACTATAAATTCTGGTCAGTATCGGCGCTACCAGTATTGATAACGCTTGTCCAAAAGTCGTGCCAGTCATTAAGGTGATTACATTTCGCGCAAAGCTTCCCGGCGGAAGTTTTTTCTCAAGTATTATGCGGAATTTGTCAAACATACATGGGTATGAGTAAGTGGCAAAACCGCCTTACTCTATTCACCTTTCTTATCTAAATTATTTTCTGTTATAAATTTTTTCCAATAAATCCAGTGATTTTCTTCCCTCTAAACCGTCACTACTTGCGATTGACTTGCCTTTTAAACAACTAATAACATTTTGATAGTAACCCTGGTGCCCAAAACCATAAACAGAAGTGGGATTTGTGTTAGATTTTTCAACATCTGCATCATAATCACGATTATCAGCGAACTCCCAAAGCTCAATTTTATTCATAGAAGTCCCTGCCACTCGGACAGTGCCTTTTTCGCCCAGTATGGTAATAGATCCCTCGATATTGTGCGGATATGTTAGCACAGTAACATTTATGTTTCCTATAGCTCTATTTTTGAAACGGATTATTGCGGATCCGGTATCTTCAACTTCAATGTTTCTCGCGAGAGTATCTGAAATTGATTTAACATCTTCGATAGGACCTCCGAACCATTGCACCATATCCACATAATGGGAGGCCTGGTTCATGAAAGCCCCCCCATCAAGCGCCCATGTGCCACGCCAAGAGGCCATATCATAGTAATCCTGGGGACGAGTCCAAAATACGTTAGAAGTAATCATATATATCCTGCCAAAACGACCTTCTTCAAAAGCTCGGCGAACTAAATGGATGGAGGGATTTAGGCGATTCTGAAGAACCACAAATAATTTCACACCTTCTCGATTACAGGTTTCTATCAACTTGTCGGCGTCTACTAGTCTACAACCCATAGGCTTTTCAGTTAAAACGTGTTTACCAGCTTTTGCGGCCATGATCCCATGCTTTGGATGCAAACCAGAAGGTGTACAAACGGAAATCAGATCAATATTAACATCATTTAACAAATTCTCGTAGTTGACGGTCCATTTGGCAATGTTATATTTTTCGGCAGCTTGGTGGGCTCTTTCCTCGTCTATATCGCAACAGGCTATTACTTGAGCGTCTTGTTGCTGCTCAATGGCTTGAAAGTGGTTATTGGAAATTCTACCACATCCGATAAGGCCAATGTTTACCATAATTACTCCCCTTTTGTCCTAGCTATTATATGGTTATAAAGTCAGTCTTAAAATCATCGCAATTTTTCTGTTAGTTCATTTCCATTCGTTAGTATATATTCATTTTTGCATGCAGGGCACTTAGAATAGTGGTTTGCTATTTCTAGTTTAATTCCACATTGACATATCCAGCCTCTTTGTTTTGCAGGATTGCCAAAGACAAGTGCATAGTCAGGAACATTGGTCGAAACTAACGCGCCTGCTCCTATAAACGCATATTTCCCAATCGTTGTGCCACATACAATAGTAGCATTCGCTCCAATGCTAGCTCCCTTTTTGATAAGGGTTGTTTTAAATTCTTTCTTACGTTCAATAAATGCTCGTGGATTTATTACATTGGTAAACACTGCTGAAGGTCCAATAAAAACGTCATCTTCACAAACTACACCGGTATATAAAGAAACGTTATTTTGGACTTTGACCCTGTTGCCGACAGTTACATCTGATCCTATAAATACATTTTGCCCTATGTTGCAATATTCTCCAATTTTACATCTCGTCATCAGGTGGCAAAAGTGCCATATTTGTGTTCCCTTTTCAATATGAACATCCGTATCTATAATTGAGGTTTCATGAACAAAATAGCTTCTTTCAAGCATTAACCTAAATATCCTTTCTATTTTTCACTTTACTAGTAAAGAATTCTTTGATGCTGTCGGTAACATAATAAATCATTTCATCGCTCATTTCCGGACATATTGGTAAAGAAATAATCTGTCCAGCCATCGCTTCTAACTTGTCGTAATTGCATATAGCTTGAAATGTATGACCCGCTGGCTGATGAGTAATGGGTACTGGATAATGTATTCCTGTCTGAATTCCGTTGTTCGATAAGAACTCCTGCAATTTATCACGTTCACGCGCTTGGATAACATATAAGTGCCAGGCGGACTCGGCATATTTCGGTACAGTAATAGTGGTTATATCATTTATTTCTGCCAATTCACGGTTATAAATAGATGCAACTTCTTTGCGACGAGTATTCCATTCCTCAAGATATTTCAGCTTTACAGATAACACGACTGCCTGTAATGCATCTAATCGGCTGTTTAATCCACAAACACGATGAACGTATTTATCAAGTCGACCATGATCTGCCAACATCCTTATCTTTTCGGCCAATTCGTCGCTATTGGTTACAACTGCGCCGCCATCTCCGAAAGCCCCTAGATTTTTCCCCGGATAAAAACTATAGGTTGTAGCGTCACCAAACATCCCTATTGGTAACTGTTTATATCGTGACCCGTGAGCTTGAGCTCCATCATAAATAACCTTTAGCTCATACTGTGATGCAATATTCATTATGGCATCCATATCACATGGCATACCGTATAAATGAACTGGAATAATGGCTTTTGTTTTGTCTGTGATGGCCTTCTCCAATACTTGAGGGTCCATGGTGTAAGTTGAATAGTCGATATCTATTAGTATCGGTTTAGCTCCCACTGCAACAATGGCTTCCACTGTAGCTATAAACGTATTGGGCACCGTTATAACTTCGTCTCCCGGTCCAATATTCATGGCCATTAAGGCAATTATTAAGGCATCTGTGCCGTTCCCAACTCCAATACAATGCCGGGCACCAACATAATTTGCATAAGAGGTCTCAAAATCGATAACTGCTTTACCCTTAATAAAACTTGCAGTATCTAATATGTTTTGAATAGCATAGTCTATTTCTGGTTTAATAGATTTATACTGTTTATGTAAATCTAAAAAAGGCACTTTTATTTGCAACTGCATGCATCTCCTCCAAGTCTATTGTCTGCCTACAGAATGATATATAAAACCCATATCCCTGGCAGTCCTAGGATCAAACATATTCCTAAAATCGAATATAAACCTATCGCTCATAAGTTCCTTGATAGCTATTAAATCCATCTGTCTGAATTCGTTCCATTCAGTTAAGATAACCAACGCATCTGCGCCCTTGGCAACTTCATATTCATCATAGCAATACGTAATACTTCTAGCATTAGTAACGTAGGTCTTGTAATTCGGAATTCCTTCAGGATCATAAGCTTTAATGTTCGCCCCTAGTCGTATTAATTCGGTAATTATTAAAATTGCAGGAGATTCTCTGATATCATCTGTCTCAGCCTTGAAAGAAAGGCCTAAAACGCCAATGGTTTTCCCATTAACATCCCCCATTGCATCACATATCTTTGTTACCATTCTTTTCTTCTGGTTTTCATTGCTGGAGATGACGGTTTCAACTATGGGCAGATTTTCTTTTGCTTCCTGAGCAATGGCTACCAGTGCTCGGGTATCCTTAGGGAAACAACTACCGCCGTACCCAGGTCCAGGGTGTAAAAACTTTGACCCGATGCGACCGTCCATTCCCATTCCTTTGGCCACCATATGTACATCTGCACCTATCCTTTCGCACAGGCAAGCTACTTCATTAATAAAAGCTATCTTAGTAGCAAGAAAGGCATTAGACGCGTATTTTATCATCTCCGAGCTTTCGATGTTCGTGATGACAAACGGTACTTGATTTAAGTTAAGGGGCCTATATATGCTTTTCAATATCTCGACCGCTCTCTCATCATCTGAGCCAATCACCACTCTATCAGGAACCATGAAGTCCTGGACAGCCTTACCTTCCCGTAGGAACTCGGGATTGGAAGCTACGCTGAATTGATAGTCAACCCCTCGCGCGTCTAATTGTTCTCTGATTATCGCTTCAATTTTTCTTCCTGTGCCTACTGGCACCGTGCTTTTAGTTACAATTACTTTATATCCGTTAATATATGTTCCTATACTTTTAGCAACATCAAATACATTTTGTAAATCCGCAGTCCAATCTTCGTTAGGTGGTGTTCCAACCGCAATAAAAATAACTTCACATTCTTCAATAGCACTTACTATATCCGTAGTGAAGTCAATTGATCCTTTTTTTAATACCCTTTCAAACTTGTCTGATAAACCTGGTTCATATATTGGAATCTTCCCGTTTTTTAGTTTTGTTATTTTTTCTTCATCCATATCTACATTGAGGACTTTTAAACCAAAATCCGCCATGCAGATTCCCTGAACAAGCCCCACATATCCCGTTCCTATAATTGCAATACGTTTATTGTACACGTCCTTCTCCCCTTTGCTCTAACATTTACGATTGGCCTTATGGAAATTGTAATCTCCCTCAATTATGAAAAATAATAATTGAAATCCCTGGTTGAAAAATCAGGAGCTTTTACGTTTTACACGTATCGATTGTTTCAGGTTTCACAAGCTAAATTAATAAAATAACAGTATTCCTTGCATTCAGTGAGACTTTTGCCAAACACCCTGCACTCTTTACATACTTCAATTATTGGTCAGTTTATGAACCGTAAGGGTAACTTTGATCAGCACCTGTCTTTACCCGGTTTAGGACCACCCCCATCAAATGCGCATTAGCCCTTGCAAGCTGTTCCTTGACGTGACGTGCTGTTTCAATAGGTGTAGCCCCTTGACGCACAACTAATAAGACTGCGTCAACCTGAGATGCTAAAATACTTCCATCAGCTACTTCAATGATTGGAGGAGAATC
Organism: uncultured Syntrophomonas sp.; assembly: GCA_964635975.1. Classification (GTDB taxonomy): domain Bacteria; phylum Bacillota; class Syntrophomonadia; order Syntrophomonadales; family Syntrophomonadaceae; genus UBA5314. The sequence goes on from CAZWPO010000001.1 coordinate 12,502, forward strand.
TATAAAAACATAATCATACTTAGCAAGTAAAGTTGTCCATAATTCTTTAGTCCGTTCAGAATTTAGTATTTCGGCCGGATTAGGGGGGATTGGTCCACTAGTTAGCACCTTTAAATTGCTTGACGTTAAATTTTGTACTGATTGTACTGCCTGTTCAATCTTAGCATTATTCAATATACAGTTGGTAAATCCAATAATATTTGGTAATTTAAATAGTTTGTGTTGAACAGGTTTTCGAAGATCACAGTCTACTAGAATAACTTTGCTGCCAGCTTGAGCAGTAACTACCGCCAAATTTGAAACAATGGTAGACTTGCCATCCTTGGCCGAAGCACTTGTTACCATAATCGAACGGAAAGGGCGATTTATTGCAGTAAAACTCAAATTTGTTCTGAGGGTTCGATACGCTTCTGAGACAATTGATCTGGGATTTACTACCGTAATTAATGCATTTTCAAATTTTTCTTCAACCAGTTTTGGACTTCCCTTCTTCATTCCGCACCTCCATATCCGTGTTGCTTAATATTGTAGCGATTTTCAGCTGGAATAAGCCCCAATACCGGGAGGTTAAGTTCACGTTCAACGTCCGCAACTGTCTTCAAAGTATTGTCGAGATATTCCTTTAAAAAGGCAAGTAAAACGGATAAAATTAACCCTAAAATAAATGCTGTGCTTATATTTAAGATCTTGTTAGGCTTTACTGATTTAACCGGCATATTAGCTGGTGATATGACTACAACTGATGAGAACATAAATTCTTTAGTAAGCGCCAGGTATTCATCCGATAATGCATATGCAATATTGTAAGCCAATACCGGATCATTGTGGTTAACTTTAACTTCTATAAGATTAGAATCTGTTATAATGTTGGCCTCAATAATTTTCGACAAACTCGCAACATTTTGATCTTGTAGGTTAAGCCTATCTATAACCCTTTTCATAAGGGCTTCACTCTTCAATTGTCCTAGATAAGTATTCATGGTTAAAATCGGCATTATATTGCGATTGTTCAACCCGGTGGCAGCTCCATCCTGTATAATTGGCTGGTCAATCTCAAGTTTTTCCGAAGCAACTGTGACCATTAGTAAGGTCGTAGTCTGATAAACTGGTTTCAACATATAGAAGTTAATAATGCCGGTCGCGAGAGTAACCAATAAAGTTATCGCGGAAATCAATCCAATACTTTTGTGCATTATCTTAAAAAACTGCCTAAGGTCCATTTCCAGTGTCTCCGACCTTGAACCTGTCCTTTGCTCACTCATTATGGTGTACCCCTTTCAATGTCAACAATCTCTCGTTAGCTTACATTATAGAATTATAGTAGTATAATTATTTTACATTAGAAAACTGAAACCGGCTCCAGATGTTTTGTTTGTTTGGCACGGGATTTCGTTCAATAGTTTGGCACTCAATAATTAGTCTAGGTATATCTACAACGAGGTTTTTCGCAAATTCGCTTCCCCATTTACTTTTTAATATCTTATAAGCCTCACTTAATATGGGAGGCCTTTCCACGATATTATGCCCATCAGAAGCCATAATCTGTATGGCACCTATCTGGATCAGCTTAAAAGCAGTCCTGCGGACTTTTTTCCCGTAAATACCCATAATACTGTTGGATGTTACTTGAGCCAGGATTCCTCGGTCGACAAAAGTCTTAAGCAAATTGGGATCCTTACTAAATGTGTAGTTCCTTTCAGGATGTGCTATTATCGGGGTAACTCCCTGAAGTTGGATTTCATAAAGAATCCTAGCGACGGTTTCAGATACGATCAGGGACGGTAGCTCAATCATTATATATTTGCCATTATTATTGATAGTAAGCAAATCGCCGCTGACTAAACGTTGTGCAAGGTCAGGTTCCAATGAATATTCCGCTCCTGGTAATACCGTCATTTCTATCCCTTTATTCACCAAGGTCTTATTGAGCTTTGATACCGCGTTTAAAATGTTCTGCTTGCTGTTGTCAAACACTCCACGGATTACGTGGGGCGTAGCTACTACAGTCAAAATTCCATCCTGTCTTGCTACTTCAAGCATATCTAAAGAATCCTTGATTGTTTGCGCTCCATCGTCCAGTCCAGGCAAAATATGGGTATGTAAATCAATGAACACTGATTGCTTCACCTCATCTGATGTAATACAATTTATATATCAATCTACTTTAAAGGCCTCTTGGATAAATTGTATTTCATTCCACAATATTACACGTGAATATTATATCAAATTACCTCACAAATCTACCAAAGGATAATGTCATCGAAAAAAGACCTATATATAATATCGTTTTCATGATGACTAGCTTGAGAAATATTCTTTCAAGCAATAATAATGTTAAACTGTTTTATATTTGGGGTATAATAGCAAATATGAATTCTTCAGTTAGTTTAATGCAGACATAGTAGTAGTTTAAACAAATGCCTATTTTTAGGCTTTCTATCTTATTGTGTTTTCATAACTTAAACAATTATCATATTATAACATACAGCCATCACCCCAATAAACAGGAGTCAATTGCGACTAAAGTCCTTATATCTTCGGGGACCTAATGTCTTAAGTTTTATGCTACTATTTGTTTAAATGTGAAATAATACCTATTATTTTCTAGACAGGTTCCTCATGAACCAGCTATAATTACAATACAAATATAAAGACTAAAGTCCTTATTGTATTTATTAATTATGTTTTTTAGGAGGCAGGTGATATTTTGGGCTTGAGATTGAAGCAAATTGTTTTCTTATTAAGCGATATCTTTCTTGTCAACCTTGCTGTTTATATCATGCTGCAGCTGAGATTTGATGGTTATGTTCCAGACTATTTTACGCAGGCCTTCTGGAGCCTGGTTCCTTACATATCGGCCATATTCGTATTTTCTTTTATTGTAATGCGACTCTACAATCGCATATGGGAACACGCCAGTATTCCTGAAATGCTTTCTATTTTAAGAGGCACCAGTATCGCCATGGCTGCATTGGTGCTGATTGTTTATTTCTTTAATTTGCCTGGGCTCCCCAGAAGCGTATATTTGGGCTCCTGGGTTTTTATAAATGTCAATATTGGCGCATCAAGGATCTGGTACAGGGTTTTTCGCGATTATTACAAGAAACGGAAGAACAAAGAGTGCAGCAAGGTTCTTATTATTGGCGCCGGCGATGCTGGTTCTATAATTATCCGGGAAATACAGAGTAATCGGAGCCTGGGACTTCACATAGCCGGCGTAATAGATGATGATCCGCAAAAAAGACATTTGACTTTACATGGGGTATCGATCCTGGGCAATAGGAAAGATATCGAAAGTGCCGTAAATGATCTGAGTATAGACGAGATCATCATTGCCATCCCTTCCGTATTTGGTGAGGATCTGCGAGAAATAGTAGAGATATGCAAGAGAACATCTGCCCGCTTAAGAATCCTTCCGGGTATATACCAGAGTGCAAGTGCTGACAACAGTATGCTGCACAAATTGAGAGAAGTGCAGATGGAAGATCTTTTGAAACGTAATCCTGTAAAACTTAACCTGAGTGAAATAGCCAACTACGTGGGTGGTAAGACCGTTCTGGTAACCGGAGCGGGCGGATCCATCGGTTCGGAATTATGCCGCCAGCTTCTGCAGTTTTCTCCGCAAAAACTCGTCATCCTGGACAACAGTGAAAACAATCTTTTTGAAATTGAAATTGATTTGAAATCATATAAAACACCTGTTCATATTTGGACAGAACTTGTTGATGTGCGTTTGCAGGACAGGCTGGAAGGTGTATTTCGCCAGCATCGCCCGGAGGTTGTATTTCATGCCGCAGCCTTCAAACACGTACCTATGATGCAGCGTCATCCAGACCTGGCCTTGAATAATAATGTTATCGGCACCAGAAACACTGCCTTACTTGCTGACCGGTATGCTGTAGAAACCTTTATCTTCATCTCAACAGACAAAGCAGTAAATCCGACCAGTATAATGGGAGCATCCAAACGCATAGCGGAACTGGTGGTAAAGGATATCAATCGGAATAGCCGAACCAAATTTGCTTCTGTACGTTTTGGCAATGTGCTTGGCAGCAGGGGCAGTGTAATCCCTACATTTATCAAGCAGCTCCAAAAAGGCGGTCCTGTGACTGTCACTCACCCGGAAATGAAGCGCTTCTTTATGACTATTCCAGAGGCGGCCCAACTCGTCATAGAAGCGGGCGCTCTGGCTAAAGGCGGAGAGGTTTTTGTATTGGATATGGGTGAAATGATCAAGATAGATGATTTAGCCCGAGAACTGATCAAGCTCTCCGGTTATGTGCCAGATCGGGATATCAGGATAGTATATACAGGTATGAGGCCAGGCGAGAAGCTTTACGAAGAACTATTCACCAATCCAGAGGAAATGGTCTCCACCAGTCATGAAAGAATTTTTATTTCGCGTAAAGAGCTTGATGACTGTCATTTCGATCTGACCAAGAGCATAGCACTGCTGCTCAGGAGTTCCCTCAAAGACAAAGCAGAAGTGCTCAATATAATCATGCAGTTTGTTCCTGAATTTCAGGGTGAGCATATGATCGTTCTGGATAATAACACGAAGCAAAAACCTTATCTGGTTTCTACTAATTAGAATCCAGCGATATCGCAATCACACTGTGGCTTATAAAATATAAAACTGTCCAAGCTAAAATTTCATCATTGAATTGCGCATAAACTTATTCATAAGTGGTTCTTCACCAAACCCTGGAGGTGTACATATTGAAAGCGATGATAATGGCCGCAGGCGTCGGTTCCAGGCTAATGCCGATGACTAGGGAGATACCAAAGCCGATGATTCCCATGGGCAATCGGCCCTTGATGGAAATTATACTAGAACAGCTCAAATATTATGGCATACAGGACATTATTGCCAATTTGCACTATCACGCATCAGTAATTAGCGATCATTTCAGCGAGGGCGCAAGAATGGGAGTGCATATCCAATATTCCCGGGAGAAGGAGTTGTTGGGTACTGCCGGGGGCGTAAAGCGCTGCCAGTGGTTTCTTGACGACACTTTTGTCATAGTTAGTGGAGACGCTCTCACTGATATAAATCTATTAAGGCTTATCTCCGAACACAAAAGCAATGGCGCCATAGCTACCATCGCCCTCAAAGAGGTCCAGGAAGTGGAGCAATTTGGTGTGGTTATCACCGATGACAGCGGTAGAATCCTGGATTTTCAAGAGAAACCACAGCGGGATAAAGCGCGTAGCAGACTGGCCAACACCGGTATTTATATATTCGAGCCCGAGATCTTCGACTATATTCCGGAGAATAGCTTCTATGATTTCGGAAAACAAGTTTTTCCCGAATTAGTGAGCATCAATGCTCCTTTTTATGGTGTGACTATATCTGATTACTGGTGCGACATTGGCAATTTACAGGCCTACTTTTCCTCCCACCGTGATTTACTGGAGGGAAAGATTCGCATCAAAATACCGTCTGCTCTAAAAAGTTCTAGTGATGGCGGTAGGCTGCTGATCGGTGAAAACGTATCGATTGGTTCCAATGTTGTCTTTTCGGGCAATGTGGTGATCGGAGATGGATGCATCCTGAATGATAATGCGTTCATTAACAATTCGATCCTATGGGATAATGTTTTTATCGGTGATAACATATATATCGACAATAGCATAATAGGCAGCAAATGCAATATCAGCAGCGGCGCCACAGTAAATCCAGGGGCGGCGATCCCCAGCCGCTCGCAAATCGACCACAATACTAATTATGAGGCCATCTGATGGATTAAATCATTTCTCTATCTTTCTTTTTAAGCTCCTCGACAATCTCCCTCACTCTCTGCGTCTGGCTCATAGGGCAGATCATCAAGGCGTCGGGTGTATCGATTACGGCTACCTCCTCCATGCCAATTACGGCGATGAGTTTATGCTCCCCATGAATTAAACAGCCTTTGCTATCTACTACGATATGGTCGCCCCGGATGTAGTTGGCATCATCATTCTTAGGACTTACCTCATACAGGCTCTGCCAGCTCCCCACATCACTCCAGCCAAAGCTAGCTTTTACTACATAGGCCTTATCTGTTTTCTCCATTACAGCATAGTCTATGGAATCAGGTTTACACTTATAATAAGCATCTACTACTGATTGGTTGTTTCCTAGGTCATATGAAGCAAACGGCTCAAAAGTATTGGGGCAATGCTTCCTGGCCTCGCCGATGAGCGTGCCAACATGAAAGGCAAACATACCGCTGTTCCATAGATAGTTCCCGCTTTTCATGTATTCAATTGCCAACCCCCGGTCAGGTTTCTCAACAAATGCTTGTACGGGAAAGCATTTGTTTTCCTGACTGGGATCTGCCTCTATCTTTATATATCCATAGCCTGTCTCAGGGTAATCAGGCGCGAAACCAAATGTTACTAGAAATCCTTTGCCGGCTTGTTCAATGCCTGATTGCAAGGCCTGTAAAAACACGTCTTCCAAAGTTATTACATGATCTGAAGGCAGAACCAGAATAATCGTATCATCACCGTATAGTTCCTGGCACATTCGCGCTCCCCAGAACACAGCCGGTGCTGTATTCTTTGCCTGGGGCTCTGCAAATATTCTGACAAAAAAAGGGCTTCCCATCAGCCCACAACTTTCCTTTAACTCTTCGACTTGACAGCAAACCTGCTCATAGTACTGCTGTCCGGTTATAATCCACTGGTCTGAAGGTGGTACCAGTGGAAATAGACGCTGGCAGGTATCTTGCAACAGAGTCCGTTCTCCAAATAACGGCAGAAATTGTTTGGGTGTTTTACTGCGGCTAAGCGGCCACAAACGAGTACCGGATCCTCCAGCCAGAATCAGAGCAATTACTTTCATCTCTCAACAATCCTTTTCAAGAAATGATCATGCTGCGATTTTTACGGTTCCAAACAATGATTGTTGCTAACTTGTTATTCCATTGTAATATATTCCGATACCGATAACTATCGTTTCTATATACATCGTTAATAAATGATATTGCCAGAAAGTCAAATAAACCGAGACGCCTCGGTTTACTTGGACAGTTATTCTGATATTGGTTTTATTCTGAAGCTTTGCTTGTATTCTTCAAGACTGCTTTGCGGGAGAGATTTACCCGGCCCTGACGATCAATCTCAGTCACTTTTACCAGAATCTGATCGCCCAGATTGACAACATCAGTAACTTTATTTACCCGGTTCTCGGCCAGTTGCGAAATATGAACCATGCCCTCTTTGCCGTTGGAACCTAAGACTCCGGGAATGATCTCAACAAATGCTCCAAAGTCCATGATCCTTTTGACCGTACCCATGTAGGTTTTCCCGACTTCAACCTCGGCTACGATGGCTTCGATCAAAGACTTGGCTTTTTGAGCAGCTTCCTGGTCGGTAGCCATGATGAATAGGCTGCCATCATCTTCTATATCGATCTTACAACCAGTTTCATCCACGATTTTATGGATTACCTTGCCACCCGGCCCGATAACCTCGCGGATTTTGTCGGGGTGGATCTGCATCCGCAAAAGACGCGGCGCATAGGGAGAAAGCTCGGTATTTGGTTTGTCAATGGCTTCCATCATCTTGCCCATGATAAACATGCGGCCTTCCTTGGCCTGTTTCAATGCGGCCTCTACTATCGCACGGTTTACGCCGGTTATCTTTATATCCATTTGCACCGCTGTAACGCCTACTTCTGTTCCGGCCAGTTTGAAGTCCATATCACCCATGCCGTCTTCGATACCCTGAATATCGCTTAGTATAGCAAAACCATCTTCACCGACGACCAGGCCCATAGCTATCCCGGAAACGGGACGCTTTATAGGCACTCCAGCATGCATCAATGCCAGGGAACTTCCGCAGACACTTCCCATGGAACTGGAACCGTTGGATTCCAATACTTCCGATACTACACGAATAGTATACGGGAACTCTTCTTCTCTGGGTAGGACTGCCAGTAAAGCTCTTTCGGCCAGGGCTCCATGCCCTATTTCACGACGGCCAGGTCCCCGCATAGGTTTGACCTCTCCGGTGCTGTAGGGCGGAAAATTGTAGTGGTGGATATAGCGCTTTTTATCTTCAATGCCCAGGCCATCCAATAGTTGATCTTCACTCAAGGAACCGAGAGTAGCTACCGAGAGCACTTGGGTCTGACCACGGGTAAATAATCCCGAGCCATGCGGACGCGGTAGGAATCCGACTTCGCAGCTAACCGGTCTGATCTCGGTTAGTGAACGGCCGTCAACTCGATCGCCGTCTTCTAGAATCATTTTGCGTACTACTTCTTTAGTCATCTTGTCGATGAGCGCGCTAATTAGTTTCATGTCATCAGGATACAGTTCTTCGAAATGAAGTAGTATAGCGCCTCTTGCTTCATCCATCTGGTCTTCCCGTAGTTTCTTGTCCGGGTTGCGCACGGCCATATCTAGCTGAGGTATGGAGAACTCCCTGACCTCCTGCTCAATAGCCGGATCAAGGCTCACTACCTGTACTTCCACCTTGGGTTTACCCAGTTCCTGATAGATTGTCTCCTGGAAGGCTACTATTTTCTTTATCTCATCATGAGCAAAGAATATTGCCTCCAGCATCTTTTCTTCCGGAACTTCATGGGCGCTTCCCTCCACCATCATGATGGCATCTTTGGTTCCTGCCACTACAACGTGCATGGTGCTCGCATGATACTGTTCTACAGTCGGATTAATAAGGAGCTGTCCATCCACCATACCAACTACTACGGCTGCTACAGGGCCCGCAAAAGGAATATCGGAAACGCCCAGAGCCACTGACGCACCGATAGTGGCAGTAACGTCAGGTGGATTGTTTTTGTCTACTGACATTATAGTAGCGACTACATGCAGATCGGCTTTATAGCCTTTAGGGAATAGCGGACGGATAGGCCTGTCTATTTGGCGGGCTGAGAGAGTTGCAATTTCTGTAGCCCGGCCTTCCCGTTTGATAAAACCGCCTGGTATTTTTCCAGCTGCATACTGCTTTTCTTCATAGTCAACAGTAAGCGGAAAAAAATCCAACCCTTCCCGTGCTTTGGCAGCTGTAGCGGTAACCAGTACGACTGTATCACCATACCTCACCAGCGCAGCACCATTAGCTTGTTTGGCTACCTGCCCCACTTCAATAATCAAAGGTCTTCCAGCGACTTCTGTCTGATACTTGCGAAGAATATTTATTCCTCCTTTCGTAAGTGATTAAAGATACAATTCGTAAAGGCGCTTGAAAAGCCCGTGATTGAGGCGTACCGAAGTACGTTGATGAACGGGCTTTTCAGAAACGCAGATATTCGCTTTTTTCGACGGTCTGAAGCGGTTTACCGCCCCTATCTGCGTAAACCGAGTCGGGTAACAATCGTCCGGTAGCGCTCGAAGTCTTTCTTCTTAAGGTAATCCAGAAGAGAACGGCGTTGTCCAACCATCTTCAGCAAGCCGCGCCTGGAATGATGGTCTTTTTTGTTAGCCTTTAAATGCTCGTTCAGATAGTTTATTCTTTCGGTAAGGATAGCTATCTGAACTTCCGGAGATCCTGTATCGTTCTCATGGATCTGAAATCCCTTGATCAGCTCTTCCTTTTTCTCATTAGTAAGCGCCAAGTCTTCACCTCCTATTCATAATTAATCGCCACAAACCAAGGTTAGCGCCGGAGAAATCGCTGACCTGAGCCTGTGGTTCCCTGAAGAGTTGCCGCTTCTTTAGAGCGGTTCCCTTTTTTGCCTTATAATAATCAAAGGCACTCATGTCTCCTATTGCATGATATATTCCTGGCTATACTACCATTATATATTCTGACAGTTATAGCTGTTTTTATACCGCACTCAGGATAACAAGGTACATTGTAGCATATTCATCCCCTATTTGTAAGTACTTTCAGTAGAATAAAAGTTCGGATCGACGCTAGGAGGATTATTTCTACTCCTCAATAAGCTCTTAAAACTTGTCTGATTCAAATAGAGGGTAAAAGGTACTTTGAGTTTAAATATATATGTTATTGGATATATGCTTTTTACAGGAGGAGCGTTAATGGAAAATACTAAAGATACAGTAGTATACATTGATCTTGATCTGCTGGAGAATTTCATGGCCGATGTCTTGAAAGGAGCAGGTGTACCCGATGAGGATGCCAAAATATGCGCCGATGTACTAATAAGCTCGGATAGGTTGGGCATAGAATCGCATGGTATAGGGCGGTTAAAACCGATCTATTATGATCGTATAAAACTTGGGATTTTAAATCCCAGGACTAATTTTGAAGTGATAAGGGAAGGGCCTACAACCGCCGTGGTCGACGGCCATAATGGAATGGGACATGTAATAGGCTACCGCTCTATGACCATGGCGATAGAGAAAGCTCGCCAGTTCGGCATGGGGATGGTTGCAGTCAGAAACTCGTCGCATTATGGGATTGCTGGTTACTACGCGATGATGGCTGCCAGTGAAGGAATGATAGGTATCACAGGTACCAATGCACGACCGTCGGTAGCGCCTACTTTTGGCGTAGAAAACATGCTGGGTACCAATCCCTTGACCTTCGGGATGCCTACAGATGAAGATTTTCCCTTTCTTCTGGACTGCGCCACATCTGTAACCCAACGCGGTAAAATTGAGGTTTATGACCGGGCTGACAAAAATTTACCCTCGGGATGGGTTATTGACGTTGATGGTAAAACCAGAACTGATACTAAGCAAATCTTACTGGACCTGGTGTCAGGTAATGCTGCTCTTACGCCGCTGGGAGGACCAGGGGAAGATAACGCCGGTTACAAAGGGTATGGATACTGTACGGTAGTTGAGATATTATCAGCCGCGCTACAGGGTGGACAGTTCTTAAAAGCGCTTAGCGGGTATGACACTCAGGGGAATCCCCGCCCCTACAGCCTGGGACATTTCTTCATCGCTATTGACATAGAAGCCTTTACCGAGCTGTCTGAGTTCAAAAAAGTGAGTGGGGATATACTGCGCAGCCTGAGATCTTCGCGCAAATCACCGGGCTATGAACGCATCTATACAGCTGGAGAAAAGGAATATCTAAACTCACTCGATGTATTGAAAAATGGCGTCCCTGTTAACCAGGTTTTGCAGCGGCAGATGAGGCAGTTGGTAAATGAGCTTGGTATGGATCAATATCATTTCGATTTTTAGGGCTTCTAAGGAAGCTGCGATGATCTGTTATCGATAACGCAACTAATCAGCATTCGCCTTTTTTATCGTCTGAGGGCTGGGATAAAGACCCCAGCCTCTTTAATTCTAACTAAAGTTCTCCAGATAATCTCTTGCTTCGGTTCTGTCTTTCTTTATCTGCTTTACCAGATCTTCCACAGAGTCAAATTTTTCTTCCCCTCGGAGCCGTTTCAAAAAAGTCAAGCGCAGGTTTCTTCCGTATATATCACCGTCAAAGCCGATGATATGTGCTTCGATAGATACAGGATAGTCGTTTTCATGAAAAGTTGGTTTGCGCCCTATATTAACTACACAAGGCCACTCCAGCCCCCCGAAGGTAGCCCGGGCTGCATAAACACCTGTGGCCGGGACATTGATATCACCATCAACTTGCAGGTTAGCAGTAGGAATGCCAATAGTTCTACCTCTCCCTTCTCCCCAGGCTACGCTGCCCTCCAGGAAGGGGTAATAACCCAGCAGCCTGAAAGCCTTTTCTACGTTGCCTTCGTCCAGGCAGGTTCGAACCAAAGTACTTGAAACTAGCTCCCCTTCTATTGTAACCGGCGAAATTATATGTACTAAAAAACCGTGTTTTTCTCCAAAAGCCTGCAGCATTTCGGGGGTACCGGCTCCTTTATGCCCAAAAGAATAGTTAAAACCCACAAACACTTCTTGAACATGAAGCCTTTCTAAAAGCACTTTTTGCACGAATTCTTCTGGACTCCAACGCGCCATCTCCAGGTTAAACGAGTGATATATCAACAAGTCCATGCCCAGTTCTCTCAAAAGCTCAGCCTTCTGTTCAGCTTTAACCAGGAGTTTGGGAGCCCTGCCAGGAGTTAATATGTTGGATGGGTGAGGCTCAAAAATGAAAGCCGCTGCGGTGCCATGTGCCATCCGTGCTCTTTCCAGTAATGTAGATATGAGTTTCTTATGCCCCCAGTGCACTCCGTCAAAATTGCCCAGTGCTAAGAACAATGGCCTCTGTCCGCTTGTGTAGTTTTCGACTTCTCTAATTACCTGCATTAGCTAAACTCCATTCTCAAAGCTAAGTACTCGCTGGGGTTTCAGCAGCATTCTGCCAGTTTCACCTTCAAGCAAAGCCATTCCCAGAAAACCCCCCCCGCTGCCATATACCTTCACCAATCCTCCAGGATGGTCACTAATGATGTCTATTGGTCGACCGTTTCTCCAATATTTCTCCGCCCCATCCGGGAGTACCTGCTCCGGATAGTTGATCAGCGGGTAATCGATTGGGAGCAACAGGTTTTTTAAATCTCTTATATTTTTCTGAATTATATCCAGCGAAACCGCTTCCTCAATCCTAAATGGACCTGATCGGGTGCGCAGAAGTTGGCTCATCAGTGCCCCGGTGCCCATCTTCCCGCCTATGTCATGGCAGAGGGTCCTAATATAAGTTCCTTTAGAACATTCAACTTGCAGTACTATCCGGGGAAGGCTGCCTGTTAAGTCAATACTCAAAATTTCGATTTTATATATGTCAACTTTACGGGCCGATCGCTCAACGCTCAAACCTTGCCGGGCAAGCTCGTAGAGACGCTTGCCCATGTGGTGCACAGCTGAGTGCATAGGAGGAATTTGCTCTATTCTACCCACAAAAGAGCTAATAACCTGCCGCAAATCAGACTCCTGAAAGTCGCTTAGCCAGGTATTTTCCACGCGACCCCAGGCATCCTGAGTGTCAGATATCGCTCCCATGGTCATAGTGGCTGTATATTGCTTTACATGATCATCAATGTAATGTATTAATCGGCTGGCATGTCCAATAGCCAGGGGCAGAACTCCTCCAGCCATGGGATCCAGTGTTCCCAAATGCCCAATTTTATGTTTCCTTGGCAAGCAGGGCTTAAGTACCCTTATTACGTCAAAGGAAGTTATACCAGGTGGCTTGTTGATATTAATAAAGCCGTGCAAGCCCTACATCACTTCCTTGACCCTTTTTATAATCATTTCCTTGACATCGGTAAGCGATCCTGCAACCGTCGCTCCAGCCGCCTGTCGATGTCCGCCGCCCCCCCATGTGCCAGCCAGTTCTGCTACATCAACTTTCCCACGAGAACGCAGTCCGATTTTCACCTGGCCTGGAGCGATTTCCCGCAGCAATACCCCAACTTCAACTCCTTGGACCATGCGGGCATAATTAATCAAGCCCTCTGGATGTACATCCAACGCGTCTATTGCAGCGATTTGGGCATAGGGAAGGATTATCCAACCTATCCTCCCATCCAAGCTGAAATCCAAACCCTGTAAGGCAGCTTTTATGAGCATCATTTCTGTGCGGCTCTTGGACTCAAAGAGATTAATGCGGGCTTGATTTACATCGACTCCACAATGGAGCAGTTCCGCTGCCAGTCTTAGTACCTGGCTGGTGGTGTTGCCATTTAGAAAGCCGCCCGTATCCATTAGCAGGGCGGCATATACTGCTTCAGCTATATCTTTTCCCAGCGGGGCTTTCATGGCGGTGAGAATCTGCCACACAATCTCCCCGGTAGCAGCCGCTTTCTCATCCACATAATTGTAGTCAGCGAATAGATTATTGCTGGCATGATGATCGATATTGATGCTGGGCAATTTCATCTCGGACACCAGCATCCTCACTTCCTGATTAACACGATCCAGATCTGAACAATCGAGATAAACCAGACCATAAAACTCGCTGCCGATATTGCTAAGCGTCTTGATAAAATCTATGCCCTGCAGATAGTTGTAGTTAGCCGGCAGCGCTTCACCCAAAAGAATTTCGGTTTTCTTACCCAGGCCGGTAAGCCCAAGAGCCAGCCCCAATAGAGAACCTATACAGTCGCCATCGGGAATTTTGTGGCCGATCAGGAGCCACTTTTCCTTACTTTCCAATTGCCGGGCAATTTCTTCGATACTATTCATCCCGGTCCTTCTTTTCCTTTTCATTGAGTTCCTGCAAAAGGCTGGATATGCGTATACCGTGTTCGATCGATTTATCCAGCCTGAATTCCAGCTCGGGAAAATGTCTTACAGCAAATTCACGTGCCAACTCGCTGCGTATATGTCCTTTGGCTTTTTGCAATGCCCGCATTATCTCCTCTTGCCGCTTTTCTTCAGCCAGGATGCTGAAATTAATCCGAGCATGGCCGAGGTCATTTGACACATCTACCCTGGTTATCGATACGGTGCTGAAATCAATGCGCGGATCTTTGATATCCGCTTGCAGTATCTGAGAAAGACTGCGCTTGATTTCGACAGCCATCCTGTCCTGCCGGCGCTTGTTCACCGGTTTTCCCCCATTCCAAATTCAAATAATACTATAGGTGTCTGGGCACTTCCTCCATGGTGAAAGCTTCGATTACATCGCCTTCCTTGATATCATTGAAATTGGTGATGCCCATACCACATTCATAGTTTTCTACAACTTCTTTAACATCATCCTTAAAGCGCCTCAAGGATGCTAGTTTGCCTTCAAATACGATGACTCCGTCACGTAGTATTCGAACATTGGCGTTGCGCTGAATCTTTCCATCGGTTACATAACATCCGCCTACGCTACCAACATTAGGCACTCTAAATACCTGCCGCACTTCAGCCCTGCCCAGGTATTTCTCTTTGTATTCAGGATCGAGCAATCCTACCATAGCCTTCTTGACATCATCGATAGCTTCGTAAATAACCCGGTAGAGACGCACATCTATATTTTCATCCTCTGCATATTTACGTGCCTTGCTGTCAGGACGTACATTAAACCCGATAATAATGGCATTAGATGCAGAAGCCAGCATGACGTCAGTCTCAGATATGGCTCCTACGGCTGAGTGGATGACGTTGACTTTTACTTCATCCGTGCTTAAGCGAAGCAGGGACTGAACCAGGGCCTCGATAGAACCCTGCACATCACCTTTAATAATCAGGTTCAGGTCCTTGGTTTCGGTTTCTTTCATCTGGCGGAAGAAGTCATCCAGCGATATACGGCTACTCTGACGCTGATCTTCAATCTTTTTCTCATTAGTACGCATAGTGGTTACGGCCTTGGCCGTTTTTTCGTCACAAGCCTGCACTTTGCTGCCCGCTTCCGGCACTCCTGTCCAACCGGTTATCTCAACCGGCATAGATGGTTCAGCTTTGTCTACTCTTCTACCCCGGTAGTCGGTCATTGCCCGTACCTTGGCCCAGTTCATCCCGGCCAGTATATAGTCTCCTACCCTCAGAGTACCCTTTTGGACCAGTACGGTTGCCACTGCTCCACGTCCTTTGTCCAATTCTCCTTCAATAACCACTCCTTCAGCGGGTCTGTCAGGATTGGCCTTTATGTCATGCATTTCAGCAAGTAAAAGTATCATCTCTAAAAGGGTCTCGAGTCCCTCACCAGATTTGGCTGAGACCGGTGCGAATATCGTGTCGCCACCCCATTCCTCGGCCAGTATTCCGTGCTCGGTCAGCTGGCGCATAACCTTTTCGGGATTAGCCTCAGGCTTATCGATTTTGTTAACGGCCACTAAAAACGGCACCTTGGCGGCTTTAATATGGTTTATAGCCTCAATAGTCTGGGGCATGACGCCATCATCAGCCGCTACCACCAGTACGACGATATCCGTTAGGTTTGCGCCACGGGCGCGCATAGCGGTAAAGGCTTCATGACCTGGGGTGTCTATAAAGGTTATCCGGTTAGAATGAACCACTACCTGATAGGCGCCTATATGCTGCGTTATTCCTCCTGCTTCTCCGGAAACAACATTCGCACTCCGTATCTTATCCAGCAATGAGGTTTTACCATGGTCAACGTGACCCATAACCGTAACTACAGGTGGTCTATTAGTAAGACTCTCTTCATCATCAATAATCTCTTCAAGGAGCTTTTGCTCCGCTGATAAAACACGCTGCACCTTTATTTCATAAAGACTGCACACTATCTCGGCCGTCTCAAAGTCTATAACCTGATTGATGGTCGCCATTATACCGAGCTCCATCAATTTTTTCATTAGTTCTGCTGGGCTTCTCCCAAGCTTCTCTGCCAGATCGCGAACGGTGATGGTATCTTCAATGTCTATTAATTGAGGCAACTGAGCAACCACATCTTCACGTTTCTTTTTATGCCTAGACTTTCTCTGAGGACGAGAATAGTCCCTGTTGCTTTCAGGTTTAGCAGGCCGACTCTGACCGGGATGACCTGGTTTGCTAGGACCCTTTTTAGGAGCCGGACCTTTCCCCAGTGGCTGGCCAATAGGTCCAGGGCTGGCTGGCGCCCCGCCTCTATTAAATGGAGGACGCTGCTGTGATTGGGGAGGCCGACCTCCAGGTCCTCCAGCACCCGAAGGTCTCGGAGCCCCTGGCCGCGGTTGCCCGCCCTGGGGTGCCGGTCTGCCGCCAGGTGCATTATACCCCTGCCCAGTAGGCCTGCCGCCTTGCGCAGCTCCGCTTCGATTTTGGTCGTAAGGTCTATTCTGAGGTTGTCCGGGCCTTGTGTCTCTACCCGGACCTCCAGTTGGGCGGTTTTGATCGTACGGCCTTTGCCCGGGTGTTGCCCCGGGTCGATGCTGATCATATGGCCTTTGCTGAGCGCCCGCCGGTCTGGTTTGAGATCCAGCCTGGCGATTCTGATTATCAAAGGGCCGGGCCGGCTGGCCACCCTGTCGGTTTTGCTCCGGTCTGCCGGAAGGCCCCATTCTGCCCTGGTCCGATCGCTGGGGCGCTCCACCTGCAGGTCTGTTCTGCTCAGGTCTGCCCTGATAGCCTCCGGGCGGCCTGTATCCCGGCCCACGGCCAGGCGCGCCTCCAGTTTGCGGCCGGCCAGCTTGCTGACCTCCAGGAGTTCTTTCCTCCGTTTTTCGCTCCTGGGGGCGTTCCTGCTGACGAGGAGTAGCAGAGGGCTGGGAGGGTTTTTCTTTTGCGGCTGGTGCAGTAGGAGCAGCCTTCTTTTCGGGGGCTTTTTCTTCAGCCTTCCCCAAACGCTTCTTAACCCAGCTAGCCTGGGATTCCTCCATGGTGCTCATGTGGTTCTTAATATCCAAACCCAAACCCTGAAGGACATCTACCATTTCCTTGCTGGGCACCCCTAATTCTTTGGCCAACTCGTGTACTCTTATTTTTGCCATTCATCCACCCCCATGCTATTTGCCTTTTGGGCTTCCTCTATCCGCTTCATCAAGGCTTCCGCCATTCCTTTGTCATTTACGGTTAAAGCAACCCGATACGCTTTCCCGACTGAATTCCCAAGTTCATATTTATTGCCTAATTGCACCCATGGCACCTTCAGGCGCATGCATGCCGACAGCAATGAGTCCCGTGTAGCTGGTGCAATGTCATCACTTATAACCAGCAGGTGGGCTCTGCGGCTGACGATACTACCTTTTGCCGCCATGGTCCCCGAAGATATTCTACCTGCCCGGCAAGCCAGGCCTAACATACCGAAAACCTTTCTCATAAAACTCGCCCCTAAGTCGGGGTGCCTTTCCCCACTTCTTCCTTTATCCGCTCAAGTGTTTCAGCGGGTATTTCTTTTTCCAATGATTTCTGCAGCCTCTTGCCTTTAAGGGAATGATCCAGGCATTCCTGATTAGGGCAGATATATGCCCCCCGCCCGGCTCTTTTCCCTGTCCGGTCCACCTCGATGCCCCCTTCGGGGGTTCTGACTATTCTGATAAGCTCTTTTTTGTTTTTCATTTCTCGGCAGCCCACACACATGCGCTGCGGGATTTTACGCGTCTTCGCCATCAAATTCCAGCTCCTCAAGTTCATCTAAGAAGTTGGTAACCTGACTCTCACTCTTTATATCAACTTTCCACCCGGTCAGTTTAGCTGCCAGGCGCGCATTTTGTCCTTCTTTTCCAATAGCCAGTGAAAGCTGGTAGTCGGGCACCACAACCCTGGCCACCTTCTCTTCTTCGTTGACGCGAACGCTTATAACCTTGGAAGGACTTAGCGCGTTGGCTATATAGCGCTCCGGTTCTCGATCGTATTTGATAATGTCGATCTTTTCTCCATTCAGTTCAGAGACAATATTCTGCACTCTTAAGCCGCGGGGCCCCACGCATGCCCCTACCGGATCAACTTTATCGTCGAGGGAATTGACGGCTATTTTGGAGCGCGATCCTGCTTCCCGGGCGATGGACCTTATCTCCAACACCCCGTCATAGATCTCAGGCACTTCCAATTCAAATAGGCGACGCAGGAAGTACGGGTGAGACCTTGATACAAAAATGTTAGGCCCCTTGGGAGTGTTTTTTACTTCGTAAATATAAGCTTTCAATCGCTGTCCCACTTCATATCGTTCCATACTGATCTGGTCCTGGGGAAGCATAATTCCCTCAGTCCTTCCCAAGCCCATATAAACGGTGCGGGCTTCAACGCGCTGTACCACGCCGGTTACAATCTCGCCTTCCCTCTCCAAAAACTCCTCATATATGAGGCTTCTCTCGGCCTCGCGCAGCTTCTGGATAACCACTTGTTTGGCAGTCTGTGCAGCTATACGGCCAAAGTTGGTAGGGGTGGCCTCAACATAAACCATATCGTCTACCTTGCAGTCCGGGTAAAGCTCATGGGCTTCATCCATAGCTATCTCGCTGCGGGAATCGGCCACTTCATGGGCAACTCTCTTCTGTGAGAAGACCCGAACTTCACCAGTAATATCGTTAAACTCAACGCTTACATTCTGGGCCATTCCGAAATTTTTCTTGTAAGCTGTGTTCAGAGCTGATTTGATCGCTTCTATAAGAGCATGTTTGGGTATGCCTCTTTCCTTTTCTATTTCGTTCAATGCCTGTACCAATTCATTAGACACTGGCTAAATCCTCCTCCTATATTTCCGGATGCAAACGCACAACAGAAATCTGGTCGCGGGGTACCTTCATAAATACACCATCTGCCTCTACCACAATTTCCTGGTCGTTAAACTCACCAAGCAAACCAACAATAGTTCGGGGTCCTGAGAATGCCTTCATCGTTTTCACCTTTATCCTCTGCCCCGCAAACCTGTTTAAATCCCGGTCATTTTTTATCACCCGGTCCAATCCCGGCGAGGACACCTCAAGATGATCGTAGTACAGTGTTTGTTCATCGACAATATTCATTAATGCACGGGTGGCTTCGCTGCAATGGGTCAGGGTCACACCACCTTCTTTGTCTATAAAAAAACGCAGGATTTGCTCCTGGTTTTCTTTGCGATACTCAATATCGACTAATTCCATGCCAATTTTACTGAGTTCGCTCTCGGCAGCAGGGGTTAACTGCAAAATCTTGGACGATGCCAAGCCCATTCCTCCAGTCTATATGGGTTTTTCCCACTTCACAATAGAAAAAGTGGGTTTTTACCCACTTGTGGATGGCAAATCGGATTCGTACGCACATTAAGAGTATAACACAATATGCCGGCTTTATTCAAGTAAAGAACAAATCGCAACTATTTGAAATTAATAATTATCCATAAGCAAGCGAGCGATCATATTGGCCAGAACCATTATTTTGCATTAATATATACATGGCAGAACCGGTCTGCTGTGTATTTATCCAAACAGCTGTATCTGGTTGCTTTCCGGCAGGTCTTGAAAACAGTTATGCTGCCGCAGTACGTCAATGCTGGTTTTATTTAGATGAGTCCGGCTTTGGAAGTCCTCTACCGAAAGGAATGGCTGATCGCCCCTTGAAGCTACCGCTCCTTCTGCCGCGGCTCTGCCGATGTTGGGAAGAGAAGAGAAAGGCAGCAGCAGCCCCTGCCCCTTAATCAAATAGCGGGATGCATCGGAGCTATAGATATCGACTGGATAGAAATGGTATCCGCGGGCGCACATTTCTAGAGCCACTTCCAAGATAGGCAACAGTTTTTTATCTTTTTGGGATGCCTCATTACCAGCTTTTTCTATTTCCTTAATTCTCGACCGGATGGCATCGTAGCCCTTCAAGACGGTTTCCGCTTCAAAATCTTCAGCCCGGATGGAAAAGAAGCTGGCATAGAAAGCCAGCGGGTAAAAAACTTTGAAAAAAGCAACCCTAAAGGAGTTGTTTACATATGCAGACGCATGGGCTTTGGGAAACATATAGCTGATTTTCCTGCAAGATTCGATGTACCAGGCGGGAACACCGGCTGCTTCCATGCTCTCACTCATGTTAGCGTCCAGGCCTTTGCCTTTGCGAACATTTTCCATAATCTTGAAAGCCTGTTTTTTATCCATGTTTCGCTGTATCAAGTAAGTCATGATGTCGTCCCGGTTGCATATTACCTCGGTTAATGACGCTGTACCCTGATCGATGAGTAGTTGGGCATTATGCAGCCAAACGTCGGTGCCATGTGAGAGCCCGCAGATGCGTACCAATTCAGACAGCGTGGTCGGCCGGGTAGACTCCAGTATCTGACGAACAAAGCGAGTGCCGAACTCAGGCACTCCGAATGTGCCGACTTTTGATCCGATATCCTCGGGTGCAATACCCAGCGGTTCCACACTAGAGAAAATCTTCATGGCAGTGGGATCGCTCAAACTGACCTGGCTGGCCTTAACTCCGGTCAAATCTTCCAGGCTCTTGATCACAGTAGGATCATCATGCCCCAGTATGTCCAGTTTAACCAATTGGTCGCCAATAGCATGGTAATCGAAATGAGTGGTAATAATACCTGATTCTTTATTATCAGCCGGATGCTGAAGCGGGGTGAACGAGTATATGTCCTGTTCACGAGGAACTACTATCAGGCCCCCGGGGTGCTGACCGGTAGTTCTACGGACCCCGGCAATACCTTTCACCAGGCGATTTATTTCGGAATTTTTGAACTGTATTTGCTTGCTCTCGGCAAATTTAACTACAAATCCGTAGGCAGTTCTCTCCGCAATGGTGGATATGGTCCCCGCCCGGAAGACGTTTTCTTTTCCAAATAACTCCTCAACATATTGGTGGGCTCTCGCCTGGTAATCCCCGGAGAAATTAAGGTCGATATCCGGAACTTTGTCCCCTTCAAATCCCAAAAAAGTCTCAAAGGGGATGTCAAAACCCTCTTTGTTCAAGGGATGCCCGCATCTTTCACAAGCCGCGTCCGGCAGGTCTGCTCCTAATTCGACCTGGCCGACAGGAGCGAAGTACGTCGACTTGCATGATGGGCATGCATAATGCGGAGGTAGAGGATTTATTTCGGTTATCCCCGTGAGGTAAGCCACAAATGAAGAACCCACCGATCCTCTTGAACCCACCATGTATCCATCTTCATTCGACTTCTTAACCAGCTTCTGGGCGATAAGGTAGAGTACGCTGAATCCATGTCGAATTATCGAGTCAAGCTCGCGTTTAATCCTGGACTCCACTAGTTCGGGAAGGGGCGAACCATATAAGAGGTTGGCCCTATCCCAGGTCAGAGCGCTGATCTCCTCTTCGGCCCGGTCGATAGTGGGTGGGTAGAAGCCATCGGGTACCGGTTTTATGTTTTCGATCATATGAACAACAGCAGCCGGGTTGTCGACTACCAGAGCTCGCCGATCGGCTTCTTCCAAAAAATCAAAATCAGCCAGCATCTCTGCGGTGGTCTTCAAGTATAATGGGGCCTGACCTTCGGCGTCCTCATATCCCTGTCCGGCTTGAATAATTCTGCGATATATTTCGTGTTCAGGATCTACAAAATGGACATCTCCAGTGGCCACCACCGGCTTGCCAAGTTTTTTGCCCAGTTCAATAGTGCGCCGAACCAGGTCCTCCAGAACGTTGCGCGAAGAGACCCGGCCTTCACGGATGAGAAATTCGTTGTTGCTGAGAGGCTGAACCTCCAGGTAATCATAAAATGAAGCTATTCTCTCTAACTCCTGCTGATCTACCCCTTTCAGCAATGCCTGGTAGAGCTCCCCCGCCTCGCAGGCCGACCCCACCAGCAGGCCAGAGCGGTTTTGGGACAATAACTGCCGGGGGATTTTGGGATGACGGTAATAATGATCCATATAGGATGCGCTGACCAAACGATAGATATTCTTCAGCCCTTCAACCGTACGGGCTAAAAGTACTACATGATAAGGCCGCTCCTTCTTGTCATTTTCAACCAGATAGGCTTCTACTCCATAAATCAGCTTTATCTTATATTTATTAGCTGCCTTATAGGCTTCTGGATAAGCCTGGGTGCAGCCGTGGTCGGTGATAGCAATAGCTAGATGCCCCCATCCGGCGGCTCGTTTGATAAGCTCATGAATTTCACTCAGTCCGTCCATGGCACTCATCTTGGTATGAGCGTGCAATTCAACACGCTTGAACTCTTCCTCGTCTAAGCGCATCGGTTTAGGCCGTTTTTCGAAAGCATCCATCACTAGAGCAATTTCACGCAGGTTGGGATCATACCTGACACTCCCTGATACTCTTATATAATCGCCCGTATCTATCTGGTCTTCGCTCGCCTTGTCGAAAAATGCTTTTACTATAAGGCTGTCCCGGTAATCGCTGATATAATAGGCAGCGAGAATCCTTCCATCGCGCATAGAAGTTATCTTTTTGTCCCATACCTCCCCTTCTACCAGGGCAGAGCGCAATCCATCTTCCAGATCAGCGTAATCCATGGGAGAAGCACTGGACATAATGTCTGTATTTCCTGGACGCTTTCCGCTGCGCCTTTTCTTGTTTTTGTTACTTTCGCCTAGCAGATTGACTTCCTTCGAGGGTATATAGATGGTGCTCTGCTGTTCTGGCTGCACCTTATCTTCGCAGCACGCTCTCACCACAATCCGCAAGCGGTATTCGTCCCAAAACCAGGCTGACAAGCGGGGACATACCTGTGCCCTGAGGATAGCATCATAGGTTTCCGCCTGTCTGACTATCAGGTCCAGACGGCTGTCTTTTACAGTCCACTCTATGTCCCGGGGAACCCCATCAGAAGCGCAAATATCCACCAGTTCCCCGCAGCGGGTTTGTAGAATCGTTTGCAAGGTGTTTTCGATATTTAAAGAATGGATGATAAACTCGATGTGTTCGAGGAAAGTCAA
The DNA here is from genome assembly GCA_964635975.1 of uncultured Syntrophomonas sp. Lineage (GTDB taxonomy): Bacteria > Bacillota > Syntrophomonadia > Syntrophomonadales > Syntrophomonadaceae > UBA5314. The sequence goes on from CAZWPO010000001.1 coordinate 35,555, forward strand.
TGAACCGCGCAGTGCACGGGCAGTATCTTCTATTACTGAGCTCGGAACAGGATCCCCTGTTAAACTGACATACAGACGCCATATGCCCTTTTCAGCACGGACTTCTATTTTTGTCAATACCGCTCCCTGCCAGTACTGTGTCGTCGATTCGGGGCTGTACTTGCTCAAGAAAGCATAGAAATCCCTGCTCAACAACCATTCTCCTTCCGGAACGATTAATTCAATCGATTTATACTTCGAACTCCATTGGCTTTTGACAATTCATCGATTATATAGTCAACGTTCATCCCTGAGGGCAGCTCAACCAGAAGTTCTATCTCTAGATCATCACCGCTGTCCAGCCGAGTGAGCTGGATATCTTTAATAAGTACATTCATGCTGCCCAGCTGGGAGCCTATTATGCCCACCTGCCCAGGGCGGTCTTCGACTATGAGCAGAAGACCTTTGTATTCCCTCATTCCGGAGAAGATATCCTCAATCTTGATAAAATAGATCAAAACAAATAGTATCAAGACGGTTGTGGCAATAGCCGGGACATACAAACCCGCTCCCACCGCCAGACCTATGCAGGCAACTACCCATAAACCTGCAGCAGTGGTCAGCCCGCGCACCGTTGCTCCTTCACGCATTATAGTTCCCGCTCCCAGGAAACCTATGCCGCTGATAACCTGGGCTGCGATTCGCCCGGGATCGGCATTCACGGTATGGCTGAATGAAAAATACATATCCAGGGAGACCAGCATAGCTAGCGCGGAACCCACGCAGACCAGAGTATAGGTTCGCAATCCCGCTGGCCGGTTCAGGCTTTCTCTTTCCAGGCCGATCATCCCACCCAGAATACAGGCCAGAGTCAATTTGAATATAATCTCAAAAATACTCATGCAAGCCTTCCACTCCAAATTATCATTAGCTGGAGCCTACTTTAATCTAGCTCAAGCTAATATATTCTTCACCGTTTCAATGATCTTATCTATTTTCACTAATTCAATGTTTTCTTCCCATCTTTTCTTTATCTCCACGCAGTTTTCCTGCAATCCCTTGGGCCCAACCGTAATCCTTATCGGGATTCCTATCAAATCGGCATCCTTAAATTTTACACCAGCTCTTTCGTCGCGATCATCAAGAATAACTTCGATGCCGCTATCAGCCAACTGATTATAAATATCCTCAGCAGCTTTTATCTGATCATCTTTCTTGATATTGACAGGCACGACTATAACTTGATATGGAGCGATGGGCAGCGGCCATATTATACCGTCAGCATCGTGGTTCTGCTCTACAGAGGCGGCCATGGTACGGGAAATTCCAATTCCGTAGCACCCCATAATCATAATGCGGGCTTCGCCGTTATGATCAAGAAAAGTAGCATCCAGAGCTTTCGAATATTTGTCCCCCAATTTAAAAATATGCCCCACTTCGATGCCTCTCACCAGTTGCAGCGGATTCCCGCACTTAGGGCAGGGATCGCCCGCCACCGCGTTGCGCAGGTCAGCCCAGGATAAGGGTTCGAAATCACGTCCGGGATTCACACTCAATATATGGTATCCTTCTTCATTGGCCCCGCAGGCTATGTTTCTCATTCCTTTAATTTCGAAGTCCGCGTAAACCGGCAGTTGCATATTCACCGGGCCCAGCGAACCGAAGCCAGCACCGCAGTATTCCTGTGCTGTCTTTTCATCTGCCATAACCAGTTCGAGGCAGCCCAGAAGATGCTGGAATTTGATCTCATTAAGTTCCCGGTCTCCTCTGACGACGGCCACAACCGGCTGTCCATCAGCCAGATAAAGCAGCGTCTTCAACACTCGATCTTCCGTTATCCCGATATATTCTGAAACTTCCGCAACAGTCTTGATTCCCGGGGTGGCCAGTTTTTTCATTTCAATGAGCTCAACAGGTGGATCAGCGTCCCCGTGTTGACACTCAGCCTTTTCGACGTTGGCTGCATAATCACATTGTTCACAGTAGACCACTTCGGCTTCCCCCGATTCAGCTAAAACCATGTATTCATGGCTCGCGTTACCGCCAATGGCTCCACTATCTGCTTCAACCACCCGGTATTTGAGATTCATGCGTTCAAAGATGCGGCAGTAGGTTTCATACATGTTTTCATAGGCCTTATTCAGCCCTTCATCGTCCACATCGAAAGAATAGGCATCCTTCATTATGAACTCGCGGCCCCGCATTAAACCGAAGCGGGGACGAATCTCATCTCTGTATTTGTTCTGCATCTGGTAGAGGAGCAGAGGAAGTCCGCGATATGAATGCACATCAGCATCAACCAGGGTGGTGATTATTTCCTCATGGGTGGGACCCAGCGCGAAATATCTCTTGTGCCGGTCCTGCAGCCTGAACATTTCATCGCCGTAAACGTCCCAACGTCCTGATTTTTCCCAAAGTTCTCGGGGTTGAATGATAGGCAGCATCAGCTCCTGCCCTCCAGAATGATCCATTTCCTCGCGAACGATATTCATTATCTTTCTGAGCACCCGGTAGGCCAGGGGGAGGTAGCTGTATACACCGCCGCTGGCTTTTCTGATAAAACCGGCTCTAAGCAGCATTTGGTGGCTTACAACTTCCGCCTCACTAGGAACTTCCCGTAAAGTCGGGAAAAACAAATCTGATGCCTTCAAAGCTCAACTTCCCCCTTCATCTCCAATAATATTGTTTATTTCCCTGATCAGTTCAACCACCAGTTCTGCTTCGGGAACTTTTTTGATGATCTCCCCGTGCCGAAAAAGCAAGCCCTGAGCTTTGCCTCCAGCTATGCCTACATCAGCTTCCCGGGCTTCTCCGGGACCGTTGACAACGCAGCCCATTACGGCTATCTTTATTGGCCTGGTAATAGAGCGTACTTGCCTGTCCACTTCCTCTGCAGTGGATATCAAATCGATTTCACAGCGCCCGCAGGTAGGGCAAGATATCAGCTCAGCTCCGCGCTGGCGCAGATTAAGTCCTCTTAGGATTTCATAAGCCGCCCAGACCTCTTCAGCAGGATCAGCTGTTAAGGAGACTCGCAAAGTGTCTCCTATACCTTCATTTAGCAAAATGCCCAAACCCAAGGCGGATTTTATCAATCCCCGGTCCTTGGTGCCGGCCTCGGTAATTCCAAGGTGCAGCGGGTAATCAACCATTCCGGCAATCAAGCGGTAAGCTTCTACTGTAAGCGGTACCGATGACGCCTTTAAGGAGAGCTTAATATCAGTAAAATCCATATCTTCCAGAAGCTTAATGTTGTCCATAGCGCTTTCCACCATAGCCGCTGCACATACTTCTCCATACTTGGCCAGGAGTTTCTTCTCCAGGGAGCCCGCATTAACGCCAATGCGGATGGGCAGCCCGTGCTCCAAACAAGTCTTTACCACCACCTGCACCCGCTCCCGGCTGCCAATATTCCCGGGATTAATACGCAGCGCATCCGCCCCCGCTTCAATGCTAGCCAGGGCCAGACGATAGTCGAAGTGGATGTCAGCCACCAGAGGAATGGCAATCTGCTGCTTAATTTTCTTTATCGCCCGGGCTGCTTCCATGTCTGGCACTGCCACCCTGATCACTTCGCACCCCGCTTTTTCGAGATCATTGATCTGGGCCACAGTAGATAAAACATCCCTGGTGTCGGTGTTGGTCATAGACTGTACCACCAGGGGATTATCTCCACCTATGGCTACCCCGCCGATATTCACGACTTTGCTTATTCTGCGCATATTCTAACCTTTGAAATATCTGACTATGTCGTTATAGGTAATAACCACCATCAATATCATCAAAAATATAAATCCAATCCAGTGGATAAATCCTTCTTTTTCAGGCTCCAGCGGTTTACGGCGCACAGCCTCAACTACTGCAAATACTATCTTGCTGCCATCAAGCGCCGGTATGGGCAGGAGGTTCATGATCCCCAGATTAATACTTAAAAATCCTGCAAAAAGCAGTAAGAACACAAAACCCACGGAAGCAAATTCGCCGACAATACGCGTTATGCCGACCGGTCCGGCTACGTCGGACATGGATGCCCCACCCGTTAAAACAGTGCCCAGGTAGTGAAGTATCTCAACCGTCATCCGATAGGTCTGCTCACTACCCATAGCTATTGATTGGAGAATACCCCAGCGTTTATAGGTATAGGAGTTCATAACTCCTATACCGACTGTACCAGCCATATCAATTTTCGCAGGCGTTACAGATATATTGACCGCCTCGCCTTGACGATCTATGACTATGCTTAAGCTGTCATTTTGTCCGGTTAAATCTTCGACCTCATCCCAACTGTTTATGGTCTGGCCGTTGATTGACAGTATACGATCGCCTTCTTTAATCCCCGCGGCCTGAGCGGGTTTATCGCTGATCACTTTACCTACCACGGGCTCATTAGTATTGATAGGAATGCCAATAATACCATATACAGTGATGAATATGATCAAAGCCAGTACGAAGTTCATAAAAGGCCCTGCAAAAGAAACTAAAATCTTTTCCAGCGGACTTCGCTTCATGAAACCGTTCTCAGCCTCCAGGTCTTCCATCTCTTCCCCGGCCATACGCACAAATCCCCCCAGGGGCACCAGGCGCAGTGAATACTGCACACCATTGCGTACAGTCGACCAGACTTTGTACCCGAATCCCAGGCTGAACTCGTGTACCGGTATGCCAATTTTGCGTGCTACGATAAAGTGGCCCCATTCGTGTGCCAGAATTAAGATAGCGATGATTATCAATGTAGTGATAATACTCATATAGCAACCTCCATAGAAATTAAATCGGAGCTAAATCGGCGTGCCCATGCATCGCTGGCCAGAATAGTGTCCAGATCCGGGTGAGGCAATCCGTAGTGCTTCAGCATAACCCTTTCAACCAAACTGGCGATCCTCGTAAAGCCGATCCTTCCTTCCAAAAAAGCCTGAACCGCAATCTCATTAGCTGCATTTAATACGGCAGGCATAGTTCCTCCCTGACGCCCGGCCTCGTAGGCCAGCTTCAAGCAGGGGAACCGTGTCATATCTGGTTTTTCAAAGTGTATGCTTCCCATGGATTCAAAATCCATGGCTTGCGCTGGTGACGCCCAGCGCTTCGGGTAAGTGAACGCATATTGGATGGGAATGCGCATGTCTGGAACGCCTATATGAGCCAGAAACGCTCCATCTTTTAGTTCAACCATAGAGTGTATAATGCTCTCCCGCTGCACTAACACTTCAATTCTATCATAGTCTACCGAAAAAAGATGATGGGCTTCAATAACCTCCAGGCCTTTATTCATCAAAGTTGCTGAATCAATCGTTATTTTAGGCCCCATCGACCAGTTGGGGTGCCGCAGCGCCATATCGACAGATACAGCCTCCAGCTCGTTCTGACTGTAATCCCTAAAAGGCCCGCCGGAAGCCGTCAGCCAAATTTTGGCCGCATTTTTTTCTTCACCGGCCAGACATTGAAATACCGCTGAATGCTCGCTGTCAACCGGCAGTAGTAATGCCCCCCGCGCCTTGACCTTTTCCATTACCAGATCTCCAGCTGCAACCAGGGTCTCCTTGTTGGCAAGAGCCACCCTTTTGTCGGCTTCTATAGCTGCCAGCGTAGGTAGAATGCCCACCGCCCCGCTAAGTGCTACCAGAGTAGTATCAGCTTCCGGGAGTGCGGCCAATTCACAAAGCCCATCCATTCCGCACAGGACCCGAATGTTTTGGCCTATGCGCTCTTTTACGTACGAATAGGCTTTTTCATCCCCAACGGCTACAACCAGGGGTTTATATTTTTCAGATTGTTGCAGTAGTTCATCCACTTCATCGCGAGCCGCCAGGCCTACTACTTGGAGATGGGCCTGGTGATGCTCAATCACTTCCAGCGCTTGTCTGCCTATCGATCCGGTAGAACCAAGAATTACTATCTTCTGCGAAGCCGTCATGACTTTTTCCTCCAGCTAATACTGTCTAAAATACCCACCCGATAACAGGCCATAACAATTACGACCAGTACCGGTCCCATGATCATCCCAAATATACCTCCCAGCTGGAGCCCCACGTACAGGGAAACCAGGGTGGCCAGCGGGTGCAGCCCGATATTATCACCGACTATTTTCGGTTCCAGGAACTGCCTTACTATGGAGATTATAACATACAAAAGCAGCAGACTAATTCCCATTGCAGTATCCCCCGTACTGAACTCCCAAATTATCCATGGCAGAAATATGGTTCCCGGTCCCAAAACGGGCAGAATATCAAATAATCCGGCGGCTATGCCCAGGGTTAAGGCATATTCTACTCCCATCAAGCGGAGTCCAATCATAGTCAAGACCCCGGTTATAGTTATTAGAATACTATATGCCTTTATAAACCCTACCAGGGCATTAAAAAGCTCAGCAATTACGTTACGGGTCTTGCTGCGGGCTTGAATGGGTATGATGGTCAGGAAGAAATTGCTCAATAAAGCCCGATCTTTGACCATTAAAAAGGTTCCTACAGTAGCAATGAGCAGAAATATCGCCGCACTAGGCAGCATGGCCAGTGCCTGAATAGCAACATTCAGAGTGGCATTGAGCAGATTCTGCACCAGAGTCAGAGCCTTCTCCAAATTGCCCTGGATGGCCACCTGTAAAACTGGAGGCAGGTTCAAGCCCAAATAAAGTACTTTGATATGAGCGACGGTTTCTACAATCTGCCTGCTAATCTGGTCTGAATAGGATACGAAAAAGGGGTGCAATCCGGATAGTTCAGTAATAATCTTCGAAACTAGAAGTGAGATCATAAGGATCAGACCACCCACTACCAGAACCAGGCTGAGGAATACCGCCAGGCCACGTGCCAAATGCCATCTTTTTTCAAAGATGTTAACCAGCGGCTCTATCAATATCGCCATGATAACCGCCAGGATAAAGGGTAAAAAAAGCGCGGGCAGAGCATAGAGAACTTTACCCAGCAAAGGCAGGAGATAAACAAATACTAAGTATAGCGCCAGCATGCTCAATACAAGAATGGTCAATTTTACTAGCATTTTAGTATATTTAAGCAATTCCGGGTCCATCTTCTCACCTCAATCGGCGCCCTGACTCAAATCACAGTGTTTCTCCGAGCGCTGCATGATTGTACGGTTCTTGAAACCTAAGGTCCTAAACAAAATAATGAAAATACGTATATACTATGGGTAGAACCAGCAGGAAGCTGTCGAAACGGTCCAACACGCCACCATGGCCGGGTATTATGCGACCGCTGTCTTTTATCCCCGCATAGCGTTTCATCCCCGATTCAAACAAATCACCCATCTGGGCAGCCGCGCTACCCAGCACGCCTAGTAACACGACCCTGTCCAGCGGAACAGCCAGCCCGGTCAGTTTAACTAGCAGCACAGCCAGCAGCACAGCCAGCAAAACCGCTCCAAACGCCCCTTCCCAGGTTTTATTAGGGCTGAGCTCCCGGGTTAGCTTGTGCCGACCCATCATGCTGCCCCCGGTATAACCGCCTATGTCGCTTCCCCAGGTTATAAAGAAACACAGTGTTATTACCCAAAACGCTTCTGGCAGGGAAGCCATATTCAGCGCATAAGAAAGTAAAAATCCTATGTAAAAGGCTCCAAAAAAACTCAAAGATACGTCTGCAAGAGTATAAAGAGGGTATTTCAGAACCAGCATCAGGATCATCACTACAAGAAGTACCAGGGCTGTCAGCGGCAGCCAATGGCCAAGGTAATCAGCCCACAAGCAGGCTACTGTAGCAATTATAGACGGTACGAACATAGGTTTATGGCCTGCTGCCTTCAACAGGTTTAGATATTCATATGCAGCCAGCAGGGCCAAAATAGTAAAAAAGGCTTTCCAATACCAGCCTCCCGCGTATAGAATACCAAATAACAAAGGCAGGGCGACCAGAGAAGTGATGATGCGCGTTTTAAGCATGAGACCCATCCTGTCCGGGATTGTTTAGACCGCCATAGCGTCTGTCCCGCTGTTGATAAGCGACAATAGCCCGTGCTAAATCCTCCCTTGAAAAGTCCGGCCACAGACGATCTGTAACCCACAGTTCGGCATAGGCAATCTGCCACAAAAGGAAATTGCTTATTCGCATTTCTCCTGCGGTTCTTATCAAAAGATCCGGATCGGGATATCCCCTGGTGTATAAGGCATCACTAATAGCTCTTTCGTCGATATCTTGCAGACTGCACTCGCCAGAGCAAACCTTCTGGGCAAGAGTACGAGCAGCTTTAGCAATTTCCTGGCGAGAACCGTAGTTCAAGGCGATGTTAAAAACCAGCCCCTGGTTGTTCTGGGTAAGCTGGACCGCCTCATCGATAAGATTCCGGCAATCAGCAGGTAAAGGTTTGGTTTCTCCCCATATATGTATACGAACATTATGGTCATGTAATTCTTGCAGTTCTTTATGTAAAAACTCTACTAAAAGCCGCATCAGGAATTCTACTTCCTCGCTGGGCCGCTTCCAATTCTCAGTAGAAAAGGCGAACACGCTCAAGACCTCGATCCCAAAATCGTCACAGGCTTTGACGATTTCCTTGAGCGAAGCCATACCGGCACGGTGTCCAAAGGTGCGTGGCATAAATTTTCTGCGCGCCCAGCGGCCGTTGCCATCCATGATTATAGCAATATGCCGGGGAAGCTTTTCCGGATCAATCTTGCTTATCATACTGTCCTTTTTCTGCGCCACTTTATAAGCTCTCTTTTCTCCCGTTTTCTGCGTCATCTATAGTTAAGCAGTTAAAATTACAAAACCCCCAAAAGGGGGCTTAGCATTATACCTATTATAACCATTGTCTGCTGCAAATTAAACACTAAACTATACTTCCATGATATCCTTTTCTTTGGCAACCATAATGGCGTCAATATCTTTAATATACTTGTCGGTAATCTTCTGCACATCATCTACGCCTTTTTTACTTTCATCCTCAGATATCATCTTTTCTTTCTCGCTGGATTTCATAAGGTCGTTTTGCTCCCGGCGTATGTTGCGCACAGCCACCTTGGCCTCTTCTCCGCGCTTCTTAACCAGTTTTACGATTTCTTTGCGGCGCTCCTCGGTCAGCTGAGGGACCGCAAGCCGTATAACATTTCCATCATTGGAAGGAGTGATGCCTAAATCGGACTTTAAGATAGCCTTCTCTACTTCCGGTATGCTGCTTTTATCCCATGGCTGGATAACCAACAGGCGCGGTTCGGGAACAGCGATATTGGCTAACTGATTGACCGGAGTTGGCTGCCCATAATAGTTGACCATCACTCTTTCCAGCATAGCCGGATTGGCTCGACCTGCTCTTAGCGTCGCCAGGTCCTGTGTGAGATGGTCAATCGTTTTTTTCATGCGGTTTTCGGTTTCACTAATCAAATCCTTAATCATCGTCTTACCTCCCTATATAGGTGCCTATTTTTTCACCCAGAACTGCTTTGAGGATATTGCCCTCCCTGGTAAGATCAAAAACGACAATCGGGATTCTGTTGTCCATACAAAGCGAAGCTGCGGTGGAATCCATCACACCCAGGCCTTGATTGATTACTTCTATATAATCAAGAAAATCAAATTTTTTAGCTCCCGGGTTTCGTTTGGGGTCGGAATCATACACCCCATCAACCTTCTTAGCCATTAAGATGACTTCTGCTTCTATCTCAGCTGATCGCAATGCCGCTGCGGTATCAGTCGAAAAGTACGGATTACCGGTACCGGCAGCAAAAATAACCACCCGTCCCTTCTCCAAATGTCTTATCGCCCGCCTCCTTATGTAAGGCTCAGCAATGGACTTCATCTCAATGGCTGACATTACCCTGGTGCCCATCTCAAGCTTTTCCAGTGCATCCTGGAGGGCTAGAGCATTAATTTCCGTGGCCAGCATCCCCATAAAATCTGCTGTAGCCCTGTCTATACCCTGCGCGCTCCCCATGACTCCGCGCCATATATTACCTCCACCAACTACTATTGCCACTTCGACGCCATGTCCGACAACCTCGACTACCTGTCGCGCGATGCCGGAAAGAACTTCATAATCAATGCCAAAAGTCCCTTCTCCAGCCAGTGCTTCTCCGCTCAGCTTGAGTACGACGCGTTTATATTTTGGGTTTTGCAAAATACTCCCTCCCGGCAACTATACCTCCTGGGCTTTCCTGATTGTTCAAAGCTATCTATTTTATCTGCGCCATTACTTCGGCTGCAAAATCAGTTTTTTCTTTTTCGATCCCTTCTCCCAGTTGATAGCGAACAAAACGGCGCACTTGGATGTTCTCTCCCATGCGGCCGATCTGTTCCTGGATTATCTCGAGGACGGTTTTGTCGGTATCCTTGATAAAGGGCTGCTCAAGAAGACATGCTTCCTTGTAATATTTATCGATTCTTCCTTCTACCATTTTATCGATGACTTTTTCGGGTTTGCCTTCTTCCAGGGCCTGGGCTCTCAAGACTTCCTTCTCATGGTTTATAACATCCTCAGGAACCTGATCGCGGCTGATAAATTCGGGATTTGATGCAGCAATCTGCATGGCGATATCATAGGCCAGACTCTTGAATTCATCAGTCTTGGCCACAAAATCCGTTTCACTGTTCACTTCTACCAAAACTCCGATGCGGCCGCCCCCATGTATGTAGGAAATGATGGTACCCTCGCTGGCAACCCTTCCGGCTTTCTTGGCTGCTTTGGCCAGGCCTTTGGTGCGAAGCTCATCTATAGCTTTTTCAATATCTCCGCCCACCTCCTGCAATGCTTTTTTGCAATCCATCATCCCGGCGCCGGTTCTTTCTCTCAATTCCTTAACCATTGCTGCTGTAATCTCCATGAAATTGTTCCTCCCTGTCTATGTTTTTTAAGCATCGGAAGAAACTGCGGAGCAGTTTCAACACACTGCTGTAACGAAGCAATAGAGATTATTATGCCTCGTTATATTCATAAAAAAGGGGTGTTAAGGAAATCCCCCATCACACCCCTCATCGCCTTACACTGTCATCTGTTCCCCTTGCTTGCCCTCAAGAACCGCATCAGCAATTCGGGAGGAAATTAGTTTTACCGCTCTAATTGCATCATCGTTTCCGGGTATCACGTAGTCAATCTCATCCGGATCACAATTGGTGTCTACAATTGCAACAACCGGGATATTAAGCTTACGAGCTTCAGCGACGGCAATCTTTTCTTTGCGGGGATCAACTACAAAAACGGCTCCGGGAAGTTTATCCATATCTTTGATTCCACCAAGGAACCTTTCCAATCGTTCCCGTTCATTGCGCAGGTGGGCAACTTCTTTTTTAGTCAGTACTTCAAATGCCCCTTCTTCTTCCATCTTCTCCAGTTCCTTTAGGCGGAAGACACGTTTTCTTATAGTTTTGTAGTTGGTAAGCATTCCACCCAACCAGCGCTGATTTACGAAGAACATTCCACTGCGGCGCGCTTCCTCACGGATGGTTTCCTGCGCCTGTTTTTTGGTGCCTACAAACAGCACCCCTTTACCTTCCTGGGCTACGCTCTTGATGAAAGCGTAAGCCTCATCGAACTTCTTGACCGTCTGCTGCAGGTCAATGATGTAGATGCCATTACGCTCCATATAGATGTAGGTGGCCATCTTGGGGTTCCAACGCCGTGTTTGGTGTCCGAAATGCACTCCTGCTTCCAGCAGTTGCTTCATGGTAATTACTGACACCAGCAACACCTCCTTTTCAGTTATTTTCCTCCGCCGCTTCATCACGAGCGTCAACTTAAATAAGCACTGCCGCCCATTCCACAAGCGTGTGTAATCACCATCTGATAATATATCATAATTCCATCTATATTGGCAAGAATCTCCCCTGTTCATGGTGATTTCTTTAAAATTATCTTACTAAAATATTGCCATAATCCATGATGTTGATACAGAAGTCGGGACTAAAAACAAGTTTCATGATGGCAGGTCCGAAAGCTGCTTAATACAAAGTTCGAAACTCGGCCTTTTTTAGAAGAGCAACGGTCCTGCTGTTGCACACCCAAGCGTGCAACAGCAGGACCGTTGCCCTTCTAACATTTACACAATACCATTGTTAGCACTAGATGGCTTGTTTTCGTTTCGCAAGATTCAATATCAGGCTCACTTCTCCCTGACCGCGATCGAGTATTTGAGCAATTTCCTTTTGGTTATATCCCTGTTCGCTTAGCATTCTAACCGCTATGTAGGGATGCGCCTGCTTAATTTCTTCGAGAGTAAATTCGGATTCTTTGGTCCGTTTAATACTGGTAAACGGATTTTCCTCTATCTTGGTGACTGGTTCATCTGTTATGCCTGCAGAGACTGGCTCGGGAACTGAAACTGTCACATCTATGTCTATCTGCGGCATTTGTTGGTTCTGCCTGAAATAGCTTATCTGTTCTTCATTCATCACATTCATATGGTGGTTAATATCAAAACCTGCGTCTTTGCACATCATCATAAATTCACGCGTATTGATGCCCAGTTCCTCCGCAAGCTCATATACCCTGATCTTGACCTTGCATTCGCAAGCAGCAGATGCCGGGCGTGATCCGGTTCGGCCTATTTTACCTTTCATATCCTTCTGGCCTGTGGATTGGACTTCCTGGGTGTTCTCGGATGGATTCAATATTGGACGATTTACTTTGCCTTCTAGACCATCAACTAGGTCCCGGCTCAGATTGATGGTGTTGAGCATCATTTCTTCCAGGTCGCATTTGACTTCCCTGGCTTGTAGAAGACTATTCTGAAGGTCGCGGGAATAGCTCTCCACAAACAACTTCTGGCGGCTACCGCTGTAAAGAGCCACCGCTATTAAGATAACAGCCAGTATGCAAACGACTGTAACGATTCTTACCCACCCCTTAAATGGTGATATCCACGTGATGCCCTTGTATCGGACTTTTTACGCTTTTATTCTCGTTATTCGCCGTCTTTTCTTCATTTCCTTTATTTTCATGATCTTTTTTTTCTTTTTTTTGCTTTTCTTGTCGACCATGAATGTAGGCATCTTCGCTCTTTAGAGTCTGATTTACCTCTTTAGTGTTCTGGTGGGTCTGCTGGATAATGGCCTGGTTAAACTCCTGCTGCCGCCTATCCTGCTCGATTTGATGGGTTTGTTGAACACGGGCCACGTCGCCGGCTTTTTGGACCAGCACCTGCATATCAACACTCCGAATACTCATGACCCTGCCTCCTTTTTTAACGCAGGGAGGTAATCTTTATTTCCCCTTTATCTGCAATAAAAGCTGAAAATTTTATTGGATCATTGACTACATGAACGCACTGCCCTATAGATAGGCGCACACCGGGATAGACTATCTCCCAAACCGATATACGACCATGACTGCTTTTTTCATGCTCCTGTTCGAGATAAAAAATTCTCTGCTCGGCTTGCTGCACTTCCTGGCGAAGCCTCTTATACTCATCTAACACTCTTAAGAGCAGCTGCCGTTTCTTGTCATCCAGATCGTCCATGGAAGTCCCCGACCTCTGGAAAACATTTATGGTATGGCTCATATTGTCGAGACTCTTTTTCATCTCAGCGTGTTTCTTGACAAGATTATGGTATTCTTCCCTGAAATGCGGGTTTATCCCAACTTCTACTACCGTCTGGGTGGCCAGCTGGGATCCCAGCACTTTGCATTCCACTTCCTGCCCGGCTTGAATTAAGCCGCCTACTACTATGCCCTTCTTATCCATTACCTTGACGCTGCCACCGGCTTTTACCTGTGACTGCATTATAGCTTCACGGATGAATATATTGTTGCCGGCCTCAATCCTGGAATTCTCTACAAAACGCGCCTGCAGGTCTTCACCGGCCTTTACCAGGCATTTTAATCCCCCGGTTATACCTCCCTTGACCTGGATGCTCCCCTCGGCAATTACTTCAGAGTTTTCTATAAATCCGCGTATTTCTATATCTCCGGCGGCCTTCACTTTAAATCCGGCGGTCACGCTTCCATTTATGGAGACATTGCCTACAAAATCAATATCTCCTGATGAAAAATCAACATCGCCATTAAGCTGAAAGACCGGACTTACGACCACTTTGCCCCCTACCATAGTTACATGGCCGTCATTCGCAGCAAAAAGCAGCGTCTCATCCTCATTAGCCACAGTATTTTTGCCGCGTGGGATACGAAGATCCTTTCCGGGTTTGGGTGGGATAGGGTCACCCTGGACATTGATTCCCGGCGTGCCTTCGGTGGCAGGGGTTTTGGTGACCAGAAGCTCTCCCCGGCGGATGTTGTTGATCAGCCCCAGGTCATGGTAATCGGCAACGCCTTTATCATCGATTCTTGGTGATAGTGTTTTGCTGGGCAGCGGGAAGTTATATTCCAGGCGTGCAGGTTCGCCGTCTACAGGTATTCTTGCCTGTGCCACTACCACTTTGTCGTACGTGCGCAGAGCTTCACGGACTCTTTCCTCCATGATTCCATAAACCACATTATGGCTATGCAGGGCACTCATTGCCTGGTCAAAAGTGCATTCGTTGCCTCGACCGGTTGGTTTCTGAACTTCAAGGAACGCATTCATTTTGGCAGCGTCGACTACAACCTTAAGCCAACCATCCTTGTTTAGCTCGTTATCCATCCCCAGCGTCCCCCCTATCTCAAAATATGTTTCTTTTTGCTAAGACTCCCTCTCAATCTTAAGATCGCCTTGGTATGCAATTGAGATATGCGTGATTCCGATAGGGTGAGCACAGCGCCGATTTCTTTCAATGTCAAACCTTCATAGTAGTAAAGGTATACCACGTTTTTTTCCTTTTCCGGCAAGCGCGAAATCGCCTTGGCCAGGGTCTCCTTGGCCTCCGTCAATTCAGCCATCTCCAGCGCGTCCACCGCATCTTCGTCCTGAAGAATATCTACGATTCGCTTTTTGCTGTCGTCCCCTTCTTCACCCGGGAGAAAGTCATCTAATGATATTATCGTAGTTGAAGCAACTTCCCTTAATAAATTAGCCAATTCATCCCGAGAGAGTCCCATCTCCTGTGCTACTTCAGCATCGGTGGCTGCTCTACCGAGACGCGCTTCCAGGCTGGCATAGGTTCTTTCCAGTTCCTTGCTCTTTTGGCGAAGAGAAACCGGCACCCAGTCCATGGCGCGCAATCCATCTATCATAGATCCCCTTATCCGGGTTATGGCATAGGTTTCGAATTTGATATTCCTTTTGTGATCGAACTTTTCCATGGCGTCAATTAAGCCTTCTATCCCGTAAGAGATCAGCTCATCCAGCTCTACCACTGAAGATAAATTGATGGCGAGCCGGTTAGCTACATACTTGACCAACTGAGCGTACTGGATTATTAGTTCGTCGCGTGCTTCCATACTATCTTCTTCTTTATACTGGAGCCATAGTTCTGTTTTATCGTTTTTCAAATAATTCTCTCCCCATGCCCTATCGTTCTTATCAACAGTTCCCCTTTACCAGGATCGAAGGTAATCGTGCGGCCATAATTGCCACCGGTATCATTGGCCAACAGCTTAATGCGATGTTTGCTCAAACACTCTTCAACAGCTTGCGAATTACGTGCACCTATTTTCATAATGTCGCTGTCACCTGAAAATTTAAACATTTGGGCTCCCCCGGCAATTTTAGCTGCCAAACGAGATGAAGATGCACCGTTCTTATATATTTCTTCCAGGACCAGATCGATGGCCGTATCGGCAAATTTGGCACGGTTTGAAGCATTTTTAGCCTGCGCGCTATAAGGCAGCATAATATGGGCCAGACTGGCAACTTTGATACTTAAATCGTAAATGCAGATGCCAATACACGATCCAAGTCCCGCTGTCATCAGCAAATCTGGTGCCCTGGCAATCTTCATGTCAGCCATGCCGACCTGGATGATTTTACTCATTATAAAGTCACCCCAAGCGCCGATAGAATAATATCAAGTGATCCTGGTTCTGGAAGCAAGAAAAAATGCCCAACAACATCCTGATCATCTTTCTTAAAGAGGGTATCAAGGAGTAAAACATGGTCTCCTACCTGGCCATATTGAGCCAGTATAGCTCCTACTATCGCACCGGCCATATCTACACCCAGCGCCGGCACTGAAGGTATAAAGTTTAGGTTGGTAAACATAGATAAAGCATTTAGATAGGTGGCTGAAACAATGTTTCCAACCTCCATCATAGCAGATATATCTAGATCACTCAGGTTCTCAGGGCTGGTCGTACCTGGACTCCTTCCCATCAGCATATCAACCAGCAGGCACGCTTTCTCAACCGGGAGCATAAATAGAATATTCGTAGGCGCCGATCCGCTTATATTTAAATAAATACCAACAGAGTGAACGTCGGCTCCGCCTATAAGCTCTGGAACTTCATCGAATGGAAGGATGGCTATCTGAGGAACATTCATATCGATTTTTGAATTAACCATCTGAGCAAGGGCTGTAGCCGCATTGCCTGCACCGATATTACCGATTTCTTTAAGAGCATCTATTTGCATACTGGAAAGTTGGGTTAAGTCTTCCACGGCATGTCCCTCCCTAGTCAAAGATTTTTCTCAAATCAAGCAGTATCAAAAGCCTGCCATCCACTTTGGCAACCCCTTTAATGTGTTCCGAACTTGCAGCATCGTATATCTTGGAGGTTTCTTCGATATCTGAACGTTCAACATAAAGAACCTCTGACACCTCGTCAACAATTATACCAACTTTTAGATCGTCGATCTGAAATACGATGATGCGCTTATCTTCCTGATCGCCATCAGACTGCAAGTTAAATTTTGTATGTAAGTTTATGATAGGTACAATATTACCCCTCAGGTTAACAACTCCTTCAATAAATCGCTCGGTGCGCGGGACCCTCGTGATATTAAGAAGTCGATTGATTTCTTGAACATGCAGTATATCTACGGCGTATTCTTCTTTGCCCAACTTAAAGGCCACGACCTGCAGGCCGCCATTCAAATCGTAGTTTGCATTTACATCCATTTCACTGGTATTCTCCATCATTTCACCTCCGTTAGAATAACGTCGCTATGTCAAGGATGAGTCTGACATTGCCATCACCGGCTACGATGGCTCCAGCTATACCGGGAATTCCGAGGAACAGCCGCCCCAGCGATTTGATTACTATTTCCTGCTGCCCGATCAGTGTGTCGACTACCAGGCCTATTTGACGTTCGCCTTTGCGAACCACCACAACATACATATTCTCATCCTGATCAGTCTGTTTCTCAGGACAGTTCAGCAGTGTGTCCAAACGATACAAGGGCAGCACCGTACCCCTTAACTGGATCACCTCTTGCTTCTGCATCATTTTAATTTCGTTGCTGTCAATCATGGTTGTTTCGTCGACATTACTGAGCGGTATGGCATATATTTCGTTTTGCACAGATATCATTAGCGCCTGGATTATGGCCAGGGTCAGAGGCAGTTTAATTCTAAAGCGTGTGCCATGATCAGGACGGGATTCCACGAATATCTCACCGCTTAACGCCTCTATCTTGCTTTTCACAACATCGAGTCCCACTCCCCGTCCTGAGACATCTGTAATGCTCAGTGCCGTAGAAAACCCGGGATGGAAAAGCAATGATATGGTTTCCTCCCATGTCATCATCTCAGCCTGTTTGGCATCGACCAGACCCTTCTCCATGGCCTTGCTGAGGACCCGTTCGGCATAAATGCCTCCGCCATCGTCTTCAACCTCGATATATACGTTATTCCCTTCATGTCGAGCTCTAAGCAATATTGTCCCTTTGGCTGGTTTCCCACGCATGAGCCGGTCACGGGCTGGTTCAATGCCATGATCGATGGCATTACGAAGTAAATGGATTAAGGGATCACCTATTTCGTCGATCACAGTTCGGTCCAGTTCCGTCTCTTTTCCCTCCATGATGAAATCGACTTCTTTGTTAAGCTCTTTCGCCAGGTCCCTCATCATACGCGGGAAGCGGTTAAAAACTTGTTCCACCGGCACCATTCTAACCTTCATGACCACCGATTGAAGATCAGCCGTTATTCGGTCAATTTGCTCCATAGTTTCATTCATTTCTACAATTTTACGGTTGGCCCCTATCTGTTCAAGCCTCCCTTTATGCATGACAAGTTCGCCCACCAGGTTCATAAGATTATCCAAACGTTCTATATCAACTCTTACAGTCTGTTTTGGCTTGGTGCTCTTTTTGTTTTCCTGCACTTCCAAGTCGCTGCTAAAAGCTTCATCTGCGATCTTGAGCGGAGCCTGTTCCCGGTTGATCAGACTACCATAACTGATCTCTTCCATCTCACTTACTTTTACCTCGGAAATATTGCCAAGGTGCGCAGTAATTGCCTCGGGGAGATTCTTGCTGATCATCAATACATAAAAGAAATCCTCGAACCTACCATCATCAATGTCCTGCGATGAAGGCACACTTTTTATGGTTTCTCCATGTTCTTCCAGGGCCTGAAATACCATATAAGCACGGACCGTTTTCATCATGCACTGCCTATCTATTTCGACTTTCATCGCATAAATTCTCATTCCGGTAGAGGTGGCCTCATTCAAGACGGTCATATCAAATTCATTAAGGTTTAAAATGCTTCCGTCAGATATGCCTTCAACCCTGTCCATCACTTGCACCGGCACTGCAGGCTCCCTTATAAGCGCTTCCGCGCCTATTGGTTCAACTGCTGCTGCAGCCTGTACCTGGGCGTCTTTTAGCCCTTCCAGGAGATTAATAAGTTCCCGGTTATCGCTTTCTCCACCCTGCCCTGCTTCAATACTCTCTACGATACTCTGTATGCGATCAAAAGATTTGAAAAGAATATCCACTACTTGTGTGCTGGCCTGCAGGAGTCCTTCTTTAAGATCAGACAGGACGTCCTCCATATGATGGGTCAGGTCAGCCAGGTCCTCGAATCCCATGGTAGATGACATTCCTTTGAGAGTGTGTGCAGAACGAAAAATTTCATTTAAGGCCGCCCCCTCTCCCGGGTGTTTTTCCAGGTCCAGCAGCTTCTGGTTCAAATTCTCGAGGTGTTCTTTGCTCTCCTCCAGGAACACATCCAGATATTGAGACATATCCATCTTCATTAGATATTCTCCTCCCTTTATCGCTCTCACTTATAAGGACTGAAGGGCTTTGTTGATTTCTGCCCCAATATTGTTCAGAGGCACTATTCTGTCGACCTTACCAGTTTCGACAGCTGATTTCGGCATTCCATAAACGATACAGGTGGATTGGTCCTCAACAATAGTTATACCACCTTGTTCTTTAATAAGAGCCAGTCCAGCAGCACCGTCGCTGCCCATTCCCGTCATAATCACACAAACCATGGGCGCCCAGAAATTTTGCACCGCTGATTCGAGCATTACATCCACGGAAGGGCGGTGCCCCGCCCGGGGCGGTTGCTTGTTCAGGCTGACCAGCAAAATATTCTGGCCTTGCTGAGTCTGCCTGACAGTGGCCAAATGGTAATCACCAGGAGCTAGATATACGCAGCCCGGGCAGATTTTCTCCCCATCCTCCGCCTCTTTAACCTTCAGCGAAGATATCGCGTCCAGGCGTTCAGCTAATGATTTTGTAAAACCGGCGGGCATGTGCTGAACCACAAGAACACCGGCATCAAGCTGTGACGAGATACCGGGGATCACCTGATGCAATGCTTTTGGCCCCCCGGTCGAAGTACCTATTACAACCAGTTTTTTTAGAGAGGCTGTCTTATTTATTACTTTTTTAGTGATATGAATCGGTACAGAAGCGGATGGCATACTAATTCCCGCACTTCTATACAAATTCTGCAATTTTTTCCTTGCACCTGCTGCGATAATAATTTTTCTTTTAAGATCTTCCCCGATGATTTTAACATCCAGGGATAATTGCCCGGAAGGCTTAGCAATGAAATCGACTGCACCGAGCTGCAATGCCTTCATGGTCTGCTCGGTTCCTCGCTTGGTAAGACTGCTCACCATAATGACAGGCACAGGACATTGCTTCATGATTAAAGAAAGAGCGGTCAAACCATCCATTCCTGGCATTTCGACATCCATGGTAACCACATCAGGCTTGATCTTAGCCAACTGGTCAAGCGCATCCTGCCCGTTGCGGGCGCGTCCTATTACCTCCATATCCGGGGATTGGTTAATGATATCACTCAGTACAGTTCTCATTAGTGCGGAATCATCAACAATCAAAACTTGTATTTTTGCCATATTATCTCCCTTGCAAGCGGTCTATTGTAATTTAGATTAATCCCTTCTGTATCCATTCCCGCTGTTTGGAAAATATAAAGTTAAATATCCTGTCCCTTTGCTTTTCACTTATATCCAAAAATTTAACTCCTGCCCAGAATATCCTGCTTTTTACCGGATCGCGCTGCGTTCTTATCACCTCTGCCCGGCACTCAATGATATCTTCCTTACCCAGGAACAGGCGCAGGTCAATATTATCTCCCAGATCCAGGTTTACTGTGCTTATGATTGACACTCCACCACCGCTTATATCGCTGGTAGTTCCCTTTTCCACTTGCGGCTCGCGATTTGTATCGTTTAAGCTGAATTCTACCGGAAGAGCAATGCCCAGACGCACATAGTTTCTTCTTTGATCTGCTTTTACCAGTTCCTCGGGCATGTCTAGAACCAGAACCGGAATAGGATTTCGCTCACGGCTTACGATTCTAGTACGGCCGGCAAAAAAACCTGATTTCCCTGAGATGACGATTGATACTTCCTGCCCGGTTTGCAGCGGCATAAGCACACCATGCTTCATGGGCATTGATACTATCACATGAGATTTGCGAATCTCTTCTACCCGGCTGGGATAACGTTCCCGGATCATATCACTATTGTCGATCTCTATGTCAATCAACTGGTTGACCTTTAAAATATCTGCTCTCATAGATATTCTCCCGCTACCTTAAAGCTCCGGTAATGCGCCGGAAGAAGTTTCTCACACCTCCGCCCCGGCGCTCAAGGCGGACAATATCTTCATGTTCACCAGCAAGCAAGTTGTCAGCAATAGCTTCTATGTTATGAGCCGCAGCTGTTTTAGGGAATAAAGATATAAATGGCTGCTGGCGGCGAATTCCTTCCCCCACCAGCGGTTCGTCTACAATATGGCCCAGGGGCGTTATGTTTAACTCCAGGAATTTGCGGCAAACCAGCTTAAATTTCTCAGCTACCATTATCCCTTCGCTGTTGTTGGCCACACGGTTTACAACCAGATATAATGATGATTCTTCAGATTTTCGAGCTATGCTTTTAACGATCCCATAGGCGTCCGTTATGGCAGTAGGCTCCGGAGTCGTTATAACGATCACCTCGTTGGCAGCCAGCACAAAAGTAACGACATTTTTGGAAATACCCGCACCGGTGTCAATAATCATGAAATCATATTCACCGTCTAGGCGCCCCAGTTCTACGATAATGCGCTTGAGCTCTTCACTGTTTAAATTGGCCAGTTCATTTATCCCGGAACCTCCGGGGATGATCTTCAATCCATGTGGTCCTGAGGCAGTTATTTCTTTGAGACTTTTTTTCCCCAGTATCATGTGGTGCAGGTTATGCTGGGGAACCATTCCCAGCATGATATCAATATTGGCCAGCCCTAAATCGGCATCCATAAGCACTACTTTTTTGCCGCGCATGCACAAGTTGAGTGACAGATTCAGCGCCAGGGTGCTCTTTCCCACACCACCTTTGCCACTCGTAATCACTATTACCCGTGTCTGGCGCATCTCTCGGCGAAGCTCCTCTTCAATTTGCTGTTTAATGCCCAGGGCCAATTCCCTTAGCTTTTCTGCTTGATCCTTCATTCAGATTGATCCCTTCTAAGAATCATTTGTGCCAAGTCCCAGGTGTCGGGAATTATGATATCATCCGGAACATTTTGGCCGTTAGTTATATACGCAATTGGTTTTTTCACTTCATAAACGGTGTTAAGCATTTGCCCGTAAGTTCTGGTTTCATCCAGTTTAGTGAATATAAGTTTATCTATACCGATGGGACTGAACTTTTCGTAGATATTTATCAGGTCGCTGCTGGGCGTAGTAAGGCTTAAAACCAGCACAACTTCCTGGGGTCGAACCATGGCAATACATTGTTGCAGTTCCTCAAGGTGTTCAAAATTATAGGGACTCCGTCCGGCAGTATCCACAAAAATATAATCATTGTAGGCAAATTGTTCGACAGCGTCGCGCAGTTCTGCAGGTGTATAAGCGACACTTATGGCTATATCCATGATTTCCGCAAAAGTCCTGAGCTGCTCTACCGCAGCCACCCGGTAGGTATCCAGTGTTATTAGGGCTACGTTTTTCTGCTCGGCAAAAGTCATATTAGCAGCCAATTTGGCTATGGTAGTGGTCTTGCCCACACCCGTAGGGCCGACAAGAAAAATCAGATTGCCCTTACGCTCTCCCCGCTCGTTTAAAGGTTTAACTGGAAGAAAACAATCCTGAATACAATGCAGGCACACCTCGCTCGCCCAAACTGCGTCGCTTGTCTCGTCCTTGGGCAGGCGCGCATCAACCTGAGTAGCAATTTTTAATGCAATATCCTGACTTACATTGTTCTCCACCATAGTGTGAAAAAAGCTCTGTACCTGTTCTGACATCCCTTTCAGGATTTCAACCTCAAACATTTTGGATTTCATTTCGGCGATAATGATTTTTAGCTTGTGCAGCTCCTCTAGAAGCTGTGATTCCTCAAGATTGCTAGGCCGGGGCGGGGCGTTATTAGCGGCCTGCTGCTGGAGCAGCAGAGGCAACATATCACGAATACGATCCATGTTCACCCTCAGGGTGTCGTCGACAGCCATCGTTACCTCGACCAGGGGGTGGGAAAATATCCCTCTCAGTCCAGGCTTTTTCACATGCCTGGTATGCAGGATAATAGCATCGTTTCCCATCTCTTGTTTGGCTTGTTTTATAGCCTCCTGATAATCCCGGCCTACGAAGCTTTTCACTTTCATGCTGACACCATTCCGATCACTTCAACATTAGCATTGGAATCGATTTCGTTATAGGAAAGAACAACCAGATTCGAAATAAAGCGATCTACTAGACGCTTAAAATATAGTCTTAATACTGGAGCACACAGTACTATTGGTGTGATTCCCTTGCGAGTTAGATCTTCATAATGGTACATAAGCTTATCAATCACATGCTGTGCGACTTCCGGATCAAGAGCCAGGTAGGATCCATAATCGCTCTGTTGAACAGAATCACGCAGCCTTTCTTCTAAAGCAGGATCAAGTGTCAGCACACTTATCTTTCCGCAGTCAGCAGTAAACTGGCGGGTAATCTGACGGCGCAAGGCCTGGCGAACGTACTCGGTAAGTACATCCGTGTCCTTGGTCAGACGCCCATAGTCAGCCAGAGTCTCCAGAATGGTAAGCATATCGCGTATAGAAATCTGCTCGCGCAAGAGATTTGAGAGGACTCTTTGCGTGTCTCCCAGGGTAAGCAGGTCCGGGATCAATTCATCGATAACCGCTGGATTCTGTTCTTTCATAAAAGAGACAATATTTTGCACCTCCTGGCGCCCCAGTAGCTCGTGTGCATGCGCCTTGATCATCGAGGTGAGATGAGTAGCCAGAACCGATGGGGGATCGACTATTGTATAAGCTTTGGCCTCGGCATCATCTTTATACCGGGAGGCAATCCAGCGAGCGGGAAGGTTGAAGGCCGGTTCCAGTGTATCGACCCCGGGAATGTCTTTATCAGCTTCTATGTCAGGACCTATAGCCAGATAATGGTCAAGCATCAATTCACCGGAAGCAATTTCTATGCCCTTTATCTTTAACATGTACCCGTTGGGTTTAAGCTGCATATTGTCACGTATTCTTATAGGCGGAACGATAAATCCCATCTCGACTGCACACTGACGCCTTATCATCACGATACGCTCCAACAGGTCGCCCCCTTGATCCGTATCGACCAGTGGTATAAGACCATAGCCCAATTCCATTTCCATCTTTTCGACCTGCAAAAGTTCGACAACATTTTCTGGCTTTTTTATATGCTCTGCTTCTTGAATCTCTTCCCCGGCAATTTCTTCTTGCAGCTCAGGGCTAGTTGTGCGCATCGTAAAGAACAGAATTCCAAAAAGGGCTGCCAGTGAATACATGGGTATTTTAGGAAGCCCAACCGTTCCTAGAATCGCTAGAATAATGGCTGCTATTCCTAGAGCGCGTGGAAATTGGAACATTTGCTTACCCAATTCAGATCCCAGGGTCTCTCGGGAAGCACTTCTGGTAACCACTATTCCGGTCGCTGTAGATATGAGCAATGCAGGTATCTGAGTGACCAAACCATCTCCAACGGTCAATATGGTATAGGTGCTGGCTGCCTGAGCCATGTCCATGCCCCGCTGCAGCATCCCAATTATAAAACCGCCGGTAATATTGATGATGATTATTATGATACCGGCTATGGCATCCCCTTTAACGAACTTGCTGGCACCATCCATAGAACCGTAAAAATCGGCTTCTCTTTGTATTTTTTCCCGTCGGTTTCGAGCAGTATCCTCATTGATCAGTCCGGCATTTAAATCAGCATCGATGGCCATCTGTTTACCCGGCATAGCATCCAATGTAAAACGAGCTGCTACTTCAGATACGCGTTCGGCACCACGGGTAATAACTATAAACTGTATGACCACCAGGATGAGGAAGATAACCAGACCGACAACTGTATTACCCCCGACTACGAAATTCCCAAATGCGGCTATCACCTCGCCGGCAGATCCATTCAGAAGAATAAGCCTGGTTGCCGATACGTTCAAAGAAAGGCGAAACAGGGTCATAATAAGCAGCAGAGAAGGAAAGACCGAAAAATCGAGGGGATCAATATTAAACATGGAAACCAGAAGGACAATCAGGGCAAAACTGATGTTAAAAGTAAGGAAAATGTCCAGGAGCGTAGGATTAAGCGGAATGATCATCATCATAACAATCGATATCACTAGTATTGCTACCAGTACATCACTGTACTGGCGTATCATTCCAAGCCAACCGGTTCTTTCTTGCATAGCAAATCCTCCTAGCTACAGGGCAATTTTTTTCTGGCGGTAAACGAAAGCTAGAACTTCAGCCACCGCTTGATATAGATCTTCAGGCACTACATCCCCAATTTCTGTCGAAAAATAAATAGTTCTGGCCAAAATCCGGTTTTCAACCGTGGCGACATGGTTTAAGGCGGCAATCTCTTTGATGCGCAGAGCCACATAGTCCTGGCCCTTAGCCACTACCACCGGAGCCTGCATTTTGGAAGCCTCATATTTCAATGCCACGGCAAAATGGGTCGGATTGGTTATAACAACATCAGCTTTAGGGACTTCACTCATCATCCGGCGCATAGCTAATTCTCTTTGAATCTGCCTTTGCCTGGATTTAAGCATAGGATCTCCTTCGATCTGCTTATATTCCTGCTTAACTTCGTATTTGCTCATCTTTAAGGACTTTTCATATTCAAACCATTGATAAACATAATCAGCAATGCCTATAATTACAAAGACAATTCCAACCTTCATGGCTATTTCAAAAATCACCCTACTAAGCACCACTATCGTTGCGCCGACCTCCATGTCAACGAAGCGCGGAAACAGATAGTAGTTGGAGCGCAAAACTGTATAAACAACATATCCAGTGATGCAAACTTTCCCAATAGATTTGGCCAGTTCCATCAAAGCACGCTTTGAAAAAATCCTTTTAAATCCCTCCACGGGATTCAGGCGCTCAAGTTTAGGGACGAGGGGTTCTGCACTAAAAACCACACCTACCTGAACATAGCTGATCAACAAAGCAGCAAAAAATGTCGCCGCGAATACGGGCAGGGTCAGTTCAGCTAAAAGCCTCATCACCTCTAGAAACATGTAATAGGCATAAGCCCCTGTAAACTCGGCCGTCCCTCTATGCAGAAGATACAGCTCGGTAAATCCTTTAATCCGCCCAACCGCGAAGCTAAATGTCAAATAAATGGTGGCTGATCCAACCAGTAGAATGACTGCCGAATTAAGGTCAGCGCTCTTGAAAATCTGCCCCTTTTTCCTGGCTTCTTCACGCCTTCTGGGAGTAGCCTTTTCTGTCTTCTCCCCTGTATCTCCATCAGCCAGGAGTTGGAGGTCAAAATCAAACCATTTTAATATCTCTTCCATGCGCTACTTCCCCATTAGATATAAGATGTTGTCCAGGGATCCGAATAATTGGGTAAAAAGTACATTAAAAATCCATAAGTAGATGGGAAGCAGTATCAGTAGCGCTACTACCCCCACCATTATTTTTAGAGGCAGCCCTACGACAAAAACATTCATCTGCGGAACGGTCCGGTTGATAAATCCCATGGCGATATCACTGGTCAATACAGCAATCACTATGGGTGCAGCAATTTTTACGGCTATAACAAACATAGCAGCGCCTAGAACCGTCAACTGACTGATTAAATCTTCGCTTATGTGAAAACCCAGGACCGGGATGAAATGATAACTGTCCACCAGGCCCTGCAGGAGATAATGATGACCGTTTATAGCTAGGTACATGAGTAGGGCCAGGGTCTGGGTAAGGTTTCCCATAAGAGGTATCTGATTGCCCGACTGGGGGTCAACTACATTTACTATACCGAAGCCCAGCTGCATGTCCATCAACTGGCCTGCCAACTGGATGCCGGAAAGAACCATGAATGCAACAAATCCTATCGTGTATCCCACCGCTATTTCTAAAAACATAGCCCATAGAAAAAGCAGCGGAGTGGTGATCTCAGAGGGGAGATGGGCCGGTATAAAATAGGCCAGGGCTGCAGCCAGAACAACTATCATGAAGACTTTAAAGCGAACCGGAATCTGCCGGCTGCTGAAAATCGGGGCTACCATAAACATGCCGGATAAACGGGCAAATATTAACAGGAAAGGTTCCAGGGCAAAGGGCATAGTCTTTTTCCTTCCAGAATGATTCAATTCAAGTTGATTAAGCTTGGTATTGAACTAATTAAACTCTGAGTATATTCAGTTAAAACATTTAGCATCCAGGGGCCAAATATAACTATGACTAAAAAAACGACTATGATTTTGGGCACGTAAGCTAAAGTCATTTCCTGAAGCTGCGTCGTAGCTTGCAGAATGCTTATTAGAAGTCCGGTAAGCAGTGCGGCTCCGAGTATTGGAGCCGATATCAGCAAAACCGTCATTATTGCCTGATAACTAATTCCAAGTATCGCATCTTGAAACATCTAGCTTCCCCCTGTCACTTGAAGCTGAGCATTAGTGATTGAACCACCAGATTCCACCCATCGACCAGCACAAAGAGTAATATCTTAAAGGGTAGAGAAATCATCATAGGCGGAAGCATCATCATCCCCATGGACATCAATGCGCTCGCAACAACCATGTCAATGATCAAGAAGGGGATGAAAAGGATAAAACCGATCTGAAAAGCGGTTTTTAATTCGCTGATAATAAAGGAAGGAATAAGCACATAGTTAGGTATATCTTCATAATTGCGAGGCCTCTCTAAATTCGACATTTTTACAAATAGAGCAAGATCTTTTTCCCTGGTTTGCTTAAACATAAAAGCCCGTAGAGGCTGCATTCCCTGTTGAAAAGCAGTCTCATTGCTTATTTCACCTTTCAGATAAGGCTGCAGGGCTTTGGTATTGACCTCGTTAAAGGTAGGAGCCATTATGAAAAAAGTAAGAAATAATGCCAATCCTATTAAAACTTGGTTGGGGGGCATTTGCTGGGTTGCCAGCGAACTGCGCAGGAAACTCAGAACCACCACAATCCGGGTGAAGGATGTCATGGTAATCACTAAAGCCGGAGCCAGTGTCAATAATGTTAGAACAATTATAAGTTGCAGCACCCCTGCGCCCCCCTGTGCCTGCTCTCCACCTATCTGCAGGTTCACATCGGGAAGCTGGAGGGGCTCAGCAATTGCTGGAGAGGCCGTTAACAAAACCAGTAATAAAGCAAACAGCAATACAACTACATTCTTTCTGAGTTTATGCATGTTCTTTATCTGCATTGCTCCTCCCTTTACCTTGAGATACTCCTTGTTCGGGCAACGAAATACTCTTCATCCTTCTAACCTGCTCTTCCATGAGCTGGTGAAATCCTTCCTTTTGGGTTTGCTGTCCGGTTCGGGAACGTAACCAGTCTAGTACTGCTTTTTTTACTGGATTAATATTTTCAATATCCTGATCCTGACTCAGGGGCATTTGACTAATTTCTTTAAGCACTTGAGGATTATCAACTTCGAAGAGGCAGGATATATTGTGATCAGTTACTCCCAGAGCATAGAGCTTTTGCCCAACCTCACATAACACTATGCCCCGGTTCTGACCCAACATCACTTCATCGACAACATGCAACCAGTTACCCTGCAGGCGTTTTTTGACCTGGCCGCTGAAAAAGCGAATAATTGACCAGGCAGCAACCACAATCAAGGCCAGAACAAAGAGCATTTTAACAGTTTCCCACCACAGGCTGGGAGCTTTGACCTCTGTTGAAGCCTCTTTGTCAAGCTCCTGGTTCAATGAAGATATATCCGTAGTATCAACTGCTTGCGCCGTCATGGCCATACATTGGATTATTAAGAGGGCCAGTAGCACAACGAAAGAGTATTTCCTTGCCCACCCAAACATTATTAGAAACACATCCTAACCAGTATTTAAGCTAAAGCCTTGCTGACTGCTTCCAGCACTCTTTCCGGTTGAAAAGGTTTCACGATGAAATCCTTAGCCCCTGCTTGAATGGCATCGATAACCATGGCCTGCTGCCCCATTGCACTGCACATAATTATTCTGGCGCTTGCATCTATGGCCTTGATTTCGCGTACCGCTGTTATGCCATCCATTTCCGGCATAGTGATATCCATGGTGACAAGATCGGGCCGCAAATCCTTAAACCTTTCTACAGCCGTAGCCCCGTTTTCTGCTTCTCCTACGACCTCATACCCATTTTTGGTAAGGATGTCTTTGATCATCATCCTCATGAAAGCCGCATCGTCAACTACAAGCACCGTCTTACCCATGTTCTACCTCCTTCAAGCATTATTGTAATCTGCTCACCCTGTCCATCGGGCTTATAATCGCATTAATTCTAATTCCATAATTTTCGTCGATTACTACAACTTCTCCCTTGGCGATAAGCTTGCCATTTACCAGTAGATCGACCGGTTCACCAGCCAGTTTATCCAACTGGATTATAGATCCTTGCTGAAGTTCCAGGATTTCTTTTATGGTCTTGCGTGTTTTACCCAGTTCAACGGTTACATCTAAAGGTACATCCATTATCAAGCCGATGTTCTGAGGTGTACTGGGCACCGAATGATCCTTGATAGGCGCAAACTGCACCGGTTGAACCGCAAACTGCTGGTCTCTGCGTATCGGTGAAGGATCAGGCGCCACTACCGGGCTGCTCCAGAACTCCTGAGCGGGGGGGCCCACTGGCGGAGTCTGTGGTGCCGCCGCTTGAGGTGTCGGTTCGGGTTGGGTATCGTCCATGACCGGTGAAGTTGTTCCCTCAAAAATACTTTCCAAGTCCACTTCCGGTTCACTTCCTCCCATAGCCATGCTGATCATGTCACGAACGGCTTCCATGGGTATGATCTGCATGAGCTCACTATTAATAAGACCTTCGATCTCCATCTTAAACTTGATACAGACGATATCCGAATGGTCACTGGGTATTTTGAGTATCTCCTGGGCCAGTTCCACCAGCAACACATTCGGTGGAGTAATATCTATTCTCTGGTTAAACATCGAACTCAGGCTGGTGGTCGCCGAACCCACCATCTGGTTCATGGCCTCGCCAACCGCGCTCAGCATGATGTCTTCCAGGGCAATACCTGATGTATTGGTTCCGTCCCCACCCATCATGAGATCGGCTATAATGGCTGCATCTGACTCTTTAATAACCAGGACATTGGCACCGGTCAGGCCATAGCTGTACTCAACCTCAACAACCACATAAGGCAACGGGTACTGCTGGCCAAAAGCATCGCGGTCTATAACCTCGACATCAGGAGTCGTTATTGATACTTTTTTCCTCAAGAGAGTGGAAAGGGTCGTTGCCGCGGTGCCCATACATATATTGCCTATCTCACCCAGCGTGTCCCTTTCAAAATCGTTTAGCTGGGACGCAGATGACACCGAATTGCTTTCCGAGGGGCTGTCTCCCCTCAAAAGGGCATCAATTTCATCCTGCGAGAGAATCCCGTCATTCATCTATATTGCCCTCCTTAACTATCTCTGATATTAGGATGGATACCCGGTTTTCGTGAGTACCAGGCTTGCCAAGATATTTTCTCGTATTGCCTATCACCACGTCGAGATCACTGTGAATGTTCTTTTCCAGGATTACTACATCACCCACATTGAGTTCCAGCAGGTCTCCAACGGTCAGAGTCGTATTACCCAGAACTACCTTTATGGGGACCTTTGCGTTCTCCAGGCGGGACTGGATTATACTCATATTTTCCGGGGTGGGCTTTTTGTGGGTAGAAGAATAGTAATAATGAACACTCAACTTATCCAATATGGGCTCAAGAACCAGGAAGGGAATACACATATTAATCATGCCCATGATGTCACCCATCTTGGTTTCCATGGATACTATCATCATCACTTCGGATGGCGAAACTAACTGGGTGAACTGAGGGTTGCTTTCTACTCGCTCTAACTGGGGTTCCATCTCAATAATGCTGCCCCATGGCTCCTGGAGATAAGATAGCATGCGCTGGCTCAGTTTTTCCATCACCGTCAGCTCTATCTCGGTTAATGCCCGTAGTTTGGAAAGTGTATAGCCCGGTCCTCCTAACAAGCGGTCCAAAAACGCGAATCCAAGTTTAGGATTTATTTCCATGATTCCACTGCCCTCCAGCGGGAAGAGGGAGAATATGTTTAAAATAGTTGGATTTGGTATAGAGCGAATAAACTCTTCATAGGTCAATTGCTCTACTGACAGGATTTCCACCTGGACCACCGCCCTTAATTGAGCCGAAAGAAAAGTCCCCAGAGAACGAGCATAGGTTTCGTAGATCACCTGCAGGGTGTGCAGTTGGTCCTTGGAAAACTTGTTGGGCCGCCGGAAATCGTATACCTTAATTTTCTTTTTCTTGTCTTCCTGCTTTAGCTCATCGGCATCCACAGACCCGCTGTTTAAAGCCTGGAGTAAAGCATCGATCTCAGTTTGGGATAAAACGTCCGCCATTCTAACCCTCCCATAATTGCTACTGGATTATGATATCCTCGAAATATACGCTCTGAATCAGATCTTTGCCCAGTTTGGCATTTACCTCTTTCTTTATTTCTTCCTTCAAGTTATTGCGATTGTTATGATCAAAGTCAGCTACACTTTTGGAAGAAATCAAACCCAGGATGGTGTCCCTTATAACCGGTTTATATTTGGTGGCTTCTTCAGTAGCCTTTTTATCAGTGCTGGACAGGGCTATGGTTACTTTTACCTTCATAAACCTAGGGCCGCTAACATCATTGATGTTGGTCGTGAACTCACCGACCTCAAATGGCGTCCCCAGGGTGCTTTCTGCAGAAGTATTGCTTGTGTCCGGCGGCAGTAAAGGAGAAATAGTGTTGCGCAGCACGAAATACGAAGCGCCTAAGGCGATGCAGAAAATCACCACTCCTATAGCAACGATTTTAATAAAATCTGATTTGGATCCTTTTTCAACTACATTTTTTTCTTCTTCGGCCATATGACCCTCCACAACCCTTCTTACGGTTTTAGGTGGTTCCAGTATTTTTTCCTAAATCTTATTATATCGGCAAATATCCTTTTAGTGGACTCTTTTACAACAAATTTCTTTCCAGTAGTCAAGGTTATTACTGTATCAGGAGTCTCTTCGATCAATTCGATCAGATCTACATTTATTGCGATCCTTTCGCCATTTAATCTAGTCAGGTAAATCATACGCCCACCTCAATAGCCTTCCCCCCGGGGCATAGCCCCGGGGGACAAATCCGATTAGCTTCGTTTCAGATTGACCAGTTCCTCAAGCATCGAATCTGATGTGGTTATAACTCGAGAGTTGGCCTGAAAACCACGCTGAGTGGTTATCATATCCGTGAACTCTTCTGATAAATCGACATTAGAGTTTTCTAGACTGCTTGGCATAATGGTTCCCAGACCCGAACTGCCAGGTGTACCGATTTGCGCATCACCTGAATTTACCGAGGACAGGAAGGTGTTGCTGCCTGCCTGGATCAGGCCGGAAGGATTCTGGAACTGCGCCAGAGCCACCTGGACCAGGTTCTTGGTGGTGCCATTGTCATAAGTTCCTCTGATGATTCCATCAGTCCCAACACTGATATTAGTCAGGGCTCCTGATGTATAGCCGTCCTGGGTGATATTGTAATCACTTTCAGCGCTGTACTGGGTGATCCCGGTCAAGTCAAAAGTTATAGCCTGGGCCGGGTCTGCTCCAACAGCGGAATTATCCAATATAAAAGATAGGCTGGTGGTTCCGGCAGTATCTAGATTACCGTCAGTATCGAAAGTGATGTCCTCATACCTCAGAGTATCTGCACTGACCGTATCGCCCGCAGTCGCGATAGCAGTAGTACCAGCAAAAGTCGGATCCAGGGATAC
Organism: uncultured Syntrophomonas sp.; assembly: GCA_964635975.1. Lineage (GTDB taxonomy): Bacteria > Bacillota > Syntrophomonadia > Syntrophomonadales > Syntrophomonadaceae > UBA5314. Next base: position 67,991 of record CAZWPO010000001.1, read on the forward strand.
ATCGCAGGACCAGGTTATATTCCCGGAGCCATCGTCCACCTTCAGGAAGCGGTAGTAGATATTGGTCTTATTCCCCAGGGAGTCATAATACTCTTTCTGCATGGTGTAGTAGGTGCCTTCTGCCGGTGCGTCGGTCGTAGCCCATCCTCCGCCTACATCATTGGCAGTGGTTTCCGAATTCAGGTTGGCAGAAACAAAATCAACGGTGGTTGTTGCATAAGGCGCAGTTGACTGAAAATCAGAAATGTCAATGTTTCTCATATTGGATACTGCGGTATTAAGTGTACCTTCCGCATCGGCCACCCAGCCCATAACCAGGAAGCCGTCTGAATTGACCAGGTTTCCATCCGTATCAAATGTGAAATTGCCGGCACGGCTGTAGCAGGTCTGTCCTTTGGAATCCTGCAGTATGAAATATCCGTCTCCGTCGATGGCCATATCAGTTACACTGCTGCTGGAATGAGCCGCCGATGCCGTGTGTATCTGCTGAACGGCTGCAACTTTGGCGCCCAGCCCAATCCCCATAGGATTGGTTCCGCCTGTGTTGTCGGTAGGAGCAGATGCTCCGCGCATGGCCTGGTATAAAGTGTCGGCGAACACTACCCGGCTCTTCTTGAAACCGGTGGTGTTGACATTGGCAATATTATTGCCTATTACATCCATAGCCGTCTGCATGGCCTTTAAACCGCTGACGGCTGATGACATAGAACGCATCATGTCCTATCAACCTCCTAAAGTTGTGCGGGATGCTTCTGTCGTTTTGCACCCCAGGGCCTCCTCTTTAGAGGTCCGGCCCTATACAATCACTGCACTGTCTATGTTAGTGAATACATTGTCTTTAAGACTTGCTCCATCCATTGCCGTTACTACAGTGTTGTTCTTAACGCTCACTACCAGGGCGAGATCATTCATGAGAATAAGAGAATCCCGGGATCCTTTTTCGCGAGCCTGCGAAACAGCCTGGTTAAGCCTGCTCAGGTCTTCAGCGCTCAATTGGATATTTCTTGACTGAAGGCGCTCCTGGGCATGGCGGGAAAAGCGCAAATCCCCGACCAGTTTCTGATCCAGGATATTTTGGAATTTGCTTGTTCCGGTCTTATACTCCTTGCCAACCGCTGTAGTTTTGCCCGGCGTGATTGGCTGCACCGGTTGTGTTGTGAATATAAGCCTGTTGTCCATTCCGATTCACCACCCTGTTAAGCGGAGACTGTGCTCAACTCTGTCAGCTTTTCCAAAATATCGTTCAGAACATCAACTATTTCACTGTCTTCATTCTCCTGAGCGCCAACCGCTATTATACTTTCTTCGCTGACCTGGACGCCGTCAATCACATAATAAATAGACCCGCTGTTCATGACCACAGAATCGATATTGCCGGTCTGGGTTGTGCTGGAACTGTCCACATAACTCGCGGTTTTGCCTACGTTATTGACTGCCTGCTGAAAGTTGATGCTGCTTAAACTGCTGGATAGAGAATCTGAAAGAGAAGTTACCGTGGTGTTCAGATTTTGCATCTGCTCCAGAGCGCTGAAATTGGCCATCTGCGATATATATTCGGTGTTGTCCATCGGACTTAAAGGATCCTGGTAGCGCATTTCCGTGCACAACAGCTGCAAAAACGCATTTTTGTCCAGCGCCGAGCTGCTGCTAGTACTTGTGGAAGAACTGCTGGTTGAAGTTGTGCTCGAAGTTACTGTCCCGGTCGTGCTGTCTACATACATGCTTTCACCCCCTAAACTAAAAAGTTAAAACCATCGTCTGAACGGCTCTCATAGGAGCTCGGATAGATCGTTGAATCATTATCCAGCACTGATTCCAGGACTTCCACGTCATAATAGCGTCCGGAAGCATTAAAGGACCTGGAACTAGCCTGCTGCCAGAGTTCCTGCTGTCTGCCTCCGAAATCACCCAGCATCCCACCGCTATCCAACTGCACATTAACTTCTGCTTTGTCAACTTTCATACCCTGGGCTTCCAGGTTCTGTCGCAAAGTCTGCAGATTTTGCTCCAGCATGTTTTTGACCTGCTGGCTGCTGGTTGTGAACTGGGCAGTTACCGTTCCGCCGTCATCGACCAAAATCTTTATAGTCATTTTACCTAGAAATCCGGGCTTAAGCTGGATGGTCATCTCTGAACTGTCCTGCTTCAACATCAGCTCAGCTTTTTGCACCACCTGGTTCATAAGGTCCTGGGCATCAACTGTCGCCTGGGCATGGGATAAGCTGGCCGGAAGCACATCGCGGTTTGGCATTTTGCTTACCGCTAATTCAGCCAGGTTAAATGATAGCGAAGACTGAGTGTCATCACTGCTGGTTTGGGACTCCGAGCCGGTATCCTGAGTAGTTTCCACCTGCTGCACATTTAAGCGATTGATAGTGGAGCGCTGCCCTTCCATTTCTAGAACTTTACGGATCTCACTTTTACTCTGCTCCTGCCCGGAATTAGATGAAGTGATAGTCTGACCAGCAGCTGTCATATACCTGGTCGCATGGGTGGCTCTGCCTTCTGAAGTCTGACTGTTCTGTAAAAGCACACCCTTAGCGCCGGATGCTGATAAAGACTTGCTTGGAGAATTGTCCGAAGCGGTCATTTCCAATATTTCTTCACCATCGGCTAGAATCTCAATCGTCGGTATAGTACCGCTAGTTTTTGGCGCCTCTGCCAATACATCAGGATTATCCACTATAACAGGCATTGTCATGCCTTCCTGACCTGTAAGCGAATCTAGCTGCTGTACCGGGGCCTTCATCTGGTCAGATCCAGTCGTAAGCAAAGCCTCGACCGGTATCAACACAGTATTGACCTGGTTTTCTACCGGGGCCGTTTGGCTGACTACCAGCACTGCTGAAGTATTCTCATCATCTTGTCCTGATTCATCCACTACCGTACGATTTTCTTTGGTCGCCGCCCTCTCAGGTTTATCCTGGCTTTCTTCAACAGCATTCTCCTGATCGGAAATTGAAGAAGTAGATTCTGCCACCTCAGTATCTCCTGCGTCCGAATTATCGAACCGCCTATTGGCCTGGTCCAAGCGTTCCTTAAAACTTGTAGAGTTTGACCTCTGCAAGTCCACCGGATTGTTTGGCCTGGCAACAGGAGCATGCGAGCTTTCCATAATGCCCGGATTGCTCATCACGAGCTGAATACTATTCACCTGTTCACCTCCTTTCATTTGCATTTATATTGATGAAGCTACGCTCCAGGCGGAGCAGTAACCAGCATCTCTCGGCTAATTTGCCCTGCTCTGTCATGGTCCATATTCTGCAGAATCTCAGCAGCTGTATCGGGCGTCATCTGTCCCAATATCCCAATAATGTCAGGATTGTCAAGGCGCGAAAGGATATCGGCCGCATCCTTACTTTTCATAGCAGAAAAGTATTTAGCCATATCCTGATATGCAGATTTCTGGTTGCCCTGTCTGGTTTTCAGTTCCAGTAATTCTTTGTTCAACCGTGCCAGTTCATCCTTGAGCTTAGCTTCTGTAGCTCCCGACTGCTGCTGGCGGAGGTCAGCGACCTCTTTTTGCAATGCCTGCATTTCCTGTTCCTTTTGAAGCAGCCCTTGTTTTAAATTATCGTTTTCCATGAGCATCTTCTCCAGTTCTGTTTGTCCCCCGTTGCTGCTGGATTTAACTACTGCCAGATTTTTAATTAAAGGAATTTTTTGCAATAACGTTTTATCACGGTAGACATTGAAGGCGATTACTCCTACACCTAGAATGAGCAGTATTGCCAGCAGCGCCGCTGAGGTGATCTTTTTCTTCCCCGCCATTTCCATCCTCCAACCGGCATCTCGAGCCGTTAGTTCTAACCGGGTATCTCCTGCCGGCCAGGCATATCATCACCCGATTCGGCCAGGTTTTTTCGGTAATGAGTATTGATAGCTATTTCATCTATAGCTTTTTGTTCCTCGATCAGGAGGTCATGCATATATTCCTGCCATTCTTTCTCCCTCAATCGCTCGAGAGTCTGAGTTTCTTTCTTTCTTTCCACCAGTTCTAGCCGAGCTTTCTCTACCATTTCCTCCGCCCGGACAATTTTTTGCTGCAATTGACGGCTCTCGGCATGAAGAACCGGCAGGTACTCGCGATACATAAGCACTTCCTGGGAAAATGATTGGGAAGCCAATAGAGTGCGAATGTGTTCTTCCAGGCGCCGAATCTTGCTCTGATTAAGTTCCAGTTGTTTTTCAAGCCTTTCTTTTTCGGCCAAGCAGGCCATCAACTCTTCCCGAGCCACCTGCTCTTTGCGCTGGCTTACGTTTAGGCTTGTCTGCAAGCGAAATGCAAATGCTTTCAATAACTACTCCTACTTTCGAATTGCTTCTTCCAGCCTGAATAGCGTGTCCTCGAAAAACACTTCTTCATATATGTTTTGCCTCAGGAAATCCTGGCACTTGTCTATTAGAGATAACGCTTCATCGATCCTGGCATTGGAGCCTTTTTTGTAAGCTCCGATGTCTATCAAGTCCCTGGCTTCCTCGTAGGTAGCCAGTACCTGTCGAAACCGCTTAGCGTTTTCCATGTGTTCAGCAGTAGCTATATCAATCATCACCCGGCTGATGCTGGGTCCTATGTCGATGGCCGGATACATGTTACGGGCAGCCAGGTGGCGGCTTAAAACGATGTGCCCATCGACAATGCCACGCACCGAATCTGTGATCGGTTCATTCATATCATCACCTTCGACAAGTACCGTGTATAGCCCGGTAATACTACCTCTTTCCCCGGTTCCCGCTCTTTCCAGGAGCTTGGGTAGGAGTGCAAAAACCGAGGGAGTAAAGCCCCTGGTAGCAGGCGGCTCACCTATAGCGAGTCCCACCTCTCTTTGGGCCAACGCAAAACGAGTTAGGGAATCCATCAGGAAAAGGACGTCCATACCCTGATCACGAAAATACTCGGCAATACTTGTGGCAACGAATGCGCCTTTTAGCCTCACCAAAGCCGGCTGATCGGATGTGGCCACGATAACCACCGAGCGCTGCAAACCTTCTTCTCCCAGGTCTCTCTCTAAAAACTCCCGAACCTCGCGCCCGCGTTCGCCAATCAGAGCGATGACGTTGATGTCGGAGGCTGAGTTCCTGGCTATCATGCCTATCAGGGTGCTCTTGCCTACGCCGCTGCCGGCAAAGAAACCCATTCTTTGCCCTCTCCCGATAGTTGTAAGACCATCTATTGCCCTGACACCTACTGGTAGGGCTGATTTGATACGAGTCCTTTTTAGAGGATTTGGCGGCTGGTTCATAACCGGATAGTAAATCTCGGAAAATATTCGTCCCTTGCCATCGAGAGGCTGTCCCAGGCCATCTAAAACCCTGCCTCTGAGTTCCATGCCGACCTTGACCCTCAGACTGGTCCCCGTAGCCAGAAGCTCACTTCCCGGGCCGATCCCCTCCAAATCCCCCAATGGCATTAATAGGATCCGGTTGTTTTTAAAACCAACAACTTCCGACGGCACCAGTTCATGATCTCCAGCGTTGGTCTGGATATAGCACAATTCGCCCAGGCTAAGGCGCGGGCCAGTGGCTTCCATGGTCAGACCTATAACCTGGGAAATCTTCCCTTTGAGCTGGCAGGTCTGTACCTTTTCTATTACTTCGATAAAGTTGCCAATATCAAAAGTTTTCTGCTGAGTCATCAGCAATCACTTCCTGCAATGCTTGCTCCACCTTTTCGATCCTGGTTTCAATGCGGGCGTCAACGATGCCCATATCACTTTCAATGACACACCCACCAACGGCTATCCGCTTATCTGCTACCACTTCATTTTTCAACTCACGCTGTCCAATCTCATTAAGCTGGTTGTCAGCTACATCTGATAAGACTTTTTCAATTTCCTGAGGATTGACATACACATGGATGTTGCTGGCCTGATCAATGAAGCCAATAGCTTCACGAATAACATTGGTAATTATATTTGGATTAGTCATCAGCTCAGTAGCGATTATCTTTTTGGCCACTGCCATGGCAATGCGCGCCATGTCAGCCGTACTGGACTCCATTATCTTTATTTTGCTGCGCCGGGCTTCCTCAAGGATCTCCTTACATTGTTCCAGCACCGCCTGGCGGTCCGCTTCACTGTCTTTCTGGGCTTCGCGGAGCCCCTGATCATATCCCTCGGTACGCGACTGGTTCTTTATATTTACAGCCTCCTGCTGAGCTGCAGCCATAGTCACTTCAGCTTCTTCCCGTGCATCAGCGACAATATTTCTGGCTTCCTGGCGCGCCTTGTCTAAAAGATCCCTGACCATAAGCTCGGCTTCCTCTAGAATGCTGTTCACATCACCCTGAAGATCGTTAATTTCCATGCTATCCTTTGACTCAACCAGGGGAACAGTTTCAATCAACGGTTTAAATCGCGAATTTATCACCATGGGTTCACTTATAGCCAGATTTAAGCCTTTGATAACATTAGACAATTATCTCATCTCCTCCGCCACGAGCTACTACAATCTCCCCAGTCTCTTCAAGACGGCGGATAATATTTACAACGCGTTGCTGCGCTTCTTCTACGTCACGCAGGCGAACCGGGCCCATGAATTGAATGTCATCTCTGAGCATTTCAGAAGCACGGCTGGACATATTGTTGAATATCTTCTGAGTGACCTCATTGCTGGCGCCTTTGAGGGCCAGTGCCAGGTCATGCGACTCGACTTCACGCAGCACTCTTTGAACTGAGCGGTCGTCGATCATCACAATATCTTCGAAGACAAACATCAGTTTCTTGATCTCTTCGGCGAGTTCCGGATCCTGGACCTCCAATGCTTCCATGATGGTTTTTTCTGTGCTGCGGTCCACGCGGTTCAATATTTCTACGACCGATTTTACTCCGCCGGCATTGGTCAGCTCTTGTGGAGCCAGAGATGAAAGCTTGCGCTCCAGCACCTTTTCCACTTCTTTTATTACATCCGGAGACGTGGTGTCCATTAGCGCAATACGCTTGGCCACATCAGACTGCCGATCAGGCGGCAAAGCCGACAATATAAGAGAAGCTTTTTCGGAATCAAGATAGGCAAGTATCAGAGCTATCGTCTGGGGATGTTCTGATTGAATAAAATTAATGAGCTGGCCGGCCTCGGTCTTGCGCATAAAATCGAATGGCCTTACCTGGAGAGAAGCGGAAATACGAGCCAAAATCTCTACAGCTTTGTCAGATCCATAAGCCTTCTCAAGTATCTCCTTAGCATAGCCGATGCCGCCCTGGTTAATGTATTGATTAGCCAAACAAATTTCAAAAAATTCGCGATTCAACGCATCCAGTACATCATTGTTAACTTTCCGGACATTGGCTATCTCAAGCGTTATCTGCTCAACCTCTTCTTCACTCATAAATTTGAAGATGGTGGCTGACTTTTCGGGCCCCAATGATATTAGAAATGTAGCAGCTTTTTGCCGACCGGACAGTGGTTTCTTGCTCATTAAGCCATCACCTCGAATCATCAAGCATCCAGGTCTTAAGAACCTGGGCGGCATTTTCAGGATCATTGTCAACTAGCTTATCTATCTCTTCCTTTATCTTCAGCCGTTCTTTCTCTTCAGGCGACAGATTCATATCAAAAATGTCTTCAATCCTCAGTTCTTCATCAACTGTAGCACTGAAAACCTCCTGTTCTAACAGCGGCTCTTCTTCCGCTTTTTTCTTTTTCAGCCACACCATCGCAATTATAAATACTGATAGGAGAAGCAGCAGGAAGGGCAGGATCGGAGAATCCAAGAGCTTGTCTAAGAAGCTGCTGGTCTCGGTTTCGGGTTCCGCCTCGGGAACAAAATCCATAAAAGCCACTGAGATATTATCATTCAGCTTTACGTTTTCATTCTGCCGGTTTTCTCTCAGCCCGCAAGCAGTAGCGACCATACTTCTTATTTTTGCGGATTTTTCTTCATCATTGTTGCCCAGGTTTACATCTTTGATTGCTTTATTGTTCACAATTACCGATACAGTCAGGTAATCATACTTCACATCACCCTGAGAGTATTTGGTATCGGTCTCTGTTTTACTTACTTCGTAATTAGTCTGCCGACTGCTTTTATCGCTGGTGCCTCCGCTGGTGCCTCCGTCAGTCTCAGCATATTCTGGCACATTGGTGTCGACTCCCGGCGTCCCCGATGGCGCACCCTGCACCTCAGTGGTGGATTCTTTTACGACGCTCTCACTTCGGACATGTGCGCCATCCGGGTCGTTGGTATAACGTTCAGCTCTCTCTTCCTTCTTGTTAAAATTAAGCTCCGCATTAACCCTCACCACCGCATTGTCCTTGCCCAGAGTCTTATCCAGCATGCTCTGAATAGCCGCCTGCTTTTCCCTCTCGACCTCTCTCTTCATTGCCATCTGCATTTGCAGCTGATCGCTGGATGCAGCATCATCCAAAGGGAGATTATCAGAAAGCAAAGTTCCGTTCTGATCTACTATAACGACGTTTTCTCTGGTGAGGCCATTTACGCTGTTGGCCACCAGGTTAACTACCGATTGTACTTCTTTAGAGTTCAGGGTTTGTCCGCTTTTCGTATTTATAACAACTGAAGCCTTGGCTTTTTCTTCTTCATCAGAGAACAACGTGGGTTCAGGGATAGCCAGATTTACTTTCGCCGCCTTTACCTTATCAAGGCCCTGAATAGTCCTGGCCAGCTCGCCCTGCAAAGCCATTTGATACTTAACTTTTTTATCCGACTCAGTTTCGCCAAAATTGGTAGTTTGAAAAAGCTCAAATCCCGACTCGCCAGCGGGCAGGTTTTCTCCTGCCAGTTTCAGCCGGGTCTGATCTTTCTGTTCACTGGCTACGAGAATAGTCGCTCCATTGTCTTGAAGCTGGTACGGCACCTTGTATTCATCCAGCTTGGCAACCACGGCAGCAGCATCCTTCGAGTTCATGCTCGCATATAAGACTTCATAATTGGTCGCCTGTCCAGCGGTAAGAATAGTTCCCGCCAGAATAAGTAGCAGGGCGGCCCCCGCGAAAAGCACTTTTTGATTTAAGCTCAGCTTGCTCCAAGCCTCCTGCAGTTTACTGCCCCACTGCTTGAGCCTTTCCTGTAATGCTCCCATCATCTAACCTCACTATTTGGTATTACATTTGAATGCGCATGAGTTCTTGAAATGCTTCAACGACTTTATCTCTAACTTGAATGGTGAGTTGTAGTGCAAGATTGGCCTTGTCCAATGCCAAAATCGTATTATGTATGTAATCTTCTTCGCCAAGGGCCAGTTGGGTAGTGCTAAAACTAGCCTGGTCTTGAAGATTCTGTACATCCTGCAATGCCTGGCTTAGATAATCGCTAAATGATTCATTTTGAGCAGAATCGATGCCAGCTCCGCTTCCCCCGGCAAATCCAAGTCTTGCTGCACTATTGATACCTGCCGCAACGGCGTCTGCTTTCATTAATAAATACCCTCCTATTTACCAATCTCCAGAGCACGCAAAGCCATATTTTTTATGCCCTCAATAACCTGGGCATTCGCCTGATAGGCCCTAGTCGATGAGATCAAGTCCGTCATTTCAGAAACAACATTTACATTCGGATAGGAAACATACCCGTCTCCATCAGCATCCGGATGTCCCGGCTCGTAGACCCTTCTAAACGCTTGTTCACTATCGTCGAGCTGTTTGATCTCTTTGACCCTCACGCCGCCAGTAATCTTCATTTTCTGACCGAGAATACTTGAAAAGGAAGACCTCCTTGGGGTTTTAGCTTCAAATACTACCACCTGTCGGCGATAAGGACCCTGTCCGTTGGCTACCCTGGTGCTCTCTGCATTTGCCAGATTACTCGAGATCGTATCCATACGCAGGCGCTGGGCGGTTAAACCAGAAGCGCTAATATCCATACTATCCAAAAAACCCATTGCTTTACTCCTTTCCGGTAATAGCTAAACGTAAAAGGCGTATTTCTTGAGTCATACATTGAGCTACCGCATCATAGTAAATTTCGTTTTTAGCTCGCTTGGCCATTTCGACATCTATGTCGACATTATTTTTATCATTTCGATAGCTTTCATCATTGATTAAAATTGTATCAGGCTGAAAACCTTCCAGGCTGGCTGACCCGCCTATCTGTATGTGGCGCGGATTCGTTGTTTTTAGTTTACCATCATTTGACTTACCTTCTAGGACTTTTTTGAGTTTTTTCTCGAAAATTACCTCGCTGCGTTTAAAGAATGGAGTATCAACATTGGCAATATTATCAGCTATGATCGTATCCCTGAGCATTGACACATCCATGGCTTTATTCAATAATGGCATATTTGTGGTCGAAAAAACCTTCTCCAGCACTATTATCACCTCGAAATAATATATCCCTACTAAGTATATCGGGTCATATATCGGCATTCCTTTATATCTTTACTGCAAAATTTATACTTATTTGCATATTTTTATATAAAAGAAGAAGGCTAACCGTTGGGGTTAGCCTTCTAGGGGGAGCGCAATTATTGCGATCATCTCGGCACCTATTTTTGGGGATTCTAAGCCCTTATATCTATAAGGCATTATGTATAATAATTTCTTTTTTGTTTGCAATACCATACACTCCTAGACAGAATGTGATCTAATAATGGTTCGATAATCATACTTCTACTTATATTTCCATTATTCCTTCTTAATTCCTTCTAAAAGACAACTTTTTTATAAAAATTTTGGGACAAAAGAAAGGGCTAACCATTTTTGGTCAGCCCTTAGGCCTGCAGCACTATTTGCGGAGCTCATCAAAAAGGAATTCGTTTAATACCTTTATGTAGGTGCCTTTCATGCCCAACGATCTAGATTCTATTACTCCGGCGCTTTCGAATTTACGCAGCGCACTAACTATTACCGACCTGGTTATTCCCACTTTATCAGCTATGCGACTAGCTACTAACAGCCCTTCCGTTCCGCTTAACTCTTTAATAATGTGCTCTATGGCTTCACGCTCGGAATATGATAGGGTGGCCAGGGCAATTTGGACGGATGCTTTTTTCCGGGCTTCTTCCTCAATACGGTCGGCCCGCATGCGCATTATTTCATTGGCTACTACAATAGCTCCGTATTCAGCCAGTACAATATCCTCTTCGGAAAAGGGCTCACTCTCACGCACCAGCACAAGTGTACTGATACGCCTTGCCCCTCCGAAAACAGGAGTAATGGACCAGATGCGCTCTGCGCAGCTGCACCCCACCTGAGTAGGGTTGAAAATACAGCGACGTCCATCTTCCAACTTGATATTAGTCCTGGTTTCGTGCATGTTTAACAGCTCGCGATTGAAGCTCTCAGGAAATCTTTCGGCATGACTTATAAGTTCTTTTATTTCCGGGCACTGCACGCTGGGATTAAATGCGTAGCCACCAATCTGACCTCTTCTTCCAACAATAAAAACTGCACAATCCAGGTTGTCAGCCAGTACCTGACACATTTCGTAAAAGTCTACTGGATTTCCCCCTATTTTTTGAAGGATGCGGTTAATTGCTCTAGATTTTTCAAGCAATGATTTCGTCATAGTCCTTTCCTCCTTTATAAAATGTACCTGCTGAGATCTTCATCAGCTACAATCTTTTGAAGTCTCCGGGCTACATATTCTTTATCCACTTCTATACTCTGTCCGGTAAGACTCGGAGCATCAAACAACAAATCCTCCAACACTTTTTCCATGATAGTATGCAGACGCCTGGCGCCTATGTTTTCCGTTCGGGTGTTTACTTCGAAGGCAGTTTCGGAAACATAATCAATCGCCTCAGAATTGAATCTAATAGCAACTCCTTCAGTATGCAATAAGGCGGTATACTGTTTGATAAGAGAATTGTGCGGTTCGGTAAGTATACGGCGCAGATCCGCCCGGGTCAATGCCTCTAGTTCCACTCTAATCGGAAAGCGCCCCTGAAGTTCAGGGATCAGGTCCGAGGGTTTGCTGACATGAAATGCGCCAGCAGCGATAAACAGTATATAATCGGTTTTTACCGGTCCATATTTGGTCACAACAGTAGATCCTTCGACAATAGGTAGAATATCCCTCTGCACTCCTCCCCTTGAGACATCGGGGCCATAGTCATTATCTTTACCGGCTATCTTGTCGATCTCATCAAGAAATACGATTCCGTCTTCCTCAACTCGTGATATAGCATGCCTGTAGACCTCGTCCATGTCGATCAAACGTTGGGCTTCTTCAAATGTCAATATCTTTCTGGCTTCTTCAACCGTCATTTTTCGTTTTTTCGTCTTTCTGGGAACCAGGCTGCCGAAAGCGTCCTGCAGATTTATACCCATTTCTTCGACCCCGGCTCCGGAGAAAACCTCCATAAATGGCGTTGTTCCCCGTTCTTCCACCTCTACTTCAATTATCTCCTGTTCGAGTTCCTGCCGTAAGAGCTTTTGTTTTAGAATTTCCCTCTGCTGACCAACCTCAGTGCTCCTCTTCAGGAATTCTTCATCCTCGTCGTTTTTTTCACGCTCCTGGCCCAGCAAAAACTCCAATGGATTTTTAGGCCCCCGGGATTTTTTGGAGGGCATAGGCAACATATAATCGAGGATCCTCTCCTGCGCCAGCTCATGCCCCTTCTCTTCTACTTCCTCATATCTCTCCTGTTTGACTGTTCGAATAGCCGTTTCTACGAGATCACGTATCATTGATTCCACATCACGGCCCACATATCCTACTTCGGTAAACTTGCTTGCTTCTACCTTGATAAACGGAGCTCTTACCAGTCGTGCCAGCCGCCTGGCAATCTCGGTTTTGCCAATACCGGTGGATCCTATCATGATTATGTTTTTGGGGTATATTTCTTCTCTGAGTTCAAGCGGCAGCTTCTTTCTCCGATAACGATTTCGCAGGGCAATGGCAACTGCCCTTTTTGCTGCATCCTGTCCAATAATATGTTTATCCAGTTCATCAACGATTTCCCTGGGAGTGAGACCTGGCAATTTCTTTACCTCCTCAAAAAAACTTAAGCATCAATGATTTCAACATTGATCTGGTCGTTAGTATAAATACAGATTTGAGCAGCTATTTTAAGTGATTCCCGGGCAATGTCCACCGCTCCCATATCACTGTGCTGATACAGTGCACGCGCTGCGGCCAGCGCGAAAGGACCACCAGACCCTATGGCGCTTATTCCGTCTTCAGCCTCAATAAGCTCACCATTTCCAGAAATGATAAACATCTTATCGATATTGGCTACAATCAGCAGAGCTTCAAGACGACGCAAAACCCGATCCGAACGCCATTCCCTGGCCAGATCCACGGCCGCCCGGGTCAGGTTCCCATTCACCTGTTTAAGCTTTTCTTCAAACTTGGCAAAAAGGGTAAAAGCATCTGCTACAGATCCTGCAAAACCGGCTAGTACTTGCCCTTCAAAAAGTTTACGCACTTTATTCGCATTGTGTTTCATAATCGTGTTCTGCCCAAAGGTAACCTGACCATCTCCGGCTATTGCAATCTGTCCATTTCGCCTAACAGCAATTATAGTAGTCGCTTGAAACATCTTTACCTCCGTGGATGACTATCACTATGAATAGCCTTAATTTCATCTCTACTTAAATGCGTATAAACCTGGGTGGTTGATAATTTTACATGTCCTAGCAGCTCTTGCACAGAACGAAGGTCGGCTCCAGCCCCAAGAAGGTGGGTAGCAAAGGTATGCCTCAAGGTATGCGGGCTAATTTTTTGACTAAGAGCCGCATCTTCAACATATTTATTCATAATATTGCGAATACTCCTCGTACTTATCCTATAACCGGATTTGTTTAAAAAGAGTGCCTGGTCTGCATGCTGGCTTTTTGACGATAAAAAGCGACGCCCATTTTCTATATAATCCAGCAATGCTTCTCGGGCCTTACCTCCTAATGGCACGATTCTCTCTTTATTCCCTTTGCCTAGAACTCGTACATAGCTTTGCTCGAGGTCGATATCCTTTAAGTCAAGTCCCACCAGTTCACTGACACGAAGGCCCGAGGAATATAAAGTTTCTAATATCGCTTTGTCACGCTTCCCCGCTGGAGCAATAATATCAGGAGCATCCATGAGAATCTGAACTTCTAAAGGATACAAAAACTTGGGCAGCCGGTTGTCTTGTTTAGGAGTGGAAACCGCAGCGATGGGATTGCTGGGTACGATGTTCTCCCGGCATAAATAGCGAACAAATGAACGCAACGCCGCCAATTTTCTTGCCATAGTGGCGCGGCTCCAACCCCGCTGCTGCATAAATGCTAAAAACTCCCGCACCGTAAAATGATTAAGGTGGGAAGCGTCAATTTCTTCAGTCCTGATCTGATACTTGCCTGCTAAAAAAGCAAAAAACTGAGTAAGATCAGTTTCATAGCTCAGTAATGTAAGACTCGCTGAACTTTTTTCAACCCGTAAATATTCAAAAAAGCCTTTCAAATGTTGAAGCAGCATAATTTGCCTTTCAACTCAAAATTATATTAGAAATGCTAACATAATGCATTTTTAATTACAATGATTTTTACAGCAATTCTGAAAATTCAATGATGGCGATTTTAGCTCTCTCGACGTAGGCAGCATAACGAGCAGCTTTTTCTCTGATTTTGAGCTCGAGGGGCGGAAGAATTCCGAAATTAGCATTTATTGGCTGAAAATGATGCTCGGGAGCTGTAGTTATAAAATTTATTAATGATCCGACCATTGTATGTGGCGGCACGGGCAGTGGATCAAGTCCCCGCACCAGGCGAGCCGCATTTCGTCCGGCTATTATTCCGGTGGCGGCAGATTCCATATATCCCTCCACTCCGGTAATCTGTCCAGCAAAAAATACCCTTAGATCCTTATTCCACTGCAAAGTCGGATGCAGCAAGGCCGGGCTGTTGATAAAAGTATTGCGGTGCATTGACCCATAGCGTACGAACTCTGCTTTCTCCAGGCCAGGGATCAATCGGAACACCCTGTCCTGTTCTCCATAGCGAAGACGGGTTTGAAATCCTACTAGTCCGAAAATATGTCCTTCTTTGTCCTCCTGGCGCAGCTGGACTACTGCATACGGTCTTAAACCCTGGTTGTCCTGCAACCCCACCGGGCGAAGCGGGCCATAACGCATGGTATCGATACCGGACCGCGCCATAAGCTCAACCGGCATGCACGCCTGGAAATGCAGCCCCTTGTCGATGCTATGGCCTTCTTTTATGTCCGCTTCCAGCAGTTGCTGAAAAAAGAATTCATACTCCTCTTGAGTCATCGGGCAGTTCAAATAATCGGCACTGCCCTTTCCATAGCGGGAAGCACGGAATATGCGATTGTAGTCCAAACTGTCGGCGGCTACACTCGGTGCTATGGCATCAAAAAAATAAAGGTTTTCAGTGCCGTTCAAGCGCTGCAGTGTCAGACTGAAATCTTCCGAAGTAAGAGGTCCGGTGGCCACGATAACCACACCCATATCGGGCAATTCAGTTATTTCCTCCCGGCATATCTCAATACATGGATGATTGCTTACGGCTTCAGTAACCAGACCCGAGAAGATCAGTGGATCAACTGCAAGTGCTGAACCAGCAGCCACGCGGGATTCATATGCGTAATCAAGTAGAATCGAACCTAGACAGCGCATTTCTGTTTTTAACAAACCCTGGGCCGTATTGGGGGCATCAGATTTTAAGGAATTGCTGCAAACCAGCTCTGCCAGATTATGGCTCCGATGTGCAGGAGTAGTTTTGCCAGGTCGCATCTCCCATAATTTTACCGGGATTCCCTGGCTTGCTATATGATAAGCAGCCTCACAGCCAGCCAGACCCCCTCCAATAACATTTACCTGGTTCAATCTAAACACTCACCTTTTGCTTGCTAGGGCAGGCGGAATTAGAGCAGACTTTTTCGATATCTTTGTTTCGGTTGACCTTTTCCACCATAGCTTCGCCGCAATCTTTACAAACCTCACCGGTAGGTTTGTTCCAGGAGCGGAATTCACATTTGGGAAAATTGCTGCATCCATAAAAGCTGCGCCCCTTTTTACTCTTCAAAGCCAGTACGGCTCCACCACAGCGAGGGCAGCTGACGCCAATATCCTGATTCACGGATTCTGTATGCCGACACTCTGGAAATCCCGAACATGCTAGAAATTTCCCGAAGCGTCCGTGTTTTATCAGCAGCGGTTTTTCACACTTCGGGCAGGGTTTTCCAGCTTCTTCATCTTTTATCTGTATACGTTCCACATCTACTTTGGCTTTTTCAAGTTCAACATTGAAAGGATGGTAAAATTCTCTGACCACATTGGTCCATTCCAGATCACCTTCTTCGATGCGGTCCAAATCCTCTTCCATCTTGGCTGTAAATTCAACATCCATAATGCGGGAAAAGTTTTCTTTTAGCAGGTCAACTACAATGATGCCCAATTCCGTAGGCACAAACTGTTTATTTCGTCTTTCTACATAATAACGCCTTAATATGGTGTCTATTATCGGTGCATAGGTGCTTGGCCTGCCAATATTCTTTTCCTCTAGGAGTTTTACCAGGCTAGCCTCGGTTAATCGGGGTGGCGGTTGAGTGAAATGCTGTTCCGGATTCAGCTCCTTCAGGTCGAGTCTCTGCCCTTTTTTCAGTTCAGGTATGGGATTCTTGACTTCTTCATCGTCACCTTCACTATATACGCGCCGGTATCCAGGAAATTTTAACTGGGATGAATTGGCTCTTAATAAGTAATCACCTGCAGAAACATCCAGCGTTATAGTATCATAAACCGCCGCTGCCATCTGACTGGAGATAAAACGGTCCCAAATAAGTTTATATAGCCGGTATTGGTCTCTCGATAGATAATTTTTTACACTTTCCGGGGTCCTTAAAACAGCTGTCGGGCGAATCGCTTCGTGGGCATCCTGAGCCCCTTTGCGGCTCTTGTATTCATTGGGAGCTTCGGGAATATAGCTTACACCATAATGTTCCTTGATATAATCAAGAGCCTCCTGCTGTGCACTGGCAGCTACACGGGTAGAATCAGTCCTCAGGTAGGTTATCAAACCCACAGTACCTTCCCTGCCAAGTGTTAAGCCCTCATAGAGCTCCTGAGCAACCTTCATAGTGCGTTTGGAAAAGAAGTTTAATTTTCTGGCAGCTTCCTGCTGCATAGTGCTGGTAGTAAATGGCGGGCTGGCCTTTTTACGCTTCTCTTTCTTCTCCATGCGGGCCACCTTAAAGACCGCCTGATCAAGATATCGGCATACCTGATCCATCTGCTGCTGGCTTTTGACTTCTATTTTTTCTTCATTATGAGCATAGAGGCGGGCTAAAAACTCATGCTTATGCTCATCAAACAGGATTATATCCAGAGTCCAGTATTCTTCAGGATTAAAACTGTTGATCTCTTCCTCCCTTTCTACAATCAGGCGAACGGCTACCGACTGCACTCGGCCAGCGCTCAATCCTTTTCGCACCTTGCTCCACAACAGCGGACTAAGGTTGTAGCCGACCAGGCGATCCAAAACCCGCCTGGCTTGCTGTGCATTAACTCTTTTTTGATCAATGGGGCGCGAGTGCTTAATAGCATTTTTAACCGCTTCCCGGGTAATCTCGTGAAATTCTATACGGCAAGGGGCGTCCCCGGGGATGCGCATTGCGTTTTGCAGATGCCATGCAATCGCTTCGCCTTCACGGTCCGGGTCAGTGGCTAGTAAAATTCGGTCCACTTTCTGTGACTCCTCTTTGATCTCCTTGAGCAATTCTCCTTTTCCCCGGATGGTAATATACTGGGGCGCGAAGTTATTATCAACATCGATACCCAGTTTACTCTTGGGCAGGTCCTTAATATGACCGACCGAGGCCTTAACTTTATAGCCTTTGCCCAAAAATTTCCCCAGGGTTTTGGCTTTAGCTGCTGACTCAACAATGAGCAGTGTGCTTCCTGCCAAGTATAATCACCTCTTTATAATTACTAGTAAAAGACTTGACCTTATAGGTAAATCCCTAACTGCGATTCAAGTCTAATGCTTGACAAATAATCTCTACTCTATTCTATACGTATTATTTTCGTTCTAAAAACATATTTAATTTATACTTCAAACTTTTACGTAATAATTACCCGGCAGAGATGCTATTAAACCTGCCAGTTCCAGGCTTAATAAAAGTGTACTTACCAAACCGATTTCTATTCCAGTAGACATTACAATATCGTCCATATGGATTGGGTCATAACTCATATATTGTAATATCTCTTGCTCATTTCTGTCCAGCATAAGCAGCGATGGCTGCCTGAGATGAGTACGCTTTTCATTCAGGGGTGGGAGGTAATCCTCGAGAATGTCTTCGGCACAACTTATTAGTTTGGCCCCCTGCTGGATAAGTTGATTGGTTCCAGCGCTGTTTGCACTAGTAATTGGACCCGGAACTGAAAAGACATCCCTCCCCTGTTCCAGCGCGAAATCAACTGTAATAAGTGCGCCGCTCTTCGCCTGAGCTTCGATTACCGCCACTCCTCTAGATAGGCCTGATATTATTCGGTTACGCCTTGGAAAGTTCGATGCTTCAGGAGGAGTGCCAGCGTAAAATTCACTAATAATTGCTCCTTTCTCCTGTATTCGCTCATAGAGTCTACCATTCTCCCGGGGATAGACCACGTCTATCCCGCTTCCCAAAATTGCAACTGTAGCACCCTGGCCTTCCAGTGCCCCAAAATGGGCCTCTGAATCGATTCCTCTGGCCATTCCGCTTACCACCGTCACTTCAGCCTCGGATAATCTTTGGGCCAATTCCCAGGCAATTTTTTTTCCGTAAGCAGTAGCCTTTCGAGATCCAACTATTGCGATGCTAAGATTCTTCAAAACATCAAGATTGCCTCTATAGAACAAAAGGCAAGGCGCCCGGGGGATTTCCCTTAATAGGCTTGGATAGTGCTCTTCTCCCCAGAAAACCATATCATAATGTTCTCCGCATAATCTTTCCCATGATTCATTTAAATTAATACGCTTAATGGCATCTGTTAGAGCATCAATCTTTGCAGGCTCAGAGATGATGTTTGCCCATTCCTCTCTCCCTGCCTGCCAAGCGTTAAAGAAGGAGCCAAAATATGATTTGATTCTTTTGATCTGTACCAGACTATAGGCTGTTAGTCTGTATATATGATAGAGACTCGCTTTTTCTAGATCGTCCATGCAAATCTCCTTTGAGAATTATTTTTACTAAAGCCATAGATACCATATAAAGCAGAGGAAAGCAACTGCTTTTTGTATTTTTTTATATATTTTTCTATTTTTGGTATATATATTAGGTTGCTCATCAGGTTTAAATTACCTATCTAAGGAATGCAATAACGGGAAAAATATAAAGGATAGCCGACAAAATATTATAAAGGGAAGGAGTGAGCTTTAGGTATGTTTTCTTCTGGTTTTATGGATTACAAGAACTCGGTAGGCAGGAAGTTGTTCGATCAGGATAAAGTCGATCCCGGCACCTTTAGCTTTTTAGAAAATGGCTGGTGGGCACTGCACGCGGCTGCTATCGCCGGTGTTTTCGCCCTGGGCCATTCTCTGGCAAAAAGCAATCGGCACCGCAATTAATAAATGAGAGGCCACTTATGAAAATATTTAGCTCGGAACCACTGCAATTCATTAAGAATAAGCTGAAACAGCCGGATTTACCTTACGATCCAGACGAAGAATCCTGGCCGTTGGGAGACGATCCAGTAGGCGACGTAACCAGCCTTATTAAGCAAAAAAGGTTCGAGAAACGGGATTAGATTATATATAGCGAATATCTGTGTCAATGCACAAAGCCCGCTCAATCAGCTTTATCGGGTATAACGTATCCATATACATCTGGGTAGCGGGCTTTGTTTCTTTATTGATCATCTTATTTGTTGAGCGCAGTGAAATTAAACTCTAGTGCCCCAAGGGTGCTTTTTGCACTTCTTTGACATCTTAGGAAGTTCGAAAAATTCCCTTTATTTCCAATTAAAATTGTTGTAATACTCCTTACCCCACCAGTCATAGGCTTTTATACCTATGCTAAGCGGCCCGGCAGGAAGCCGCACAGTGATATCCAACGGCAACTTCCCCTTTGGCCTTTCCCTGATTATTTGAATATCAGACTTGAAGAAACCGGGATGATGACTTAAATCAAGTGCCCAGAAAAGCAGGTTCTGAGCATGCTGGTCAACTGCTTGTTGCAGGCTCAAGAATACTCTGCTCCCTTCAGCTTTCAAGCTATGGACTTCGGCTGTCACATTTTTTAAAGGTTCCAAACTGTTTTCATCATCTACTGTTTTTTGCAGTATATACGGGCTCGAAGCTTTCTTGATAAGCCTGTGCATAGTCGTATGAATTGCTACGGGGCTGTTGTCACAGGCTATCCAAGAACGTCCGGAGCCATCGCAAGCATCGGCAAGCGTGCCCGATCCGCAATAGAAGTCGGCTACCAGACTGCCCGGCCTGGACGCAGTATCAACTATCCGCTTAATGAGGGCCAAAGGCTTTTGGGTTGGGAATTTAAGGTTCTCATGAGCTGTGGGGCTTAAAATCTTGCTGATGTCAATCCACCAATCACTCATTATTGCACCTTCTTCTCTGAGCCTGTACTTGTTGCCTTTCACCCTGGTAAGTCCCCGTTCAAGAGTTCCTTCGGTGTATGGTCGGTACTGGGGATTGAAAATGTAATTAGATGCTCTTGAATACCACAATATAACATCATGCTTGCGATGGAAATGCCGCTTAGCACCGCTGCCTCCTCCGTAGCACCATATTATTTCATTTATCAAATGAGCCGGTGAAAATATTTCATCCAGCAATAATTTAACATAATGCGAAACATGCCAGTCCAAATGCACAAATATACTGCCCTGTTCAGACAATAACTCTTTCATGAGTTGCAAACGAGGGAAGATGTGGTTCAAGTAGGAATTTATGCCATTCTCCCAGTTGTCATCGAAGACCTTTCGCTGCATCACAATTTTCGAGCTTCCATCTTCCAATTCGATCTTAGAGTCATAGCGGCTTTCACTAAAATATGGTGGGTCTATATAAATCAGGTCTATCTTCCCTCTATAGCCCTCATCAAGAAGCTGTTCCATGACCTTCAGATTATCCCCCTGAATAAGACGATTGATCGGTCTGAATTCCCTGTCAATATTAAGCGCAGCCGTTGTTCCAAATAGATTATCGCTGCTATAGATGGGAGCGGGAAAAACCCATTCCGCATCACTTATTTCAGCCGCCGGTTTTCTTTCCACATCTCTATCCCAGGTGAGTTTTACACCATGTTCTTGAGTCATCAAGTTTTTCTCCTTATTACCTGATGAACTCATTGTACCACAATGTTCTTTCACGGCTATTTATCGACCAGGTTAACCCTTATCAGATTGTCAGAGGTAAACGCCTGCTGAGAACTAAAATAGGCATTTGAAATTGGCATCATCATTCCCAGTATCAATGCTATCAGTATAATCAGAATTATATTACGTATTTTGTAGACGCCTCCTTGCTTCAAACAAATTTTCTCAGCTGTTTAAGCGCTGCCTTTTCCAGACGGGATACCTGCGCCTGGGAAATGCCGATTTCATCAGCAACTTCCATCTGAGTCTTGCCGTGAAAGAAACGCAGTGACACTATATGCTTCTCTCGCTCATTTAGCTTCTTCAAAGCCTCTTTAATAGTAATCCCCTCCAGCCAGAGTTCATCGGTGTTCTTCTCATCGCTGATTTGATCCATAACCAGAATAGGATCGCCGCCGTCATTATATATGGGTTCAAAGAGAGAGACTGGCTCCTGGATGGCATCCAGCGCGAAAACCACCTCTTCCCGTGGCACTTGCAGTTCTTGGGCGATTTGCGCAAGGGAAGGTTCAGAAGAATGGTCATTGGTAAGCTTTTCTCTGATCTGAAGAGCTTTGTAGGCGATATCGCGAAGGGATCTGGAAACTCTCACCGCATTATTATCCCGAAGATAGCGCCGGATTTCCCCTATTATCATAGGTACTGCATAGGTACTAAAACGCACGTTCTGGCTTAAATCAAAATTGTCTATTGCCTTAATCAGACCTATGCATCCGACCTGAAAAAGATCATCAACAAATTCTCCTCGGTTGCTGAAGCGTTGTATGACACTTAAGACCAGGCGCAGATTTCCGTAGATTAGCTTTTCCCTGGATTCACTATTTCCTGCCTGCATATGAGCAAAAAGCTGACGCATTTCCTCATTTCTAAGCACTGGAAGTTTTGATGTATTGACTCCACATATCTCAACTTTATTAATCAAATAGTCACCGCCTAATCATAGCAATTGTCTGTAATAAAATTATTTACCAGGCGATAACTTCTTATTCTCAACGTCTTATCTTGCTGGACTATTCAATCTTCTTAATCTCACGTTGTAGGCGTTTGAGGATCCTCTTTTCCAGACGGGAAATATAGGATTGTGATATTCCCAGGATGTCTGCCACTTCCTTCTGGGTTTTTTCCGAACCATCGACCAGACCGAAGCGCAGCTGAATGATAATTTTCTCCCGATTATTAAGCTTATGCATAGCCTGCCTGAGCAGGCTTTTTTCCACTTCCCCCTCAACTGTCTTGTAGATCATATCACCATCAGTGCCAAGCACATCGGATAGAAGCAGCTCGTTACCGTCCCAATCAACGTTTAAAGGTTCATCAAGTGAAATCTCCACCCGATTCTTCAGATTTCTCCGCAAGTACATAAGTATTTCATTCTCTATGCACCGTGAAGCATAGGTAGCTAGCTTTATATTTTTCTTAGGTTCAAAAGTATTCACAGCCTTGATCAGCCCGATGGTTCCAATAGATACTAAATCCTCAATATTTATCCCGGTATTTTCAAACTTCTTAGCAATATACACTACTAATCGCAAATTATGCTCTATTAAAGTGGCTTTGACGGACCGGCTTCCGGTCTCTAACTGGGAGATCAAGTCGTACTCCTCATGCTCGCGCAAGGGTGGAGGCAATACCTCGGTTGATCCAATGTAATGGACAAGATTGGGCAGCATCCGATCGAGGTATTGCTTTAGAAGCACTAGCTTCCATCTTTTCATTCGGACCAGCATATTAGTCCTCCTCTCCTTGCCTTTACAGACAACTCTTAACTCGATGCCTTGCTATATAGCAGGGCTGATGGTATTAGCATGCTATAACTATTGTCCTGACTTAGTCTATCCCGATAGACTCCCACCACTAAATCCTGATGGGCGAGATCTTGTTCACCCATATGCACAACCACTTCATCAGCCCTTAAACCCACCATTAAACCGTGCTGACGCCCAACAGATCGAAAGGGTATTATTCGGATGCGATTTGACCAACTGCAAGTGCTGACAGCCGTTAGAATATCTTCTTCACCGCCTGAATTTTTTAGAGCCTGGTTAAGATCATTAGGAAGACATTCTATTAAAATCCCATATTCAACTACAATAACCGGGCGTCTGGTTAATGGATCGCAGAGGCCATTACCGGTATCCAGGAAGCCTATGCCATGGCAGAGTCGCCCTCCAAAATTTAAAGATACATTAAAACGAAGCAGCTCTGGTATAAGTCGTTTGACAAACAATCTTTGCCCAGCAAATCCCAATACCAGCAAGCACAGGAGTCCTCCACCCAACCACAGCCAGGATGGATGAAATCTGAATATGTTTTGGGGGGACAGGTTGGAAATTGCCATGGCAGCACCGGCTGCTAAAAAACTCATCAAGTAAAAATATGCCAGGCTTTTTTTGAATTCTTGCCAGTTAGCCGGTTTCAGAGAGAGCCAAACAAGAATTACCGACGCTGCCAGTTTTGCAGGCAGGCTGTACAGTATTCCTAGTTCCGGGATGATTGTTCCGGTTCCATAGATTGCTCCTATAAGCGAAGCAGCCAGCCATCGTTTATAAGCCAGGCCTACTCCAGCCAAACGAGCTGTAACCCATATCAGTGATAAATCCATCACCAGATTTGTTAAAAAGGTTAAATCGGCATATATTACAGAGCTTTTCACCCCATCACCCAGTTCGCCAACAGAACTTAGTCCCCATAAACAATCCATATGATATGTATTTAATAGTAATGTCTTGCAAATTATACCACTTATTAATCCAGGATTTTGTTATAAGAATGCATCAGACACGGCAAACATATGGCAGGAAACTTGATTAAAGCGGGATTTTATGTAACTATCCTGGCTAATCGACAAAGCAGTCATGCTTAAACAGGGGAAGGGGCATCTCGTTAACCTCACCCCTAGTCCTAAAAGGTGAAACGAGCTGCCCCTTCCCCTGTTCAACAAAAAATAATAAACCCTCGCCGTTCATCATCTTGAAAGCGAGGGTTTTTTGAGTTTTCTTCTACCCGAGTTATTTCCTATGACGGAGAAAGGGTGGAATATCCAGATCTTTACCGTCGAAAACCGGTGTTTCGTGCTGAGTTCTGTCACGATCACGATCACGCTCTCGTTCAACACGTGGGCGGGTCCGGCCCGGCTCTGGCGCCGCCTGCATTTTAGCGGAGGAAAACCCTGTGGCTATGACGGTTACCCTCACTTCGTCCTGCAGCTCTTCATCGATATTGGCTCCAAATATAATATTTGCATCTTCATCAACAGCCTGGTGGATAATATCAGCGGCCTCGTGGATTTCGAAAAGGGTCAGGTCTGAGCCACCACTGATGTTAAACAACACCCCTTTTGCCCCTTCTATCGAAGTTTCCAGCAGCGGGCTGGAAATAGCCAGTCTGGCAGCTTCAGCAGCGCGGTTTTCTCCTTTGGCCCGTCCTATTCCCATCAGAGCAGAACCAGTATCCCGCATGATAGTCTGCACATCAGCAAAATCGCAGTTTATCACACCCGGCACCGCTATTAGATCGGAAATGCCCTGCACTCCCTGTCTGAGTATATCATCGGCAATTTTAAACGCATCATTGAAACCAGTATGTTTATCAACCACCTGCAGTAAACGGTCATTCGGTATTTTGATAAGGCTGTCAACTTCCTGGGCAAGTGATTGGACACCGCGATCAGCCTGGGTATTTCTTTTACGGCCCTCAAAACTAAATGGTCTGGTTATTACCCCTACCGTCAGCGCACCAGATTCTTTTGCAATGCGAGCGATTACTGGCGCCCCGCCAGTCCCCGTTCCTCCACCCATTCCAGCCGTTACAAAAACCATGTCGGCCCCAATGAGAGCCTTCTTGATTTCATCAGCGCTTTCTTCGGCAGCTTTCATGCCGATATCCGGATCTGCGCCGGCTCCCAATCCCTTGGTGAGCTTTTCTCCGATTTGAATCTTCTTTTCCGCACGAGATAAATAGAGGGCCTGGGCATCAGTATTAACCGCAATGAATTCCACTCCTTTTAGGCCAGCTTCAATCATGCGGTTTATAGCGTTGTTTCCCCCTCCGCCTACACCGATTACCTTGATGTCAGCAAACTGCTGCATTTCCACATCAAAATCCAGCGGCATAAAAATCCTCCTTCTTCTCTACCTGAACAGATCTCTGAACCATTCCAAGATTTTGTCAAAAATACCTGCAAAAATCGGTTCTTCCTGAGGCTGATATCCTACCACCTTGGTGCTGTATAAAATACCACCTAAAACTACGGAGTACTGAGCGCGGTTAAATTCCCGGGCCATTCCCCGCATGTTTTCCGGCAATCCGATACGCACCGGGATATCAAGGTATTGTTCAAAAAGATCCGTTATGCCTGGCAGTTCAGCCCCTCCCCCGGTTAGAACCAGCCCGGAAGGCATCCGCTCCAAGCAATCGAATTGTTTCAGTTCCTCATATATTAACTCAACCAGCTCCATTAGGCGAGCTGATATTATTTCGGCGATTACTTCCTGGGGTACTTGCTTTACATCTTTACCCTGAATATTCCTAACATTGACCATTAATTCGCTTTGAGCCAGCCTGGGGTCTGCCACCCCGCTCTTCTCTAAAATTCGCGAGGCTTCTTCCATAGAAGTGCGCAGAACTATAGCCAGGTCCTTGGCCAGATATTCATCTCCCACCGGCACGATGGCTGTATTGCATAGGCTTCCATTTTCAAAAAATGCCAATTCCGTGGCTCCCCCTCCAATATCGGCCAGAACCACTCCCATATCTTTTTCTGCAGGGACCAGGACCGCTTCCGCAGCCAGCAAAGGATTGTAAATCAAGTGATCGATATTCAAATTTATCCGATTGGCGCAGCGGTACATGTTTTGAACAGCCGCGGTAGCAGCGATAATTACACATACTTCAGCCTCCAAACGACTGCCCACCATTCCCACCGGATCTTTAACGCCATCATACCCATCAACTATATACTGTCTCTCAATAGTTTGAACAATAGCTTTATCGGGAGGTAGGGCGACGCTGCGCGCAGACTGCAACACCCGCTCCTTGTCATCCCGAGTGATCTCATAGTTCGGGTTGCCGACTGCTACAACGGCATGGTTGCTAACGGACGTAATGTTGCCGCCCGAAAAGCCGAACAGGGCATGGTTTATCTCCAGGCCAGTCAGCCTTTCCAGCTCATTTAAACACACTTCCAAGGCTTTGGCAGTGCTGTCGATATCGACGATATTACCTTTACGTAATCCTTTCGACGGTACCCTGCTTACACCAAGAAGGTTTATATCTTGTCCGCTTATCATTTCGGCCATGGCCGCTTTTATGTAACTGGTGCCTACGTCCAGGGCCACGATAATATTTCTTTTACTGATACCAAGCACCCCTTAAAGCGAGTCTATTATCTAATACAACAGAACTCCGCTTATTCCCTCTTTATTGGATGGATTTTGTTTAGTATTTTTTCAAAAGATATCTACGGATGATGGCGAGATTCTGGAATATACGCACTCCAAAGACCACCACCGCCGCCAGATACAACTCAACTCGCAAAAGGTCCCCAAGATAAGCAAGACCCGCTGCCAGAAGAGTATTGACAACGAAGCCGGTCATGAAAACTACATTGTCAAAGCTGTCTTCCATATAAGCCCTTATGCCTCCGAATACGGAGTCAAGAGCGGCCAGAACCGCAATAGACATATATTTGGTGAAAACATAAGACATGACCGGGAGTTTCGATCCTACCAGGACACCGATTACTAAACAGATAACGATCACAATCCAGTACATAAGACGCCTCTTCTCTTATTTGACCGGTTCTCCATAAACCATTTTGCTTGGTCCGTTGAAAGCCGACATTTTTATATTATCAACTGGTTTGACTTCTATTTGTTTGCTGTATTTTAACTGGTCTAAATATCCGCCTTTTATAGATACTCCGATCTCTAATTTATGAGGATCTCCGATAGCCTTGATAATAAATGGAGAGTTTATTCTGCTCCCGTTAACGGAAATCATAGTGCCCGTCCACTCTATTTCTGACATGGCCGTAACACGTTGGTTATTTATTGTAATGGCCTCTGCACCAGAAGCTTTTAATTCGTTTATCACCATAAGAAGATCATGAACATCTGAAAAAGATCCTTTATTGCTGTCTTCAGATTTAAGAGTGCCTGCAATGTCGCTTATAGTAATGCTTATTCCCGGACCCTCGGCAGGGTATAATCCACCGGCCATGTTTATCAACTGCAGCTCTTTTTGCATGTTGGCCATAACTTTATCGCTATTGCGTATATCTTCCAACTGCTGGTTTATAGAATTAACCGTGGTCTCCACTGCATCCCTCTCCGCAGCCAGAGCACTCAGCTGGCTAGACAGGTCTTCAATCCTTTTAGGTACCAGGCTCTGCTTGTAAAAACCGGTGGTCTTATATTGGACAGCAAACATTATTCCAACAATTAAACAGACTATGGCTATAGATAATTGCGCACTTTTCATTCGCACTCTAGTTCACCTTTCATGCAAACCCGGAAACAGCCTTTATCTTAATTCGCTGATTCTATGGTTTTTTGTTGCTCAAACTCTCGGTAGGGAGAGTCTTGGATGCCGGGATATTTACAGAATCGAGCCTTTCCATGCTGGTCTTCAGACCCGAAATGCTCAGTAAATCAAGGCTTCCACTCTTCGAACTCATCGCGCCATAGAGCTCATCCGGGTTGCCTATTGCCCTGATAACGAAAGGAGGTCCGATCGAAACCTGGTTGATCAGGATCAGCGTTCCCGCACACCTGATTTCACTCATGGCGGTTATCCTCTGATCGTTGATGGAAATGGCCTCTGCTCCGGCTACTTTCAGATCATTCACCACCAATAGGAGATCCTCGTCATGAATCAGATAGCTGTTTGGATTAGCACCTGGTTCCAAACTGTTGGGATTATCATTTAAGATTATCTCAATCCCAGGTCCTTCAAGTGGCACCATACCTACCGCCTGCTTGGCGTTTTGCAGTTCTTTTTTTAGATCTTGGAGCGCCTGCTCATTATTTTTTACGTTCTTTAACTGTTCGCTCAAAGATTCCGCTTTCTGTTCCAGAGCTTTTTTCTCTTTTGTAACAGTATTGATCTGACTGGCCAGGTCTTCTGCCCTTTCCGGAACCATGGTTGCATTATAATAAGTAGTAGTCTTATATTGAACCGACATCATAATGCCCAGCATAAGGCAAACAAGCGCTATGGATATCTGTGCTCCTTTACTCCTCACTTTTACCACCTTTTCATCAACCATAAGAACCTTTTCGATTCTTTGATGTACGCAACCAATGGAATAAAAATTATCTCGTCTTCATTACCGGCTCCCCGTCAAACCTCAAATCAACATATTGAAGGACTTCATGGCCTTCTTTTTTAACATCCTCCTCGAGACTGAAAACTGCCCTGATGTACCCGATTTTTTCCTCGAGGCGCTCCGCATTTCCAAACCTGATTTCGGTTTTTCCGGTTGTCGTAAGAACTATTTCATCACTACTATTCTTATAGTGATATTCAGATATCTTATCCTTGTCCTCACCTAGAGCATCGCAGATGGCTTTAGCCATGGCCACCGCGCCTGGACTCAGGGATTGGCCTAAACTTACGCGTTCCGGCAATTGCTCTAGAGTCAAAATAGGGTAATCCAGGAGTGAAAATCCGTTTACCCGGTCTATACAAACGCCTTCTTCGTCAACACAAATCATAACATTCTGGTAGGGGATCAAACCCCAGACCTGTCGCTCCACAATCTGTATTTCCAATTGATCGGGAAGATGGCGGACGATTTTGGCGCTTTTAACCATCGGTTGAACCTGGAGCGCCCTTTCAGCTATTTCGCTTTCAACTCCAAAAATATTCTCCCCTGCATTAATACCTGCCAGAGCAAGTATCTCATCCTGAGACACCTTGTATGCACCTGTTGCATATATCCTGTCCACCTCAAAGATTGAACTATGTAAAAACAAATATATGCAGAGCAGCAGGACCAAAATAAAAATGGAGATGCTGAAAAGCCTGCGAGTTCTGGCGTGGCTCATACAAATCTCCTATCCCCAGATTACTGTGAAGATTATATCAGATTTCTCTGTTAAAATCATTATCATATTTAGGACCATTCATTTATGGGCAAGCGGCTCTAGGCCCCAATTTTTCTTTCGATTCGAGCACCCAGGCTCGCCAGCTTCAAATGAATTTTTTCGTAACCTCGATCAATATGATCTATTCTGCCGATCTGGCTCACCCCCTGGGCGAAAATGCCAGCTAGTATCAGAGCGGCTCCGGCTCTTAGATCGGTAGCTTCTACAGAAGCTCCCTCCAGGTAATCCTTTCCCTTTATAATAGCCACCCTTCCTTCTATTTTTATCTCCACACCCATGCGCCGCAATTCCTGAACATGCATGAACCGGTTTTCAAAAATCGTTTCTACGATCATACTGGTACCGCTAATAGTGGACAGCAACGCCATCATTTGTGGCTGCATATCAGTAGGAAAGCCCGGGTATGGCATAGTCTTGATGTCAACCGGCTTCAATCCTCCCTTGCCGGCCACTCGAATGCCAGAGTGGTATGGCAGGGTTTCCAGCCCAATTTCTCTGAATTTTGCTATTAATGGCTGCAGATGCTCGATTATTACGTTTTCTATGAAAACATCCCCCCGACTGATAGCAGCAGCAACCATAAAGGTACCCGCCTCAATCCGGTCGGGTATGATTTTATGTTCCACGCCGTGCAGCTTTTGCACTCCTTCAATACGAATTGTATCCAGACCGGCTCCACGGACTCGGGCTCCCATTCGGTTCAGGAAATTCTGCAGATCGACAATTTCAGGCTCGCGGGCAGCATTTCGTATTATAGTGCTTCCCTCAGCCAGAGATGCAGCCATCATGATATTTTCGGTAGCACCAACGCTAGGAATATCCAGCAGAATCTCCTTGCCGCCTGTAGCCGGATTACCTTCGCCATCCATAAACCCATATTCCTCATCAATCTCATAACCCAGATCCCGGAAGCCTTTGAGATGCAGGTCCATGGGCCGGCTGCCTATGGCGCAGCCCCCGGGATAAGCTACCCTGGCCTGTTTAAAGCGGGCTAACAGAGGCCCCATCACAAGATTTGAAGCCCTCATTTTTCTGGAAATTCTCTCTGGCAATTCTAATGAGCTTACTCCTCCAGCATTAATGATCAGAACATCGTTTTCCCTCATCACGCTGGCTCCCAGTAGACTAAGGACATCACCCATAACATTAATATCTTCAAGGTCCGGTACTCCTGTTAGAATAACTTCTCCAGGGCACATCAAGCTGGCTGCCATAATTGGCAAGGTAGCGTTCTTGGAGCCGCTGATTCGCACCTGCCCTTTCAGCGGAAAAGATCCCTCTATGAATAGGCTTTCCAAACTAACACCCCCGCCAGATTCACGCTTCGCTTACCAAGTTCTTCATGCTGTCCAGAAGCTCCGACCCTAATTTCCATATGTCCCCAGCTCCCATGGTTATGATCAAATCGTTGGCCTGCGCATTTTTTAGTAAATAGTCTTTCATCTCCTCAAATGTTGCCAGAAAGATGCAATCACCCCCGGCATCTCTGGCCGCTTGCGCTACGTTCATTCCACACACACCGGGAATAGATTTCTCCCCTGCTGCATATATTTCTGTGACAATACTTAAATCAGCTCCAAGCAGTGCCTGCCCCAGTTGTGACCCCAGGGCGCTGGTGCGGGTGAATCTGTGCGGCTGAAATACCACCACTAGCCGACCCTTGTGGATACTGCGTGCTGCTTCAATAGTGGCTTTTATCTCCGTGGGATGATGCGCGTAATCATCTATAAGCGAAACCTGGTTGCATGATCCGATGAACTGATATCGCCTTTTGGCTCCGAAAAATTCCTCCAGAGCACTGGATGCCGCTTTAAACCCAATACCCAATTCCAAAGCCGTAGCTATAGCTGCCAGAGCGTTAAAGGCGTTGTGCTTTCCGGGCACGCCTAGCTTTACACTACCCAGTTGCTCTCCATTATGGTAGACATCAAATATTGATCCGTTTCCTTTTGCCTGCCAATTTTGCAAATAGTAGTCACAGTTGCAATTTTGACCGTAGGTTAGAGAGCGAGCCCGGCATTTTCCTCTGATGCCTTCTATGGCCGGATCTTCTCCAAATAAGACGGCCAGGCCTTCTTCCTGGATGCCAGTCAAGAACTGTTCAAAAGCTTGTTCTATGTTCTTAAGGGTCTTATAATAGTCCAGATGGTCGTCTTCTATGTTTGTGATTACTGCTATATAGGGTCGCAGTTCCAGGAATGACGCATCACTTTCATCAGCCTCGACCACTGCATAGGCACTTTCTCCTACTCTGGCGTTTAAGCCGCTTTCTTTCAGCTCTCCTCCCAGAATAAATGTTGGGTCCAGCCCGCATTCATCGAGTACCCTATATATCATGGATGTGGTGGTTGTTTTGCCATGTGCACCCGCAACTGCTATACCGAGGCCATTGTTAACGAGCTCAGCAAGCATCTGTCCCCGTTTCATAACCTGAATATTGCTGTTAATCGCCTCTACCAACTCATTATTGTCTGATGGTATGGCTGAAGAAACGACTAGTATGTCAACCCCCTTCTTAATGTTCGAAGAGGAATGACCTTCATATACTTCGATACCCAGCTCCTCCAGTCGGTCAGTTACAGCATTCTTCTGGAGATCTGAGCCGCTTACCCTGAATCCTTTTTGGGCCAGAACCATGGCTATGCCGCTCATACCTGCTCCAGCTATGCCCACCATATGCACCCATTGTCCCGGCTTGACGGGCATTTCCTCATCTCCTTCTCCTATACTTACATCCTCACCACATCTTATTGTATGCATCAATAATAGAAGTGGTTACGTAGCATATCTCCGGTTGCCTGTTCATGACCCCAATCCATGGCGATCCCGGGCTGTCCTACCAGCTAGGACAATATCGTATCAAGTATCTCGTCTAAAGCATCAGGCTTGGCCTCTTTGAGAAGATTTTGCGCCATTTGTTCAAGTTTTAACGGGTCATTACGCAGTGACTCAACTTTTTTGTATAAAGTATCCCCATCCAGGAACTCATCAATAACCAATTCCGCTGCCTTTTTGCTCTGCAAGGCACGTGCATTATGCTCCTGGTGATTATCTGCCGCGTATGGATAAGGCACTAAAATGGCTGGTAATCCCAGCATACACAACTCGCTTAAAGCGCTGGCACCAGCGCGGCAAACCACCAGATCCGCGGCCATAAAAGCCTCTTCTATATTATACATATAGGCCCTAAGGTGCAAGCGCAGTTTCATTGCCCCAATATCTACTCTGGCTTCAAGCATCTCTTGTACCCCGGAAAAGTTTTTATCACCAGTAATCCAGATCACCTGCAAAGACTCGTGCTGGTATCTAAGCACCAGTTCAACCATGGCCTCGTTAATGCTCTGGGCACCCCGGCTCCCACCAAATGCAAAAATCGTAAAACGCGTGTTGTCATACTGCATTGATGTCTTTCTCTTTGATTTACTAGCTTCCATTATCTCTTTACGCACAGGAAGTCCTGTAACTTTCACGTCCTTAGCTTTTAAATAAGTTTTGGCTTCCGGGAAGGTGAGCATCACACAGTCAACGCGCGGTGCGAGCTTTCGGTTGGCTAATCCGGGCAAAGCGTTTTGCTCATGAATGAAAGTGCGGCAGGACGGCATGAAGGTGGAAGCCAGTACTACCGGGAACGAAACATATCCTCCGGTGCCAACCACTATGTCGGGTTGGAATTCTTTAATGATATTGAATCCCTGAAAGATACTCAGGGGAAACTTGGCCAGGTCCCTTGATGCTCTAAGCAGGGATGAGCGGTTTATACCCTTTATATCAACGGATGCAAATCTCAGCCCGCTCCTGGGGACGATGTCACTTTCCATTCCTTCGGCGGTTCCTACATAGAGTATGTCTACTTCAGGTATGCGCTGTTGAAGTCCCTGGGCTATGGCCAGAGCCGGATAGATATGTCCTCCGGTTCCCCCACCGCTTATTATTACTTTCATGAATACCTGTCCCTTCATTGAGAAGTCGCACTCAGTTCCGGTTTATGCATTTAAGCACTAACGTTCACTTGTATATCGGGATATATTCAGCAAAAGGCCCACCCCTATCATTGTGAAAAGAAGAGACGAACCGCCATAGCTAATGAATGGCAAAGTAATTCCCGTTACGGGAAGGCATCCGGCTACTACTCCAATATTGATGACCGCTTGAAATATTATAGCCGTAGTAACGCCGGCGGCAAGAAGATGAGTAAATGCATCTGGCGCGTTTACCGCTATTTTGTAACCCCGCCAGGCAAAGAGAAGGAAGAGCGCTATCACCAAGGTCACTCCGATAAAACCAAGCTCTTCACCTAGAATAGCAAAAATAAAATCCGTATGTTTCTCCGGCAGATAAAAATACTTCTGACGGCTGCGCCCCAGACCCATGCCAAAGAGTCCTCCTGATCCCAGCGCATATAACGATTGTATGGTCTGAAAACCACTCCCCTGAGGATCATTCCAGGGGTTTAAAAAAGCCAAAAAACGCTGGAGACG
Source organism: uncultured Syntrophomonas sp. (assembly GCA_964635975.1). Lineage (GTDB taxonomy): Bacteria > Bacillota > Syntrophomonadia > Syntrophomonadales > Syntrophomonadaceae > UBA5314. The sequence continues at coordinate 101,795 of CAZWPO010000001.1, forward strand.
ATATGGCGCAGCAATTATCGCCACCGCAACTCCTGCAATACCCGCAGAGCATAGTACTCCCAGGTGCATCCAATTAGCTCCAGCCACCATCAGCATAAAAAACCCGGTACCGGCCAAAACAAATGATGTTCCCATGTCAGGTTGAGCCAGGATCAATCCGCAGATGATGCCGATTAGAGCAGTAATTGGAAGTATTCCGTTCTTAAAAGATTTTATTTCATCAAGTTTTACTTCCATCACCTTGGCCATGAACAATACAACGCATATTTTAGCCATTTCAGATGGGGTAAAAGGCTGTGAACCTATCATAAGCCACCTGCTGGAACCCTTAGCGCCAGTACCCAGCGGAGTTATAACCATTATCAGAAGAATGAGGGCAAAAATCACGGCAGGTACAGCTAGTTTCTTAATTTTTAGTATATTTATCTTCATGGTTACTATCATGGCCACGATGCCAATGAGCGCCCATAAGAGCTGTTTCTTAAAGAAATGGTAGGCATCGTTGAATTCTACGGTTGCAGTGACCGCACTGGAACTAAACACCATTACCAGTCCGACTCCCAGAAGTGCCAGCGTGGTTAGAAAAAGTATAAAGTCCGGTGGACCCTTTTTTGCCCTCATAAGACCTGTTCCTCCTGCAGGTTTGCAGCTAAATAAGCCCGGTCAGCTCACGAACCAGTTGACAAAACAGGTCGCCCCGTTGTTCATAATTGTCGAACATATCCCAACTGGCGCAGGACGGCGATAAAAGCACAACATCTCCGGGTTCGGCCAACTCATGTGCCAGGCTTACAGCTGCCGGATAATCCTCTACCAAATGTATATTCTTAAAGCCGGTCTTAATGACTTCAGCCCTGATCTCGTCGCGGGCTTCGCCCAGCAAGATTAAATCTTTCACGCTCGATCTAATCTCTCTGGACAGATCATCAAAACGCGAACCCTTGTTCCTTCCTCCGGCAATAAGAATCACGGGCTGTTCAAAGGACTGCAGAGCCTTAATAGCCGAGTCAGGGTTGGTGGCTTTCGAATCGTTGATATACAGAATCCCATCTGTGGTCGTTATTTCCTCCATGCGGTGCCTCACTCCCTTAAAGGTCCGCAAAGCCCTGGCAATGGCATTCACCTCAACTCCCGCCAAAAATGCCAGGGCAGCCGCACACAGGATGTTTTCCTGGTTGTGTTTACCTCGCAGGCCTATCAGTGATAATTCCTCAATCTGATAAAGGTTTCCCGCCCAGATTATAGTTATAGTACCCCGGTCGATGAAAGCACCCTCTGTCAGAGCACACTGGTTGGAGAAGAACATCACTTTCCCGGGGCATCTGGATGCTAATCCTCTGACCAGCAGATCATCATGGTTAAGAACACAATAGTCCTCAGGCTTCTGATTCATAAATATTTTAGCCTTGGCCTCCGCATACCCGGCCATGGTCTTATGTCTGTCAAGATGATCAGGAGTAATGTTTATGATTGCACAATAGTCCGGGCGGAATAGCTCTATAGTCTCCAGTTGAAAACTGGACATCTCCAGCGCGATAATCCCCTGCCTCAGCTTCCCTACTATTCCGGTTAAAGGAATGCCTATATTCCCGGCTGCAGCTGTGGGCAGACCCGCATTTCTAAAAATGTGTTCAAGTAAAGCTGTGGTCGTAGTCTTGCCATTGGTTCCGGTTACAGCGCATATCTTTAAGTCATCTGACTTTAATAGATAGGCCAATTCAATCTCGCCAATAACCGGAATCCCCTGATCGAATGCCTGCTGAAAAGGTGCAATGTCAAGAGAAACACCTGGGCTGGCTATCAGGAGATCAAATTTATCACGGTTTACTTCAGGGTAGATGCCTGAATATACAGCAGCACCCAGGTCCCTGAGTCTAGTCGCACGGTCGCCCAGCTCATTTTCTGACTTTCTATCACAAATACCTATCTCGGCACCGCGTTCGATGAGCGCTTTTACCACCGCTTCCCCACTACGCGCCATACCCACAACCAGAACTCTTTTCCCTTTATAATCCAAATCGTTCACATCCAGTCCAGAATTGAATAATTTATGACCCCAGACCTTTGAAACTGAAAACACCCAGGACCACAAGCACAAAGGACATCAACCAGAACCTGCTCACAACTTTGGTTTCAGGCCAGCCCTTAAGTTCGTAGTGGTGATGCAGAGGGGACATGAGAAAGATCCTCTTGCCGGTAGTCTGAAAGGAGATAACCTGCAGAGCCACACTCAAGGTTTCGATAACGTAAATACCCCCGATAATGACCAGGGCAAGTTCTGCTCCGCAGAGAGCAGCTACTGCTGCAACCCCACCACCCAGAGCCATGGATCCGGTGTCCCCCATGAAAACGCGGGCCGGATGCCGGTTAAAGTAGAGGAAGCCCAGGCAGGAACCAGCCATCGCACCACAGAATATGGTCAGGTTATAATGCGATGTCATTAAACATACAAAGCCAAGACCCAGGGCTACAAAAAATGTAACACCGGAAGCCAGCCCATCCAAACCGTCAGTGAGATTGACTCCATTTGTGGATCCCATCAGCACACATATCAGGAACGGTATGTATACACCGCCCAGATCAAATTTAATGCCCGAGAACGGAACCACGACTTCGTGCCCGCGGTCAAAATAAAAGAGTAGCAGAACACCGAACACCAGGCCGATTATCAATTGCAAAACCAGTTTGTCACGAGCTCTTAGTCCCAGTGATCTCTTAAGTACAACCTTGATATAGTCGTCCCAAAACCCTATCGCACCGCAGGCTATCAATACCAGTACGGCACTGAACACCTCCGCACTTGCGCCAGCAGTGATGAAACTCGCCACCATTACAGCCGTTATGATCATTACCCCACCCATGGTGGGGGTGCCTGCTTTGGCATAATGACGGCTAGGTCCTTCCTCTCTAATACTCTGACCAACCTTTAGTCGAGTCAGGAAGGGTATCATAAAAGGCCCCATAGCTAGAGTAACCACTATAGCTATACCACCAGCTAGTATCGCATTTATTACATACGCATGCAAAAGGAGTCACCATCCCCTGGCTCAAATAATACTTTCCAAAAATCGTGCTATTCATAAAACACTGGCAATCCCTCAATCAGGGTTTCCATCTGCATCCCCCTCGAGGCTTTAAAAAGCACCTTATCCCCCGGTTCTAAGGCAGCCTTTAAAAACTCCAGGGCTTCTTTCTTTGAAGAAAAATAGTGGATTTTTTCATCTGACAGGCCGCTGTCCTTTGCACCCCGGGCAATAAGAGCGGCGCTTTTACCGACGGCAACCAGCAAATCCACCTGGCTGGCAGCAGCCATCTGCCCTACTTCAAGATGCCCTGAAATTTCGTTCTCACCCAACTCAAACATATCGCCCAATACCGCCACCCATTTTCCGGGGCTGCTTAGTTCCTGACCACATTCCAAAGCGGCAGCCATAGACACTGGATTTGCATTGTAAGTATCGTTAATAACGATACCGCCATGCAATCCATAAATAATATTGAGCCTTTTCTCGGTTGGCTGGAACTTTATCAACTGTTCCTGGCAGATTTCTAACTCCACTCCCAGCAGAATAGCTGCAGCTACTGCTGCTATAACATTACCGGCCAGGCGTCTGGCCGGAATCGGGCAATAAACAGTGCTTATTTCTCCCAGCAAGCTGGCTTCAATCCATATTCCATTGCGGTCTGCAGTAACAGACAGAATGCGAAAATGACAGTCTTCATTATAGCCGAAGAAATAGCTTTTCACCGGATACTGTCTGCTGATTTCTAGCAGCATCGGACAGTCCCCATTGATTATGGCCGGGCTGCCGGGGGCTAGGCCGGCCAATATCTCGCATTTTGCACGGGCCACATTCTCCAAGCTGCCAAGGGTTTCCATGTGAACGGCTTCGGCATTGGTAATCACTGCACAAGTGGGGCTGGCAATATGAGTCAGCAAGTCGATCTCACCGCGCTGCCTCATGGCCATTTCTACGACTACCGCCTCATGCCCTACATCTATTTGGAGAAGACTTAAAGGAAGTCCGATTTCATTATTATAATTACCGGTACTCTTTAGAGTGTTAAAACGCCCTTCCAGACATAGAGCCACCAGGTCTTTGGTGGTGGTTTTCCCAACGCTCCCGGTAATAGCCACCAGGGGCATCGAAAACTTTTGCCGGTAGGAGCGTGCCAGGTCCTGAAGCGCGGTAAGAGCATCAGGGACCAGGATTATTCCTTTATCAGGGAAGTCAGCCAAGCCGTCAACAACTCTCGTTATGCAGACAGCGTTAGCTCCTGCCAGTAAAGCATTTATAACAAAATCATGCCCGTCGAAGTTCTCGCCGCAGAATGCGAAGAATAAACTAGACGGACTTATCCTGCGCGAGTCAGTAGAGACTCCCCGAATCAGCATGGAAGGCTCCCCCTGCAGCAGTTGTCCACCGACAGCTGAACAGATATAAGCCAGCTCTAGATCGATCATTGCTCTTTGCCTTTCAAAAACTCGGCCGCCACTTTACGATCATCAAAATCCAAAACCTCGCCCTTGACCAGTTGATAAGTCTCATGGCCTTTGCCCGCAATAACCACGAGATCGCCGGGCCGGGCAAGATGGATTGCATGCCTGATCGCTTCTTTGCGGTCCACTATGATAGCATACCTCGAGTTTTCGATTTTTTCCACTCCAGGAACAATATCGTTAATAATCGCCTGCGGTTCTTCACTTCGCGGATTATCGGAGGTAACAATAGTAAAATCACTATATCGTGCTGCGATCTCGCCCATCAGGGGTCTTTTTTTACGGTCACGATCTCCACCGCAGCCAAATACAGTTATCAAACGATTTTCCGCAATAGCCCGAGCGGTATCAAGAATGTTCTCCAGTCCATCAGGAGTGTGTGCGTAGTCAACTACCACCGTGAAATCCTGTCCGCACTGCACTTGCTCAAAACGTCCCGGGACTCCTTCTACTCCTGCTAGAGCTGCTACAATATGCTCGGCGCTTATACCTTCCCGCAGGGCAAAAGCAATAGCAGCCAGCGCATTGTATACGCTGAAAAGACCTATCAATTTCATTCTTATATCGATACTACTGTCTTTATAAACAGCAGTAAAGCCTGTTCCCCTGAGTTTAACATCCATGTCCTTTGCCGCAACGCCTGCCTGTACCTTGATGCCATAGGACAAGACATCAGTGCCAGCCGCTGCTAGAAAATCAGCAGCATATTCATCATCTGCATTGATAATGCTGAATTTTCCTTTGCCCTTTACCAGATGTTTAAAGAGAATCAGTTTGGCATCCCGATAAGCCTCCATAGTATCATGCAGATCAAGGTGATCCTGAGTTAAATTGGTAAAAACTGCGGCATCAAAATCGAGCTCGGCAACTCTATGCAGGAATAATGCATGGGAAGACACTTCCATAACTACGTAGTCCGCATTTTTTTGCCGGCAAATATCCATAAACGATTCTATTTCCGGAGCTTCCGGAGTGGTATGCCCCAATTCAAGATGGTAGTCGTCGATCTTGGAATACAAAGTACCCATAATGCCGACCTTTTTTCCTGCTTGCTCTAAAATAGCCTTGACCAGATGAGTTGTGGTCGTTTTGCCATTAGTACCTGTAACCCCTATCAATTTGAAACTTCTGGAAGGGTGGTTGAAGTAATTGCCTGCTGCCCTCGCCAAGGCCCTTCTGGTGTCAGGACAATAGATTACAGGCACTCCCGCATGGAGCTCTATATCATCTTCCGCCAGAATCGCTGCGGCTCCGTTTTCCACCGCCTTGATGGCAAACAGATGCCCATCGGTTTTGAATCCCTTGATGCAAACAAAAAGGAAACCAGGTTTTACTTTTCTTGAATCATAAGTAACACCTGATATTTCTGTATCCTCTTTTGGCAGGGGAGTTGTATTATCGACTCCCGTCAGGACCTGACGCAATTTCATAAGATCCCTTCTTCCATGTGTTAATTAGGTATACGGGTTTGTTATTCTCCAACTGCTTGAAACTTTACCGTAATATTTGAACCTGCAGCTACAACCTTTCCCGGCAAAGGTGCTTGCTCGTATGCTAGACCCGTGCCTTCAGGTATAAGGTGCAGACCTAGATCAGATAAAATTTTTGCCACCTCTTTCATCGACTTACCTTGAAGATCGGGAATAGTCACGTCTCCAGAGGTTTTTTGGCTGCTGCTTCCGGGCGACATATAAATCATAACCTGAGATCCTTTGCTCACTTTGGTACCGGCCCTGGGGGTCTGCTGCCAAACCAGACTGCCACTGCCACTCAGCTTTACATTCAAGCCACGGCTGCTTATCAATGCAACGGCTTCATTTAAAGGCAGATTTATCACATCAGGAACTACCATCTTTTCGGCCTGTTCCAGGCTCTGGGCTTCTGGCACAGTTTTATTTAATGGCTCCCTCAAATAGCGCAAGCTATCGCGCATTATTTCCCTAAAGACAGGAGCCGCCACCCAGCCTCCAAAGTAAGGATAGCCCTGCGGCGCATCTACTACAACCAGGCAGACTAGTCTGGGATTATCTGCTGGCGCGAAACCTACGAAGGAAGCCACATATTCATTGGCCATGTAGCCTCCTCCAGGTGCTATTTTTTGAGCGGTGCCGGTTTTTCCTGCTGTTTTATATCCGTCTATGTAAGCATTTAGTCCGGTACCGTTGGTGACCTCGCCTTCTAAAATAGCGCATAGTTCCCTGGCGGTTTCAGAAGAAATGACCCTGCGCACCGCCTGGGGTGCGATTGCCTGGGTAGTTTTCCCGTTTATGTCCACGACCTCCCTCAGAAGGTGCGGCTTCATCAGAACACCATCGTTGGCTACGGCCGAAACAGCCGTGATTAGCTGAATAGGTGTTACAGCATTGGCCTGCCCCATAGCCATGGTGGCCAGATCGATTTGTTTAGCCCGGCTTTTGGGAACTAAAATTCCTTTGGCCTCACCGGGCAGATCAATGCCGGTCAATTCACCAAAACCGAGGCCGGTCAAGTATTTGTAATACCTGTCGATGCCCAGATCAAGACCTACCTGGACAAAACCAACATTGCATGAGTTCTCAACAATCTCGGCAAAAGTTTGGCTCCCATGCACTTTCCCGTTGGCGCAGGATATGCTCTCCTTGCCAACCTTTACATAACCTGGGCAGTAAAAGCGACTGTTGCTATTGACCGTGTGTTCTTCCATAGCCGCGCAAGCAGTGGTTATCTTCATGGTGGAGCCGGGCTCATAAGCGTCGTTAATAGCAAAATTTCTCCTGTTGCTGGCTGGGTATTCATTGAAATTGTTTGGGTCAAAGGTGGGCCTGCTTGCCATGGCCAGGATTTCTCCAGTAGCGGGGTCCATTACGATGGCTGCAGCACGCTTGGCCTTCCTCTCTTGAAATACCTTTTCTAGTTCTCGTTCGGTGATAAACTGTATGGTTTCATCGATGGAAAGCACCAGGCTAGATCCTTCAATGGGGGCGATATATTTATGAGTAGCTTCGGGTATCTCCTGGTTCTTGCCATCTTTTTCGACTATAATCCGTCCTTTGGTTCCTCCGACCAGGTCGTTGTAATAAAAATCGACTCCTTCTAATCCAGTATTATCAATACCAGCAATACCCAGTATATGACTGGCCAGCGTTCCTTTAGGATATTCCCGGCGATTTTCTTCCGTCAGACCTATGCCCTTTAGATTGAGATTCCTGATAGCTTTTGCTTTATCGTCTTCAATTTGTCGCTGCACCCAGACGAAAGACGTATCCTGGGTAATTTTTGTGTATATTTCATTTTCATCTTTCCCTAATATCTGCGCCAGTTGATGGGCTGTCTCTTTAGCTTTGTCAGATGCCTTAACCTCGGCTGGGTAGGCGCCTACAGAGTTGGCACTGACCGAAATTGCAAGTTCCCTTCCATTCCGATCATAGATGATGCCTCTTTTGGCTTCAACGGGGATATCACGCATTCGATTCTGTTCTGCCTTGGCTGAAAGCTCAGCGCCTTTCACAAACTGGACCCAGAAGAGCCTGACGCCCAGAAGAGAAAAGGCTATTGTAAATAATAAAGAAAGCGTTGCTATACGCTTTCTCAACAGCAAACTTGTAGTTTGCATGGTTTTCCCCCTCGTGCCATTAATTATTTCGCTCGGCCAGGGTTAGCAGAGCGCTGTAGACCTTTTCCAGGGCCCCTTGGCTCACCGGTCCCCGAGCCTCAACATTGCTCTGGGATAACTGCACCGTCAGATTATTTTCTGGCGCATCAACCACCTTGGACAGTTTTAGATCAGGTTTGTGCATACCCAGTTCATCTAGCGCAACTTTTTCGATATTCCCAAGAGCGGTTGCCTGAGCAATTTCATATTCCAGGCGGGCGTTGGAGGCATTGAGGGCGTCCACCTCTTTTTCCAATGCCACTATCTGATACCCCAGCCCAGCCCCTTTAATACAAAGGAATACTAACAGCAGGGCATAGAAGAAGAGAAACAATCCGGTTTTGACCATCATGCTTCTCCGGGTTTTCTTTTTGCGGACTATTTTCTTTATAGTTTTCGTCTGAGGAGCTATCTCTTCCAGAGGCGGAACCCATGAACTCGTTTGATAACTATAACCCGCCTGACCCATTCTATTCGTCCACCTCCATTTATAGTACTATATTTTACTGGCGACTCTCAGCTTGGCGCTTCTCGCCCGCGGATTGCGTTCGATCTCTTCATTGTCAGGAGTAATTGGCTTCCTGGTTAATACCTGTAATTCAGCCTGGTGCTGGCATACACAAATTGGCAGGTTCGGAGGGCAAATGCAAGTTCTGGATTTATCTAAGAAAAACTGTTTGACAACTCTGTCCTCCAGAGAATGAAAAGTTATAACGCAGAGTCTTCCTCCGCTTTTTAAAACGCCCAGTGCCTGGGGAAGAACCTGTTCTATAGCTTCCAGCTCATTGTTAACCGCAATACGCAGCGCCTGAAATGTTCTGCGAGCCGGATGCTTATCGCGCCGATAGCGCGCTGGAACCGCAGCTTTTATTATATTGACCAGTTCCATGGTGGTGTTTATCCTGGATTTGTTCCGGGCCCTGGTAATAGCACGGGCTATACCAGCGGCAAAGTTTTCTTCGCCATATTCCCTAATCAGCTTTTTAATTCTCTCCTCCGACCATTCGTTGACAATATGCCAGGCGGTCAAGGTTTGATTACGGTCCATCCTCATGTCCAAGTGGGCATCGTTATGATAACTAAAGCCTCTTTCCTGTTCATCCAGTTGAAATGAGGATACCCCCAGGTCCAGCATTATCCCATCGACTAAAGGTGTGTTTTGCTCCTGCAAAACCCTTCTCAGGTTCCTGAAATCCGCATGTACGAAAGTAATATTATGCGGCAAAAATTTCTGCCTGGTTTTTTCAAGGGTTCCAGCATCTTTATCGAGTGCGATAATCCTGGCACCCGGCTCCAGGTTCTCAATAAGAGCCGATAGATGCCCTCCGCCCCCAACAGTGCAATCAATATAGATGCCGTGGGTATTGTTTATTAAGTATTTGATGGTCTCCCTGAGCAGTACCGGTTCATGCACGATGAATTCCTTTCTAAATGCCCAGGTCAACCAGGCTCTCAGCTATTTCTTCATAATTTGATCCAGCAAGTTCATTATATTGTGCCCACTTATCGCCAGACCAAATCTCAACTCGGGATCCAACCCCGATAATGATTACATCTCGTTCCACATCGGCATAGGCTCTTAAGTTGGAAGGCAGAAGGATTCTTCCCTGCTTATCTATCTCAAGTTCAGCAGCTCCAGAGAAGAAAAAGCGCACAAAAGAGCGCACATCTCCCCTTGTAAATGGCAGGGAATGTAGTTTTGCTTCTATGTTTTTCCACTCTTCCAGAGGGTATATAAAAATACAGTTGTCCAAACCCTTGGTTGCGATAAATCGCTCACCTAATCCATCACGGAATCTGGAAGGGATCGTGATCCTGCCCTTGGGATCAAGGCTGTGCTGGTATTCGCCCAGAAACACAGATGCTTCTCCTCTCTCCGTGGGTTTGTGCTCCACTTTCCTCCACTTTAACCCACCTTATTCTACCCCGTCTATATAATTCCCTTCTTTGTGAATAAAGTAACATGTGTTTTTTTGTCGAAGAATTGTATTTGCGATACCATGAACACCCTGTTTTTCTGTAATTACAGCGTATTTTCTCGTAGAATGTGTCAATTTCGGCAGAAAAAAATGATACTCTATTCCCATGTCGATTAGGACCTTTTTCCCACTAAAAGTGAGGGGTAAACAAGGGTGGCGTTGAAAAACGTAGATAAGCAGCTCCAGCAAGAAGAATAAAATTAATTATTCCCTGATTTTCGGGGATTAATCCAGTTTTGTTTGAATCGTTTTATGCTGATATTCAATAAAAAAATGACGTAAAAATATAGGCCAGGCCTGTTGCAAAAGCAAAGATACCAATAATTCCGATCTCTCTGCAAAGGCTGACAGCATACGAATTTCAAGTCCCTGGCATTGTTGAATATAGGAATTTGCTCTCCTTCAATGGCAAAGCGAATTTTGAGAAGTATGAAGAAGCAGTCTTATGCATATAAAAAAGCGGGCAATCGAAATCTATTACCCGCTTATTTTTTTGGTTTTTGCTACAGTCTGTACAGCTGGTTCTCTTCAATAAACTTGATGCCTTTACGTTTGAAGGCTTCCTTGGCCTTATCTATGTCCTCGACTTTAAAGATAACCAATGCATCGTCTGCATTGGTGCCAATAAAGGCATATAAATATTCTATGTTCAGATTTTCTTCTGCCATCTGTTCCAATACATTGGCCAGACTACCTGGAGTATCAGGCACCTGTACTGCGATAACCTCGGTCTCGCTCACCGTAAAACCCGATTCTTTGAGGATGCGATAGGCTTTGTCGGGATCGTTTACAATAATACGCAAAATCCCAAAATCAGAAGTGTCTGCAATGGACAGTGCCCGGATATTGATCCCTGCCTCTCCCAGGGTCCGGGTCACGGCTGATAAACGCCCGGCTTTGTTCTCTAAAAATATTGATATCTGTTTGGCCATACTATCATCCCCCTATATTTGTCTGTTGTCAATAATACGCTTAGCTTTACCTTCGCTGCGCTCAATGGATTTTGGCTCAACCAGGCGCACTTTAACTGATACACCCAGTCCGCTGTTTAGCTCATGGCTGATCTTTGCCTCCAGAGCTTCCAACTTACGTACTTCGTCACTAAAAACGCTCTCTGAAACCTCGACCTGTACTTCCAGACGATCCAAGTTGTTTTTTCGGTCTACAACCAGCTGATAGACCGGTTCTATGCCCTTGATTTTTAAAAGAATACTCTCAACCATCGATGGGAATACATTAACTCCTCGAATTATCAGCATATCGTCTGAACGGCCTAGGATTTTCTCAATACGGGCGTGAGTCCTACCACAATCGCATTTTTCCCTGGTAATTCTAGTAAGATCTCTGGTTCGATAGCGTATGATAGGCAATGCTTCCTTGGTAAGCGACGTTATAACGAGTTCTCCATGGCTGCCGTCAGGCAGGACCTCACCAGTGTCGGGATCAATAATCTCGGCTATAAAATGGTCTTCGGCTAGATGCAGTCCTTTTTTATGAGCACAGTCTATGCCAACACCAGGCCCTATCAGTTCGGTCATGCCATATACATCGTAGGAATCTATTTCCCATTTACTTTCTATCTCTTTGCGCATGTTCTCCGACCAGGGCTCGGCACCAAATATTCCATATTTCAATTTAAACTCAGAACGATCCATTCCCGATTCCATGAGCTCTTCGTACATTACCAGGGCATATGAAGGTGTACCGCCGATAATCGTAGTGCCGTAATCGTGCATCAATTGGAGCTGACGGGGAGTATTGCCTCCCGAAGCTGGAATAACCGTGGCGCCAATCTTTTCTGCTCCATAGTGGCCGCCCAATCCTCCTGTGAACAAGCCGTAGCCCCAGGTTATTTGTACTACCGAATCACGAGTAGTGCCAGCGTTAGTCAAACATCGCGCCATCAGTTCTGCCCAAAGATCCAAGTCATTTCTGGTATGCCCTGCTACAGTCGGTTTACCGGTGGTGCCGGAAGAGGAATGGATTCTTACAACTTCACTCATCGGCACTGCAAATAGGCCAAATGGAAAATTGTCACGGAAGTCTTGTTTTGTGAGAAAGGGCAGATACTTGATATCCGCCAGCTTCTTGATATCCTGAGGTTTCACCCCTGCTTGATCCATTTTGGTTTTGAACGCCGGAACAGAATTATAAACCCGTGCAACCGTGTCCTGCAGCCTGGAAAGTTGCAATTTCTCCAGCTCTTCGCGGGGCATACATTCTTTTTCCTTATTCCAGTAAATCATTTATTCTACCTCCCGAATATTTTATCCTTCCCGTCCGGGAATTTGCTTCGTTGTCTCCTCGCCGATCCTTCAATTCTGATGTTAGTGCCTGGCATTGATTCTCATAAGAAGAAGGCTGTTTTACAATCGCGAATTAAATCAGACTACCAATCCAGCCGGAGCGGCTAGTTATTTAAAAATAAAAAATCCAGCTGATGCTGGATCTAATCGTAAACCTGGCCAGAATATGCAATGGGATTGTTCTTCTATTAGTAAAACAGAACCCCACCGAGCCGTGATGCCGATGTTAAAACCTGAGGTTTCAGGTGGGTGCTCTCCCGCAGGTATAATGTGTCCCATCGGCCTGGGCTTACAGGCTACATACGGAGATAAGCTCCCTTAAAATCGGTGTTGGAAATAACTAGTCGGCAATTCACGCACACAGCAGGGATTGGTTCAGGTTCATCTTAGGTTCGTTAAAATAATACCATAAAACCTCGGCCACTTCAAGACTCAAGGCAATGGTTTAATCAACCAGCTCACGTTTGCTAAATATTTTCTCGCGTCCTGATTGACAATTCTCGCAGCTGTTTGGGACTTACTGTTGATGGCGCTCCCGTTAATAGACACGAGGCGCTCTGGGTTTTGGGAAAAGCGATTACATCGCGTATACTATGGCGTTTAGCCATAATCATCAGTAGCCTGTCTATGCCAAAAGCAATGCCTCCATGGGGCGGTGTTCCATATTCAAAAGCTTCCAGCATATATCCGAATCTCTGGAAGGCTTCTTCAAAACTCATCCCTATTACCGAAAACATTTTCTCCTGCAGTTCACGCTGGAATATTCTTATGCTGCCCCCGCCGATCTCTGTGCCATTAAGCACCAGGTCATACGCCCTGGCTCTAACTCTTGATGGATCCTGATCTAAAAGCGTCAGGTCTTCTAGCCTTGGTGAGGTAAACATATGATGCATGGCTACATAGCGTTTTTCCTCTTCATCATATTCTAAAAGCGGGAAGTCAACTACCCAGCAAAAAGCCAGCTGCTCTTCACCAATCAGATTAAGACGACGAGCCAGTTCCATTCTCAATAAACCCAGCACCCTTGCTACCATGTTGTGAGAATCAGCCGCAAAAAGCAGCAGGTCTCCAACTTGAGCGTCCATGGCTTTAAGCAATGCATCAATCTGCTCTGGGGTTAAAAATTTGGTAATCGGCGAGCGCAGTTCTCCATCGCCAACAATAATCCAGGCCATGCCTTTGGCTCCATTGTCAATCGCTATTTTACCAAGTTCGTCTATCTCCCGGCGGGTAAAACTGGCGCATCCTTTGGCATTGATGGCCCTCACCACACCACCGCTTTTGATTGCCGACGCAAATACCTTGAATTCAACATCTTGTAGTATATCGCTGATATCTACAATGGGCAGATCGAAACGCAGGTCCGGTTTATCGCTTCCATAACGGGACATAGCTTCCTCATAAGTAATTCGCGGAAAAGAAGCCGGTATTTTGGCACCAAGAGCAGATTGAAATATATCAGCGATAAGCTCTTCCACCAGCACGAATACGTCCTCTTCATCGATAAACGACATTTCCATATCCAGTTGTGAAAACTCCGGTTGACGGTCAGCTCTGAGATCCTCATCACGGAAACAGCGCGCTATCTGGAAATATTTCTCCATGCCTGCCACCATTAAAATCTGCTTGAAAGTCTGCGGCGACTGAGGCAGTGCGTAAAATTCCCCCGGGTGTATGCGGCTGGGCACCAGGTAGTCACGTGCTCCCTCAGGAGTACTATTTGTAAGTATCGGGGTCTCTATTTCGATAAAATTCCTGCTGTCGAGAAACGCTCTGATCCTCTGCACCACTTGATGCCGGAGAATCAATGTCCTGGTCATCTCCGGACGGCGCAGATCCAGATAGCGATATCGCAGACGCAGAGTCTCATCAACATCAATATAATCTTCTATATAAAATGGCGGGGTTTTTGCTTTATTCAATACCTCTAGTTCCTTGACGTAAATTTCTAAGGCCCCGGTTTTTAGATTAGGGTTTTCTGTTCCTTCCGGGCGGTTCCTCACTACCCCCCGCACAGCAATAACATATTCGCCTCGCACTTGCTCGGCCAGGTGAAAGGCTTCTTCATTCATTTCCGGGCTGATCACCACCTGGATCAATCCCGAACGATCCCTGAGATCGATGAAGATCAATCCGCCATGGTCGCGGCGGCTGTCCACCCATCCATTCAGTACTACATGCTTCCCAATAAAGTCCAAATTTACTTCTGTGGCGCTGTGCGTTCTCTTCATACTAGTTCTTTTCCTCCTGATTCATGGCTAGTAGGTTATGCAGTTCTTCCAGCAAGGTGTTTCTGTCTATCCTCGCCTGCTGGCCGTTCTTCATATTTTTGAGGCTTACACTATTAGTATTAACTTCATCGTCGCCCAGGAAAAGAACCCAGGGGGCGCCAATCCTATCGGCATGCTTCAACTGTGCTTTAAAGCTGCGGCCATTAAAGTCTTTGTCTGCTCTTAATCCGGATTTGCGCAGTTGATTGACCAGCTCGAAGGCCAGGTCAGAATATCCTGCATTCATGGCAACAACGAATATATCACATGCGGGAGCGACATCAGGCATAAGCTGCTCCTGCTCCAATGCCAGTATTATTCGTTCTATTCCTAGAGCAAATCCCATTCCAGGAGTGTCAGTACCTCCGCATTCTTTGACCAAGCCATCATAACGCCCTCCTCCACCTATGGCGCTTTGCGCCCCGATTCCAGGTAGAAGAACCTCAAAAGCAGTTCTTGTATAGTAGTCCAATCCCCTGACCAGGCGGTCGTCATGTTGGAAAGAAACGCCGTTAGACACCAGCAGCCACTGCACCTGTCGATAGTGCTCTGAGCATTCTTCACACAGACTTTCGACTATAGGAGGGAATCCAGCAATAGTCTGCTGGCAAATGTTTTCTTTGCAATCTAAAACCCTCAAGGGGTTCTGCAAATATCTTTTTTGGCAATCCCTGCAAAGATGAGCAGTAAGGGGTGTAATGAAGCCAATGAGCTTTTCCCGGTAGGTCTGGCGACACCGGGGACAGCCCACCGAATTTATGTGCAGTTCAGTGTTCTTTAAGCCCAGTTTGCCCAGAATGCTCAGCATAAACATGATTATTTCCGCATCAACCTGAGGGTCAGAGCTTCCAAATACCTCGGCCCCAAATTGATGGAACTGCCTGTACCTTCCTTTTTGTATGTTGGCATAGCGAAACATTGGTCCGCTGTAATACCACTTGACAGGCATCACGCCTTTGGTGACGCCATGTTCAATGAGACTTCGGACGCAAGATGCAGTTCCCTCCGGGCGCAGAGCCAGAGAACGTTCAGCCTTATCAGAAAAAACGAACATCTCTTTGCTGACAATATCCGTGGTCTCGCCTACACCTCGCTGAAACAGCTCGGTGTGCTCGAAGATAGGAGTGCGTATTTCCTGGTATCCGAAACAGGCGGCTGTTTGACGCATGACACTTTCAATGTACTGCCATTGCTGTGCTTCATTGGGGAGGATGTCATAGGTGCCACGGGGGGCTTTCATCTCCATCACTACGCCTCCCAATCCAAGTTATTCCTTGGATTATTCTAATTTAAGGCCCTAAGCTTGTCAACTTTAGCGCTGATCAGCCTGCCCACTGAATCGCAGTAACTCTGAGGATTTTTAGGATTATAGAAAGAAGTCAAACTGCCATCCTTCCAGTTGAAAAACTTACTTCCGGCTCCGCCGCCTAGACCCAGCAGGGTCTGGCGTTCCTCCATCACCTGAATGTTGTATGTGCTGAACTTGCCGGGCAGTGAGTAGCCTATGTTTTCCATGCTGGCTTTAATATACTTCTGGCGATACATATAGTAGGGCTGATACCCTGCCTCGCGGAGCATTGCAGCAAAAACAGCGATACTTTCATTCACCTCCTCTTCCCTTTCACCCAGGCGGGAAAGGCCCTCCTTTTGCGCCAATAAGGAACCTTTTTTCACAGCCAGGGTATGAACCGTAATATTATCTGGTTTTAACCTGAGAACCTGTTCTGCTGTGCGCAGGTTTTCCTGCCGGCCTTCACCAGGAAGGCCAACAATTAGATCCATATTTATTGTTTTTATGCCCGCTTCCCGGGCCCATTCTAGTGATTCAACCACTCCTTTCAAATCGTGATTTCTGCCGATGGCCACCAGGGTAGCTTCATTCATGGTCTGAGGATTGATGCAGATCCTATCTACGCCAAGATTTTTTAAGAGCGAAAGCTTGCTCCGATCTAGGGTATCAGGTCTGCCCGCCTCTACGGTGATTTCCCTGGTGTCCGGCGTAATATAGTACTTGTGTAGAAGTTCGAATAGACTGGCCAGATCACGTTCAGAAAGCACGGTAGGGGTGCCTCCGCCCAGGTAAAGGGCATTCATCTTTAAGCCCAGGGCTGAAATTTCAGGAGCTATGCCGCTTATTTCCTTCTCTAAAGCTTCGAAAAAAGGTTTAACATCTTTCTCATAATCCCTTAAAATGGCCCCTGGAAATGAGCAATAATAGCAGCGGCTCGGGCAAAATGGGATGCCGATATATATAGCTATTGATTTTTCGCCAGGGTCGGCAATTTCTAAAAAGGGCCGGTTATTGCTGGCAACTTCCATGAGTAAGCGGGCTTTTTCCGGCTTGACTCTAAATTCTTCCTCGAGCCTACGCAAGACCTCTGTTTTCGATAAGCCCTGATCCAGAAAACGGTGCACCAGTTTCACTGGCCGCATGCCGGTCAGGATTCCATAAACATTTAGATCCTTTTCCAGGGCATCTGACAGCAGGTCGTAAATAAAGCGGCGCGCAATGCGACTGAGTTGTCTTCTTTCCTCTCCCTGCTGACCATCGAGAGGATAACTAGCCTTCAGTCGATGGTTTAATGCCCCGCCCAGTATACTCCCCTTCATTAATACACTTCCAGCCTGAACTGTGCGCTCAAGGCCTATTTCAATTTGAGCAGTGACATCATCTTTTCTGGAAATTTCCCCACCTGGGAACGCCATGCGGACTAATTCATGCACATTGTCATATAGATCCGGGGGGTCCAGGTTGAGTTTGATCAGCACTATAATTCCTCCACTCCGAGCTTCGAATATCGTCTTACTGCAAGGCTTTGCTGCTCAAAGCCGCACTCTGATAAGATCCAAGATACTTTAAGCTCTCACAGTGAGTGTCAAGCTCCTCCAGAAAGCCTGCCATCTCACTGCAAAGGCCGGTAGTATCCAGCTCCACGTAAAACCAGAAACGCGAAGGCTGGTGACGGCTGGGCCGAGACTCGATCTTGGTCATGTTAATATTACGGCGGGCTAACACTCCCAGAGCATGCCAGAGCGCGCCGGGCCGGTCGGGAAGAGAGAAAATCAAACTGCTTTTATCGCCTCTGATATCAACACTTCCGCTGGTGATATGGACGAACCTGGTGATGTTATCTTTCCCTGAAATCTCGGAACAAATAATCTTAAGCCCATAGAGCTCAGCTGCTTGTTTATTGCCTATAGCTGCAGCTCGGCGCTTTTCAACTGTTAAGAGCTGAGCTGCCCTGGTGGTGCTGTCGGTAATTTCAGTTCTTACCCCGGACATATTCTGACGTATGAATTGTTCGCACTGCAGAAGTGCTGCCGGCTGAGAGATAAGTAGCTCGATCTCCTCCAGGCTGTATTCCCGGACGGCCATTAAATGCTGTTGAATGGGGATGCATATTTCCCCCCTGATAATGATATCATTAAGAGCCAATCCTTCCATGGTCGGCTCAATCGATCCAGCCATGCTGTTATCTATGGGAACCAGTGCCCCGGCTACTTCTCCGCTCTGCACCATGTCAAAAAGCTGGGGGATGCTGGCCGCTTCAATCAAGCGGGCTCTGCCGCCCCAATAGAGCAGAGCTGCCTCCTCGCTGAAAGTCCCTCGTGGTCCCAGAACACCGTAAACCATTTACCGCATCCTCCTTCCTATTGCACGTACCAGGGTATCGACCTGCTTCATCATCTGGCTGAATTCAGCCGGAGTCAATGACTGGTCGCCGTCTGACAGAGCTTTCTCCGGACAAGGATGCACTTCCACCATAAGTCCATCGGCTCCAGCTGCCAGGGAGGCTTTAGCCATGGGGGCTACCAGGCTGCGAACTCCGGTACCGTGGCTGGGATCAACGATCACTGGAAGATGAGAAATGCTCTTAACCAGTGCAACTGCCGATAGATCCAGGGTATTGCGGGTCCAGGGCTCGCTGGAGCGTATACCCCGCTCACAGAGTATTACCTGAGAATTTCCGGCATCCAGAATATATTCCGCAGCCATCAACCATTCTTCTATAGTGGCAGCCATGCCCCGTTTAAGGATCACCGGTCTGTTTACCCGCCCCAGTTTACGGAGTAGCGAGAAGTTCTGCATGTTGCGGGCGCCTATTTGTATCACATCCACATATTCGGCCATTAGCTCCAGGTCATCGCTGTCCATCAGCTCGCTGACTACGGGCATGTTCATTTCGCCGCCAACTCTGGCCAGGATCTTCAGACCTTTTACACCCAATCCCTGGAAGCTGTAAGGAGAAGTCCGGGGTTTGAAGGCGCCCCCGCGCAGCATCACAGCGCCTGATGCTCTGACTTTGAAAGCGGTCTCTCTTAACAGTTCTTCGCTCTCGACAGCACACGGTCCGGCGATGATTAAAACCTGCTCTGAACCAAGAGTATAAGGTCCAATTTCAACATTGGTGCCATGTGATTGACTGTTTCTGCTTACCAGCATCTCTTTATCCTTAAGCGCTAAATGGGCTTTCATAAATATACACCTCCCAAAAAATAAAAAACTCCCGTCCCAGTAGGGACGAGAGGTCACAACCTTCCCGCGGTACCACCCTGTTTGCACAAAGCCAACTCGTTAAGAATACGGGATTTCTCCCTTCCTGAAATAAAAAAGCCCCTCATCCATTTGGGACGAGAAGCTGTAAGCTCCCGCGGTACCACCCAATTTGCCGAAAGGCCCGCTTATATCAGGATACAGGTTAATCCGATATCCCCTCCCTTATAACGGCGGGAGCTCCGCCACGACCTACTTGCAAATGTTTCAGCCGGGTGCTCCGAAGTGAACTTCACTACGCTTCCTTGTGGAGATGCTTACAGCCTGTGGCATCTCCTCTCTTACCAATTTCCCGCAGCTACTTTACTTCATCATCGCTTGTGTTGATATAAACTTGAAGTTAGTATATCATGCGAAATTCTTGATGTAAAGACTATCCTGTCAGAAATACTTAACGTAAAAACGGATTATGGTTTCTCTCAAATCCTATTGTCGTATGGGGCCCATGCCCCGGGTAACACACTACATCATCGTCATAGCAGAAAAGTTTTTGTTTAATATTCTCAATAAGCTGCTTGTATGAGCCCCCCGGGAAATCCGTCCGGCCGATTGAACCATAAAAAAGAGTATCGCCCACAAAGATAATATCCCCGGTCTTAAGGCAGATTCCCCCCGGGCTATGGCCGGGAGTGTGAATTACCTCGAGCTCCACAGTATTTCCGATTTTTATAATGTCCCCTTCTTTAAGCAATTTATCAGCCGGAGGACTAACGATTTTATTGCCCATTAAGAATGAAAAGTTGGATACAGAATTAACCAGCATTTTGGCATCAGCTTCATGGATGAGCAGCTCAGCGCCGGTGGCGTCTTTAATTGCCCGATTGGCTCCGATATGATCAGGATGACCGTGAGTGTTAATGATATATACTGCTTTTAGCTGGTCTTCTTCCAGCATTTTAAGAATAGCGCGCGGATTGCCGCCGGGATCGATTACTGCTACTTCACGGGTTTCATCACATCCTATTATGTAACAGTTTACCATCATTGCGCTAATTTCAAGGCCTTTAAGGATCACTTTTTCAACCCCCTAAATAATAATACCTGCCGGCTTGCCAACTTCTTTGACAACCTGCGGCTAAAAAAGCCTTTCGCTATCCAATAGAATCGTGCACGGGCCGTTATTTTCAATATAAACTTTCATATCGGCACCAAAATTGCCAGTCTCAACTAAAACACCAAGCCCCTGTAAGTATTCTACGCAATAATTGAAGATTGGCAATGCTTTTTCTGGCAATTCAGCATCAGTAAAGCTGGGACGCCTTCCTTTCCGAGCATCGCCGTACAACGTAAATTGGCTGACGAGAAGGATGGCACCGCCAATTTCTAAAAGGGAACGATTCATTCTGCCCTCATCATCTTCAAATACCCTCAAGTTGATTATTTTCTCCATCATATATGAGGCTTCATTGGTGTCGTCGCCTTTTTTTATACCTAATAAAACTGTCAAACCCAGGCCTATCCGGGCAGTCTCCTGGCCTTCCACCTTAACCCGGGCAGCGCTGCTGCGCTGAATTACAACTCGCATGTACTATTCACCTTTCGTCTCTCCGGGAAGCACCCGGCGCACTTCAATCACGTCTTTCACTTTCTGAATGCGGTGGATAACCGCCTGAAGGCGGTTTAAGTCGTTTATCTCAAGTTTGAAATTCATGAGAGCCAGGTTGTTTTTTGTCGCCCTGGAATACACCGAGTTAATCTGTATGCGCGCTTCAGCAATTTCATTCAAGACATCGGTAGTAAGGCGGGGGCGATCAAAAGCACTTACCTCCAACTCCACGTTGTAGACCCCGGAAGCATCTGCCCAATCCACCTCCAGGATGCGGTCCTTTTCATTGCGTAGATAATGCTGCATGTTGGGGCAGTCGCGGCGGTGAACTGAAACGCCTCTGCCCCTGGTTATATAGCCGAGCACATCATCCCCGGGCAGGGGATTGCAGCAGCGGGCTAATCTTATAGCCACGTCATCGACCCCTCTAACCCTCAAAGCGTTGGTCTCTTTGCTGCGGGGTATACCGCTTTTCGGACCGATGGGAACCTTGAGAATCTCTTCCACCTGCGCTTCCTGGAAAAACAGGTCCTTCTGCTTGTTTATAACCTGGGCAGCGGTAATAGCTCCATCACCTACAGCAGCCATTAAATCGTCAGTGCTGTTATGGCCGAACCTTTTGGCCACCTCAAGCAAACGGTCTTCTTTAAAAAACTCCTTGACGGCCAGGTTCTTCTTCTTCAGCTCTCTTTCCAGTGAATCATGGCCTTTTACCAGGTTTGCCTGCCGCTTCTCGCGGTTAAACCACTGGCGAATTTTGCTCTTGGCTGATGAAGTCTTGACAAAATCCATCCATCCGAAGGTAGGTCCGGGTGAATTTTTGGAGGTCATTATTTCAACGATATCGCCGTTTTCCAGCGGATAATCCAGGGGTACAATGCGTCCGTTGACCTTGGCCCCCGTACATTTATGACCCACCTCGGTATGCACCCGGTAGGCAAAATCAACCGGGCATGCGCTTTTGGGCAGCTCAATGACTGCCCCCTTGGGAGTAAAAACAAAAACCGTATCGTCAAAAAGATCTATTCGCAGGGACTCCATGAACTCCTTGGTATCCTTGATCTCCTGCTGCCATTCCAGGAACTGCCTGAGCCAGGAAAGTTTTTGATCAAATTTTCTATCTTTAGTGCCGGCACCTTCTTTGTATCGCCAGTGTGCTGCTATGCCCGATTCTGCAATGCGGTGCATTTCAAAGGTGCGGATCTGTACCTCGAAAGGCTCTCCACCCTGGCCGATCAAAGTCGTATGCAGAGATTGGTACATGTTAGGTTTGGGAGTAGCAATATAGTCTTTAAATCGACCGGGCAGGGGCTTCCACATGGTGTGGATTATACCGAGCACCCCGTAGCATTCTCTCACATCATTTACCAGAACCCGAATCGCTATTTTATCGTAAATCTCATCGATATCTTTATTCTGTTTGACCATTTTTTTGTAGATGCTGTAGATGTTTTTTGGGCGTCCTTCTATATCAGCTTCAATGCCTATCTGGCGCAGTCCGTTTTTGATCTGCTCGATCAAGTCATGCACATAGTCTTCACGTTCGCGCCGTTTGGCTTTTAAACGCCGCGCTATCTCATAATAAATCTCTGGGTCAAGATATGCAAAGGCCAGATCTTCAAGTTCCCATTTGAATTGAAATATCCCCAGGCGATGAGCCAGGGGAGCAAATATCTCGATAGTTTCGAGGGCTATTTCTTTTTGTTTACGCTCCGGCTGAAAGTTCAGGGTCCGCATATTGTGCAGACGGTCTGCCAATTTGATAAGAATGACGCGTATATCTTTGGCCATAGCCAGAAACATTTTACGCAGGTTCTCTGCTTGAGCTTCCTCCCTGGATTTAAAATTAATTCGCGAGAGTTTGGTAACACCATCGACCAGTACTGCTATTTCTTCGCCGAACTCGGCCAGGATGCTTGCATAGCTGGCATCGGTATCTTCCACCACATCATGAAGCAGGGCTGCGCAGATAGAAGGAACATCCATTTCTATTTTGGTTAAGATAAGCGCTACTTCCACGGGATGAATTATATAAGGCTCCCCGGAAAATCGCATTTGCCCTTGATGAGCTTTCAGGGCATATTCATACGCTCGCGTAATTAGATCAAAATCGGCGCTTATATCATATTCTTTTATTTTCTCATAAATAGCCTGTGGGCCCATTCAAATCACCAATCCAGGGCTTTTTTTATCTCCTGCTCAAAAATGGCCAGAGCCTTCTTTTCCCCCTGACCTTCCTGGAAAAATGCAGATTTAGAAAGGTTATCGGGCATAAAATCCCGTTTCCTTAACTTTATTGCCATAATACTACCCTTTTTCTGGACCCTGCACAAGTCCATGTCTTGAAGAATGCGAAAGATTGACTGCAATTCCATGGCTTTCAGGGCTATCCCGGCTGATTTCGACACATGTTTTCGAATTGATACTTCATCTGTCTCAAAAACCGATGAATCAATGGTTTGAATTCCGCGCCATACCTTTTGCACAAGCGTTTGATCAGGATATAATGTATCCAGGAACCGCTGGTTGGACTCCAAACCCTGTCTGCCAAACGCAATCCTTGCAACTGGTATTTGCCTGGCAGGCCAGTGTTCAGCCACCAAATGGGCTTCTTCCATGCTGAAAGGAGCATCAGCAAAATAGATATGCTGGGCAGTCCGGTCTTTATATATTCCTTGAATGAGCCCGCCATCTGTCAGTAAGACGCCTGTACTCTGCAAAAAAAATTGGCGATGATATCTCCTGCGCGCACGACTGTCTTCCAACCCTGCCTCCGTAATTAGTTCCGGGTATAAGGCTTGCAGGGATTTGATCGTAGATGGTCGATTAGCATAAACCAGATACTGCTGGCCTGCAGTCAAAACCATCTGGTCTTCCAGCCAGGTTAATCCAGACAATTCTACTTCCGGCCAATCAAAAATATTTAAAACTTCATTTTTCCATCTATAATAGCTGCTAACAAAAGCTCTCGTTGAGAGAAGTACTGTGGCCTGGCCGCTGTTGGCTGCCTTCCACAAGCGCTGCCTATCATCCGGATGCACTGCCCCATGTAGTTCGTTTATCAGCGGGGAATGGAAAAATCCTTCCAGCCAGCTCCTTACCTTCCTCAATAATCTGAGGGTGGGAAAGACTATTACCATAGCTTGCTTTTTCGCCAGATGAGCAGCCACCTCTCTCAACAGGGCGCCCCTTTTATCAATCGCATCCGGATCATAGCGGTCAGGTCTGAGAGCAGCTTTGGCATCCATTATCCTGAACTGTGTGGTTTTTCTACCTCTATATTCATTCTCTTTGACATGCCCTGCAATATCTATAAGCAGTTGTCGATGAGGAAAATTTATAAAATCGCTGCGGTTAAACGCGATACATTCTATTTCTTGATAATCCAGGCGCGCTTTAAAATGCTCCTTGCCCTTGCCCATCAGCGCGGGGGATTTTAACGATGTACTACGTATGCTAAAAATCGGCTCAGGATTGCCTTCCCCGTAAGGCTGAAGCATGTGCAGTTCACGAACCAGATCCTGATTTATTTCTTCCGGTTCAATTTGAACATCGATACGAACATATCTCTTCCCCCAATCCCGGTCTCTTTTCTGTATTTCCCCTGCCCAGGCAATAATTGATTGCTTAAATATATCATACTGATCTTTTGACACCCTAAATCCCGCTGCCATGTTATGGCCGCCAAATTGCATGATAGACTCCCGGCATTCTGATAAGGCTTCAAAAATATTGTACCCGGGCAGGCTGCGGGCTGAGCCTCGCCCTGATTCCTCCTCCCATCCTATCATTAAGACGGGCTTCCGGTAGCGATCACAAAGCCTGGAAGCAGCGATTCCCAGCACCCCGTGATGCCAATTTTCAGATGCTAGAACTAGAGCCGGGATTTCATCATCTTCTTCAATAGCTATCATAGCGGCTGCTTCGTCTATGATGCTTTCCTCTATTGCCTTTCGTTTATCGTTCAAATGGCAAAGGTGTCTGGCAAGAGCCCTGGCTTGTTCACCGGCCGGGTTCATTAATAACTCCGCACTGAGTCGCGCATTCTCTATGCGTCCAGCAGCATTGATTCTCGGAGCCAGCACGAAGGCCAGTTGCCAGGCGTCAATACCACTACTTTCAATTCCGCTCTCTTCGAGCAATGCTTGGATTCCTGGAGGGCATTCACTTCTAATTATTTTCAAGCCTTCCTTAACTAAGATACGATTATCCCCCTGTAAAGGGACCACATCAGCTACTGTGGCCAGTGCCGCTAGGGCTAACCATTCAGCAAATACCGATCCGGGCAAGCGGTCCTTCCCCAGCTCCCGGACCAGTTGATATACCACACCAGCCCCGCATAGTTCTCTGCTATCCATGCAATCATCCAACTTCGGATTAATGATTGCCAGTGCACGCGGAAGCTTAACACCCGGATTGTGATGATCAGTTATAATAACATCTATATTCAACTGAGTGGCCCGGTCAACTTCGTCCAGCGAATTGATTCCGCAGTCTACACTTATTAAAAGACGACACCCTTTATCAGCTAGTTGGTTTATAGAGGCCGGATTTAGCCCGTAGCCTTCCTTGAATCGGTCCGGAATGTAATAGCTGGCCTTGCATCCCATAGCCTGTAAACAACTAGTTAGAATTACTACTGAACACACTCCATCCACATCATAATCACCATAAACTACTATTTTTTCGCCTGTTCTCTGCGCTCTTTGAATTCGTTTAACGGCATCCTCCATACCGCTCATTCCTTGTGGCGAACTCAAATCGTCAAGAGAGCTCCACAGGAACTTTTGTGCTTCGGGCAATGAGGTTATCCCCCTCTGGAGCAGCAGTTTCGCCAGAACTCTTGATATTTTTAGGGTGGATGCATATTGATTTATAAGATCGCCCGGATCGGGCTCTAATTGCCATATTCTATCCTGATTCATCCAGACTCCTTGCACAGTTTTAATTTGCATGACCAATATTTTATCCCATAATTACTAAGAGGATATCAAATTCGCCCGGAACATCCAAGAGATCTAACTTTAAATTAAGCTGTATACTATTATCCCTTAAAACCAAAAGACAGCAAAGGTATATACCATTGCTGTCTTTTCATCCCGCTTTTCTGTATAAAGTAATATTCACTTTCATATACATTATCCGGAAAGCAAATATATCTGAGAGGTGAAGGTGGATGGGGAGAATACAACATGTATTTCCCGGCGGCAATACCAGCGAGGGTTTCTATTCATTTTATGAACATGTAGCAAAGCCCTGCGTGAAGAGAAAAATAATCCTGAAAGGGGGGCCGGGTGTCGGCAAGTCAACATTTATGAAAAAGGTCGGTAAGTATTTTGAGAATTTAGGACAGGACATAGAATACCACTGGTGTTCGTCCGACAATGATTCTCTTGATGGTGTGGTAATTGGCGACCATCTGGTTTGCCTTCTGGATGGCACTGCCCCTCATGTTGTAGATCCTAAGTTTCCGGGGGCTGTCGATGAAATAATAAACCTGGGTCAATTCTGGAACCGTGATACTATTTTTCAAGCTCGAGCTGAAGTAATCAGCTTGAGCACAGATATCTCGCGGTGCTTCAACCGAGCTTACCTGCGCCTGCGTGAGGCCAAACAGGCCGTGGACGAGTGGGTTTCCTTTCTCCAAGAAGCCCGGGATGAGACGGCTATAAATCGCAATATATTGGCCCTTAGCGATGAATTTACCCGTGGTTCGGTTCCCTGTACCGAAGCATGTCGTCATCTTTTTGCAGCGGCAATTACACCAGATGGGCTGAAAGCCAACCTGGAAACCCTGCTAGACAATAAGCACACTTTTTTTGGTATAAAGGGCAGCCCGGGAAGCGGTGTTAAAGAACTGTTAGGCAACGTGCTCCAGCAGTTAACCATGCGCAGTGCCTATGCTGAAGTCTATCACAATCCTCTGGTTCCCGGGGAAATAGACCTGATTGTTCTGCCCTCCCAGAAGCTGGTCATGCTTGACGTATCCAGCACTCTTCTGGATTATACAAAGAGTCTCCCCAGTATTAAATTTAAACGCTGGTTGGACTTTGACCAGCTTGCTGATGCCTCTTGTCTAAATACCCATAAAGCAAAAATTGAAGACTCCCACCAGCGTATGCAGAAAAACATTGAAGTAGCTGTTGCTTATATTGCACAAGCTAAGGAGATCCATGACCAGTTGGAAACCTTATATGTTCCGGCTATGGACTTTGATGATATTGATTTGTTTAGGGAGGAATTGCAGAAAGAACTCGATGCTTATTTTTAGAAACGGGGGTATTTTCCTTCGGTTTTAAGGTTTTTCATTTTTATAAATTCCTCACAATCACCTATATGCAATTTCCTTTAATCTTCAATTCCCTAATTGATTGGCGGATTAGCGAGATAAATATTATTGTTGGTTCAGCAAACACCTAAAGGAAGGTTAGCGTCTGGACCTTTTTTTCTTTTTATAAAGTCCCCAAGTTACCAGCTCTAAAATACATAACAACCTCTTTTAAGGACAAGATATGCATATCTATAAAAAAGGAGGTTCGCTCAATGCCAGTAATGGAGACCACAATAACCAAATACCAGGCTTGTATCGATGCCTGCACGAAATGCCTACAGGTTTGTAATCAGTGTTTTAATTCTTGCTTACAGGAACCTGATGCCAAGGCCCGCGCCAAATGCATTAAAACCCTGCGCGTCTGTGCTGACATCTGCTCCCTGGCTGTAGAGGCTATGACCATGGACAGCTCAGAGGCAAAAGATATCTGTAATCTCTGTAGAACTATTTGTGATGCCTGTGCAAGTGAATGTTTTATGTTTAAGGATAATCATTGCCAGGAATGTGCCAGAGTTTGCAAAGAATGCGCCGACGCCTGCGCTAAGATGCCCTAAGTATTAACCAAACTGAAGTTTTTAGCTCCTTTGGGCTATAAAGGGGATGTTTTCTAGCGCATCCCCTTTAACTGGAAACAGCATATGATTATCCAATAGTGAAAGCCTCTAATGTTGCTCATTTGCCGTCGTTCAAAGAGGCGCAAAATCCTCCACAGTAAACAGCATTATCAATGGCGAAGAAGCAAGTAAGCATTCTTCGCCCTACATATTTTGAAAGTGGTCTATTGACCTTTGTCCGAATTTAAACCTCGCCCTGAATGTGTCCCGACATTTGCAGCAATACTCTTTTGACTTTTTTAGCCTGTCTCTCGCTAGTAAGTATGTTTAAATAATCTCCAGCGATTATCCGCGTTTCTCCTTTGGGTATGATATGGTTCTCTCCCCTCTTAATATTAACCAAAAGGCAATTTGGCGGCCAAGTGATATCCTTTATCATCTTTGTTTCCAGGAAAGACCCCACGCTCACCGCCACTTCAAGAAGGGTGTTTTGGCTTGAAGTATTATGAGAAGCCTCAGACCTTTGTCTGGCTAATACGCTCTCCAATAAACGGTCATAAATCGCTTGTGATTTTAATAAATCAGCCACAATATAAGCTGTCATTGACACGGTTATCAGAGCCGGTAGATGTTCAAAGGATCCTGTCATTTCTGTAATAAGGATACTGCCGGTGATGGGCGCTTTGACTATAGCCGTGAAATATGCGGCCATGGCAAAGACCACAAAATTGTTGCTAAAAGAAGTATCTATATGCCAGATCATTTCTGCGACACCGCTGAAAACCCCGCCGGCCAGGGCCCCCATTACCAGCATGGGCATAAATATCCCCCCCGGGGCTCCGGTGCCGTAACTGAACATGGTCAGCCCAAAATGGGTGATCAATAGCAATGACAGTATCATGAGCGGATATTGATGGTTATGTATACCTTCGATAAGACCCTGCCCTCCCCCCAGTGTCTGGGGAATCCAGAAGCCGACCGGAATGGTCAACAATAGCGGAACCAGCATCACGATTCTTTTAGGTAGCAGCGGCCTGGAGTAAAGATTAAGAGATTTGATCAATGACTAGTTAAATACCATTCCAAATAAACCAGTTATAATCCCTAAAAGGATCAATAGCGGGAAAAATTTCATCGGTAGAACCGGTAAAGAATGAAAATCAAAAATTGGTCTTATGCCAAAAAAGTTTTTAGAGACGTAATCAGCCGTAAGGGAGGCTGCCATCGCCGAGAGTAAAACTGGGGGGGAAAAGTTTTTATGCAATTCCTCCAATGAAAATACTACCCCGGCCAGAGGAGCATTAAAAGCCGCAGCCAAACCGGCACTCGCTCCGCTGGTTATAAGAATTCTTTCTTTCACCCCGACACCGTTTAACAGGCGATTTACCCCCTGCCCGGCAACAGCACCCAGCTGTATGGATGGTCCTTCACGCCCCAGCGACATACCGGAACCGATAGCCAGCACCCCACCAGCAAACTTGCATGCCAGTATTTTCAACCAGTTCATATTTAACTGCCGAAGCACTGCGCCCTTGACCTGAGGAATGCCGCTCCCGCTTATCATCGGCTCATAGCTAACCATTTTACCAAGGATTAATGCTATCACCACCAGTACAATAATCCACAACCCGGTCCACCAGAATGAGTGTGAACCGAGAAACGCATAAAGCCTCTCCAGCCAGGCAGCGCTTGACTTCAATATATACCTGAAGAGTACTACTACAGCACCGGTTACCAAACCGGTCAGGATACCCTCAAAAAAAAGCGCACTTTAAAGCGCCGTTTATGAATAATGCCCTCAAGCGTTGAATGCATTTAATTCTCCCGATAAATTATATTATGATTAAGATTACAGCTTGGACATACCGGTACAGTGGATGTTTCATCTGTAATTTTATCGTATCCTTCAAAATTCTTGAATACGCTTTAACCACAGACAGAAACTTTCATTTAAACTCCTTTTATTGGTCTATACAGTTTCATCATCCATCAGCGTAATGTAAGAATCAGCAGTTGCAGCTCCCCCCACAACTGACTTAATTGTCAATTTTACCCGGGGATCCACCGTTATGCGCAGGTGTTCCTGTAACTCAGTCACTTCCCTGGGGGTTATAGTATTTGGAGTATTGACTGTGGCAAATACGCCTATATTATCTTGTTGATGCTCAAATTTAAGCTGGTTAACTGCAATCCCCGAAATATCCTGAGAAAGATACCAGGTAATTTCGTTTAGAAGAATATCATATAACTTTTGGTCTTCACCATTAAGTTGTGGTCGGCTGTCAGAGGATATATTGATAAAGTGAGATGCATCCGCATCTTTGGTTAGGATAGAGCGAACCACCAGCTTTATCGATTCCTCAACTTCCCTGTTCAGCTGCTTTTCAATATTTTCAACTTCAGCAGGTGTGATGGCCCGGGGGGTCCGGACACTTGCGGTTATTAATGTATTTTCGTTTTTGACATCCTTGGCAACATCAATTAACTGGGCTCCGTTGAAATTATTTATCTGCTGGCTGACAAGCTGAGAAACATGGTTCATAAAATCCGTTTCTTGATTGGTTTGATCTCGTTTTTTTATCTCCTCATCACTGACAAAGACCGGTCCGTTGCGGTCAGCATCCTTGGATGTGACAGAACGTATAATCAACTTAGCGCTGGGATTAATGTTTTCTTGGAGACTCTTTTCCAAAACAGCCACCCTTTGGGGATCGAATTCCTGCGGAGTAATGACTGTAGCTATAACCTCAAGCAGGCTGGCAGTTTGTTCAAACTTCACATCCGACAGCCTGGCCCCTGCATAAGCCCCAAGTTCTTCGTTAAGTACAGCACGGATTTCTTTGTCCAGCTTTCTTTCTCCAACAATTTTTATAAGGGTCTGGGTCATAAAAGCGGTAGCCAGTAATAGAATAATAAAACTTATTCCCAATCTTCTTAGAACGAAATTTAAGGACAGTTTGTTCCCCACCCTGTCGTAATGAACCAATCCCTGCAATAGAAAGACAGTGGCTGCAGCAAATTCGATGGCGACAAAGTTCACTAAAAACAACAAAAATGCTCCCCAGGCTAAAAGCCAGTTACCTGCAGCAACATTCAAACCACATGCAGCAAGGGGCGGAACCAGCGCCGTAGCAATAGCTACTCCAGGTAAAGCCGGGCTGATTTTTTCGTTTACCAGTGCATAAGCCCCGGCTAAGCCTGAGGCCAGGGCTATTAATACGTCATAGATATTGGGTTGGGTGCGTGATAAAATTTCTGACGAAAAATCGGGGCGTAATGGGATTAATCCGATAAGAACCGGCAATCCAATTGCCAGTATGACACCGGCAATTTCAGCCAATAAAGCATTTTTTAAAAGTTTGCGGTCTCCGGTTAGAAGGCTCAAGGCAATGCCAAAAATAGGTCCCATTAAGGGAGCTACCAGCATAGCCCCTATCACCACGGCAGTGCTGTTAGCCAACAATCCGAAGGTTGCAATAATAGCAGAAAGGCATACTAACAAATAGTAAGAGCTAGAGGGTCGTGAAGGTTCAATAATACGGTGCCAGGCTGCTTCTCGCTCCTCCTGGGGCATACGCTTGGGCATAAAATGCAGGTTAAATTTCATATGTATACCTTTTTTACATATTACAATGTTGTAATGAAATCAATTTTCGCCATTAAAGTAGTTTTTCCTCTATCATCTGCAGTGCATACTGACTAACACCCTTGATCAAAGAAATGATGTTCTTACTTTTGAGATGCGCAGGGTAAAACGATTTCCACAAAAGCCCCGCCATTATCTGCATTGCTAATTCTAATTGTGCCTTCATGTTCTTCAACGATTTTTTCAACAATTGTAAGGCCAAGACCTGAGCTCTCTTTAACTCCCGTGTAAAAGTAGTCGAAAGCGTGTTCCAGATCCTCGTCAGTAAAACCAGCTCCATCATCCTGTACCTTTATTAGCACTTTATTCAGGTTATCCAGCGAAAGAGCACTTACTTTTACCCGGGTGTGAGCATGGCGAATCCCGTTGGACAGTAGATTGATAAAAAGACTATGCAACTGGTCCCAATCACCTGTCACCCATGTATGATGCTGAATTTCAACCTCAACCTGTATTCTTTTCTCCAATGCATAACCACCCACGCTTGATACTGACTGTTCTACAATGTAGGACAGGTCATTGGGTAAAAAATAAGTATTATGCGGCTGTTCCAGAATTGTTATATCAATCATGTTTTCAACAATATTTCTCAGGCGCAGGCTTTCTTTATGGATGATGTCGATGGCATTATCCAGGGCTGGGCCGGTGAATACTCCATCTCTTATACCTTCTGCATATCCGTTTATGCTCATAAGGGGGGTTTTCATCTCATGAGATGCATTTTGAAAAAAGCGGCGCATACCCTCATCATAACTTTTTAGTCGATCAGACATTTCATTAAAAGCGATGGCCAGCTTGGCCAATTCATCGTCAGACTTCACATCCAAACGAGTTTCGAATTCTCGGTTGCCCACCGCCCGGGCATAATCTTCTAAAGATTTGAGTGGCTTTACCAGATAGCTAATTAAGAAATAAGCAATTAAAAGAGCTACCAGGAGCGCAGCTAATAGACTGCCAAAGATCATTAGAAGGGTTTCCCTGTACATAGCCTGCAGGGTGTTAATGGACACAAAGGTTAGAACGGTTCCTCCCCCACCCGTAGGCACTTCGGCGGATAGATAACTATCGTTTTTATATATGTTGGCTTTGCTTCTATCAAATCCACCGGCAGGACGTAAATTTTCAGCTAACTGAGACAGAGACCGCCCAACCGGATATCGTTCCTGGCTGCTGCTTAAAGCTATCACATCATTGGGATCAATCCACAAAAAATCACTTTCAACTGAGCGGCCTAGTAAAAGAATAGTCAGAGGCAGGTTATGCTCCTGGGACGGAGCGGCTCCTGATCCAATGGTATAAGCAATCTCCCATGCCTGTTTTTCCAGACCGATTTCGGCCCTTCTTTCTAAAACGCCCACCAGGAGAGGGTAAAATGTCATAGCGGTTATCATGAAGGTAAAAAGAACTACACACAAATAACTCGTTAAAATTTTACTGGATATGCTTTTGAACTTGCCCATCTAACCTGTACCCGTAGCCCCATATAGTCTGTATATTAGCCTTAGAACCAACTTCTTTAAGCTTCTTACGCAGTCGTTTTACCAGGTCGTCTACCGCTCTCTCGCTGCCATCATAATCGTAACCCCACACCCTATCCAAGAGTTCCTGACGGTTAAACGTACGCTGCGGATTTTGAAGCAGCAGAGCAATCAATTCATATTCTTTCGTTGTGACAGTGAACTCCTGCCCATCCACCGTAATCAACCTGTCATTGGGTATCAATTTAAGGTTGTCAGCTTGTAAATAGTCTTTGGATTCTGAGGCATTTAATGTGCGGCGGAGAACCGATCGCACCCGGGCAACTAATTCCCGGGGACTAAACGGTTTCGGAAGATAATCATCACCCCCGATTTCCAAGCCGATGATCCGGTCTAAAGCTTTTCTCCGGGCGGATATAAATATAATGGGAACCCCGCTTTTTTGGCGAACCACCCGACAAAACTCCAAACCATTCATCCCCGGCAGCATGATGTCAAGCACTAAGAGATCCGGGTACCCTGACTCCAATCTTCCATACAATTCTTCAGCGTTTTTAAAAGACTCCACAGTAAATCCTTCATTCTCAAGATACTGTGTTATTAATAGACGAATGTTGTCTTCATCATCAACTATGAAAATAGTACTCATAGTCAGCGCTCCTCCAAACATCAAGCGACATCATTACTTGCCATTAGTATAAAACAGGTATGTGGCAAAAATGTGTTATAGACTGCATGAGAAGCATGAATTTAGTCGCGCCCTATACTGTTGATGATATTATACCGCACAATCCCTGAATACGGATTTTTTATAGGTTTCTGACCTCGTTAGGCTGCTAATGAAAAATTTTATTAGGAATCATTTGAATAAAAACCGCAGGGCTGACCCCGCGGTTTCAGGGTGTCAAAGAAGTTGACACCCTGGCAGAGCGAGCAAAAAAGTTGAAGATCGCGGAATAAACAAAGCCCGAGATTGAGGCGTACCTGAGTACGTTGATTGAGCGGGCTTTGTGAAATGACAAAGATATTCGGCTTTTTTGACGGTCTGAAACCGCGGGGCTAATCCGAGGTTTCATTCGACATTTCTAAGCTGCTTATGGCCCGGTAGCAATTTCCTGGATTTTCCACTGACTATTGGTTTTCACTATTGAAATCCAGAATGTATTGGCCCCATCCATCCACAAGGTCTGACCACCTGGCTTTACCTGCAGAGATACCATCACTTTGTACTGTTCAAAATCGCCCGGCCAGTCTGCTTTATTGCTCTCTTCAATGCTCATCACGCTGGCTGAAGTAAATGAATTCAGATTATTCCTCCACATTTCCTGGCTGCTGTCATCGCCTAGTGTTTCTGCTTTCAGTAAAGATACTGCTGAATCTGCATCTCCATTACCTACCAGGCTGAAAAACTGTCTAATGACATTCTGCCCGCTGGGAACATCGGTGGTAGTTTCATTTTGAGGAGGTGTAATGTTGTTTTGAGTTATCGTGATTGTGCGGGTGGACCCATCCCACTCGACTTCAGCTTGTAAAGCTTCGGCCACAAAACGCAAAGGAACCATAGTGCGTCCACCAAATATTTGGGCAGGCTGACTAAGGGCAGTTTCATGACCGTTTACCTGGCAGGTCTGCATACCGATTATTAGTTT
The DNA here is from genome assembly GCA_964635975.1 of uncultured Syntrophomonas sp. Classification (GTDB taxonomy): domain Bacteria; phylum Bacillota; class Syntrophomonadia; order Syntrophomonadales; family Syntrophomonadaceae; genus UBA5314. The sequence goes on from CAZWPO010000001.1 coordinate 136,241, forward strand.
AATGGTAATATCACCTCGAGTGGCTGTTACCATCTGCGTGCTGGCATCCCAGCTTATCGATGCACCCAAAGCCTCAAAAATAGCCCGCATAGGCACCATAGTGCTGCCTCCAATAATCACCGGCGGTTGGTCAAAGGACATTAATTGCCCATTAAGAAACACGCGAATGTCGTCCTGTCCAGAAGAATTCTGGGTTGACTGAGTCTGCTGGTTCTGAAGTGTTACCGAACCTTTATACTGGGTACTGCTGCTAAGCGGAAGTACCCCCATCTGAGCATCGTTTTCGTTATAGAAGAAAATGCCCAATTTGTCATAACGGCTGCAGGTTAAAAAACCAGGAGTATAATGTTTTAAAGGAAATACCTGTGGATTCTGCCTGAATCCTTCCTGACCCCAGCCGTTAACTTCCCATTGCCAGCAGGTATTGTCAAAAGCGAACTGGGATACTTCTACCGGATCATTCCCCGAAGCTCGTATTCTTATGTGGGGGCTGCCAGCGCTGTTAATTTCGCACAGCCCGGCTACACTTTCTGCCCCCAAAAGTTTTGAGCCGCTAAAACATACGGTTCCCAGTTGTCCATCATTATAATTGCCCATGATTAAGCCCAAATTGCCGTAGCGGCCAATAAGCATCATAAACATACCGTATTTTGGTATGGGGTATAGTTTGTCATTGGCCTGGTAGTTGGTCTGGGCCCAGCCGGTTACTTCATCATGTTGGTAACTGCCTTTGTCCCATATTCCCACCTCAACTGCGCTGCCCAGGGAATGAATTTGGAACTGCTCACCACTGCGCACTACCTGGGCAAGTCCGGGAACCTCCAATCCTTTAAAAGCACCGCCCTGGAAGACTTCATAGCTTAATTGCCCGTCGTTTTCCCGCATAAATACTACGTATATTTTTTCATAGCGGGCCAGCATCATAACGCAGGTGCGGTAATGGGGCAATGTAAAAACTTTTTGATTCTGCTGGTACTCGGGTAAGGTCCATCCTCCAACTTCGGTATGACCGTAATACTGTTTGGCTCCTCCCCACGCACTTTCTGATTCACTCAGCTCGCTTACTTCAATACCCTGTGAAGGAGTCGCCGGGCTGGTATTAGGATTTAGTACCAGATAGGACACTTCAACGGGAGTCGAAGCGTTGTTAGCTTTTACTTCTAAATTGTATTGACCATCATTTTTGAGAGCTGTAAGTGTGACAAAGGAGGAGTCATCAATCAATACCGTATCACCCTGTGTAGTTTGCTGCGTAGCCCCACCACTTCCGATTGTAAAATATTCGCTCCATCCTACGTCAGACCATAATGGAGTGGACACCTTGATTTGATAATCACTACCCTCGATCAGCGTAGACGGGATCGACCAGGTGTAACTACCGCTTCCATTAGAACCAGCATCGGTTTTGCTGGCTATATGTATTACATTCTTTTTGTCTTTAGCAAGAGTAAGGGTAACATCGTCCCCAGGGTCACCAGTGTAGTTCCACTGGATGGTCTGTGTAGAGCCCTTGGCCCAGATATCTCCGTCACCGGGTGATATTACAGTAAATGATTCGCTGTCTGTTTGAGTAGTTGTTTCCTGAGTAGATTCTGCGGTGCTGGTGCCACCTGAGCTTACGCTTCCTATAGTGAAGTAGCCGCTCAATCCTCCTTCAGACCATAATGGAGTAACAATTTTAATCTGATAATCACTTCCCTCGGCCAGCGTAGACGGGATCGTCCAGGTGTAGTGGCCGCTGCCATTGGCACCAGCATCGGTTTTGCTGGCTATATGCATGACATTCTTGTTGTCTTTAACAAGAGTAATGGTTATCTTATCCCCCGGATTGCCTGTGTAATTCCATTGGATGGTCTGTGTAGATGCTTTTGCCCAGACATCTCCCGTGCCGGGGGAAACGACCGTAAAGGTTCCACTCGCTGCCAGAACAGCAGTTGGATTAAAACAAAATACCGCAAATAAGGCGGCAAAAAGAGAGCATAACCAGGATAGTTTTTTCCGATCAATCATGATCAATCCTCCTTTGGCCCTAAACAAGACAATAACCCATCTTATTAAATTAATCTGAGTAAGAAACAAGGAATTTAATTGGCAGTAAAGCTAATAATGACGACTAGAAGTCCCTGGCTTTTTATGTCACCCAGCAATATGAGAAAAGAAATATGTGCAGCATGAAAAGTTCATGAATGTTCCAACAAAATGCTAGAGTCGAAAAAAATAATACAATAAGCGGTTCTTTTCTGTCCTCCTTTCAGAATAATAGCAAATAACATATTCCTGTACATTTTTTATACCAAACACACAACAACGTAATTGCCAAAGCAAATCCCACCGGTCTGTTAGGCCAGGATTCCGGTCAGGGTTAAGGTGCTCTATGCCTGCCCATCATCAGTCTGAGCCATAATGAGCAATAAGATTATATACCAAAAATGTGGCAAAAACAGGTCAATAATTGTTCATATATAAAAATAATGGTTTTATTGGGCGCGAGTAGAACAATAATTCGATGCCCTAATTCTGCCACATTTGAAGTGTATCATTATTGCAATACAAATCCTGTTAGAAATGATTTTGTAAAACGTATAATTGAATAAAGGCCGTTTTAGGTTTTAATTGGTCTTGCTAAAATCGTGATAATAATACGTAATACAATCATTTGTTCAATAATTAAGGAGGTGATGTCCCGGTTAGCAAATATGATGAAAGATAGACTGCGCTGAATCTTGCTTTTAAGAGCGGGGGAACCAACAAATGGGGTGAATCCAAAATGGTAGGGAATTCCCTTTTCCCGAACCCGTCAGCTAACCTCGTAAGCGCTTGAAAGGGAATCCGAGGTTAATAATATATGCTCTATAACCAGAGGCCTTCCTTTGGTTATTTGTGTCTTAAGTCTCGGCCCTTTTCGATTATGAGCATTCCTATCCCGGGGAATAATTAAGGAGTGATAGCATGAGAGAAACAGGGAATCTATATAATCTTTATCAATCATTACTCAGGAGCAGTGAGCTCAAGGAGGACGTTATACCGTACCTTCAAGCAGTAGAAGCAATGAATGATACAACTATCCAGGAACAAAGATCCGTTAGAAAGCAGCAGATTCTCGATCTCCTGGGGGGCACCGATCAGGACTGGGATAACTGGAAGTGGCAGCTAAAAAACCGGATAAAAGATAGTGACATTCTGACAAACATTCTTGGCCTAAGCGATTTGGAAAAAAAGCGCGTTGATCGAGTGAGCAAGCATTATCGCTGGGCAATATCTCCGTACTATTTAAGTCTGATTGGAAAGAAATACGTTGAAGACCCCATTTTTATGCAGGCTGTTCCTGACATCAGAGAGCTAGCATCAGGAGGTAGTCTGGATCCCATGAATGAGGCCCTAACATCACCAGCACCCTGTATAACCAGGAGATATCCAGATCGTTTGATAATAAATGTGACCAACCAGTGCGCCATGTATTGCCGCCACTGTCAGCGAAGACGTAATATCGGCGAAGTAGATCAGCATGCGTGTATGGAAGATATTGCCCAGGCTCTGGACTATATATCTAATAACAAGGAAATTAGAGACGTGCTTATTACCGGCGGAGACGCTTTGCTTCTAAGCGATAAGGTTTTGGATTCGATACTCTCTGCGCTTGATCAAATACCACATGTTGAGATTAAGCGCATCGGCACCAGAGTTCCGGTAACCATGCCGCAAAGAATTACATCTCAATTGTGTGAGATTTTAAACAAATATCCTCCGATATATATCAATACTCAGTTTAACCACCCCTTGGAGATTACCCAGGATGCTAAAAGCGCTTGCGACAGGTTAGCAGCGGCAGGTGTTGTATTAGGCAACCAGTCCGTTTTACTGCGGGACATAAATGATCAATCGTATATTATGAGAAAGCTGTGCCAGGAATTGTTAAAAATAAGGGTACGCCCATACTATATATTCCATGCCAAGGACGTTAAGGGAACCAGGCACTTTCAAACCAGTATAAGCGAAGGGATGGAAATTATCAGATCCCTGCGCGGCCATACATCCGGCCTGGCAATCCCCACATATATAGTGAATGCTCCAGGTGGATTGGGCAAAATACCTCTAATGCCCAACTATATGATGCAAAATCGCAAAAACAAAGTTGTGTTGAGAACCTGGGAAGGAAAGATCGTCGAGCTTGATGATTATCCTGATTAATAATCCCTGGAAAAGACCTGCCCGTAAATCGGGCAGGTTAACTTATAGATACCAAGCGAGGTGCTGTAATGAAAAGCAGTCCGTTACTCGAAATTGACCTGGACAAGATCGCCAGTAATGCGGAACAGGTCGTTAATCGCTGCCAAAAACATAATATTCAAGTTCTGGGCGTAACCAAAGGCTTTAGCGCCCTACCCCCAATTGTAAATGCCATGGTACATGGCGGTATCCAAGGACTGGCAGATGCCAGACTTGAAAATATAGTATCCCTAAGATCGTGTGGATTTCACCAGCACATTACCATGCTCAGAATCCCACGTTTGAGCAGGGCCCATCAGGTTATATTTTCTGCAAACGCGAGTGTTAATTCGGAATTGATAGTAATAAAAGCTCTGGCTCTGGCAGCGCAAGGAGCACGAAAGCCTCATGAAATTATCCTTATGGTGGACGTGGGAGATCTTAGGGAAGGTATCATGCCTGAATATGTATTAGATGTAGCCCGCAAAGTTAGCACAATGAAAGGAGTAACCCTTATTGGACTAGGAACTAATATGGGATGTTTCGGAGGCATCCTTCCCTCGATCAGTAATTTGGGTGTGCTGGCTCAAATAGGGAAAGATATTGAACAGAAGCTTGGAATCAAGCTGGATATAATTTCGGGTGGCGGAACCTCAACCCTTATGCTCGTTGATAATAAAACTGTTCCACAAGGAATTAATCAGGTGCGGGTAGGTGAAGGTATTCTTTTGGGAACAGATACTTCTCATAACCGGCGCATACCTTATCTATCACAGGATGCGTTTACTTTAAAAGCAGAGATAATCGAAGTAAAAACTAAGCCTTCTGTGCCTATCGGACGGATTGGCAGAACAGCTTTCGGCACCGTACCGGTGTTCAAAAATAGGGGCACACGCAAAAGAGCCATAGTAGCTTTAGGAATGCAGGATGTTGATGTGGACGGCATAACCCCGATGGATGAACACACTTTCATTCTAGGAGCCAGCAGTGACCACTTGATTCTGGATGTGGAAGATACGATTCATGATATAAAAGTCGGCGCACCAATAGCTTTTCGGCCTAATTATCATGGTATGCTTTCTTTGTGCAGCTCAAAATACGTAAACAAGACATACAGAGGGGGGCAATCATGGTTGAACTCGTACAAGATCCCAAACCAGGACTTTTAAAAAAACTTGCAGATATTGAGGTAAGCAACTTCGGTGCTGCAAGCGGCCTCAACGAGTGGACATTGGTGCCTTTAATCAGGCATGGGCGAGTATTTGCCTTATGGAATGAGGGAGAGCCTATCGGCCTTTGCCAATATATGCTGGATTGGGAAAAGCCCTGGAGAGCTTATTTAGTCGGCCTTTCTATAAACACCACAGAAAGAAACAAGGGGCACGCTACCTCGCTGCTTAATGAAAGTTTTAGGCATATAGCACGTGAAAAAATCAATGAAGTTGAATTAACTGTGAGTCCGGACAATGAAGCGGCATTGATACTATACCAGAAAAAACTTGGATTTAAGGTAGTTGAATTTCGAGAAAATGAGTATGGACTGGGACAGCATCGTCTTGTAATGAGGATCAAAATCTAAAGTCCATCAGATCAGATATTTTTACTTATCATATTCTTCCATATTAACAATAGAATCAAGTTCCTCATCGATCTGCAATGAGAGCCGCTGCCAGTCTTCGTCATCAATGATTCCGCTGGTATACGCATCTCGTAGAGAACTCTTTTCTGCCAGCAATGCTTTGTATAGGGCTTGATTCTCCTGAAACTGAACCAGGCTCTCGTCCTGCTGACCTAGCTCTTCGATGCAACCCTCTAGTAGCTCAATTCGATTTTCAAAACGCTCTTTTAATCGCTGGTAGCTCTGGTGAGACAAGGATCTCTTCTGGTTTATATCTCCCAACTCCTTGATTGCTTCCCGAAGCGCTATGATCTGGCTGGCCAGGCTGCTGTGCTCCGCCCGCCAATCCCTATTCGCCGCAAGTCCCAGCTTCTTTAGCAGAATCTTTGTTGTTAATCCCTGCAGCAGAAGGGAAATCAGAACAACCCCGAAGGTAAGCAGCAGAAGTTGATCACGAACCGGGAAACTAGTATTCAGGCTCAATACCAAAGCCATAGGAATTGCTCCCCGCAACCCGCCCCAAAAAAGCATGTGCTGCCATTTGAGCGGTACTTTATAGCCTGCCCATTTTACTACAGGGCTTAAGACATAGATAGCAGCTGCCCGCCCAACCAGTACTATCAAAAAGGCCAGGAAGGTTATAGGAAGCAGGGGCCATAAGTTTACCAGAGTCGCCTCAAAGCCTACCAGAAGAAATACTATAGAATTGACCGCAAAAGCAGCGTATTCCCAGAATGAATTTACCGCCAGGCGAGTAGTTGCCGACATGCCTTTTTGCATACCATAACTACCAGTGACCAGGCCTGCCGTCACCACTGCTATCACACCGGATACATGCAGCCATTCAGCCAATAAGTAAGAGCCAAACGCAACAATTGTGGTAAGCATAATCTCCAGAAGATGATCATTAAATTCCCTGGTTATGCGTGATGCAAACATGCCCATGGCTGAGCCAATTACTGAACCGCCAAGGACAACCACCAGGAAAGAACCAAAACCGTTCATTATGGTGGTGTTGTTTCCCGATGCGAAGGATACAAGAATAGTGAACAGTACGATGGCAACTCCATCATTAAAAACGCTCTCCGCCTCCATGATCATACTGAGATTTTTTCCAACTCGCAATTCTTTTAATATTGCTATTACCGATATTGGATCAGTAGGAGAAATGAGAGCGCCAAAAACCAGGGCGGAAGCCAGTGGAATTTTCAAAACATAATGCACCAGCAGCCCTGTGACTATAGTAGCGATAAAAGTACCGGCTACGGCATAAATTGAAACCGGCTTCCAGTTTCTTTTTAATAAACTCAGCCTCATGTTGATTGCTGCTTCGAACAAGAGCGGCGGCAAAAAGATGGCAAACAATATCTGGGGATTTAATACGACTTGCTGAAAATATCCAGTTAGGCCTGCTATAAGGCCGGTGATCATCAACGCCAGCGCATAAGGGATTTTAATATAGCGCCCCATCATGGCAACAACCGTGGCCAAAACCATCAGCCAGAAAAACGTATCAATATTTACCCCACCTGTAATATCAATCAAAGCTCTTTCCTCTCCTGTTCTGTTGCATTAGAACAGCCAGGCTTTAACCTTCTGACCTTTCTTGAGACCCTGCTGCTCGTAAGGTATATGAATATATCCATCAGCACGAGACAGGATCGACATAAGCCCTGACTTCCCCAGCAAAGGCACTGCCAGCCAGCCATTATCCTGCTGCTTCAGCTGTACGGGAATAAAGTCGTCGCGGCCGGGCTGGGAGGCGATGTTTTCGCTGCTCTGGGCCAGAACAAAGCCTGGAGTTCCCATTTTCAATAGTGGTGTACATAGAATATGAAAAACCATTAAGGCAGATACAGGATGACCGGGAAGACCTATTAGTAACTGCTGCATTACTCCTACTGCCAGAGTCGGTTTCCCGGGTTTAATAGCCATTCCATGAAAGAGAAGTTCTGAATCCGGAAGAGATGTGAGCACGTCCAGGGTTACGTCCTTAATCCCGACTGAACTCCCCCCGGAAAGTATTACAAAATCATTTTGAGCCAATGCGGTTTCTACCGTCTGCTTGAGGGCTGAGTATTCGTCCTCAACTATCGGATAGATCATCGGCAGGTTTCCGGTGGACGAAACCGCTGCCGCTATAGCGTATGAATTTACATCACGCACCTGCCCCGGAGAGGGCTTATGCTGCAATGGTATTACTTCATCGCCGGTAGACACTATGCCTACCCGGTAGGGTCTGAGTACCTTTAGATCTGAAAATCCCAGCGAAGCAAGCAGTCCAATATCCTGAGGTCGAAGCAGTTGTCCACTCGGATATAAGAGCTTCCCTTCCCCAATATCCTCACCGGTTTGCATAACATTCTCAGCCCCGGCTACCGGTCTGTACACCAGGACCGTATCATCGCCTAATTTCTCTGTATATTCCACCATCACAACAGCATCTGCTCCCCGGGGAAGCATCCCCCCGGTGGGAATCCAGGCACATTGTGCAGGTTCCAGGCTGATGTCGCTATCTTCACCCATAAGGATTTCTCCTACCAGGTTAAAAAAAGCGGGTATAGACTCGCTGCTGCCGAAACTATCACCAGAACGAATGGCATAACCATCAACCGTTGAACGATCAAATGCCGGCAACGCCTCAGGGCTATATAGATTTTCGGCAAGTACTCTCTGATATGCCTGCTGTAATGAAACCTTCTCGCTACTACGGCCTGGCAGGCGGCGTTTAACCATCTCCTGTGCTTGTTGATAGCTCACGACTTTGAAAAATTCTTTCATAAGATTTATACCCCGCTAAAATTCGCAAATATGAGTCTTGAATCGCAATGTTTGGGTTTTTAATCTCTTGATTTTTAGCATTGCTTTTCTTATTATACTTAAAGCAGTACCACGGTCAAAAGCAAACACAGAATATTTCCACTTTTGCGGGCTATTGCTAATTGATATACAATTGGAACAGAGCCAGACAAAAATAATCCAGTTAGGGGCAATGCATAAAAGTGGAACGAAAGATATACATTGAAAACCACCCCCTCGAAGAAGCCAGAACCATCTTTATGAATAATCTCGAAGCGATAGGCTTCTTCGAGCCTGTTACCGAAGAGATACCGATCCTGGAAGCTTATGGGCGCATTGTCTCCGGTCCGGTCTTTGCCCGGCGTTCTTCTCCACATTACGTAGCATCAGCCATGGACGGAATAGCAGTGGCCGCCCAGGATACAAACCTGGCCAGTGAATTTAGACCGGTAACTTTGTCTTCCGATCAATATTTAGAAGTAGATACCGGAGATTATGTTCCAGCCCAATATGATTCAGTAATAATGATCGAAGATGTAAATTTCGTGGATGGTGGAGCACGGATTATAAAACCAGCAGTTCCCTGGCAGCATATACGCTCCGTGGGCGAAGACCTGGTAGCAGGTGACATGATAGTACCCAGCTTATCCAGGCTGGGTCCCTATGAAATAGCATCCTTTGTGACTGCTGCGATTGAGCGGGTGACCGTGATAAAAAAGCCCTTGGTAGCTATTATCCCTACCGGGACTGAATTGGTTGAGCGGGGTAGCCTGGAAATGCAGCCTGGTCAGATAGTGGAGAGTAACAGCTACATGCTCTCCGGTATGGCACAGGAATGGGGTGCAGAGGTTTTCAGACATGATATTGTCCCGGACCAGCCCGATCTGCTTGCAGACGCTTTGCAGGATGCCGCTGCTCGGGCAGATCTTATTATCATGTGCTCCGGTTCCTCTGCAGGCCGCGAAGACTACACGGCGGGACTGGTTGACGAAATGGGTACGCTGCTGGTGCACGGTCTTGCTACCCGTCCGGGCAAACCTGCCATATTAGGTATTATCAATAATAAACCGGTAATCGGGGTTCCTGGATACCCTATATCGGCCCAGTTAATTTTTTCCCTCTTTGCCAGGCCAGTTTTGTATAGGAGACAGGGGCTTCCTATCCCAGAACTGGAGGAATTTGAGGCTACAATTTCTCGAAAGACAGCCAGCCACATGGGAGTTGATGAATTCATCTATGTAAATGTAGCGCCCATCAAAGATAACTACGTAGCTTACCCCTTAAGCCGCGGGGCAGGAATAACCACCAGCCTTGTAAAAGCTGATGGTGCCGTATTGATCGGCCGTGGCCAGGAAGGGTTGCAGGCCGGAGAAAAGTGCACCGTTACCCTGTTCAAAAGCCGCGCTAATATTGAAAAAAGCCTGGTGGCTATAGGAAGTCACGATCTTTCAATAGACTTTCTGTCCAATATACTAATCCAGCGTTATGGCATAAGGCTGATTTCCACTAATGTTGGAAGCATGGGGGGACTCATGGCCTTGGCGCGCCGGGAAGCTCATATGGCAGGGCTGCATTTACTAGATCCCGTTAACGGCGAATACAACATCACTTATCTACAAAAATACCTGGCGAAACAATCCTGGATGTTGATTAATATTGCTCACCGGCAGCAAGGTTTGATTATTAAGAAAGGCAATCCTATGGGTATTAAGTCCCTGGAGGATCTGGCTGCCAATAAGATCCGCTACATAAACCGCCAAAAGGGTTCCGGCACCCGGGTACTGCTGGATTATATTTTGTCCCAGAAAGGTATTTCAAGCAGCCTGATCAACGGTTATAATAGGGAGGAATATACTCATTTAGCGGTGGCAGCCGCAGTAAAGAACGACGCTTGTGATGTGGGCTTAGGCATTTATGCAAGCGCCCGAGCCTTGAATCTTGACTTTATTCCTGTATCCGAAGAGACTTATGATCTTTGTATACTGCCTGAACTTATGAAAACCGATCAGCTTGAAAATCTATTGGAAACCATAAGAAGCCAGGATTTTAAAACGCTGTTGAACAAAGCGGGAGGGTATCGTCTGGAAACCAGCGGTCAAATTAGATATTCCAATTAATATGTTGATGCATTTAGACAAAAAAATTTGTAGAATTAGATGTTAGTATGCTTCTTTGAGCAAGGATTCCTTGTCTCTATGTCGAATACTTTAAGAAGCTGTGGCCAGAATACGCCGTTATTCTGCCATATTATTCCATCGGAAGGAGTGATGTGGAGCCTTTTTCAGGATATGTGCCGGTATGCAAGCCAGGCGCGCAATTATATGCCAGCAGTGGTAAAAAAGCGCTTTGCCAAAAGAACATCCGGCCATATATAATCCGAAAAGGGTAAGCATAAATAGTTCGAGCTTGTTTAAACAATTTCATAGGGAAAGGAGAGTCGACTTATGGAGGTTACCCGACGGCAATTCCTCAAGGTAACCGGGGCTGCTGCGGCCAGCTTTGCCGTTATGGATCTGGGCTTCGATATGAAGGCCACCGCTGCAGCTGTCAAGGAGCTGCGCATCAAGGGCGTTACCCCGACACCGACGGTTTGTCCTTATTGCGCTTCTGGATGCGGCCTGGTAGTTTACTCGGAAAAGGATCAGAGCGGGAAATTCGTTAAGCTGCTGAGTGTCGTAGGAGATCCGGATAATCCTATTAATGAAGGTTGTGCCTGTTCCAAGGGATCGGCAATGTTCAACCTTAGAGAGATTTATGATCCTCACACTGGAGAACAGATGGTCAACCCCAAGAGAGTGCAAAAGCCTCTCTACCGGGCCCCTGGCTCCGAAAAGTGGGAAGAAAAAAGTTGGGACTGGATTCTAGATAAGATTGCCGAAAAGGTAAAAGAAACTCGTGATGCCAGCTTTATCCATAAAGAACCGGTAAAGCTAGCTGACGGAAGCACCAAGGATGTTATCGTCAATCGTACTGAAAAAATTGCATCTATCGGCGGGTCCGGTCTGGACAATGAGGAAGCTTATATTTTATCCAAGATGATGCGCTCCCTGGGTGTGGTATATCTAGAAACCCAGGCCCGTATCTGACACTCTGCCACGGTCGCCGGTCTGGGGCCTGTATTTGGTAGAGGAGTTATGACCAACCACATGATCGATTTAAAGAACACAAACTGTGCTCTGATCATGGGTAGTAATATGGCTGAGAATCATCCTATTGGTATGAAATGGCTTACAAAGGCTCGCTTGGATCCCAAGCGCAAAGCCAAGATTATCAGCGTCGATCCCCGTTATACCAGGACTTCAGCTATAGCTGATATCTACTGCCCTATGCGTTCTGGAACCGATATCGCTTTTCTGGGCGGCATGATTAAGTATATCCTGGACAACAACCTTTATCACATGGACTATGTGGTAAACTATACCAATGCTGCGTACTTGATCAGAGATGACTTTAAGTTTGTAGACGGTCTCTTCTCTGGTTATGATGAGAAGAAGCGCGCATACGATAACACCAGTTGGAACTATCAGTATGATGCAGCCGGCAAGATTATGGAGGATCCAACTCTCCAAAATCCGCGCTGTGTATTCCAGCTTATGAAGAAGCATTATGAGCGCTATGACATCGACACCGTATGCAAAATAACCGGGTCACCCAAAGGTAAATACCTGGAGGTATTGAAGACCTTCTGTGCTACCGGTGCGCCGGACAAGACTGGTTGCATTAACTATGCTATGGGTATCACCCAGCATACAGTGGGCAGCCAGAACGTTAAAGCTTTTGCAATCGTTCAGCTTCTACTGGGTAATGTCGGTCGTCCCGGCGGCGGCATCAACGCTCTGCGCGGTGAGAATAACGTTCAGGGTGCTACCGATATGGCCCTTTTGTTCCATTATCTGCCGGGCTATATTGATTCACCGTCTAATACTGATGCTTATAAGGACCTTATCTCTTATATCCGCAAAACCACTCCGGGAAGTGCCAAGCTGCCTTTCACCAACCTGGCCGAGTTCAGGGAACTGGTAAAGGCGGGTATTCCCTATTCCGGTTGGAGAGTTCATACCTCCAAGTGGATTGTCAGTATGCTAAAAGCGTGGTGGGGCAATGCCGCTACGCCAGAAAACGATTTTGCCTATCATTATATTCCCAAGAAAAATGACACCAAGAATTATTCGCACATGGCCATGTTTGAAGCTATGCATAAGGGCGAAATCGATGGCCTGTTTATCAATGGTTCCAATCCGGTAGTCGGCGGTCCCAATGCCAACAAGGAACAGGACGCCATGACCAAGCTGAAATGGCTGGTCTCCCTGGATCTGTGGCTGAATGAAAGCGCCGAGTTCTGGAGCTATGAGGCCTGGGAAAGAGCTGTAGACAATCCCAATGTGCCCAAGCATACCCCCAAGGATATCCAGACGGAAGTATTCTTCCTGCCGGCTGCGGCTGTTTACGAGAAGGCGGGAACCGCTGCCCAAACCGGGCGCTGGGTTCAGTACCGCTGGAAAGGCGCTGACCCGGTAGGCGAATCCAAGGCTGACCTCTGGATCATCAACGAGATCGGCAAGCGGGTGAAGAATCTCTATACAGGCAGCACCCTTCCCCAAGACGAACCGATTACAAAATTGACCTGGGATTACGACGATCCTCATGATCCGGAAGAGCCGGATATCATGAAGATTGCCAACGAACTGTGCGGCTACAATCTAGCCGATGGCAAACCTGTTGAAGGCTTTGCCAAGCTGATGGACGATGGCAGCACGGCATGCGGCAACTGGGTATACTGCGGATGCACAACCTGGAAAGACGGTAAGTTTGTCTATAAAGCACAGAACCGCAAGAAGGATGATCCGAGCGGATTGGGTCTCTTCCCGAACTGGGCCTGGTCCTGGCCGGTAAACCGCCGCATCGTTTACAACCGCTGTTCAGTTCAGCCTGACGGCGTGACCCCCTGGCCGGGTGACGATGACCGCCGCCTGGTATGGTGGGATGCCACCAAGCCGGCTGATGCCACCAAACCAGATGTGCTGGGCACCTGGGCAGGTGTTGATGTACCTGACTTTATAAAGACCAATGGTCCAACCAGTGCACCTTTTAAAGATCCCTTTATCATGAGACCGGAAGGCAAAGGCTGCATATTTGGACCGACAAGTTCATTCAAAGACGGCCCCTTCCCCGAGCATTATGAGCCCTGGGAGAGCCCGACTGAACCTGTGCTGAACAAAATTGCCCTGAATCCGGCCAGCAAGATCTGGGAGCCCGACAAGCAGGCTAAATTTGAACAGTATCCGATAATCGGCACCACCTATAGGGTAACTGAACACTGGCAGACCGGTGCGCTGACCCGCAACCTGCCCTGGTTGGCCGAACTGGTGCCGAACATGTTTGTAGAGCTGAGTGTTGAGCTGGCAAGAGAAAAGGGTATTGAAAACGGTGACAATGTTATCATTTCGAATACCCGCGGTGATATAGAGGCAGTAGCCTGTGTTACCAAGCGCTTTAAACCATTTATAATCAACGGGAAGACCGTTCACCAGATCGGCATGCTATGGCAGTTTGGCTTCAAAGGTTATGCGACGGGTGATGTTGGCAACCGCCTGACCCCGCATATCGGTGATGCCAATACCATGATTCCCGAATACAAAGCATGGCTGTGCGACATAAGGAGGGCGTAAAAATGGCAAATATGGTTAATCTATATGACTCCAGCAAATGTACAGCCTGTCGCGCTTGCCAGGTAGCCTGTAAGAACTGGAACCAACTGCCGGCTGTTATCGAACCATTTAAAGGCAACTACCAGACCAAGGAGAGCACCGACGGCGATACCTATACCATCGTCAAGATGACCGAGTATGAGCATCCCGTTGATGGAATCCAATGGAAGTTTGCCAAGTTCCAGTGCATGCACTGCCTGGAGCCCGAATGCATGAAAGCATGTCCCCGCGGCGCTTATTCCAAGACCGAGACCGGGGCTACCAATCATGACCCCAACAAGTGCATCGGCTGTCAGTACTGCACCTATGTCTGCCCGTTTGAAGTCCCCAAGTATCGCAAGCGGGAAGATAAAATCGCCAAGTGTACCCTTTGTGCGGACCGGACCGCCGAGGGTTTGAAACCGGCCTGTGTAACCACCTGCGCTCCGGGCGCTCTTGAGTACGGGGAGCGGGAAGAAATGCTGGCCAAAGCTGCAGAAAGAGTGAAATACCTGCAGATGAACGGCTTCCCCAACGCTACCGTTTACGGACGTAGCGAATTGGGAGGCTTAAACAAGATTTATATTCTGACCGATTCTCCAGACAAGTTTGGCCTGCCTGTAGATCCCAAGCCTTACGGTCAGGTTAACTTCTGGCAGAATTGGGTTCAGCCTTACTTTGGCTGGTTGATCCCGGTGGCCCTGGGCGCATCAGCAGTAAGCTTCGTAACCACCAGGATGCTCGCTAATAAAAAAGGAGCACATGCTGAGCATGGGGAAGGGGTGAGTGAATAATGTCATTGATTCCTGAATATCGTGACGACGTCGAACGCGTAGAGAGATTCAATTGGCTGGCCCGCTTCTCCCACTGGGGGCATACGGTGACCTACTTGATCTGTCTGATCACCGGATTGCTTATTTTCCTGAATACGGGAGGTTCCACAGCATCCGCCTGGATACACAGGATATCTGCTGTAGGCCTGACTCTTGTGCTGCTCATTGGAGGCGCTTTCGGTATTGGTGGAGTTTTTGCCTGGATCAAGGACCTGCTCCGCTTTGGCAAAAACGACATCGGATTCTTAACCGTATTCCCCCTGGAATTCCTGGGATTCCATGTAAATATCCCACCCCAGACCAAGTTTAACGGCGGTGAGAAGATGAACTCAATAGTTACACCAACAGCCGTTATCTTCCTGGTGCTAAGCGGATATATCATGTGGTTCCCCTCCATTTTCCCGGGTGGACTGGTTAGATCCGCTTACTGGATCCATGATATCTCTATGATCCTCGGCACCTGTATGGTTTGCATGCACGGCTATCTGGGTTCCTTCCATCCCGGATCCGGAGAATCTTTCTGGGGCATGTGGAAAGGTACCGTCAGGGCCGATTGGGCTCAGCACCATCATGCCATATGGTATGAAGAAACCTACGGGAAAAAAGCTGAAGCCGAGTAGACATTAACGAAGATCAAAAGGGGGAGGCTGCTCCCCCTTTTGTGTTGCAAAACTTCCGATAACTAGTATACTATTAGCAAGCTTAGAGCTTGCGGAGGTGAAATAATGACCAGGCAAACGCCGGTAGAGTTACCCGAAGGATATGTAGAGTTCTTTAAAAGCCTGGAGAACTGGCAGAATCAAGAATCAATTCGCTTAAAGAAAACCTTCAATTTTGAAAAGACAGATCTATTACGCTTGTTGAGCAGCAATAGAAAGCCGCTCATGGATCAGGGCAGGATCGAATTGGATGAAGCATTTTTTAAGGATAGCTATCATCGTTTTTTGATATTCCTGAAAGACGCGCGATCCGACGTCAGAGGTAAAATCGATACCAT
The DNA here is from genome assembly GCA_964635975.1 of uncultured Syntrophomonas sp. GTDB lineage: Bacteria > Bacillota > Syntrophomonadia > Syntrophomonadales > Syntrophomonadaceae > UBA5314. Next base: position 152,381 of record CAZWPO010000001.1, read on the forward strand.
AATAAATAATCTGGACAGTTTAAATTTTAGTTTACTACTACAGCCCGGACTCCAGCTTGATATGGCAAGGGTTATCGAAGCAGCTGAAAGTAACGCTTTCCCTCAGGAGCTGTTTATTTTCACCCTGGACCACACTTTAAGACCATTCTTGAGAGTAGTTGCGGAGCCCTATCAGGCAGACCTGATGGACGAGCGTTTCTACTGGCCCTTCCCCAATATCTGCCCCATTTGCGGTGCGAAATCCAGTTTCAGCCGTCTGCAGTCGGAAGACGGGCAGCGTCTGATGTTCTGTGAACACTGCTTTGCAGAATGGAAAGTCCAGTACCTGGCCTGCGTTTACTGCGGCCATGACACGCCTGGGGATATTAATTATCTGAAAGTAGATGAGGACGAGTCATATCGTGTATATGTATGCGAAAAGTGCAAAGGCTACCTCAAGACTTATGATGAGCGGTCAGCCGGCATGGCTACCGATCTATTCATCGCTAATATTCAAACCGTTTACCTCGATATGTTAGCTCAAGATCGAGGTTATACGACCCACGACAACTAAAACAACAGATCAATCTCTATATATCAAAAAAGAGCTGGAATTCCAGCTCTTTTTTGATATAAATCCTCCCTCGCCATAAGGTGCATATCTTACCCCTTAAAAAGCGCAAATGTCCAAAAACGCATATTTCATGTCGCAAATGCAACAGTTCATGTCCAAATCCCGGCAGTTCATGTCACAAGGAAGGGATTTTTTGTATTTTTGGTGAATATTTACTGTTACTTGAAAAATAGTGCTACCTTTCCGGTTTTGGAGGATTTCATGCTGCATGCTTTCACTTTAAAAGCCGCAGGCATCATAGGAAGCCACTGGCAGGCCAGTGATTGGGAAATCAAAGCCTACGCTTATTCCATGCAGGTCATAATTCTTGCTACTTTTCAATACTCACTGTACATAGGGGTAGCTTATGCAGCCGGTTTCCTTGAGCCCGCCTTAATTGTTATCGCCAGCTCCGTAGGCTTTCGCATATTTGCGGGTAGCTGGCACTTAAGCACCTTCCCCCGCTGCATGTTTTATAGTGCATTGAATGTTCTTCTCGCCATCGCAATATCCCTGCCCCCCTGGCCAGGTGAATTCAGATATTCAGCGGCACTTCTTACTGTTGTGCTGGTTTTAACCGCGATTTATAGATGGATTCCTGCGGGGATAAGAAAAAGAGTGAATACCCCACATTATCGAATGGTCCAAAAAATAAAAACCCTGGTTTTTCTTTTGCTAAGTATAGTTTTAATTACTACATTGGAGTACTATCATTTCTTTAGCTATAATCAGCTTTTAATAGCCAGTATTGGAATCAGCGCCTTTCATACCACACCGGGAGGCCGGGCGCTTATAGCATTCCTAAACAAATTATTTGATTGCTTGAATAAGAACAGTACCATTGGCCCAGGTATGCAGCAGCCATAGCCTTGCTCTAATGGCTTTGACTTCCCGTAGGTCGACGGGATTTAAATAGAATACAGTAAAGGAGGAAGAAGCATGTTAAAAAAGATTCAGATTCAGACTATGACAAAGGTGGCAGCTTTTCTGCTCTTTGTCGCCGCCTCAGGTTTCAGTACTAATTGTTGGAGCTATTCTTATGAACCAGAATTACCAGAATGTCTAAAAAAATAAACAATCCATTCCATGGCACCGCCAGTGATAAACACCAATCGCCGGCGGTGATTTTTTTCTCTTCATTTGAGCTATATCATAAATGTCTCAAAACGCTACTTTCATGTCGCATATGCAACAGTTCATGTCCAAATCTCAACAGTTCGTGACACTCGGAAGGTATTTTTTGTATTTTTGGTGAATTATTCCCTATTATCTAATTGAGGTGATGAATGTGGCAGAAGCGTGGCCCCTTTATGTAAATATGACAGTCGGTACGATTAATGTTTGGCTTGGTCTATTGCTCGGCTTTCGACTACTCAATGAATCCATCCGTCATCGAGACGCTTTTTTCATAGGAGTCCTATCTTCGCTTGCAAACCACTGCGTGAGACATTTGGGAGTAATATTTGGTATTCATTCTCTGGTCACCCTGGCTGTGGTAATCGTCCTATGTGTTTTGATCACTCATAAGAACTTCTGGAAATCAGCAGCAGCAAGCGCAATCGGTTTTGCGATCATATGTACCGTGGAGTCTTTACAGTTAAATATCGGGATATTGGTTTCAGCAGACTACTTTCGGATCATTAATTCCTATCCCTGGATCAATATACTTTCAGCAATCCCGATTGATCTGCTGATGCTGTTGATGCTGTACTTGTCGAAAAAGCATAAATTGGTCTTATTCAACAGTGCATACTTCGAGACATAATTATGACCCCTGCAATAAGCATTGCTGTTGCGCAACACATATTAAGCGCATAGCATTTATCACCCTATCTGCCTATTCATCCAATGCCCATCCTCTAGGATACCGTCTAAAATTCCTGACAGGAGACGGTATCCTTTTTTTTATTATTACAATGCAAAATTGCAAATGTCTCAAAACGCTTATTTCATGTCGCAAACGCAGCAGTTCATGTCCAAATCCAGGCAGTTGGTGTCGAGCGGCAGGAAATGAATGTATATTTGGAGAAATTTTTACAAAAAGATATATACTCTACTCAAGCTGATATGCTGGGATATGAATGGTGCATGGCAGGTATCAACTTGGTTGAGGAGGTTCTTATGGTTCAATCACTTCCCTGGTATGTGGCAGTTTTTCAGAGCGTTCCGGAAACCTTTCTAGTTCTATTGCTTGGATTTGCGATTTTTAATTATGAGATCAGAGCAAAAGATGCGCTTATCATATCTGTCCTCAATGCCATATGCAGTTATTTGATTCACCATTTGCCTATCATCTTTGGGATGCACACTATTTTATTACTAATATCTTGTACTTTTTTAACTGTTTGCATTGCGAAAAAAGATTTGTTTAAAGTGTCTTTTTCAATAATTGGTGGAGTAACTTGTTCAGTTCTCCTCCAAGGATTGCTAGTTCCTATTGTTTTTGCTTTTACTCATTTAAACCTCCAAACCTTACAGCAGCATCCCGGTTTTTATATCATTGTATTTCTTCCCACAGGAATAATCATGACTCTTCTATATTTCTTGATCCGTAAAACGGATTTTTATATCTTAAACTTTGGCTTGAGGACGGATGAAATTGAAGAAATATAATCCCTATATCATAATTTTTACCCTGCTGCTGGAGACCATGTTTATTGGCCTGATGAATGTGGTCCTGACCGTCAGCCAGGATTCCGGTTTTTTTAGAGTCTTTATTCCATTTGCCAATGTAATGCTGCTGCTGTTAAGCGTATTCGTGATTATTTCTATTAATCAAACTGTAAAAAACATCCGTCAGGACATGGAAGGACGCTTATTGAATATACACCTGCAGCAGATGGACGACATGGTGAAAGCTTTGCATGTTCATCACCAGGAGCAGACCCGGCAATTGCAGACCCTGCAGTCCATGCTCTATATCGAAGAGTATGCGCAAGCCAGAAGCTATATCGACGAGATAACCCGAAGGTTCACACCGGTGTTTGAGATCTTGAATATTGGCGACCCAGCACTCACCACCCTGCTGTACAGCAAGCAGAAGGTGGCTGAGGCCAAAGGAGTGGAGTACGATTTCGCCATCAAATGCCCTATGGAGAATATAGGTATCCCAGCGAGCGACCTATGCTCGATTATCGGACACCTGCTGGATAATGCCCTGGAGGCCTGCTTGCAGGTTGACGCTCCCCGGCGGGTTACTCTGGAAATTAAACACGAGGATGAGTTTTACGTGATCTATGTATTTAATAACGGGCCGGAGATCTCAGCATCTGAAAAGGAAAGGATCTTCGAGCCCGGATATACTACCGCCGCTTCAGCCGGGCGGGGCTTCGGGCTCTACCAGGTGCAACGGCTGGTAAAAAGCTTTGGCGGAGATATAGAAGTTGTAACCCAACCCAAGACTACCTTTATCATAAGACTACCGGGAGGAGGGACGTCGAGTGTTAAAAAACCTGGCCTGGCAGGCGGCGGGACGGATGGGGCATTACCTGCAATCCAACGATGATGATATTTCGGTATACGCCTACTCCCTGGAGATCATTTTTATCGGTGTTTGCCAGATTGGAGCATACCTCATCATAGCGGCATTATTGGGACTATTTATGCCAGTGTTTTTGCTTATGCTCAGCCATACCGGATTTCGCTTCTTCGGCGGCGGTTATCACCTGAAAACTTTTTCACGCTGCCTTATCTTCAGCGGTTTGTTGATTGCCGTGCTGGTCTGGCTGGCTTTGCTGCCCTGGCCGGCATGGATGTCATGGTTCGTCTTCGGCCTCACAGCCCTGGCGGCACTCTTTGTCATTTACCAGTGGGTGCCGGCGGGGACCGAGCAAAAAGCAATTAGCGACCCTAAGTCAAGAAGCAGGCAGAAAGTAAAAACGCTAATATTTGCTCTATTGTCGTTGGGAAGCGCTATGATTCTTAATCTGAGTGATCATCCGCAGTCCGCACAAGCCTTGATCCTGGGTGCAGCGGGAGCCCTCTTTTGCATAATTCCCTTGGGCTATGCTTTCTGGGGCTCCCTGGACCATATACTAGATAAGTGAAGAAAGGAGGCTTAAACCATGTTTAAAAAGATGTATATGTGGGGGCTGGCGAATCTGGCAACGCTTTTAGTTCTTTTTGCCGGCGGATTCCACACTAATTGTTTTTGTTTAGGTTACGAACCAAAAAGACCGACCTGTCTTGAAAGGTGAATTTCGGCTTAAACTACCAAAGAGGGACGCTGTGTCGTCCCTCCTTTTCTGCTCAAATGCCCCGGGACTAGATGCCGGCAAGCCTCTGAGTACAGGCTCTGACCTGTTTGATAACCTCTTGTTCATCAAAAGTTTTTATCACTCGGTTTTCCATCACAATCTGACCATCGATGATTACGGTATTTACATCACTAGCCTGGGCAGCATAGACCAGGTTGGCGGAGATATCATAGCAGGGCTGCATGTGCGGCGCATTGAGGTCAAGTGTAATCATATCGGCCTTCATGCCGGCTGCCAAATATCCGGTCTCTTTATCCAATCCCAGTGCCCGGGCACCGTTAGTCGTGGCCATCTGCAGGCATTGGTAAGCAGGCAGCACTGTGGGATTCATGGTATGGAGCTTTTGCAGGAAAGATCCACTCCTCATCTCCTGCAGGAGGTCCAGGTTGTTATTGCTGGAGGCTCCATCCGTTCCTATTCCTACCGCTATGCCTGCAGCCAGCATATCCGCCACCGGAGCCACTCCGCTGGCCAGTTTCATGTTACTCTCCGGATTGTGGGCGACACCCACTTTATATTCCGCCAGCACAGCAATATCCTCGGCACTCATATGAACGCAATGGGCTGCGAGTACCTGGCGCTCAAATACACCGCAATCCTTCAGGTAAGCCGTTGGCGATTTGCCATATTGCTGATGAATGGTCTTAACTTCATCCAGGGTCTCAGCCAGGTGAATGTGAATCCCGACTCCCAGCTCGTCCGCCAGCTTAATTACGCGATTAATGTAATCCGGGGGGCAGGTATAGGGCGCGTGCGGGCCCAGCATAAAGTTGATCCGTTCTCCGGCCTGGCGATGCCATATCCCTACCAGTTCCCGGCTGTCAGATATGGCGGCTTCGTTCTCCGGACCAATCCCGATCATTCCCCGGCATAGAACCGCCCGCATGCCGCTCTGTTCTACTGCCCGGGCAACGCGGTCCATGGCGAAATACATATCGCTAAAACAGGTGGTTCCTGAGCGAATCATCTCGGCAATCGCCAGCATAGTTCCCCAGTAAATATCGTCACCGGTGAGCCGGGCTTCAAATGGCCATACTTTGGTCTCTAACCACTCCATTAAGGGCAGGTCATCAGCATAACCGCGCAACAAGGTCATGGCAGCATGGGTATGGGTGTTAATAAGGCCAGGCATTAAAACTTGATCGTTCCCTTCGATAATTCTGTCATATCTCATATCGGGCGCCGGTCCCTGCCCAAGTTCTTGAATATACTTATCATCGATAATCAAATAAGCATCACTCAACAATGTAGTGTGCTCATTGGACATGGGAAGTATGGAAAAGTTTTTTAGCAGTATTTTCATGGTCTGCTTACCTCCTCAAGCTTGATCATTTCTTTTCCTGGAGATAACTTTGAAAACCCCGGTGAAAAACTTCGATTTCTGGTTCGGATAATGACGGCAGCGGCCCCAACTGCCTGGCCAACAGAGCAACCATAGCAGTTTTTTCGGCAATATAACAGACCTTTAAGGCGTCCTTGATATCTTTCCCAAGTCCGATCAATCCGTGCATGGCCAGAAGCACTGCTCTACCCCGGTCTCCCATAACTTCGGCCACTCTATCTGCCAGGAGTTTGGAGCCGCAGGCTGCATATGGTGCTACTTGAATTGCATGCCCAATGGCCTGGGCGGTTTCCTCCAAAATAACCGGAATCGGCTGGCCGGCTACCGCGAATGCCGTTGCATGAGGACTATGAACATGCACCAGGGCACCTGCATCAGGCCTTCTCTTATAAATTTCAGTGTGCATGGGGGTTTCGATAGAGGGCCGATAGTTACCTTGAATCACCTGACCATCAAGATCTATGAGCACCATATCCTCGGGAGTGAGATTCTGATACTCCATTCCGCTTGGGGTTATTACTACCAGATCCTGATCATCGATGCGCATGCTCACATTGCCCCAGGTTCCAATCACCATCCGATTGGTTAAGATCTCCCGGGCTGCCTCCAAAACCTGTCTGCACTGGCTTTCGTACTGCAAAATGATCAGCCTCCTTAGTTGAACAGGCTCTTCAGGTGGTCCTGATAGGGCGGTTCGATAATCCCGTCTTCACATATGATTGCACTGATCAGATGAGCGGGAGTGACATCAAAGGCAGGGTTGAATACTTGGGCATCAGGCACACTCAAGCAGGTATCCTGGATGAATCTTATCTCATCATCATGCCTTTCTTCTATGGGTATTTCAGTGCCGCTGTTAACCTTCATATCTATGCTGGACAGGGGTGCTGCTACATAGAATGGGATCCTGTGATGGCGCGCCAGAACTGCCAGGGTATAGGTACCTATTTTATTGGCGGTATCTCCGTTGGCAGCAATCCGGTCAGCCCCTACGATAACAGCATCAACCTGCCCCAGGCTCATAACATAGCCCGCCATGCTGTCAGTGATCAATGTAACCGGTATGTTGTCCTGCATCAACTCCCAAATCGTTAAGCGTGATCCCTGCAGCACCGGCCTGGTTTCACAGGCCCATACCATGCCCAGTTTCCCTGCTTTGAAGGCAGAACGGACCACTCCCAGGGCGGTCCCATACCCGCATGTCGCGAGAGCTCCGGCATTGCAGATAGTTAATATCCGGCAGGAGGAAGGCAGCAGACTCTGACCCCATTCTCCTATCCGCTGGTTGATATCTACGTCTTCTCCAGCCATCCTTTGAGCCTCAGCCAGCATTTCCCCTGCTATTCTCTCCAGATCCTGGTCTGAATTATGGATGAATACTCTTTCCATTCTATCCAATGCCCAGAACAGATTGACAGCTGTCGGCCTGGTGGCCGACAGTAATGTTTTTGCATCATGAAAATACTTAACCAGCCCATCAGCCGGACCTTTAAACTGCTCGATTGCCATTGCCAAGCCATAAGCGGCGCAAACACCTATCAAGGGAGCTCCCCTTACTTTAAGGGTGCGAATAGCCGCAGCCACATCTTCAACAGACTGGCATTGATTATAAACGACACGCCCCGGTAAAAGGCTCTGATCAAGGATGATCAGATAGGGTGCTTGATATCTTACTGTTTCGATCATTTAAGCACTCCTGCACCCGGCACACTTTTTGTACAATCGCAAAGCCGCCTGGTGGGCATGTATTTTAATGCAGTGAGCATTATAGCCCGTACATTGGTAAGGCTAGCCGCCATTACTTCCAGGACTTCACTGTGGGTCAGGATGCCTGTGGTAATGCCTGCGGCAAAGTTGGTCACCAGGCATATGGCTGCATAGCACATCCCCATTTCCCTGGCCAGAACCACTTCAGGAACGCTGGTCATCCCCACCAGGTGGCCCCCCATCATTTTATACATCTGGATCTCAGCGCTGGTCTCAAAACGGGGGCCTTCCGTGCAAACATAAACCCCCCCATTATGTATAGAAAAGCCCAGTTCAGCTCCTGCTCGGACCAGCGCTTCGCGGGTATCCGGGCAGTAAGGTACCGTCATATCGCAATGGACTACCCCTTCGGGGCCGCCTTCATAGAATGTACAGTTTCTATTCTTGGTAAAATCGATAAATTGGTCACAAAGAACAAATTCGCCTGGTTTAAATTCGTGATGGCAGGACCCCACTGCGGCAGTGGCAATAACCTGCTCTACACCCATCTGTTTTAAGGCCATTATATTAGCCCGGTAATTTATCAAATGCGGCGGAACGCTATGGTGAGCACCGTGGCGTGGGATAAATGCCGCCTCAGTACCCAGGAAACTCCCTATCGATACATCCACACTCCCAAAGGGAGTTTTTACTTTATGATCTTTTACGTTTTCCAGAAGTCTGGGACTATACACACCTGTACCACCGATAATAGCCATCTTAGTCATTATCAAGACCCCCTGTTCCTCAACTACTATAAATAGAGCTTATACTTCTTCAAACAACGCCCGGGCAAACACCTGTGGCGAAAAGTCTCTAAGATCCTCCAGTCCTTCTCCGATACCCACCAGTTTAACCGGAATATCCAGTTCTTTAGCCACTGCCAGGACAATGCCCCCCTTGGCGGTGCCATCCAATTTGGTTAGGATGAGACCGGTGACTCCAGTCGCTTCCTCAAAGATACGTGCTTGACTGATGGCGTTTTGCCCGGTGGTAGCATCCAGTACCAGCAGCACTTCATGCGGAGCTGAAGGATTTTCACGCTCGATTATTTTTCTCACTTTGCCTATTTCTTTCATGAGGTTGGTTTTGTTTTGCAGGCGACCGGCAGTATCGATCAGCAAAACGTCTGTATGGCGAGCTCTTGCTGCATTGAGCGAGTCAAACACGACGGCTCCCGGGTCAGCACCTTCCTGGTGCCTGATCAATTCGACTCCGATGCGATCAGCCCATATCTGCAGCTGGTCTATCGCAGCTGCACGAAATGTATCAGCAGCCGAGATCAGCACCCTGCGATTTTCACTTTTAAATCGGTACGCCAGCTTGGCTATTGAAGTAGTTTTACCCGCACCATTGACACCCACTACTAAAATGACCGCAGGTTCACCCTCAGGTATATTAAGTGGCTCTGATTCACTACCCATGAGCCGCACAACTTCCTCCTGGAGTAAACCCATAACCAAAGAAGGATCGTCCAATTTATTTTTTTTAGCGTTAGCCCGCATATTTTCAACCAGCTCGACAGCCACTTTGACCCCGCAATCAGCTTGAATAAGAATTTCCTCCAACTCATCCCAGAAATCATCATCCAGCTTTTTGCTGTTCTTCACCAGACTCTCGATCTTGCCGGTGATATTTTTTCTGGTTTTGGATAAGCTGTTTTGCAGCTTCTTGAAAAAGCCCAGCTTTTTATTCCCATTGCCGGATTCGTTTGCATCTGACTGGTCATCCTCTGCTGGCATGCTCAGTTCAACAAGCTGTTCCCTGATATTGGCTGCTTCTTCAACTACAGGCTGAACTGATTCGATTTCTTTCTTCTTACCCTTTAATTTGTCAAAAAGGCCCATGCTGCAAAACCACCTGTTCCTTATTTATCCTGCCAACTCTGCTGCTTCCCGCAAGTTCAAGGTTAGTACCGACGAAATGCCATTTTCGGGCATGGTTATTCCATAGATTCTCTCTCCTGCTTCAATTGTAGCCTGTCTGTGAGTAATTACTATAAATTGAATCTCCTCTGACATAGCCTTCACAAACTCGGCAAATCTAACTAGATTACTGTCATCAAGAGAAGCATCTATCTCATCCAGGATGCAAAAGGGTACTGGCTTCAAACGGAGGAGTGAGAAAACGAAAGCCATACAGGTCAGGGCCTTTTCCCCGCCTGATAAAAGGTTTAAGCCCTGGGTCTTCTTTCCCGGCAGCTTGACTTCAATATTTACCCCAGCTTCCAGCCGGTCAGAACTGCTGTCTAGATGAAGAGCGGCATCACCGCCTCCAAAAATGTCTAAAAAGGTCCTGTTGAAGCTCTCATTGGCTAAAGCAAAGAATTTGGCAAAGTCTTTTTCCATTAGCTTCTCAGTTTCCCGAACTAAAGCATGCAGTGAGTCACGAGCAGAACACAAGTCGCTGTACTGGGCATTCAGGAATTCATATCGTTCCACCAGGTTTTCATGTTCTTTTATCGATTCAAGATCCACCGGGCCCAGAATTTCGATTTCAACTCGAAGCTCCTCAATCTGTTGTTCGAGGGCCACCAGGTCCGAAAGGCCTTCATAATTCTCAGTGATATCGGGTGGTTGACTCCTGAACTTTTCCCACCAGTTGCGGTTTATGCCCTCAAGTTCGGTCTCTGCACGTGCTATGTCCATCTCAAGATCTCTAAGAGCAGCTTCTCTTTCGGTTATGCGCTGTCTTAACGGGCCTACTTCCCTGCGCAGCCGGTTAAGAGTGCTGCGTTGACCCTTATCGTTTTCTTCTAAAACTTCCAGTTCTCGGCCGATCTCCTTTAGCCTGATCCTGTTATCCGCCAGCTCTGTTTCCATTTCTTGTTTTCGTGCCTCTTCACGAAGCGATTCATCCTCCAGACTAATAATTAGCGCTGAAGCTTGCTGGTTAGACTGCAGGTAAGAATCTCTCACCTGCTTAAATTGATGTATATTGTTTTGAGCAGTATCCAATTCCTTCTGCTTCATAACTAGTTGCTCGCGAAAAGAATTTAAACGCTCCTTTTTGACTTCGTGCTCGCGCTGCAAAAGCTCGATTCTCTCGCGCAAATCCTCCAGATCAGAGCTCATTTTCTGGCTCTCCTCATTAAGCACATGGGCCTGCTCCTCGAATTCGGCCAGGATTTTCTGAAAATCGATTATCTCGTTGTCCAGTTCCCCTAAATTTTGCAGGATTTTCATGCGTTCCTTTTCTAAAGAGCTTTTTTCCTCTTCGAGGGCTTCTATTTGCCTGGCCATCATATTGTTGCTCATACGGCTTTCTACGCATCTTCCCCTGAGAGTCAGGATCAACTGTTCCATCTCCTGGAGTTGATTTTGCATTTCAGAGCAACTATGCCGGTTTTTTTTGCTTTCTTCCTGTAGGCTGGAGAGTTGGGATAGAATCCTCTTCTCCTCCCCTTTTCGCTGCAATGGACTATTCTGCTGGGCGCTCCTGCTCCCACCACTGATCGCCCCGGCCAGATTGATGGCCTCCCCTTCCAGAGATACAATACGCAGCGGGAATTTAGTGCCTCTAAATAAGCGAACGGCATAATCCAGATCATCGACTATCACTACTCGACCCAGCAGGTATTCAACCACTTTTTCAAATTTTTTCTCAAATGAGACCAGTTGTGATCCTAAACCCAGAACACCTTTCTGACCGGATAGGGACTGCCGGACTGATTCAGGAACCGTCTGAACCTTTAGCATATCGAGAGGCAGCAGGGTAATTCGCCCGAAACGTTTGTTTTTGAGCCACTCAATCACCGCCCGGGCCTGATCTACCTTCTCGACCACAATGTTTTCCAAACCTCTTCCAACCGCGGTTTCAACAGCTATCTCCAGACCGGAAGGAACCTTGATTATCTCTCCCACCAGGCCGAGAATCCCTTTTAACTGCCCATTGCTCCCTGCTTGTATCACCTGTCGAGCAGCTGGCGAATAACCAACCATATCGCGGTCCATTTCCCCGATTATGGTTAATCGGCTCTGCAAGCGTGACGCTTCCTCGCTGGTTCTCCGGTATTCTTCATCCTGCTTTTGAATAGCCAGGGTTAGCTGTTTGCGCTGTTCTTCCTTCTCGCTTAAGCTTGCGTTTTGCTTCTCCATTTCATCATCCAGCTGCAGCTTCTCGACATTGAGTCTGGTCAGACTATCTCTAATATTCTGAACCCGTTCAATAATATCCGTGCTGTATGCTGCAAGCTTTTCTCTTCGATCCCCGGCTCTGCGAAGGGAGTCTTCCTTTCTATTCACTTCATTGCGGAGAGCACTCTCAGCTTGAACCTTTTCGAATACCGAGCTCTTTGCGGTTTCCAACTGCTGCCGCACAGCACTAATGACCAGTTCGCCCTCGGAAATACCTTTTACTAGCTCCTTCATCTCTTCCAGACGAATTAGATAGTTATTTTGTTCGTTTTCATACTCGCTTACTCGCTGGTCCAGGTCGCGGCTTATGCTGGTGAGCATTTCCAGATATTTGTCAGCATCAACCCGAGCAGTATCCTGCCGGTCACTGCAGTTATGTATTCTCTCTTCGGCCAGTCGTATCTCAGTTTCCAGAGCCGCCAGTCTGCCTTCTGCTGCCTGTTTGTCGTCCCTGACTCGCTTGTACTCCAGCATCGATTCTTGAAAAGCATCCTCTTCCGCTCTTAATGCTGAATCCTGAATAACGATATGCTCCCGCATACTTTGTAATTCGCGATGTCCATCGGCACACTGCTGGCGCTGTGGTGAGAGGCGTGAGTGTATAGCAGTCATTTCTCCTAGCAGATGCCTTCTTTCCAATTCTTCCAAACGGGTGCTCATTTCTTTGTATTTAACAGCTTTTTCAGACTTGCGGCCCAGCTCTTCTTTTCTCTGTCCAATTTCACTCAAAAGATCATTCAGCCTCAGGATATCATTAGCCGAAGTCTGTATGCGGTGCTTTACCTCATCCCGCTGCTGCCGGTAACGAATAATTCCTGAAGCTTCTTCCAGCATCAAACGCCGGTCCATGCCGTGGCTGCTCAAAACCTGTTCGAGTTCACCCTGGCTGATTATGGAATATCCTTTTTTGCCCACCCCGGTTCCAGTGAAAAGAGCAGCGATGTCTTTCAGCCTCACCCTGGTCTTGTTAAGATAGAACTCACTTTCGCCGTCACGGAAAACCTTGCGTCCCAGATTGATCTCATTATAATCAAGGGGAAGCATATGCTTAGAATTGTCCAAGGTCAATTCAACAAAAGCCATTCCCTGGCTCTTTTTTCGGTCACTGCCATGGAAGATAACATCCTCGCCTTTTTGACCACGCAGGTGTCTGATGTTAATCTCCCCCAGAGTCCAGCGTACAGCATCAACAATATTGCTCTTGCCGCATCCATTCGGTCCTACAATAATATTTATGCCTGGATTCAGAATGATTTCCGTATTATCTGCAAAGGATTTGAATCCTTTAATATCCAGTCTTTTCAAGTACAATAGCGCAACCCCCTAGAGTGGGTTTTTATAACCGGGCGGCAGTCCAAGCGAATCAAATGGTTCACAGCACAGCCATCGTTAAAAACATTCCTATCTTATAATATCCCTCTTCGAGGGGTGCTTCAATATACTGCTTTCGTCAATAAAGCGAATTAATGCCCCCCTGTCTATATTGCTGGTCTCCAATATCTCACTCAACTAATAACTCCCTCAGTTCCATGAATCTCTGTCTGCTCAATACCATCTCTTTGCTTGCATTGCCGTCTTTTAGAGCAAGATCCCCCCGATTAACAGAATCAGTCGCTCTGATAAGCAGCTCATCGGTCCCCGCACTTTTTTTCAGATCGGCAAGGTTCCTTTTTTTCCAACCTACCAGCTGCGAGTAATCTCTCGGATTAACCATGATCGTCAGGGGTTTTTCAAGCTGCTTAAGGCCAATAAAGTCTTTGATTAACCAGATAGCCTGTTCTTTAAAAACCTCCTGCATTACCAGTTCGCCAAAGGCCGGATGGTATGGCCCGGCAAGGATAGTGCCCGGGCTGCGCAGTTCTTCTCCAGGATGGAGCCCCATCCGCACTACTGGGATGGCCCGACGTTGAAAAGCCAGATACATTTCTTTGACGATATCCACCGCTTCATCCACTTCAAGAGCCTCATATTCCCCATTTATATATAGATTTGCCAGTTCTGTATCCTGGATAACCAGCGTAGGGTAAATCCTAAGCAAATCTGGCTTTTGCCTGATCGCCATATCAGTGCTATACAAGTCCTTATCCCTGCTGCTTCCAGGAAGACCAATCATCAGCTGAATTCCGAGTTTGAAAGCATTGGCTCTGATCAATCGGCATGCCTCATACACTTCACTGGCTTCATAGCCCCGGTCTGCTTTCCGCAGCACATCATCATCAAAAGACTGTACTCCCAGTTCAATAGTCTTTACCCCATGGGCCTTGAGCATTTCCAGTATCGGCTGACTGATGCAGTCCGGGCGCGTAGAAAGACGGATACCTGAAATCTTCCCCGTTTTCAAATACGGCTGGACGGCCTGTAGATAGCTTTGTTGAACTTTTTCGGACAGAGCAGTAAAACTACCTCCAAAAAAAGCTGCTTCTACAATTGTATTACTTCTATCTATGGTTGATAGTGCATTATCGATAATGGAAGCGATATCGGATGGCAAGGGTATATCTCCAGGATGGCTGATTTTATTTTGCTGGCAGAAAATGCATTGATTGGGGCAGCCGAGGTGGGGAATAAAAATTGCTATATTAGCATATTTCAATGCCTTTTCCCCTTACCCAGACTGTTTATAAATTTTGTATTGGCCAAAGCCGCCTCCGCAGCCTTTTGCTCTGCTTCCTTTTTGCTTTTGCCGCTGCCCTGAGCTAGGAGTTCTCCCCGATAATAAACCCCGATGATGAAGGTCTTGGCATGCGCTGGCCCGGACTCTTCGATAATAGCATAACTCACGTTATCCTTGTCGCGGGCCTGAACTAATTCTTGAAGACGGGACTTATAGTCATAGTAGTCACCGTGGACAGTATCAATAATAATATCTTCAAGATATTTTACTATAAAGTCGCGTGCAGATTCATATCCTTGATCAAGATATACCGCACCGATGACCGCTTCGGCAGCATCTGCTAAGATGGAGCTGCGTCGGCGACCGCCTGACATCTCTTCGCCCCGTCCCAACAGTATATACTTTCCTAGATCCAGCCTTGCGGCCACCGAGACTAGTGCTTTTTCGCAGACAACCCGGGCTCTTATCTTGGTGAGTTCTCCCTCAGCTTTGTTGCCGAAATGGCAATACAGATACTCGGCCACTACCATATTTAAAACTGCGTCCCCTAGAAATTCGAGCCGCTGGTTGTTGACCACCGCATTTTTCTCCTGGGCATAGGAAGGATGAGTAAGAGCCATACTTATTAACTCTTCCTTGTCCATTATAAGATTATGTTCACTTATAAAACGACGAGGTAGCCTTTTGTCAGCAGGCATGTTTCACTCTCCCTGACTTAAAAAAAGTTCCTTAATGGCCAGATAGTTCTAGTTCCTGATTTTGCAGCGCGATAATATCATTTTGTACACATTCCTCGGCAGCTTTCATGCCAGCATAGACAGCATCCCGCTTTGAACTCCCATGGCAGACTATACTGATTCCGTTGACCCCAAGTAGAGGCGCCCCTCCTATCTTAGTATAGTCCAATTGTTCAAAAAATGCTGGAATACGCCCAAATTCCGACTTTATGCCCTGAGCCATAAACATAACCAATCCTTCCAGAGTCTTTAGCACTATATTGCCAACGAAACCGTCGCATACTACCACTTCGCTTTTGCCCATAAGCAGATCGCGGCCTTCTATGTTGCCAATGAAATTCAGGTTGCTCTGCATCTTGAGAAGCTCATAGGTCTCAGTAGTGACACTGTTGCCTTTGCCTTCCTCCTCACCATTGCTGAGCAGGGCGACCCGTGGCTGGTCTTTGCCCAAAATGATACTGGCATACGTCTTACCGAGTATTGCAAATTGCAGCAACTGCCTGGGGCGGCAGTCCACATTGGCCCCCACGTCTGCAAGCAGGGTATACTGACCTCTGGAATTGGGGAACTTAGTAATGATGGGAGGACGCTCTACACCGTCCATCCTGCCTAGAATGAAAATAGCTGCAGCCATCTGGGCACCGGTACTCCCGCAGGACAATACGGCGTCGGCTTTGCCCGCTTTGACTAAACTAGTAGCAACGACGATGGATGCGTCCTTCTTTTTTCTAAGGGCCAGTGCAGGAGATTCATCCATACCTATTACTTCAGTGGCAGCGACAATCTCCACTTTATGGCCATCGTATGAAGAATTGTTCAATTCATCCTTGATAGCCTCTATATCACCAACCAGCATGATACTATGCCCGGTTTCCATGCTCCACCTGAGCGCACCCGCCACGACCTCTTCCGGACCATGATCGCTGCCCATTACGTCCACTGCTATTTTCATACTACTCCTCCTTAAAAACAAAAAGTAAGCTATAAGTCTTGCAAGACTACATACCTTACTTCTTGAACAGATCAAAATCGGCCCAATTACATGACATTTTTGCCTTTATAATAACCACAGCCCAAACATGCCCGGTGCGGCATTTTCAGTTCGTGGCATTGCGGACATTCAACTAAACCTGGCTTATCGATTTTTCTCCATTCAGCCCGTCTTTTGTTTTTTCGTGCATGTGACTGGCGTCTTTTGGGAACACCCATGGGAAAGCCTCCTTCATAACTAAATATTCCTAAGTTTTTCCCAACGCGGATCGAAATCATCCGCGTGGCAAGAACACTTTTGCGTGTTTTTGTTGATGCCGCAGACAGGGCAAAGCCCAGGACAATCTTCGCTGCATATAGGAGTGAAAGGTATTTCGGTAATTATTAATTCCTCAATTAAAGGCCCTATATCTACCAGACCGGAACCATAATAAAGGATGTCTTTATCGCCAGAAGAATAGTCGTCATCAGCATCCGGTGTCACAATAAAATCGAAGTCATTGTTAATAGGCCATATCAAGCCGTCTAAACACCGGGAGCAGGTCAACTGTACCCTGGTGGCAAGCTTACCCTGGCCATTGAAATAACGGCCCTGATAGGCTACTACTAAAGAAACCTTTACCGGATCAACAAAGCAAGCCCGCTGGTCAGCCAACAATTCGTCCCGACCAGTTACGGAAAACTCATAATGTTCGCTTTTTCCCGGATTCAGCTTTAAGGTTCTCAGGTCAACTTTCATCTTTACACCCCGAAAAACACCAGATTAATTATAGTCCTCTCCAATTCCTATTGTCAACCAGGCAGGGATTTTTTATCCTCATTGCTGGGAAGTAAATCTGCGCAACTCTTCTAAATCATAAAGGGCGGGGAAATCCACGCCTCAGCTTGTCAAGGAAGTTGGCAAGCTGGCAGAGGGAGCAAAAAAGGTGTAGATCAAGGCGCTCGAAAAGCCCGTGTTTGAGGATTACCTATAGTACGTTGATTGAGCGGGTTTTTCGAAGCAACAAAGATATACGCCTTTTTTGACGGTCTAAGGGCGGGGAAATCCCCGCCCTTTGTATTAAAAACTACTTTGTTAAAGAATAGGTATCGCGAGCAATAACCAGTTCTTCGTTGGTGGGAATAACAAAAATACGCACCGCAGAATCCGGGGTTGCAACATCTACCTGTTTGCCGCGAACATTATTCTTCTCAGTATCCATCTTAATGCCCAGAGCTTCAAGATCTTTGCAGATGTTTTCACGCATGTCGATGCCGTTTTCGCCAACACCGGCGGTAAATACGATGCAGTCGCAGCCGTTGAGCTTGGCATAGTAGTTGCCTATATAGCCTTTGATTTTGTTGTAATAAACATCAAGTGCCATAATTGCTCTTTGATTGCCAGAAGCGGCGGCTTCCTGGATATCACGGAGGTCATTGGATACCCCCGATAATCCCAGCATACCAGATTTCTTATTGAAATAGCTATTGGCCTCAGCATAGTTCATGTTCAGTTTTTCCATCAGGAAGAAAACGATAGCCGGGTCTATATCGCCGGAGCGAGTTCCCATAACCAATCCTTCTAGTGGAGTGAAGCCCATGGTTGTGTCCACAACCTTGCCATCCTTGATAGCAGCCATACTAGCTCCATTGCCTAGATGCAGGGTGATGATCTTGCATTGTTCGTAGGGTTTGCCCAGCATCTCTGCTGCCTGATGTGCTACATAGAAATGTGACGTTCCATGGAAGCCGTAACGACGAACGCCAAACTTCTCATAGACTTCATAAGGCAGAGCGTACATGTAATTTGACGGGCCCATAGTCTGATGGAAAGCGGTGTCAAATACAGCAACATGCTTTACATTGGGCATCAATTCCTGGCATGCTTCTATTCCCATCAAGTTGGGAGGGTTGTGCAGGGGAGCAATATCAAAGCAGTCTCTGATTACTTTCTTTACTTCATCGGTGATTACAACAGACTCGGCAAAAGCTTCGCCGCCGTGCACCACGCGATGTCCAACTGCGCCGATTTCATCCATGCTCGCAATGCAGCCATATTCGGGATTAATTAAAACTTCCAGAACCAGCTTCATCCCCGCTGTGTGATCGGGGAGGTCCTTCTTAATAACAACTTTGTCTTTGCCCAGGGGTTTGTGCTCCAGGGTGCTCCCCGGAATACCCACGCGATCAACCAAACCTACGGCCTGCACTGACTCGTCAGTCATATCCATGACCTGATATTTGATTGATGAACTACCACAATTGACTACCAGAACCTTCATCCAATACATACCTCCTCAAAGAATTGTACTTATCTCAAGGTACAAGAAATCCTAGCCTCTCTCCCCATACCTCTGCCTACGCGCGAACGGCTGTCATAGCCACTACGTTGATTATGTCTTCTACGCTGCAGCCTCTGGATAAATCATTAACCGGTTTGTCCAATCCTTGCAGGATAGGTCCAATGGCTTCTGCTTTAGCCAGTCTCTGAACCAGCTTGTAACCTATGTTACCAGCATTGATATCCGGGAATATCAATACATTACAAGCACCGGCAATCAGGCTACCTGGTGCCTTGGAAGCCCCAACAGCAGGGACCATAGCGGCATCAGCCTGGAATTCACCATCGACCTGGAGATCAGGATATTTTTCTTTGGCGATGTTTACCGCATTTACCACTTTGTCAACCTTGGGATCTGCAGCGCTGCCCTTAGTGGAGAAGCTCAGCATTCCAACCTTGGGTTCCTTTATGTTGGCCAGACTCTGTGCGGTGTTTACTGATGCTGCAGCGAAGGCGGCCAGCTGCTCAGCGGAAGGATCGATAGTTACTGCACAGTCAGCAAAGATAAATGTTCCCGCATCGCCAAAAGCACTGTTGGGAACTATCATGATAAAGGCTCCGGATACTGCCGGGATTCCAGGAGCAGTTTTTATTATCTGCAGGGCAGGACGCAAAACGTTGCCAGTAGTATTTTCCGCACCCGCAACTTCTCCATCAGCCTTGCCCAGCTTGACCATCATGGATGCAAAGAAAAGCGGATCCAGCATAGTCTTTTTGGCCTTATCCAGATCAACACCTTTATCTTTACGCATCTCATAGAAGGCCTGTACGAAATCGTCAGTGTACACTGATTTAGCTGGATTGATAATTTCCGCTCCCGAGATGTCTGCTCCGACTTTGCCAGCCAGATCTTTAATCTGCCCTTCGTCACCTAACAAAATCGGTGCAGCGATCTTGCTGTCAACAATACCTTTAATGGCTTTAAGGGTTCTTTCTTCTGTGCCCTCGGGCAGCACTATGGTTCTTGTCTTCTGGGCTGCCTTCTCTCTAATCTCCTGTAGCAAACTCATTACTCTACCTCCTCATTTTTTAAGCATCTTCTAACCGTGTAAACGCTCAGATTCCTTTGTTAATTTTAGCACAAAGGGCTAAAATAGTGGTAAATTTATCGTAGGCGACCACCTTCCAAAAGGAGAGCTGCCCTTGACAGTATTAGGAATAGTAGCTGAATACAACCCCTTCCATAACGGGCACCAGTATCTGATCGAACAAGCCATTCAGAAGGTTCAGCCCTCAGCTGTCGTATGTGTGATGAGTGGTTCTTTCACCCAAAGAGGCGAACCCGCAGTGTGTAGCAAGTGGGCCAGGACGGAGATGGCTTTGAAAGGCGGGGCAGACCTGGTTATTGAACTGCCTTTCATTTTTGCTGCCCGCAGCGCCTATTATTTCGCTCGCGGCGCTCTCCTGACCTTGTTTAGAACCGGGGTGATCTCTCATCTCGCCTTTGGCAGCGAAAGCGGTAATATCGAATTTCTTAAATGTGTCGCCCAGATTCTTTCCGATGAACCCGACTCTTACAGGGAAATACTGAAAAAGCGCCTGGACTCGGGTTGCAGTTTTCCCTCCGCTCGGTCCAACGCCCTGCAAACCATTTTGAAAGAAAATTTCCCGCAAATCAGCAATCACTTACTGGGGCCAAACAACATTTTGGCTTTAGAGTACCTTCATGTGATCCTGGAAGAGAATCTTCCAGTAATCCCAATAACCGTTGCCCGGAAAGAATCTGCTTTTCACAGCCTGGCGCTGAACGCATATGCCAGCGCCAGCGCAATTCGTCGGGCTATTATAGACAGAAAAGAACTATCTTCTATACTGCCGGCTGTTCCTGCCTTCAGCTGGGAAATTCTTGCCAGGGAATTACGACAAGGACGTGCACCGGTTGAACCTGATGCACTGGAAAGCCACGTCTTGTTTGCCCTGCGCAAAATGACTAGAACTGATCTTGAATCAGTCTATGAGGTCAGTGAAGGGCTGGAAAACAGAATCAAAGAGGCGGCCATGAAATGCACTACTCTAGACCAAATGCGTCATTATATCAAGTCTAAACGCTATAGTCTGGCCCGCATCAACCGCATTTTGCTTTACTCAATATTTCCCTTGTCTAAGAACCAAATAAGGCGGTTTGACCAGACAGGTCCCGCATATTTGCATATCTTAGGTTTTTCGGCAAAAGGGCAGAAAATCCTTCAAGAAATCAAAAATAAATCCAGTCTGCCGCTGCTAAATCGAGGAGCTGATATAAGCGCAATTCTTCGGACCTCCACCCCTGCGGCCGAGATGCTGAATTTGGACCTGCAGGCCAGTAATATTTATAGTCTGTTATACCCAGATAATAAATCACGCCAGGCAGGCATGGACTTTAGAACCCCTCCAGTTATATTGGACGATAAAATATGAAAGTATTCCTTTAGTACTTCACTATAAAAAACGCTCAATCATTTTTTGTATATCTTCAATTTTGGCTTCCGCTGCAGCCCTGCCCAGATCTACGAGCTGACGCGATTTATCAAAGTCGCGGGGTGAAAAATGACCCACTTCTGGTTTGATCAAAATATCAGCTTTTTTGGAAATCAGCTCGAACTGAGGCTTTTGCATGATATCCAGCGATGCCAATATCACATCCAGGGCGTTGTTTATGGTATAATCCCAGCTATGGGTATAGTTGACTTCGACAGCAATCACTATTTGCGCTCCCTTGTCACGGGCTACCTCTATGGGCAGGCGGTTGGCTACTGCTCCATCTACTAAAATCATGTCATCACGCTTTACCGGCTTAAATATGCCCGGTATAGAGATACTGGCACGAACTGCATCAGCTACCAGACCCTCATCCAGCAGTACACTTTCTCCAGAAATTAAATCGGTTGCAATTGCTACCAAGGGAATATTTAAATCTTCAAAACTCTTATTTTTAGTCATCAAGTCCAGAAAATACTTTATCCTCTTTCCTTCAATAAATCCTAAACGGGGCACACGGAAGTCAAAGAACATACTGGTATCCATTATCTCAAGCATTTTATCCAGCATTTTAATATCAGCCCCGGCCGAATAAATAGCACCGACCATTGCTCCCATACTACTGCCGATAATAAAATCAAAAGGGATATTATGTTCTTCAAGAACCTGGATCACGCCAATGTGAGCCAGTCCCCGTGCGCTTCCCGCACCCAAAACCAGACCTATTTTGGGTTTTTCCCCCGACATGGTATAACCTCCCCAAAGGATTTTAGCTGAAAAAGATCTCTTCTAAAAAGCTCACACTTGAACATATATATTCCAAAAAGATAAGGGATTATATTATTTATGGCATTTGCGGTACGTTTAATTTTTCTTACAGTTGTATTAATATTAACCCTTTTCATGGTAATAAATCCACGCGAAACGGTCGATGCTGCACTCGCGGGCATTAATCTGTGGTATTCGGTTTTATTGCCTGCTCTCCTGCCTTTTTTTATCACCGCCGAGTTGATGGTGAACACGGGGCTGGTTGCTTTGCTGGGTGTTTTATTGGAGCCGATAATGCGTCCACTATTCCGTCTGCCGGGGTGTAGTTCGCTGGTGGTGGCTATGGGTTTCACCAGTGGATTCCCCATGGGAGCTATCATGACCCGCCGTCTTTATGAAGAGAAAATGCTTACCGCCAATGATGCTGAACGTCTGGTTTCTTTCACCAATAACTCGAGCCCCCTCTTTATTGTGGGGGCTGTAGGTGTGGGCATGCTCTCCTCTCCACTGTTTGGATACATACTGGCCCTTTCACATTATCTATCCAATCTATTGATAGGCCTGTTCTCACGTTTTTGGGGCCCAATGGTCGAGCATAATTATTCCTCTGAAAACATAATCAAACAAGCCTGGACAGAGTTGCGAAATTTTAAGAGCCCCGGGCCAGGCAAGCTTCTCGGTGATGCAATAAAAAATAGCCTGACTAATATTCTGGCTATCGGTGGTTTTGTTGTATTCTTTTCTATCTTGACTAGAATGTTAGCGTTTACCGGCGTTATGGACCGTGCAGCTGTATTTATCAGCCTGATGCCAGGGGTTTTCCATATAGATTATCATATGGCCTATTCTTTAGCCACCGGCTTCTTTGAGATAACGCTGGGCACCAGTGCTGCTGCCGGGATTGAAACATCCCCGCTGGCAAAGTTGCTGCTAATAAGCGCCATAATGGCTTTCAGCGGATGCAGTATAATTGCCCAGGTTATGAGTGTGGTTGCCGGACTGCCGATTCGCTTTTCTTATTATCTTACTATGCGTCTAATACAAATGGTTCTATCTATAATTATTACCATCCTGGCCTATAACTTATTGGCTCCCAGGATGACCTGTGTAGTGTCATCATCAGTTTTAAGCAGAGCACTATATTCCTTTGACGCCTGGAGCCTATCCCTATTCTGCCTCTTCGGCGGACTGGGCTTACTTCTAGTTCTGGTGGGCGCCAGTCTGATCGCAAATTTTAGAAATCTCCAGTCTTAAGAGCCTGTTTTATATCCTCCCGACCGCTGGATACAGCATCAAGTCCTCGCCTCAAAACGATTTCCATGTGCGCCAGCACACCCTCCGCATATTCATTGGCGTCTCTTCTTATTTCTACAGCCACTTCTTCAGCTTTGGCTACGATTTCTTCCGCTACCCGCATGGCTTGCTGGGTTATCTCGTTTTCGTCAACCATTCGGGCTACTTTGTCTTTGGACATTTCCACAAATTGCTCAGCTTCATCACAGGCTTCTCGAACAATCCTGTCTTTTTCCGTAATCACCAGTTTGGCCGTTTCAAGCTCTTCCGGAAGAATAGCTCTGATCCTATCCAGGCGGTCTAGAATCCGATGAGGTTCGACGATTACTTTACCACTGGACAACGGTACTTTCTTACTGCTTTTTAGAATTAATTCCAGTTCATCAAGAACCCGGTAAATCTCCATCATTCTTCCTTCTCCTCCTTATCCAAACAATAATAGTGCAAAACGGACTCCCCATACTGGTTTAACCTAAATCGGGAAAGCACGTTATATTTTTCGCGCATGTTTTTTTTCCGCTGAGCCCTGATTATAACGATCCCTTCTGGATGCAAAATAATGCCTGCTCCCAGGCGATCCATTACCTTATTAAAAAGATGCTCCTGATCAAATGGAGGATCAACATATATATAATCGAACTTGACGAGCCCCTTCTCTAAAATCGCCAGTACGCGGAAAACATCATTTCGGTATACTTCTGCCGCTTCATTCAAGCCACAATTATTCAAATTGTTATTGATGGTATTGAGTGCCTCAGCACTGGAATCGACAAAGAGCACCCTCTCGGCTCCGCGACTCAACGCCTCAATGCCCACGCTGCCACTTCCGGCAAAAAGATCTAAAAAGACGGAATCCACTATATCAGCCCCAAGAACATTGAAAAGCGCCTCTTTAATCATATCAGTAATCGGACGCGTATTCTTGCCACGCGGAGCCTGCAGCCTTTTTCCTTTTGCCCTACCAGATATAACTCGCAAATTACATCTCCTTCTAAGTTCGCCGTCTATTATAACTTGCCCTTTTAAGTCCCAAGAAAATTTTATTAATTTTAACATAATTTTTTTCTAGATAACTGTATATATTTTTTGCATACAGGTAATGATATTATCACCAGATAAAATCTGGTAAACAAACCCTCCCCAACAACTTTACAAAATTCTCCTCTCCCCAAAAATGGCGGTCATATGGCCGCCATTTTATTTACATCAAACTGCATAATTTATTACATGCGGAAAATAATAAAAAAAAGGAGGTGCTTACCATTAGGGAGCTATTAAGGGAATTCAACCTGCAACTGGACCTGGCAGTGGAAGCAAAAGATCTGCTTCGTGGAACTACAGGACAGGAAATATCAGGAGTGGAAGAAAAGATAGAAAATCTCGAGCACTGTAAAGTAACAACTATTCGGATCATGTCAGCCCAAGGAGCACAGCAAATCGGAAAACCTATGGGAACCTATATAACTATAGAGTCGCCACCGTTAAAAATCAATGACCCGTATGTAAAAGAAGAAATAATTTCGGTTATGGAAAAAAGCCTGCAGGCACTCATTAACGGTCGGGTCAAACCCGGAGATACAGTGCTTTTAGTAGGATTGGGCAACTGGCGTGCTACCGCAGATTCTCTGGGCCCCAAATTCATTGAATACAGCCCCATAACACGCCATTATCATCAATATGCACCGGATGCTCTGGTTGAGGGCATGCGTCCAACATGCGGCATCGCACCAGGAGTACTGGGCATTACTGGATTAGAAACCTTCGAGGTCATAAAGGGCGTAGTTGAGAAGGTAAAACCGTCTGCGTTAATGGTAGTAGACGCACTGGCTGCACAAAATGTAGATAGGATTGGTAGCAGTATTCAGATGTCCGATACCGGCATTCAACCGGGATCAGGGATAGGCAATGCCCGGCATGCTTTAATAGAACAAGAATTAGGTGTCCCAGTAATAGCTATAGGTTGCCCAACCATAGTAAATGCTGCCGTAATAGCCAGTCAAGTAGTGAGGAAATTTTGCCTGGATGTTGGTGCAAGTTTTGATGAAATTAAATCAAATAATGCCATTAAAGAAATTTTGTCTTTTTATGGAGGGAGTCTAGCTGTAACTCCCAAGGAAATAGACGATATAATTGAAAACACTTCACGTATCATCGCCATGGGCGTTGCTACTGCTTTATTCCCCAGCGTTTCCCAGGAACAACTAGAACTATACGCAACTTAAAAAGTGAAAACAAGCGGATATTATGCGATCCGCTTGTCTTGTTTAGTGTCAAATGGTTATTAGAGATTATTACACCGTGGTCTTGCCCTGCTGATAAGACATAACCATCTTTTTAACCATTTGACCCCCAATACTGCCAGCCTGTTTAGAAGTGAGGTCTCCGTTATAACCCTGTTTCAGGGTGACACCAACATCGGAAGCTGCCTCCATCTTGAACTGATCCATAGCAGCGCGGGCTTGAGGAACTAACAGTCTGTTGTTTCTTGCCATTTAGCTCACCTCCTTTTTTTGAAGTAGTCATATTTTCTCCTTGGAGCTTGCGAATATGCTAGAAGTATTTTCATTACTTTTTAATATCTTTCTTTTTTTCTTGCTTTTTCGACTTATTGACAATACCCATTTCCTGCCCTACTTCATACTTTAAAAGCTCTTTCTGACCTGTACTTTTTTCCTTCACCCATCTCACCTCCTTTAAAATATAAAAGACTGTCATAGACAGTCACAGTTTTTGCAAATCATTCACTTTATTCTTATCCTTTTTGTTCTCAGCTAACTAATTCATGGAAATTTCTTTGCCCTGCAAAAATTTTTTTTGAAAATAGTATTCCAGCTTGTCTCCGGGAGCATCTGGATTTCGCGCTAAATCCAAACTTTTTTCAATAAGCTCCTGGTCGCCAAGCAGATTGGCAACCTTGAATTGGTTCAATCCATGCTGCTTATAGCCCCAAAACTCTCCGGGCCCCCTGATGTTCATATCTTCCTGAGCAAGCAAAAATCCATCTGTGATCTTCTCCATCGCTCTCAGGCGCAGCCAGGCTTCTTCAGTCCTAGGATTAGCCAGCAGAAAACAGAAGGACTGCTTCTTTCCTCTTCCCACCCTGCCTCGCAGTTGGTGCAACTGCGACAATCCAAATCGGTCAGCGTGTTCTATGACCATGAGTGTCGCTTGAGGCACGTCAACACCCACCTCAACAACGCTGGTGGCTACCAATACCCGAATTTCACCCTGTTTGAAGCCCTGCATCATCCCATCTTTTTCCCTTGATTTCATGCGGCCGTGGACCATACCTAAGTTCATATCGCGAAAAATGCCCACCTGTAGCTCTTCGAAAAGAGTTTCTACTGCACGAAGATCTTGCGCTTCAGACTCTTCGACCAGCGGGCAGACAATATAGGCCCGGCATTGAGCATCGCCACTGAGCTTATGGTGAAGAAATTTATATACATCGTTTCTTTTGTCTTCGCTGACCAGTCTAGTCTTTACGGGCTTTCGCCCCGGAGGCATCGCGTCAATAACAGACAGGTCCAGGTCTCCATACAAGGTCAAGGCAAGAGTCCGGGGTATTGGTGTAGCAGTCATCACTAATAGATCTGGATTGTCCCCTTTGCTGCCCAGGCGAGCCCGTTGCTTTACCCCGAAACGGTGCTGCTCGTCAATAACCACAAGCCCGAGTTTTTTGAAAGTAATATCCTCTTGTAGAAGCGCATGGGTTCCAACCAGGACTTTATAATTCCCTGCAGCCAGTCTATTCAGAATTTCTCTCCGATCTTTTGTAGAAGCAGATCCGGTTAAACAGGCCACGCTGATTCCAGCAGGAGCCAGAAAGCGAAGCAGGGCTTGGTAATGCTGCTGGGCAAGTATCTCAGTAGGCGCCATTATGACCGACTGCGATTCGTTGTCCACCGCCCTGGTCATAGCCAGAGCAGCCACTACTGTCTTACCTGATCCGACGTCTCCCTGCAAAAGACGGTTCATCGGGTAAGGAGATTCCATATCCGCATATATCTGCTTCAAAACCCGCTCCTGGGCTCCGGTTAATGCAAAGGGAAGGTGTTCGCTGACCAGCTTGACCATCTTTCCCCGCTTTTTATGGCTGGTTCCGAGTTTGTTTGCATCCTGACGCTGGGTCCATAAGTGATTGTGGAATAGGAAGAGCTCTTCAAAGGCCAGCCTCCTCCTGGCTCTGGCAAATGCCTCCAGATCAGCGGGGAAGTGTATATTAAAAAAAGCGAAACCGATATCGCATAATTCGTATTCAATCCGCATATCATTACTTATTATCTCGGGATATTCATTAAGTGCAAGCTGTAATGCATTGCTCATTATGCCCCTCATCGACTTCTGGCTCAATCCTTCGCTGAGAGGATAGATAGGAAGAATGCGCATGGATGGGCTGTCTTCTTCAAAAATTTCGTACTCACTGACCTGAAACTCACGGCGGCCGGCATAGTCTCCTAATTTCCCGCTAAGAAATATACGCATTCCCGGTTTGATAGTCCGGGCCAAGAAAGCCTGGTTGAACCATATCGCTGCAATCATCCCGCTCGGGTCCCGAATCAGAGCTCTGAAAAGTCCCCGCCCGCTGCGGGTAGAGCGTTTTTCGACCGCAGCTACCTCACCGACGATGTTTGTCTTTTGACCTATGTCCAATTGAGCTATTGCCTTCACTTGAGTCTGGTCAAAATAATCACGTGGTATGTGCCAGAAAAGGTCAAATATAGTGGCTATGCCGAGTCGAGCCAGTATATGGCTTCGCTTAGGTCCGACCCCTTTGAGGAATTGAACTTCTTGAAACAAGCTGTCCATCATACAGCTTTCCTCCAAAAAATAAGAGGCTAAAAAGCCTCTATCATGACATGTCTTTTACGGCCTACTCAACAGATATAAAATAACTATAATGCGGCTGCCCACCATAATGATTTTCAACTTCACAGTCGGGATAACTGGCGGCAATCAGATCGGCAGTATGCTGAGCAGATTCCTGGCTTACGTCCAGCCCATAAAATATAGTAATAAGTTCATTGTCTTGAGATATCATTTTGGCCATGACTTGAGTTATCAGCTCATCCATATCGTTCCCGACAGCTGAAATCTCATCGCCTACGATTCCTAAAATGCTGCCCTCATGGATATCAAAACCGTTCATCTGGGAATCTCTGACGGCATGGGTTATCTCAGCGTATTTAACATTGTCAGCGGTATCCTCCATAGCTGATTTTATCGATCCTAAATCGCCTTCACTGTCAAAAGCAACCATAGCGCTTATTCCCTGAACCACCGAACGGGTAGGAATAATCTCCACCTTCTTATCAGACAGGTCTTTGGCCTGCTGGGCAGCTAGAATGATATTGCTGTTGTTGGGAAGTATTATTACGCTTTGGGCACCAACATTATCACAGGCCTTGATGAGATCCTCGGTACTGGGATTCATGGTCTGACCTCCGCTTACGATCTGATCTACCCCCAGGCTCTCAAATATGCGAATGATTCCGTCTCCCGAAGCAACCGCTACAACGCCAATTTTTTTACTGTCGACCTGTGACTGAACGCCGCTAAAGGCCATATTCTCCAAGTGAACATGCGCTTCTTCCAGCATATTGTTGATTTTTATATCACTGAGATCTCCCCACTGTAAGCAGCTTTCTAACACTTTTCCGGGATGGTTGCTGTGAATATGAATTTTGATTAGATCATCTTCACCAACCACCAGCAGGGAATCACCCAACGGTGACAAGTGATCACGAATATCGCTGCCGTCCAGATCACTGCCTTTTATGAGAAGTTCAGTGCAGTACTGGTATTCCAAGTCGATTTCACCGCGGTAAGATCCCGCTGACCTGTCAGCTGTTTCCTGCCGGTACAAGTCCAGAGAGAGCTCCTTTTCCTGAGCCAGTCCTTCAAGCATTCCCTCCAGGAAGAAAATGAGACCCTGCCCGCCTGCATCTACTACGCCTGCTTCTTTAAGCAGCGGCATCATCGTAGGTGTTTTCTCCAACGTTGCCTGCCCCACTTTAACAGCTTCTAGAAGCACGGCAATAATATCATCGCTCTGCCTCGCTTTAGCCTCAGCGGCTCTGGCTGCTTCTCGTACGACAGTAAGGATAGTACCTTCTACCGGCTTCATAACCGCCTCATAAGCAGTGTCGGATCCAGCTTTCAAGGCTAATGCCAGATCGCTGGCTACAGCTTCGGTCTTTGACTCTAAAGTCTTGGCAAATCCCCTGAACACCTGTGATAGGATAACCCCGGAATTGCCCCTGGCACCCATAAGAGAACCCATGGAAATAGCTTTCGCTACTTTTCCCAGAGGAAGGGATGCCGCTTTTTCGCCCTCTTTTACTGCAGAAAGCAGTGTTAAATACATATTGGTTCCGGTATCGCCGTCAGGCACCGGAAAAACATTGAGCAGGTCAACTCGATCACGATTGTGCTCAAGTTTAATACAACCTGCTTTAACACTTCTAACTAATTCTTTGCCAGAAATACTAACCAGGCTCAAATTGAATATCCTCCCCGATCCTTATCCTAGTACTTTTACTCCTTTAACGTTTACGTTTACCGCTGCTACGGGTAAGCCTGCTTTATCTTCGAGCATGTAAGCCACTTTTTGCATTACGCTGTGGGCCACCTCAAGAATTTTTATCCCATAGCCCACAATTACGAAAACATCTATCACGAGTCCCTTTTCTGAAGATTTGACCGTAACACCTTTACGAATCGATTCGATACCCAGTATACTGCTGATTCCCGACTGAATATCCTGGGGCACCATTCCTACCAGTCCATAGCAATCTACTGCCGCCAGCCCGGCTAGCGTTTCTACGACCTCGCGAGACACTTCGATATTTCCCAATTCAGTGGTTTTGATATTAAACATAGGACTCCCTCCTCATCAGTATATATCATATTCTACAGCTAAAACTCGATTCCTTCTTCTTGCCCTCTCCATGACCCTCTGGTATAATGTTAAGGTGTCAAATCGAGAGGGGGCAATTAAGTGGCAAAGTGTGAAGTTTGCGATAAGAGCGTCACATTCGGCAAAAAGTATAGCCATTCTCATATTAGGACGAATCGGGAATGGAAGCCAAATGTTCAGCGGGTTAGAGTACTTGTTAACGGCAGTCCTCAAAAAATGTACGTATGTACCCGCTGCCTGCGTTCCGGCAAAGTACAGCGAGCTTTATAACGAGGTGTATTGATAATTCCCGCCTCTTTAGCGGTCGGGATTCTATTAAAAAGCCGGCGGCGGGTTCTAATCATCCACCTCGTTGCAGCGGTATATTTAGACTGCTACTGCCTGGCAGTTTCTTCCGATGCTTAAAACTCACTTCAGCGATGACGGTAAGTCTACGAGCCTCAGGTTTAGCCTGAGGCTTTTTGCCGTTTTAGTTCCAGGATTTCACCAACCTGATAACGATAAGCCTCATTGCAGAAATTGCAGCATATTTCGATCTCATCACCTTGATGACATAAATCAACTATATCTTCTTCGCTCAACCCAGCCAGAATAGCGGCCAGTCTTTCAGAGGAGCATGTGCAGTGAAATTCTACCGGTACATCGCCTACTATTTCATATTCTACCCCTTGAAGAACTTTATCTAACAGCTCCTTTAAAGAATTCGCCTCACCAATCAAATGGCTGATCGATCCCATGTTCACAACATTATTTTCAATTCTCTCCAATAACTCGTCATCCGAACCCGGCAAGGCCTGTATTATAAGACCACCTGCAGCCTGAATACTCAGGTCTGGAGCCACCAATACGCCAAGGGAGACCAGCGAAGGAATCTGTTCTGACACTAATAAATAATGGCTCAAGTCCTCTGCGATCTCACCGCTGATCAGATCAGTACGGCCTGTAAAAGGCTGCTTGAGGCCCAAATCCTTGATAACTTCCAGAAATCCATTTTTCCCTACCAAATCACCAACAGCCAGCTTGCCAGGATATTTCGACGGAAGATCGGCTTGCGGATTTGAAATGAGACCTCGAACCTGCCCCAGACTGTTGACGGTCGCTATTATATGGCCGCATATCCCATCGCCGTCTACCTTTATCGTCAGAACGTCCCGCTCAGCTTTCAAATAATCGCTTCCCATAATCAATGCCGCAGTCAATACCCTACCAAGCGCTGCTGACGCGGTAGCAGAAGTTCTATGCCTTTTATGCGCTTCCTCCACCACGCCTGTAGTAGATGCAATACTGATACGCACCTGCTTGTTCTTATCAATGATTTTTAAGATCCTGTCTTCGGTTATCATGTCCTTAAGGTTCCTTTCCAAAGGATTTTTCAGCACAGGTAGACCGAGCAGTGTCCCCACTCTGCTGCAACAAGGCGAAGGATCAGAAACCGCCGCCTGTTTTTTATAGGACCCTGGCTTCTAAGAAGCGGGATACATCTTTATTTGCTGAGCGAAGTCAATGAAAATCCTAGTGCCCAAAGGGTGCATCGTTTCGCCTCGTTAAATAATTATAACCACACTAATCATAAAAACCAAAATCAATGTAGAATTTAGAGTGCTGTTTTTAGTAAACTAATCCTGTAGCTTTTCAAGGAGGTCATAATATGCCCATTTACGAGTTTGAAGGCAAGCGGCCTTTGATCGCACCAGATACCTTCGTCCATCCGCAGGCGGTGATCATTGGCGATGTGGAATTGGGTGAGAATTGCTTTATAGGTCCGGGCGCCGTGCTGCGGGGAGATTTCGGGAAAATCGTAGTCGGCAGGGGAAGCAACATTCAGGACAACTGCATAATTCACTGCGATCCTGGCGCAATTGCTATACTTGAAGATAGTGTACTGGTTGGACATGGTGCAATACTGCACGGCCCCTGTTTGATCAGGCATGGTTCACTGGTGGGCATGGGAGCTATTGTATCGGTAGGGTGTGAGATCGGAGCCGAGTCTGTGATAGCTGCCGGATGCCTACTGCCCCCGCGTCAAAATATCTCCAGCAGAAAGCTGGTCATGGGTAATCCAGCAAGAATTATGGGAGACATTAGTCAAGATACCCTTGAATCTGGGCGTCTGGGCATTCAATACTACCGCGGCATGGCTTTTCGCTGCCTGTCTGGCTTGAAGCTGATCGAATAATGATAGTTGACGGGCTTTTAATAATTTTTTTCCAGGGTATTTTTACCTCCTTGACAGTGCCCTTTAGACTTCCGTTATCAACCCAAACGCCTGATAGACTCACCTTCAGAAGATCAAATATCTGATCCGGACTCTGTATGAGATCGATTATTTGAATCCGATACCCCACCGGTCAGTTATCCATCACAATTCTTTGATATACTACACAACTAACTATCATATCTGCTTTTTCATTGCTATCCTTGATAGGTGTCCCCTCGTTCACGTAAAAGGGTATCCAGCCAGGCTTCAATCGAAATGGCCTTTGCCTATTTTTTTGACCAGGTGTTCATTCACTACTTCTGGCACCAGTTCACTGACGTCTCCGCCCAGAAGTGCAGCTTCTTTTACAATACTGGAACTCACAAAAATATAGCAACTGTCTGCCATAACAAAAATAGTGTCAACGGCTGGTATCAGCTTTTTGTTTATCATCGCCATACTCATTTCATACTCAAAATCAGATACGGTCCTCAAGCCCCTGATTATGGCACAGGCTTCCTTCTCACGCACATAATCAGCCAGCAAGCCGGAAAAGCTCTCCACATCAATATTATTTATGTTAGAAGTACTGGCCTTTATCAGTTTTTCTCTTTCTTCAGGAGTGAATAGAGCTTTCTTGCTGACATTATGGACTACTGCAACAACTATACGGTCGAACAACTTACTGGTCTTCTCTAGAATGTCTATATGCCCATTGGTTATGGGATCAAAACTGCCCGGATATACTGCAATCCTCACATCATCAAACCTCTTTCCTTTGTTGATTTCAAAGTTGGACAGTAAAAGATACAGAAGAAAGGCTCTCCTGTATTTTAACATGGAAAGGCCCATCATTTACAATGTTATTGCGAACTTCTATAAGCCATGGTTATGTCCAGGCCCACTAAACCCTCAATCGTGTTATTAAGCAAGTCGGCCTCTTGCGTAAAAAAAGGAGCCCCTTTCGGGACTCCTTTCTCTTAAGCTGTTATTCAACGGCTTTCCATAGAACCTCGGCCACATCGAATACCTTTGTCTGTTCTTCTTTTTCTGCACCTTTTACTCCATCTGAAATCATAGTCAGGCAGAACGGGCAGTTCGTAATTATCATCTCTGGATCAGGAACCAGAAGCTGATCGGTTCTGGTATCATTGATGCGTTTGTAGCCTTCGACCGCATGTTCTTCCATCCACATGCGTCCACCGCCGGCGCCGCAGCAGAAGCCGAATTGTTTACCGTTTTCGATCTCTACCAGGGAAGTGCCACAAGCCTTCAATACTGATCTGGGATCATCATAAATATTGTTGTGGCGGCCCAGGAAGCAGGAATCATGATACGTAATCTTGGCACCGAGTGACTTACTGGCTTTCAGCTTGCCCTCTGCCACCAGTTTGGCCAGAATTTCAGTATAATGATACACTTCATAGTTACCGCCCATCTGCGGATATTCGTTCTTCAGAGCATTGTAGCCGTGCGGGCAGACAACAATGATCTTCTTAACGCCGTAATTGTTGAATGATTCAAGGTTCTGGTTAACCAGTGTCTGATACAGATACTCGTTGCCCAATCTGCGGGCCGAGTCGCCGCAGCAGAACTCTTCTGTACCCAGGTAGCCGAAGCTTATCCCGGCTTTGTTCAGTAAGCGAACCAGAGCTTCCCCGACTCTCTTGTAACGATCGTCGAAAGATACTGCACAACCGGCATAGAGCAGATATTCGAACTCGCCGCCATCTTCTCCCAGCAGGTTGACCATATCGCGAACGCCTCTCTCTTCAAGCCATCCGGCGCGGTTGGCCCAGCCAACACCCCAGGGATTGTAGTTACGCTCCATGTTGGTAAACGCCATCTGAGCTTCAGCGGGCATATCACCCTGCCACATAACCAGGTTGCGGCGCATTTCAATGATCTTGGGTATATGCTCGATAAACATCGGACAATGCTCCATACATGCCCGGCAGTTCGTGCAGTCCCAAATAACATCGGTGGTAACCACGTCATAGAGGAGACTGGCTTCCATGGGATTCATTTCCTCGGCGCCTTCAACTGTCATGGCCATCTCTTCAGCATCTTCAGATATCCCATGAGCCTTAGCTTCCAGCAGATAAGGGGCCTTGGCATCCAGGTGTTTTTTCATATTCTGGATTAGTGTAATTTTCGGGTTCAGATGTTTTCCGGTGTTGTAAGCTGGGCAGTTCTCCTGGCAGCGACCGCAGCGGATGCAGGCATCAAGGTCCAGAAGATCTTTCCAACCAAACTCTTCGATTTTTTCTACACCAAAAGATGTAGCTTCTTCGATGTTCTCAACCATACGGCATGCCGATGGTTCAAGATCACGGAACGCATAGTTGAACATGCTGGCCATAATATGCCATAGCTTGGTAAAGGGCACTATTGCGACAAAGATAAATGCGATGGTCATGTGGAACCACCAGAGTATCCTGTGCCACATCAATAGGCCGTCTAAATCTGAACTTATAAACATCTGGGCAAAAATCCACCCAAACGGTGAAGCGTATCTTTCGTAGTTGATAGCTTCCATAGTTGTAGCCAGCTTAATCTGGGCTGCAATTCTAATACCTTCAATGAAGTATCCGGTCAGAAGAATTACAAAAATTAAAAGAATCACCCATCCATCAGCAGAATTAGTGTCATTTAGACGATCCGGTTTCTGCAGATACCTGATAAAGGCCAGGAAGATGATTCCGATAAGAGCCAGAAAACCGAGTAAATCAACTACAAAGGAGAATCCGATATAAGCTGTTCCTTCAATTGGAGGCCAGTGGATCCAAAAATGTGCTGCATCAACTCCAGCAGCAATGGCCAGTACCAGGAATCCCCAAAACAGGAAGGCATGCATCCACCCAGCCAGAGGTTTTCTGATAACCCGAGCCTGAGCAAAAGAGAACAAGATCCAGGACCATATTCTTGCGCCCACCTGGTCGTTACGATGAATCTCCCCTTTGGCCAGCATCCATACTTCAACTTTTTTCCAGAATCCATACAGGAAAATAGTTATTGGTATGAACATAAAAAGATAGATCAGCCATTCGTAGGGAACGTTGGCCCCGACAACGCGCATCGGTACCTCGTAACCACCTTCTAATGGTTCAAAACCGAATATCATTACATAATTCCCTCCTCAAACAAAACCGGAGTAAATGCTGGATATACGATTAATCATATATCCAGCAGTTAATAATCCTCTCCGGAAAAACCCTGTTGCGACTATTACTTAAGTGAAGACATCAGGGTCGGAATAACCTTAAACAGGTCAGCTACCACGCCAAAGTCAGATATATTGAATATCGGAGCTTCAGTATCGGTATTGATGGCGGCAATATACTTGGAGGAAGACATACCAGCCAGATGCTGGATGGCTCCGGAAATACCAGCCGCGATATAGAGGTTGGGGTTGACAACCTTACCAGTCTGGCCTACCTGGAGTTCATGGCCCAGCCAGCCAGAGTCGATAGCTGCACGGGATCCGCCAACTGCAGCGCCCAGCATGTCAGCCAGATCTTCTACCAGCTTGATGCCTTCGGGGCCTTTGCAGCCGCGTCCACCGGATACAACCACAGCAGCTTCGTTCAGTTCCGGACGAGCTGACACGGTGGGGATAAAGTCTTTAACAGTCTGGTATACATCGCCAGCGTTGGCGGCTATTGCCGGTTTTACTACTGCGCCGGCGGCAGCACCTTCGGCTACCTCAAATACGCCAGGACGAATGGTAGCTAAGATGGGGCTGGTGGTAACTTCAACCTTGGCCAATGCTTTACCAGCATAAATAGCCCTGGTGAATACGCCTTTGCCTGCACTGATTTCAGCTTTAATAGCATCAGTTGCCAGGCCGGCGTCGAGTTTCTGAGCCAGTCTGGAAGCGAAATCTCTGCCATTGAAGCTGTGGGCAAACAGAACTGCATTGGGCTTATACTCGTTGATCATGGCAGCCATCTGGGCAACAAAAGCGCCGGTATTGTAGTTGGCAAACACATCGTCTTCAACCACATAGACTTTTTCTGCTCCAAACTTGGCAAACTGAGGTGCCAGAGCCTCTACGCCCTTGCCAAATACTACTGCGCTAACCTCGTCGCCATATTTCTTTGCTTCTGAAAGCATTTCATAAGTGACTTTACGAACATTTGCATCTCTTTGCTCTACGAAAATCCATGTCCCTGCCATCAATTACCCTCCTTATCAATCAATTTCAAGTTGCTATTTTACTTCAACTTTAACAGTGTTCTTCATCCAGTCAGCCAGCTTGGCAGCGCATACTTCGGGCTCGTCTTCGAGCTTGATGCCGGCCTGCTTTGCGGGTGGTAAAGCAAACTCAACTATAGTGGTCTTGTTGTCAGCAGCAGCTGCAGCAACAGTGGCTACCGGTTTCTTCTTGGCCTGCATGATGCCCTTCATAGACGGATAACGGGGCTCATTCCAGCTGACCTGGCTGGAAATAACAGCAGGAACAGCTACTTCAGTTACCTGGGTTCCGCCATCAGCTTCACTGGTGCAGGTTGCTTTTCCGCCAGCGATCTCAACAGCTGTGATAACGTTTACATGCGGCAAACCAAGAATCTCTGCAATACGGGTGGGGACCTGGGAGGATCCATCATCGGCAGCAACATGGCCTGCAAGAACTATGTCAGGGTTTTCTGCTTTAATTGCAGTTGCTAATGCAACTGCCCTGGCATACTCATCAGCGCTGGAATCCTGAGTAACCAGAATGCCCCGGTCGGCGCCCATGGCCAGAGCAGTACGGATTGCGTCCATAGCTTTGTCAGAACCGGCTGAAACAACGACTACCTCAGTAGCCACGCCTTTTTCTTTCAGCTGAATGGCTCCCTCTACAGCTACCTCGTCATACGGATTAATGATCAAGTTAATCCCTGCATCCGCGATCTTGCCGTCTTTTAACTCAATTTTTGCCTCGGTGTCAAATGTCTGCTTAACACACACTACAACCTTCAAGTTCATTCCTCCTTTTCAACTAGCTGAATTTGGGAAATAATTATGTTACTCGTGGTAACTATAGTTGTTAATAACCACCCCCATGAAAGATTGTATATGCTTTGCCTACGGCAATTTTACCGTCATATTGAAAAACAATGCGGATCATTTGTCAAAAAATGCACATCACTAAATATGGTTCGATATCAAAGTAAGATTTCCTGCTTTTTTAGCATCCTAAAACAATTAGTTTTTCATCCCTATATCCTTTTGGTAAAAAAAAGTGGCAATTGTTTTCAGGCCCAGTTCGCGGGCCTGGAATATTTGTTCAGTGCTGCCTATAAACAGCACTCCCCCCGGTTTTAATGCACTTGCAAACTTCTTATAGAGAGCCTGCTTGGTTTCTTCCGTAAAGTAAATAACCACATTGCGGCAAAGAATCAGATCCTGGTCTGGACTAAAGCGATCCCGAAGCAGATCATGACGCTCGAAGCGAACCATCCTGCGAATCTCTTCATTGACACGAAATTGATCGTTCTCGTACTTTACATGCTTATCTCGCCATATCGCGGGAATCCCTTCTACCGCTTTACCGTTATAGATTCCCTGCCGCCCCTTCTCAAGGACATCCTGATCTATATCGGTCGCCAGAATTCGGTCATGAAGGCGTATCCCCAATTCCCTGCACATTATAGCCAGTGAATATGCTTCCTCCCCGGTCGAACAACCGGCACTCCAAATTTTAAAAGTATTCCGATCGGAAGGCATATTGGGCAAAATTTCCTTTTGCAAGACCTCCCACTGCTGGTAGTTGCGAAAGAACTCTGATACATTTATGGTCAGGTGATCGATGAAGCGGCGGTATATATCCCGGTCATTTGCCAGCAATTCCAAAAAATTGCCATATGCTGGTGAGTTTACCGAGCGCATAAAACTATTAATTCTTCTTTCCATCTGCGGTCGCTTATATGCAACGAGGTCAAGCCCGCTTAACGTATGAAATTTTTTCACAAATGATTCCCACTGATTGGTTGAGTTAACCAACGCGTCTTACCCCCTTAGCTTAGGCTGGCAAGGGCTGTATCGACTGCTTTAACTGTGTTTTCAATGTCATCTATTTCATGTGCGCACGATATGAAGCTTACTTCAAATTGGGACGGCGGCAGATATACTCCCGCTTCCAGCAGGGCACCAAAGAACTTCGCATAGGTTTCAGTATTACAAGTAGTTACATCGGCATAGGAGTTTACTTCCTTTTCTGTGAAGAAAATTGAAAACATGGATCCCAGGCGATTTAAGGTGAAAAACAGGCCCCTGTCTTCCATTACTGTCTTTATTTTGCTGGTCAACAAATGGCCCAATACTTCCAGGCGGTCATACCAATCTTCATCTTTCAGCATGTTAAGGGTAGCCAGTCCTGCAGCCAGAGCTAAAGGATTGCCGGATAGGGTACCAGCCTGATATACGTCTCCTTCAGGTGCGACCCGCTCCATTATCTCCCGGCGGCCGCCATAGGCGCCGACTGGCATACCTCCCCCAATTATCTTGCCTAGCGTGGTTAAGTCCGGTTCTATGCCCAAAATGTTTTGGAAGCCCCCAAAACATAAGCGGAATCCGGTTATGACTTCATCAAAAATAAGCAGGCTTCCGTAAGATGCAGTAATTTCCCTTAAGCCCTGCAAAAATTCTTTATCGGGCAGTATGAGGCCCATATTCCCGGCAACTGGTTCAACTATTAATGCGGCTATATCTTGACCATATTGCTCAAATATACGGTTAACTGAATCGAGATTATTGTACTCTGCTACCAGGGTCAACTCGGCAAGAGCCGGCGGAACTCCCGGACTGCTTGGGACTCCGGCCGTCAGCAGACCTGATCCTGCCTTAATTAGAAAGCTGTCCCCGTGGCCATGATAGCAACCTTCAAATTTTACTATTCGGGAGCGCCCAGTATAAGCCCTGGCTAAACGAACGGCACTCATGGTCGCCTCGGTGCCTGAATTAACCAGACGGACCTTGTCTATCGAAGGAAAAGCGCCGCAAATCAGGCTGGCCATTTCCAACTCTGCAGGGCAAGGCGCCCCGTAACTGGTGCCCCGCCCGGCCGCTTCCTTAATGGCTTCAACGATTTCCGGATGGCTGTGGCCCATGATAAGCGGGCCCCATGATCCGATGTAATCAATATATTCATTGTCATCAACATCTATGACCCTGCAGCCGTGAGCTTCCTTAATGAACAGAGGATTCATGCCCACGGCTTTAAAAGCGCGCACCGGACTGTTTACTCCTCCGGGGATCAGCGCTTTTGTCGCTTTATATAGATCAACAGACTTATCATTTTTCAAGCATTTTTCCCCCTATCATGTGCCGGGTGTGATACTCTACGGCTGAATATATTCCATGCTGACTTTCTTAAATTCCTTAATGCTTTTTATCACCCGGTAGTCATCCAACCCGCTCTTATCAAGCAGGTCCCGAAGCAGTGGAAGCAGCTCGCCTTCTCCTCTGAGGTGGATCATAGCAAACAGGTTATAATCAAAATCTTCCGGGACTTCTCGCAGGTAACAGTGGGTAACCTGCGGGCAGGCCGCCAGTACCTGTCCAGCTTGATCTGCCTTATCTTCCGAAACCTTAAACACTACCATGGCATTAAACAAATATCCACTTTTCCGGTGGCGGAGCACCGCTCCCAGACGCCTAATTTTACCGCTTTCCTTCATATCCTGGATGCGGCTTAAGAGTTGCTCCTGGCTTAGCTTTAAGCTCTCGGCCAGAGCTCTATATGGCTCCGGGTCAACAAGTATATCACCTTGAAGCATCATAATGATGCCCTTATCTACATCATCATAGTACATCGCCTTCACTCATTTCAAAGGAAACTTTTATCTTATAAAGCTTTTTAGCAGGCATGGTTTTTATTTGAGTTCCAGTGTCCGCCTCCAGTTTTCTTAGTATAAGACTGGCCTCTTCACGGCTGGGCACTGTGAGCGTAAACCAGATGTTTAAATAATCATCTCTGAGGTAATTATGGGTTACACCCGGTACTTGATTTATGATCCGGGCAACCCTTTCTATCTGTTCATCAGGCACCGAGCAAGCGCACAGAGTCGAAAAGTATCCCATATGCCTCGAATCGAACACGGCTCCGATGCGCCTGATCAGACCGGCCTTTTTCAATCGGACGATTCGATCGATTATTTCCGGCTCGGAAACATCCAACTGCTCAGCAATCGTCCTATAAGGCCGGATCGTCAAGGGGAACTGGTCTTGAATCATATTTAACAATTCAACGTCAATTCTATCCAGGCTATTCATTTTTTCTGGCCTCCGCGGGCCGATATAAACACCCGCCATCTTCAGCCATATAATCGCCGCCGCTGTAATAATAAGCCCTGGCTCTG
Source organism: uncultured Syntrophomonas sp. (assembly GCA_964635975.1). Taxonomy (GTDB): domain Bacteria; phylum Bacillota; class Syntrophomonadia; order Syntrophomonadales; family Syntrophomonadaceae; genus UBA5314. The sequence continues at coordinate 193,093 of CAZWPO010000001.1, forward strand.
CATCCTCCGCATTTATCGCGGTATTCACAAATTCCGCATTTCCCCTTGTATTCCAGGGTCCGCAGCTCTTTAAGTATCGGATTATCCCTCCAGATTTCATCAAAAGGCGTCTCCCGAACATTCCCAAGTGGCATATCCAGGTAAGCACAGGGCTGCACGAATCCACGCGGGCTGATGATACAATAGCTGACTCCGGCCAGGCAGCCCTTGGAAAAGCGCAAGTCCAGTCCCTTCTTGTCCGCGATACGCATGAACTGAGGAGCACAGGTGGGTTTGATCTCTATTGAGACCCGCTTCTGCTTTTCCATCAAGCGGGCCAGGGTTCTCTCATATTCGGCTGCCCGGAGGGCTTCTTCCTCAATATTCGCACCCCGGCCGGTTGGAACCAGGAAGAAAACATGGTAAGCACGAGCTCCTATATCTACTGCAAAATCAACAATATCCTCCAGTTCCCCAACATTCCAGTCCATAACCGTGGTGTGTATCTGGAAGGACATACCGACTGCTTTCAAGTTTTCTATACCCTGCAGTGTGAGCTTCAAAGCGTTTTCCAGTTTGCGAAAACCGTCATTTTTCTGAGCATCAAGACTGTCAATGCTTATTCCTGCAGCAAGAAAACCGGCCTTTTTCAAACCTTCAGCCATAGCCCGGTCGATAAGAGTGCCGTTAGTACCTAATACCGGCCTCAAGCCCTGCTCTTTAGCATAAGCTCCAAGTTCAAACAGGTCGGGCCGCATTAGCGGTTCACCACCTGAAAAAATCATCATTTGGAATCCCGCGGCTTTGATTTCCCTAATCAGCTTCTTTCCCTCTTCGGTATTCAGTTCATCATCCAATCTGCTCCCAGCATCGCGATAGCAGTGTTCACAGAGCATATTGCATTGATTGGTCACATTCCAGGATAAATGCATCGTGATCTCCTTATCAATATTAATCTTTAGGTATCATCCGTTTAAGAGCAGGGCCAGATCCTTAGCAAAATAGGTGATTATGATGTCGGCACCAGCTCTCTTAATAGAGGTCAGACTTTCCATCATAACCCGTCCCTCGTCCAGCCAGCCGCATGCAGCAGCAGCTTTAATCATTGAATACTCCCCACTAACATTATAGGCAGCCAGCGGAATATCAAAGTTGTCCTTAACTGCCCTTATCACATCGAGATAAGGCAGTGCCGGCTTCACCATGACGATATCAGCGCCCTCTTCAATGTCCATGTGTACTTCCCGCAATGCTTCGCGTATATTTGCAGGGTCCATCTGGTATTGTTTGCGGTCTCCAAATTGAGGAGCCGAGTCAGCTGCTTCACGGAAAGGGCCATAAAAGGCTGAAGCGTACTTGGCGGCATAAGACATTATCGGCATATTGATAAAACCGTTTTCATCAAGTGTCTGACGAATATGTGCTACCCTTCCATCCATCATATCCGATGGAGCAACTATATCGCAGCCAGCCCGGGCATGGGAAAGAGCTTCCCGGGAGAGCAACTCCAGGGTGGCGTCATTGTTGACATAGCCATTTTCTTCAAGCATTCCGCAATGTCCGTGATCGGTGTATTCACACATGCAAACATCTGTGATGACCACCATGTTGGGGGCCTGATCTTTGATGGCTTTTATTGCGTTTTGAACCACTCCATTGTCATCCCAGGCTGAACTCCCAATCGCGTCTTTGTTCTCCGGCAGTCCAAACAGCAGCACTGCAGGAATTCCCAGCGATTCAATATCGCGGATCTCATCCGCCAGGCGATCTACCGAGTACTGGCATATGCCTGGCATAGAATTTATGGGTAAAAGTTTGTCCTGACCATAAATCACAAAAAGAGGATAGATCAAGTCCTTGGTATCCAGACGTGTTTCCCTCACCATGCTCCGCAGTGTCTCACTGCCTCTCAGTCTTCTCATCCGGTTCAGTGGGAAAGACATGTTTAGCCCTCCATTCTATTCGATTAGCTACGCTTGCTTATATCCTCCAAAATGACCTCTAAAAGACCATCGATAGTATAAATCCTGGCTGATACGCCTACTGAAAAGCCGGCTGCCCTGGCTGTGTCAGCCGTAATCGGGCCTATGCAGGCCACGGTAACTTTGTTTTTCAGTCCCTCGATCTGCTCCTTGCCAATCTGCATGACGAAGTTTTGAACCGTAGAAGAACTGGTGAAGGTCAGATAATCAACCTGACCGTCCAAGATCTGGTTTAAGGTTTCCTGGCTGATTTTTACGACCGGTACGGCTTCATATAGATGAACCTCATTGACATGGGCTCCCCACTGCTTCAATGTTTCCGGCAGAACAGCTCGAGCGCCCCGGGCACGGGGCAGTAAAATCCATTCGCCGGGTTTCACCAGGTTCCTTAATTCCTTGAGTATTCCCTCAGCTCTATATTCTTCAGGAATGAGGTTTGCCCGCAGACCCTTTTCGGCAAGCCGCTTGCCGGTAGCCGGACCGATGGCGCATAATTCAATGTCTTTCAAATCCCGTATATCGTGGCCCATAGACAGCAGCTCTTCAAAGAAAATATCGACACCGTTGACGCTGGTGAATACTATCCAATTATAGTGTTTTATCCCGAGTAGGGCTTTATGAAGCGGACCCAGGTCCTTCTCCTTTTTTATTTCGATAGTGGGAAATTCAATCGCTGTGCCGCCAAGATCTTCGATTTTTTCCACCAGCTTGCTAGCTTGAGCACGGGACCTGGTGACTACTATTCTTTTACCCCACAATGGCTTGTTTTCCAGCCATTTCAGCTCATTACGTAGATTTACGACCTCACCTACAACAATCACAGCCGGAGGTTTAAATGAGCTGGCTTTTACTTTGTCTACTATATCCTGTAATGTCCCAACAAGGACTTCCTGCCTTGGTGTTGTTCCCCATCTTACCAGGGCGACCGGCGTATCGGGATCACGTCCATATTTTATCAGCTGGCTGCTGATAAAGAGCAGATTTTCAACCCCCATCAGGAATACCAGGGTCCCGATGCCCTTAGAAATCTCCTCCCACTTGATGGAGCTTTCCGCCTTGTCAGGACGTTCATGTCCCGTTATAACTGCAAAACTTGAAGTTGAATCCCGATGGGTCACGGGAATTCCGGCATAGGCAGGAACTGCAATAGCTGAGGTGATACCCGGTATCACTTCATAATCAAAACCGTTTTCTCTAATATACTGAGCTTCCTCACCGCCCCGTCCATATAGAAAAGGATCGCCGCCCTTCAGCCGGGCTACGATTTTCCCTTCCCTGGCTTTTTCCACCAGAAGGGCGTTTATTCTGTCCTGGGATAGCGCATGCTTACCGGAGATCTTACCTACATAAATCATCTCTGCCTCCGGTCTAACCAGGCCCAGAATCCTTTCACTGACCAGCCGATCATAGACAACGACATCGGACTTTTCAAGTATCTTTTTGCCTTTAAGAGTAAACAATCCCGGATCTCCAGGACCTGCTCCTATTAAATAAACAAAGCCTTTCTTCATAAAAATATATCTCCCCGATCTTTTATGGGGTGGTATTGCTATCTATTCCCCTTATTTCACTCAAAATAGCCCTACCCCCCTGCTCAAGCAACAGCTCGGCCAGTTCCTGGGCTAGTTCTAGATTCATAGCTGCAGGGCCGACAAGCTCCTTCCTGATGCATCGCTTTCCATCCAGGGAACAAACTACTCCGGTAATTCTTATCTGATCATCAGATACTTCTGCTCGGGCCCCAATTGGGACCTGGCATCCTCCCTGCAACTCTCTTAGCAAAATCCTTTCAGCACTAACTTCAGAAGAACACGTATCATCATTAATCAGCGCTACAATATCCCTGGTTTTGTGGTCGGATTTCCTTGTCTGTACAGCCACAGCACCTTGTCCGACCGCAGGCAGCACCGTTTCCGGCGCGAGAAAATCACTGACCAGGGATTCAAATCCCAGGCGTTTTACGCCCGCCCAGGCCAGAATTATCCCATCCCAGTTCATTTCCTTCATTTTTTTGATCCGGGTTTCCACGTTACCGCGTAGGGATTCTATGAGCAAATCTGGTCTTGCCGCCTTTATCTGAGCCATTCGGCGCAGACTGGATGTGCCCAGCACCGCCCCCTGGGGCAGATCTGAAAAGCGATATCCCTTGTGCGACAGCAGCACGTCCCGAGGATCTTCCCGGGCCAACACCCCGGCAATGCATAGCTCCTTGTCCATATCTACAGGCAAGTCCTTCATGCTGTGTACAGCCAGATCGATTTTACCGTCCAGCAGTTCTTTTTCAATCTCTTTAGTAAAAAGCCCCTTGTCTCCAATTTTGGAAAGGGCTACGTCAAGGATTTTATCACCCTGAGTTTTAATTGTTAAAATATCTATATCTATTGCCGGAACTGCATTTTTGATCTCCCCGGCTACCAAATTAGCCTGCCAGAGAGCTAACTTGCTACCTCTGGTGCCCAGTCTCAACTTTGACTTCATCTTCATACTCCCTTGAGTCAATTGAAATATCAAAAAGCTTTTTAACTATTTCCGCATACAAATGCCCCTGCTGGCTGACTGCCATCTCTTTCAGGTTGACGATGGGATCATGCATCAGTTGATTGACTATGGCGTGAGCCATTGTACTTATGATATTTTTTTCCCGCTCGGAAATTTTACCAAGACGGTTTAAAGCCCTGCGAAGTTCGTTTTGCTTAATAATCTCCGCCCGGGTCTTTAAACCAGTAATCACCGGTATTACATATAGAGTTCCCAGCCATTCATTAAACTTAATAAGTTCTTCCGCGATTATTTTTTCCGCAGCAGATGTTGCCTTCTGCTGCTCTATCAGGTTGTTTTCCATAACATTTTGAAGATCATCTATATCATAGACATAGACCCCGGAGATATTCCCCAGTCCGGGGTCAATATCTCGTGGCACAGCAATATCGATCATTATTATCCGGCGTCCGTTGCGGTCAGCCAGCATGCTGCCGCAATTATCGGTTCTAAGTACGTAATGGCTGGCTGCAGTACAGCTGATAACAATATCCGTGCTCTTCAGTTCTTCAGGCAGAAGATCAAATTTTACAGCATAACCGCCAAACTCTTCTGCCATCTCCTGGGCACGTTCAAAAGAACGATTCGATACGATCACCGAATTGACCCCCTGGGTCATCAGATACCGTGTGGTAAGTTCACTCATCTCCCCAGCGCCAACTACCAGTACACTTTTTCCCTCCAGCGAACCCAGGACCTGGCGCGCTAACTCTACAGCAGCATGGCTGACGGAAACTGGATGTGAGTCAATCCCTGTATCGGTACGAACTTTTTTGCCAACATGGATAGCTTTTTGAAATAAAGTATTCAAAACACTATCCGAAGCTTTAAAGTCGATAGCCTGCTGGTAGGCATCCTTGACCTGGCTAATGATTTGCGATTCACCGATTATCATAGAATCCAGACCAGCGGCAACCCGGAACAGATGGAGCATAGCATCATTACAGGTAGGTTGGTAGAGGTAGTTCTTGAGCTCATCCCATTGCATACCCGAAAAATCAAGCAGGAAATTGTGCAGGACCGGCATCCCTGCTTCTATGTCTCTTGCCGTAGCATATATCTCTGTGCGGTTACAGGTGCTTAAAATCACTGCTCCCTCAATAGCTTTTTCCTTCTTCAGTGAATCATAAGCCCGGTTTAAATCTGTACCACAAAAAGCAAAACGCTCACGGACTTCCACCGGAGCCGTCCGGTGGTTTAAGCCCGCCAGGAGGATATACATTTATCAATCCGCTCCCTTATAATGTCTTCTTGACCATTCTTGATAATTTCCCACATATCTGTTTCCGCAAGATACCTGTAAAGGCTCTGTCTTTTCTGAGTATCCACAACCTTAGTTTTTATATATTCTCTTATTCGTCCCATTATCTCTACCCACTCGCCATACTCCGCGGGAATCTGCTCTTCCAGTTCCTCGCGCAGTCTGCGGGCCAGCAAAGGGCTTTTCCCGCTCGTGGATATGGCAATGCTCAAAGACTGGCGTCTTATTACCGAAGGCACAAAGAAATCACAATCTTCAGGATTGTCCACAACATTTACCAGGATGCCTTGCTGGCGGCATTGATTAAGTATCTGCTGGTTTGCTTTAGTATCATTGGTAGCAGCAAAGGCTAAAAAAACACCTTCCAGGTCCTCCCGCACATAGTCCCTTTGTTGCCAATCGATATCTCCCTGCTGAGCCAAACCTTTAAGCACCCCGGTGATGCTGGGGCTTACAACTTTAACCCGCGCCTGGCATTCAAGCAAGTTGAGGGTCTTCCGTTGGGCAACTGGACCCCCACCTATGACAAGGCAGTGTTTATCCCTAATATCAAGGAAAACGGGAAAAAGAAACATAATCCCCCCTGAAAAACAATTAGTAAAAAGAAGGGTAAGCCCCCCCTATTTGTCTTTCTTTTCCTCCAACTCTTCTATGTCTTCGTCTTTAGCTTTACGAAAGTTCTGCAGGGCCTTGCCGATTGACTGACCTACCTGGGGTAGTTTGCCCGGTCCTATTACAATAAGCAAGATCACCACTATCAAGACTAACTCCCAAGGCCCGAAATTGGGTAAAAATCCAAACAAAATTGAGTCCTCCTTTACTGAATCAAAACCTTCTATACATAATTTAGATTTATATCAAAGAACCGAAGCTCCGTACCTGTCCAACATACTGATATTATGACAAAAAGGCACTTGTTTGTAAAGCAAACAACGCCTCTAATGGCCGGGCTTTGCCGCGCTTTGCCGGGCCTTTCTCAGAGTCTATTCCAGGGCGGGTTCTTCTCTCCTTTTACCGGAAAATCTCGTTACCCAGATACTGATTTCATATAGGATATACATAGGCACGGCCATTAATGTCTGAGACAGAGGATCCGGCCCTGGAGTCAGAGCCGCAGCAGCAATGACAATAATCAGCAAAGCATGCCTGCGATGTCTGGCCATAGTTTCGTATTTTATTATTCCTAATTTGGCCAGGAAAAAGGCTATTACCGGCATCTCAAAGACCAAGCCAAAGGGCAGGCAAAAGGACATTACGAAAGATATATACTGATCGACCTTGAACATAGTGTCAATGGTCTGCCCGGCTATATTAATAAAGAACCATAAAACCAACTTTAATATTCCGAAATAGGCAAACAGGATCCCCCCACTAAAAAGCAGCAGAGTGGCAGGAAATAAAATGTATACATATTTGCGCTCGTGAGGGTATAATGCTGGCTTGATGAATCTCCATGCCGCCCAGGAGACAACCGGGAAAGCAATAATGAATCCAGCCAGAAAAGAGAGCTGCAGTTTTACCCAGAAAGCTTCGGTGACTCCTGTAACAATGAGCCTCTGATTTAGACTTCTCACCGGAAGCGTCACCAATGTCAGAAGCTGCTCACTGTAAGCAAAAGAGGCTAGTGCCGCTATGATGATAGCCACCAGGCTGATGATGATTGACTTGCGCAATTCTTCAAAGTGTTTAATGACACTTACTTTTTCTTCTTGAGACATATCACTCCAGGACAATGTTCTTCACCGCTCTCTAGAATTCTCTATCGGTAATAAATCCGGCCATTTGTATATAGGTCTCCTTGGCCAGGGAATCTGGCAGTTTATCCAACTGCCGGCACGCCTTATCGGCATACAATTTAGCAATGTGATAGGCATAATCAATGCCTTGTGCATCTATAATGTAATCAATGATCTGCTCTGTTTTCTCACGGCAGTCCCGCGGCGACGATAACATTAAAGCCAGTGTCTCACGCTCCTGGCTATTTTGCAAAGCATATAGAGCCGGTAGAGTAATAACACCCTGCTTTATATCACTGCCTGTCGGTTTTCCCAGGACCTGCTCGTCAGCCACCAGGTCCAGTATATCGTCAGTTATTTGAAATGCCATCCCCAGGTAATAACCGTAGCGACGATGTGCTGCTACTTCTGATGGTGAAGCATCGCATAGCATTGCCCCCAGTCGGCAGCTTACTGAAATTAGCAACGCAGTTTTACGTTCTATTCTACGCAGATAATTCTTCAAGCCCAGCTTGGCATTATAGCAGCTCATCATCTGTATTATTTCACCTTCGCATATCTTGATGCTGGCATCAGCTAGCACATCAATAATATCGGTGCGCTGGTAGTCTGCTAATAACGCCAGGGAGCGGGCATACAAAGAATTACCGGCATATATGGATACCCGGTTGCCCCAGGCACTTTTTACGGTAGAAGTTCCCCTTCTAGTTAATGAATTATCTATCACATCATCATGAACCAGCGAAGCTAGATGCAGCAGTTCCAAAGCAACTGCCAAAGGTATGACTTTGCCAAGCTCCTCTCGATAAAAACGTGCTGCAATAAGCGCAAAGGCCGGCCGAAGCCTCTTGCCGCCAGCTTTTATTAGATGTATTGAGGCTTCATGCAAAAGGTCAATTGAGCTATAGCGATCGCCCTGCAATATAGTCTCTACCTGGTTTAACTCAGCCGCAACCGGATTAAATACTGCAAACTCCGACATACTTTTCCCCTTCTAATGAGCAATCATGTTAATTATATAGCGTGTGTGACCAAAAGCCAAGAAATTACTAAGGAGGCTGCTCCTTGTATTCAAGCGCCCCCTATATTTTGCCCTATTCAGCTATAATTCCTAAATAAATATATCGACAAGGGTCGTGCTAAAGATTATCAAACCAACATAGTGGTTGATTTTAAATGAAGCAAAATTTACATTGCTCAGATTTCCAGGCCTGACGATCCAGTGTTCGTAGGCAAGTATCAATGCTGCAAAGGCTGCCCCGGCATAGTAGAAAGCTCCCAGGTTAAGCAGCCATCCGTTCAATAGCAGGAATAATACTGTAAAACCATGAAACACCGCTGAAAATACTAATGCCCCTTTTTCTCCGAAACGGGCCGGGATGGAATGCAGGCCATTTGCCCGGTCAAAGTCAATATCCTGGCAAGCATACATGGAATCAAAACCAGCAACCCAACATGCGACCGCCAGAGTGATCACAACTGGATACCAGCTCCATGTGCCGGTTACGCCCAGCCATCCACCAACCGGGCCTATCCCTATCGCGAGGCCCAGTATCAAATGACACCACCAGGTGAAGCGTTTCGTATAAGAGTAGCCCCAGAGCACTATGACTGCCAGAGGCGATAGCTTCAAACACAATGGATTGAGCTGGTAAGCCGAATAAAAAAGTAAGCCCAGGAAGAAAATAGCCAAAAACCATATGGGTCCTACCCTCAGCCTCCCGGATGGAAGCACCCATCCAGATGTCCGGGGATTGGCCCGGTCGATTTCTAAATCAATAAGCCTGTTGAAACACATGGCAGCCGTACGCGCCCCTACCATAGCCAATGTTATCCAAAAAAGCTGTTCCGTTGAAGGCAGTGCCTTCTGGGCTAGAAAAGCTCCCAGGTAAGCAAACGGAAGTCCGAAAAGCGTATGACTAAAATCTATTACATTCAAAAAATCTCTTACTTTTGCAGCTAACATATCATCACCGTCTCCAACCTCAATGATCATCGATCTCGGGCCTAGCCATAATTTTGCAATAAAAAACGGCTTTTTAGCTTGGAGAAAATCCACCACTATACAAAGCCGTTTCCTCTTTTAAATAGCAGCTGCCTGATCAAGTGTGCACAAAATTTCCTGCAATTCTCTCAGGATGGCAAATAGATATTCGCCGGTCAATTCGTTTCTCCTGACTCCCTGCCCGAATAAAGTCTGCGCCTGCTCAGCATGCTGACGCGCCGCCTCACGACAGTCAACTTGATTGCACAACTCCACTGTCATTCCAGCATGGTAACCCATTTCCTTCATTCTATCCTCTTCTTGCTGGTCTACACCGGCAAGCCTGGCAGCAGCCACAAAAGCGGTTGTATAGAGAGGGAGGCGAGTTTTCTCAGCGACCTGAATTTTATTTAAACCGAGCTGGTACTTTTCGACCAGTCCCTGATTCACATCAGACATCATGCCGGCAAATAATTTGAGTAGACCGTCAAGACGATTGTCAACTAAAAGCCTCAATACGCGTCCTAAAAATAAATCACCAATTAGAATGGAAAATTGCATATCCCGATTATGCTCCTGTCCTTCCCGATCATCTCTAATCCTCTCATGGATATAATTACTAAAATAGAATAGTTTCACGATACTGGTTAGGGAAAGACAAGTTTTTTTATCATGACCCATATATTTAAGCGCAGCAATAGTAAGGGCAGGAAGCATGGTAAAGGTATGGTCTTCTTGCACTTGCTGGTAGTAAACATACACATCATGCCACCAGGGCTGCAGACCGGCCTTAAATACTGTATCGACCTGGGCCAAGTCTTCCTGTAATCCCCTGGTAAAACCGCAATTCATAACCTGAAGTCCTCCTCAAAATACCACTGTGTCATTGGTGCAACTCTTATTGTACAATATTAGAACCTTTTATGCCTAACTAAAGGATAACCTCTATATTAATTTACATGAAATTGTTCATTATTTATAGGATTTGCTAGAAATTATTTCGTATAAAGATATTACCATTTCCTTAACGCCGTTTATTGTTCTATCCAAAAACAATAGCCTTACCTGTTATCCAAGCAAGGCCCATTATTCAAAATTATTTTTCTCTCTGCAGCTTCTTCGGTCTACTAAAATAGTATCCCTCCTACATACTGGCTACCAGGCGTTCTTCCTGTACTTTAGTCATGCCTCTCTTGACTTCAGAAGCATCCACATAGTCTGCTCCGAATTTCTCTGCCAAGTAATTGCATGCATCCCAGGGGTTTACTTTTTCTCCGCAGGTGAAAACATCAACTGCTGCATAACCCAATTCTGGCCAGGTATGGATCGCCAGGTGAGACTCAGAAATAACGACAACGCCACTTACCCCTTGCGGGCTAAATTTGTGAAATACTAGTTCGCGAATTTCAGCTCCAGCCTCCAAAGCAGCATTCACCATGATATCCTGAACCTTTTTAACATCATTCAGGATTTCGAATCTGCATCCATGGACTTCCGCTAGTACATGTCGCCCCAAAGACTGCAATGATGTCGCCTCCCTTCTCTTTTTTCAATCCGTTCCCAAACCCCCTTTCAAGGCATTATATGAAAACATACATGTAGAATTTTAGCATATATCCCCCGCATGTCAATAAATAGCCCGATGATTTTGATGATATTATTAAGAAGCACTAATTGCTCAGTTGCTATATCAATTATTAATTTATAATAGTATTTTCCCCATGATTATGTGCTTTTAAAAATTTGCCCGGATATACTTCGATATCAAACAAAACGCTCAACCCCATTGGGCTGAGCTCAGACTCAAAAAAGGTGAAGCACTTAGGGCACTAGTAATTTTGTTTAATATTACCAGTGGATACAATGCAATATTTATAGGGCTGCTCTTGAACAAATGCAGGCATAATGATATTTTTATTAAATGAACACAGGAGGTTTGATGCAATGCGTCATAAAAAGAAAAGAATTCTTACCGGCGACAGACCCACTGGCAGCCTTCACCTAGGGCACTATGTAGGCAGCTTGGAAAATCGGGTTAAGCTGCAGGAAGAATATGAGAGTTTTATTATTATCGCTGATGTGCAAGCTCTTACTACACACTGGGAAAAAGAAGATTATCTAGCAAGGGATGTCTTTCAGATCACTACAGATTATATAGCAGCCGGACTAAATCCTGAACAGTCTACCATTTTTCTTCAGAGCCGGATACCTGAAATCCATGAGCTGACAATGTACTTCGCGATGTTCACTGCCGTTAATGTTCTACGTCATAATCCAACTATAAAAACTGAGGCCAAACAATATGGCTTTAAAGATATGACTTACGGTTTTTTAGGATACCCGCTCAGTCAGGCCGCCGATATAAGTATATTTAAAGCCGATCTTGTTCCAGTTGGTGAAGATCAGATTCCCCATGTCGAACTAACTCGCAAGACTGTTAGGCGCTTTAATGACTTATACAAACCGGTGCTGGTAGAACCCCAGGCACTGGTCGGTGAAATACCCCGTCTGGTCGGCCTGGATGGAAAAGCTAAAATGAGCAAGAGTCTTAATAACGCTATTTTTCTTGCTGACAGTGACGAACAGGTGAGCGCCAAGGTGCGTAATGCGGTTACCGACCCGGCCCGCATTAGAAAGACTGATCTTGGCCACCCGGAAATATGCACCGTATTTGAGTATCACGGAGCTTTCAACAACCTGGAGCAACGCAGCATTGAAGATTCTTGTCGCAAGGGTCAAATTGGCTGCGTGGAGTGCAAGAAAAAACTGGCAGCGCAGTTAAACACGCTGCTCGAGCCGATGCGGGAGAGGAGATCACATCTACTAACCAATCCCCAGAATGTTCTGGATGTTTTAGTCGAGGGCACCAAAAAAGCTCAGCGAGTAGCAAGAAAAACCATGGAAGAGGTGCGTGAAGCAATGAGCCTCGACTATTTTAATCGCATACCCAAGCTGGACAGCCTGGATGCCAACTAGAGAATATTCGACCATCAAGTCCCAGAAGTAAGGTGTCGGCCTAAGGAACTTGCAAGACCACCGATATCAAAATAAAAGACTATCATAATCAGCAGCACCAGCAATATAAGAATATTATATCGGTGCCGTATATTCTCATTTTTTTTATCATCTTCTTGCAGCCAGCGAGACTTCAATCGCTGGTTTGATTTTTTCTCTCTCATCATATATCACCTTTAACCATTGTAGTAAATTTGAATGATTTCTTGAATAAAATACACCTCTTTTGCGATATACTGGTTGTGAAAAGTGAGCATTAGCTATAAAATCGAGGAATGAAATATAAGCAGAGGTGAATTTTAGTGGATCAGACCAATCAATTCAGTATGGAATTCTTAGCCCAGGAGACTCATCTCGTCCTGCCGACCTTAACCTCAATTGTTTTGGTGCAAAACCTGTATGATGCCCTCTTCCAATATGCCCTGACCAAGGAACAGGAACAAAAACTTGAGGCATTCATCAAGAAACTGGAAGCTCATATCAAAAAGAAAATCAAGGCTCCATTCTCGGTACCTGCTGGGAATATGGATTTCCTTGGTGAAGGACTCGAGGAACTCCGCTTAATGAACTGGATGCAGATACCAGTCCTAAAATTCGAAATCAAGCTTGCAGAATACCCTGGTCGCAATGAGGACAAGGACGAGGAACTTCTGGAAACGATCATTGAAAACCTGTATGACTATATGATCGCCAACCGTTTGGACGACAGCAATATAGTCTATGTATTCCCTTACCGCATAACTTCTTATTAGAACAGCAGCACAAACGCAAAAGTGAACAGGCATAGGTAACGAGGGGAGGGTTCTGCTGTTACACGCTTACGTCAAACAGCAGAACCCTCTCCTTGTTAGTCTCGTGTTACACTGTTAATTTTAATTAATAAGCATATTCTTAATAGGCCAGCAGGGCTTCTCTGAGTATTTTGGCAGCTAATATCGATGTGTTGTCGGCGCTGTCAAAAGGTGGGGAAACCTCAACCATGTCAAAGCCCACTACTTTTAGCACCTTAAGAGCATATAAACCTTCGAGGAGATCTCTCGAGCTTATTCCGCCTCCTTCAGGCGTTCCCGTACCGGGGGCATAAGCAGGGTCGAGCACATCGATATCAAGCGATATATATACGGGCCTGGAACCTACTTTCTTTATCACATCAGGTATGGCATTCAAAAACTGATCCAGATAAAGCTGCGTATTTTGACGCGCATACGCAATTTCATCACGGGTTCCTGATCTGATACCCAATTGGAAAATGCTGCCCGGCTCGAGGATCTCGGATGCCCGGCGCATTACAGTCGCATGTGATAGTTCCTGCTCCAGGTAATCATGGCGCAAATCAGCATGGGCGTCCATTTGTATAACAACCAGATCTGGGCAATAACTATGATAGGCCTTAATAATCGGTAGACTGACTAGATGTTCGCCGCCCAATGCATAGATCATTTTTTTGCTAGACAATAGAGCACGGGCAACGCTTTCGATCCTGGCCAGGCTTTCACTAACATTTCCCCAGGGAATAATAATATCACCAGCATCGAAATATGCGCATTCATCCAAAGAACAGTCCTGATACACGGAGTATTCTTCAATTTCTTCAGATACTTCCCTTATCCGATAAGGCGCCAGCCTGGTTCCGGGCCTAAAGCTGGTCGTTGAATCCATTGGTAATCCGATTATAACCTTCCGAGCATCATCAATTTCTTGCCCGGAATGGCAGCCTATGAAATAGGTCCTCTGTTCAAGGTATTTTTCAATACTATCCATATTAGTCTTCCGCTATGATCTTCTGAACAAACGGGGGGAGCTTAAAAGCAGCCTGGTGCACCTCCTGAGAATAATACTTCCAGTCCAGGGTTTCATTAAAAACTATCTGTTCCGGATCATATTTTTTGGAGCCGATAGAGAAGGTCCACATCCCACTTGGATAGGTAGGTACACAAGCCAGGTAAAGCTTGGTTATCGGGAATGACTTGGCTATTCCCCCATAGGCTCTCTGAATGATATCTTCATTAAAAAAGGGAGACTCGCTTTGTACCACAAGTATCCCGTCAGTCTTCAGGGCTTCAAAACAATTTTGATAAAAGGACTCTGAAAACAACTCAACGGCCGGACCAACTGGATCAGTTGAATCAACAATGATGATATCGAATACATTCTTGTTTTCTTTGATATATTGAATACCATCGCCCACTAAGACCTCTGATTTGGGATCTGCATATGAACAGGACAATTCAGGGAAGAAATCCCTTCCAGCCTGTAAGACGCGGGCATCAATTTCCACCAATATCCCTTCTTTTACCCGAGGATGTTTTACCACCTCACGGAGGGCTCCTCCGTCCCCACCGCCAATTATCAAAACCTTTTCCGGGCGGGGGTGGGAATTGATGGCTACCTGGGTAATCATCTCATGGTAAACAAATTCGTCCTTGATGCTGGTCTGTATAACTCCATCCAGAAACAGCATTCTTCCAAATGGGACTGTGTCTACTACAGCCAGATGCTGGTAAGGGGTGGTTTCCACCCGCAGTGTTTCTTTCGTTTTACAGGCAATTTTTAGAGTTGGTGTTTGAAATTCACTAATCCAGAGATCCATCATTGTGCTTTCCTCCTTAATTAATACCATAACGGCGCAGCAGCAAAAGCACAGCCAATCTTTTCAACAACGTGCTCTGTGGATGCGATCTTTACTTCATTAAGGTCCAGTCCGCGTACCCTAAATGCCTCCTCGACCATTCGAATAATTTCTTTTTCCGCTTCTATTTTGCCGCATTTTCCGGAAAACTCCATAATAACGCCGAAACTACCTTGTTTGATTCCCACACCGATGGCGGCTGAAATCAATTCGCCCGGTTCGGTACTGGTAATGCTTCCATAAGCAATAGGAAGCAGTGATCCGGGGGGGATCAGCAGGTCAGGGTCATATTCACAACCAGGGGGGAGAATACTGCTCACCCGAAGCAGGTTGGTGTTGCCCACTCTAGCCTTCAATAAAGCCCGGTCAAAAGCTGTAAGCTTGCTTTCTCCTTCTGAAGAAGCAGCTGTTACAAAAAATTTCTTAGGCAACGGTAAGATAACAAACACCTCCAGATTATTTTTAGACAACAGATTAATTATAAACAAACACGCTCCAAATTTAAATTTTTTCTCCATGGTTTTTCCCGAAATTTAGAGCGATAAGTACCCAATTTAATCTATATTCTTTTCCGAGACCTCATGCAGGAAATCGAGAACCTGCATGACTGATTTCCGTCGGTTTTTTTGTCTGGGATAAATAACATAAAACGATCTCGGGGCGCCTGCATTAGCAATAGGAATGGTCTTCAGACCCCGACGGGGGCTGATTCCTGCAACAGCAAGTTTTGAAACGATCGATATGCCCATTCCTGACTCCACTGACGCAATGACTGCCTCAGTACTTCCGGCTTCAATATAAATGTTGAGGTCTTCCTTTCTAATATCTCTGGAAGCCAGGAGTTCTTCTATCGCTCTCCTGGTTCCCGACCCCTTTTCCCTGAATATCCAGCGTTCACTTAACAGATGGTTAACATCAATAGATCTGTATTTTGCCAGAGGATGACTACTCGGCACCACCACCAGAAGATCATCATCCAACAGCTTAAAGCCTTCAACTTTACGATTGTTCACCCATGCGCCAACAACTCCGACATCTATTTCACGTTCAGCCACTCGGGTAAATATTTTCTCTGAATCAGCAATGTCTATGCTAATTGCTATGTTGGGAAAACGCTCCTTAAACTCTTTTATGAGATTGGGTAATATGTATTGCCCGGGTATGGTGCTGGCCCCAAGGCAGAGACTGCCTTTATGGCTATCAGCCACTTCCTGCATGGCTTTATCCGTCTTGTCTGCCACTTTTATTATTTCGCGTGCATTGTGGTACAGCGTTTCGCCCGCTTCAGTAGTCTTCAAGCGCCTGCCGGAACGCTCTAATAGTAGAACACCATAGAAATCCTCAAGTGACTGTATCTGTTTGGTCACTGCCGGCTGGGAGATGCCAAATTCCTCGGCTGTGCGTGATAGATTTTGACTTTCCACCACTCGAACGTAAGTCCTTAACATGTTTATATTCATAATGCTCGCCAGCCCCTTCCATTTTAGATTCCTGTTTGAGTATCTCCTAACGCAAAAATCCTTCGAGGATGGTATTTACTGCTTCTGCTTCGCTCAATCCCAGTGACATCAACTTGATTAGCTGCTCGCCGGCGATCTTGCCTATGGCCGCTTCATGTGTTAACACTGCATTCGAATCTTCTGCCACCAGCTGGGGCATGGCCTGAATACGAGCACTATCCATGATGATCGCATCGCATTCTACATGCCCCATACATTCAGTCAGACCGCGCAAAACCGCCTTGAAAACCTGCAGCGATTTGTCCTTGGCAACCGAACGCGAGAAAACCTGTGCCGTTGCGCCTCTGCCTTCTATATCGACCTCCACCTCCGAACTGGCACTCTGATCGTCATGAGTCATAACACGCTCTACAAACTTAAGACTGCCACCGGCATAAACCGACGCCCGGGATAGACGATGGGTATCATCGACCCCGCGTATCTGAACTAATTCCAGTTCAGCATGACCACCTTCTTCAACAGTAATGATGGTAGTAGGGTGTAAAATCCGCTTGCCCATTCCGCTGCCTTCACCATAGTGCTTTTCCATATATTTCATGCGGGCTCCTTTGCGCACGAATATCTCGTGAATGCCTTGATGGCTGGAGTCGGCATGGCTGTCATTGTGGATTCCGCATCCGGCTATTATGGTGACATCGGAGTCCTCACCAATAACAAAAGTATTGTACACCATATCCTGAAATCCCGATTTAGTTAAGATCACAGGTATGTGAACTGTTTCATCGTGAGTCCCCGGTTTAATTTCGACTCTGATACCGGGTTTATCCTCCAGGGAGGTAATGCTGATATTGGGTGATGAATGGCGAATAACTGCCTGCCCATCTTTTCGAATATTTAGGGCTCCGGATGGCACGTCTTTCAAATCAGCAATAGTATTCAACAGGTCCATGTCCAGCTTACTGAAGTTCATATAGTCCATCCCCCCGGCATTGTTCTTTCATCTTGCATTCAATATCATCTTTGATCAATGGCCAAACTTCAGCCGGAGTTCCCCGGGCTTTAATAAGGCCATCCTCAACAACAATAATCTCATCACATATAGGAAGTACGTTTTCATTGTGGGTGATTATTATCGCGGTGGCATTATTATTGTTTTTATACCGCTGTATGATAATGCCCAGAAGCTTCTGAATAGTCCAAAGATCAACGCCTGCTTCAGGTTCATCAAATATACTGAGTCTGGCTTCCCTTGCCAGAACCTGTGCTATCTCAATTCTCTTCATT
Source organism: uncultured Syntrophomonas sp. (assembly GCA_964635975.1). Classification (GTDB taxonomy): domain Bacteria; phylum Bacillota; class Syntrophomonadia; order Syntrophomonadales; family Syntrophomonadaceae; genus UBA5314. Next base: position 210,961 of record CAZWPO010000001.1, read on the forward strand.
TCACCCCCGGAAAGACCTGGCCCAACATCTCGATCCAGATAATCCTCGGGGCAAAGTCCCACGTCCCGTAGATATTTCCGGAGAGTGATGTCCTCCATGTTTGGCTTGGCTATATTTAAAAGGTCATGAACATGAAGCCCCTTAAATCTGGGTGGCTGCTGAAAAGCGTAAGCTATACCCTTTTGGGCTCTTTGAGTCACAGTCAAATCGCTAATATCTTCTCCATCCAGTAGGATCCGTCCCCGGTTGTGCTTGTATATTCCCATGATAACTTTAGCTATTGAGGTCTTGCCCCCACCGTTAGGTCCGGTTACCGCATAAAGCCGTCCCGGTTTAAACTCCAGATTGATGTCATTTATTATCTCACGGTGTTCCCCGCTTTCGCTATTCACCGACATACCAATAGCTTCCATTTTCAACATAACACAACACCCTCCAATCCAGCGTCAATTCTAAATCTTGCTTATTTTATCATAACTGTTGATTATGAGTCTAACAATGGCCAGAAAAAACTTAACTGCTGAAAATCATCAGGTTTAGTAGAGAATATGATTATTCTATTTTACCCTGGCCCGACTCGCTTAACTCCGAAGTGAATATTCATTAAAAGCTAAATGTCCGAATCAATATTAATAATAATAATCATTATCAATATTACTGAAAAAAAATTTACTTCCTGTCCTTACTGCATGCGGGGCAATAAGCATAAAATTTAAGTTCGTGATCTAGTACTTCATATCCCAGCTCTTCCAAGCGTGCCTCCAACTGATGTAATAAGTCTTCCTGTACTTCAGAAATTGCTCCGCATGACATGCATAGTATATGATGGTGTTTGTGCCGGTCATTATCTGCCAACTCGTATCTGAACTTATCCTTAAACATGGTCTTGGTCAGAATATCCATGCCGGCCAGAATATCCAGCGTCCTATAAACAGTAGCCATACCGATCACAGGATACTTATGTCGTGCTTCGAGCAGTACTTCTTCCGCACTAAGATGTTTACCCCTATTAGCCTGCATAACTTCAAGGATCGCACTCCTCTGATTGGTAAGGCGATAGTTGTTTTTTTTCATTATCTGGTCAAGGTCATTTATCGGCATCGGCATCGGCACCCCCCAAATGCTGGCAAGCATGTCCGTTTCTATTATATATCATTAGACTTAGGAGGCCAACGGAGGCTTATTTATTCGCATACCTCGAAGCTCCGAAATTTAGACTCCGAGTTCACATACACTCGCATATCATTGGGTTCGCAGATCCTTAACCACAGCTTTTTGGCGAAGCTCCTTTATCGTTTGGTTGGCCTGCTGATTCTTTAAAATATTCTTGATCTCTTCTTTTACATCGGCAAGAGATTTCACTCCAGATCGGATCTGCTTGCCGGCTTTGATAATATGATAGCCATACTGAGATTTGACAGGGGTGGTTGCTAATTGGCCAGCCTTCAGCTCAAGGGCTGCATCCTTGAATTCGCCTACCCAGGCGCTGTTTTCGTTAGCTATCCCGACAAATCCCCCATCCGCCTGACTGCCTGTATCAATAGAGTTCTCCTTGGCAAGTGCTGAGAAATCTGAACCGTTTTTCAAATTGTTTAGAATCTCTAAAGCTTTGCTTTCTTCCTCCACGAGTATGTGGAATATTTCCATTCCCGCTTCGATCTTGTAATCATCCTGATGCTGTTGATAATACTCCTTTATTTGAGCATCATTAATCTGCACGTTCTTGGCGATATTATCCTGAACTGCCTGTGAGATGATTTCCACCCTGACCATTGATCTGACATCATCTTCATTCAGACCGGTGTCTTTGATCATTTTCTTATATCCTTCTTCAGTAACACTCGCCTTTACGTTCACCATAGCATCATCTACCTGTTTGTCGCTGACAGAGATACCCTGTTTCTCAGCTTCCTGTTTCAGTACCAAATCCATAACCAGTTGCTCAAAGCTTGCATCCTGCAAGTCCTTGATAATATCCTCATCCTTTTCCATTTGAAGTTTCATGCCGGTTTGAGTCTCGTAGACAACAGTTTGCAGTTTTACCAACTTGTCATATTCACTGCCGGAAATTGCCTCCCCATTGACTTCCCCGATTTGCTTATCGAGGTTTGTTTTCGAAGCACAACCCGCCAACATAAGAAACAGCATGAGCGATATATATATTATCTGTTTTTTCAAGTTTTACAACCCCTTGTGTCCAGTTTAAGCTAAGCAATTATAACACAATCTTCAAGTTAAAAGCGCCTAAAAAAGAAAGAACCGCCAGAGGCGGTTCTCAGACCACCAAAAAAGGCGTATATCTTTGTTGCTTCGAAAAACCCGCTCAATCAACGTACTATAGGTACGCCTCAATCACGGGCTTTTCGAGCGCCTCGATCTACACCTTTTTGCTCGCTCTGCCAGGGTGTCAACTTCATTGACACCCTGAGAACCGCCAGAGGCGGTTCTCTACTCCATTTGCATAGAATTATTACTTATACAATTCCCTGGGCCAACATGGCGTCTGCCACTTTGAGAAATCCGGCTATATTAGCACCAACCACCAGGTTACCTTCAAAACCATATTCTTTTGCCGCAGCACTGGAGTTCTTGTAGATGTTTACCATAATCTCTTTTAACTTGGCATCCACTTCTTCAAAGCTCCAGGACAATCTCATGCTGTTCTGACTCATTTCGAGAGCAGATGTCGCAACACCGCCAGCATTGGCGGCTTTTCCAGGTGCAAATAGAACTTTGTTGTCGAGGAAGACCTGGACTGCTTCAGGGGTCGAAGGCATATTTGCGCCTTCTCCGACAGCAAAACAACTATTAGCAATTAAAGCCTTGGCATCTGCTTCGGTAAGCTCATTCTGAGTTGCGCAGGGCAGAGCTATATCACATTTGATATTCCAGATACCGGTTCCTTCAAAGTATTTTGCATCCGGGTGATCTTTTACGTACTCTTTGATTCTCCCTCTTTCAACTTCCTTGATTCTCTGCACAGTAGCCAGCTTGATTCCGTCCGGATCATAAATGTAACCATTGGAATCGCTCAAAGCCACAACCTTGGCGCCCAACTGGGTCATTTTTTCAGTGGCGTAAATAGCGACATTTCCTGAACCGGAAATGACTACGGTACTTCCAGCAATTGACTTGCCGGCGTCGTTGACCATTGCTTCCACTAGATAAGACAATCCATAACCGGTCGCTTCGGTTCTGGCCAGGCTCCCGCCCCAGGTCAGTCCTTTGCCGGTAAGTACTCCTTCATAGAGACGAGTCAAGCGTTTGTACTGGCCATACATAAAGCCTATTTCACGGGCTCCAGTTCCTATATCACCGGCTGGCACATCGACATCAGCACCGATATGACGAAACAGCTCGGTCATAAAGCTCTGGCAGAACCTCATTACTTCCCCATCTGACTTGCCTTTGGGATCAAAGTCACTACCGCCTTTACCGCCACCTATAGGCAGTCCGGTCAAAGAATTCTTGAAAATCTGTTCAAATCCCAGGAATTTTATAATACCTTGATATACGGTGGGATGAAGCCTGATACCGCCCTTATAAGGGCCAATCGCGCTGTTGAACTGAACGCGCATTCCACGGTTGACCTGCACCTTGCCGTTGTCGTCAACCCAGGGAACCCGGAAAAATATTTGTCTTTCGGGCTCAACGATTCTTTCCAGAATGCCGGCCTTCTGATACTCGGGATGTTTATCAAATACCGGTTCCAGAGATTCTAAAACCTCTTTGACGGCCTGAAGAAACTCCGTTTCATTGGGATTTCTTTCCACAACCTGGGCATACACATCAGATACATATGACATAATTATTCCTCCTTTGGAATAGTAGTGTGTCGACCACCATACCAATTATAGATGCCGGCAAAATCCCTGTAAATAGGTTCGGAGCAGATATACTGTATGCAATACAAACTGTAGTGATCACGCCCGGATTCCATCCAGATGTTAAGCTTAATTGTTTCTAAACACTTGCGTTCAGTACTTTCTGAAATAGCTTAAATATCATTGATCATTCGTAAAGACTGCTCTTTGGCAAGCTTTTTTCCTCGCATAATGCATCGAATGCTTGATGTCCAGTTTGCAGCCATTTGTCCCGTCGTCCCCGCCATTACATTTATATTGCCTGTATTAACATTTTTGTTTCCTATTTTGCAGTTTTATATGCTTACCTAATTAAGCACAATAACTATAAACAAGTTGCTATCATCACATTCCCCATTTTTATAAGGATGTTACGGTACTCTTCCCGGTCGGCTTAGCATTGATATTGTGATAACAGGAGCATAACATGGCAGCTGTACCTGCCTTGAGGCTAAGCAACCTATATATCGTGCAAAATGGCACAAGCGCATTGTGTGCAGCTTGCCTAAATAATACAATTAAGTTAGGATATTAGGTCGGTCGGTTTAAAAGGAGGGTGGCGTTGATGAAGTACATTTCAGTAGTGGTTCCGGAAGAGGTAGACCGTGAATTACGTTTTGCCTGTGCTGACCAGGCCACAACTAAATCACGTTTGGTAAGGAAACTCATCGAAGACTATCTGGAAGAATGGAAGTTAAAATTTGAAAGCAGCGGATCCCATATTGCATCGGATAACGAAGATCAGGGTTAAACAAGACATAGATATATAACTTCAAGATCGGTATTACCGGATGATTATTTCATCCGGTTTTTCTTTTTCTGATATTCGTTTAAATTAGTAAGTTATCACATCCGTTCACCTATTCCCTCCCTTTTTTACAACACTTTGCTCCTTGCTGCTATTATGTTGTGATGTTAACATATTAATAGGATGTGATGTTGTTAATTTGTTATAAGGGAGGGGATTACCGTGACGGCCATCGCAGCCGCTGCAGCAATCGTTTTAATGCTAGTTTGTGGTACTGTAAGCAACCTGTATGTTTTCAAGAATGTTTATTTAAATAGCTGATGTCTTTATTGATGCTGGAGAAGTGAGGTGAACATAATGACCGCTTTACAAAAAACATTTCTGATGTATACTTTCGTATACTTTCTGGTGAAAGGCGGCTTATTTGTTGCTTTATATGTCGCCTTGATAATGGTTGAAAAAGACGCCCGCATGCGTTTTGCCAAGCTGAGAGTCTTCCTCAATAACAAGAGAGCCGGGGAAGAGGAAAGATGGGCTACGGCATATAGACTCCTGGCGGAGCGAGAAGCTATGCGCAATGCGGAAGAACAGTCAGTACCGGAACTTGTTCCTCAGCCAGCGATTGTAGGTGCGCCGGCTATTCTGTCAGAGCAGAAACCTATCGCCGCTTAAATTTCAAGAAAACAAACATTAAAAAAGGCCGCGCTCCATTTATTAAGCGCGGTCTCAGTTTGTCAAAGAAGTTGGCAAGCTGGCAGGGCGAGCAAAGAAGTTGTAGATCGAGGCGCTCGGAAAGCCCGTGATTGAGGCGTACCTGAGTACGTTGATTGAGTGGGGTTTCCGAAGCAACAAAGATATACAGCTTTTTTGACGGTCTGAGGCCGCGCTTCATTTATAAAGCGCGGTCTTTTGCTATGTGCTGCTCAAATGCTAGAAAGCTGCTTCGATATGTTCGATCACCGGGTCGCCATCCTTGAGCATTATGCTAAGCACATCAAATCGCATCTCTGCAAAGGGTCTATCCAGGCTTCCCAAAAAGGCTAGAGCTGTCTTTCTTATATGGTCTCTTTTCTTGATTGTTACAGCCTCCTCCGGCATACCGTACTTCGTGTTGGTTCTGGTTTTTACTTCAACGAATATTACTGATTTTTCGTATTCACAAATTATGTCAATCTCCCCGTAAGGGGTCCTATAATTACGGTAAATGATTCGATATCCCTTGTTGACCAAATAACGGGCAGCCAGGTCTTCTCCCTTTTTGCCAGTTTTATGATTCACGCCTTCACCCTTTCATAGCTTTTATCCATTCTATAGATAAAGGCTAATATTTCTGCAACAATGCCATACAGCTCCGGGGGTATCTGTTCATAGAAGTCCAGGGCCATCAAGTAGTCAGCTAATTGTTTGTCCTCTTTGACAGGAATCCCATTTTCTTGGGCTAACGATTCTATTCTCTCAGCAATAAGGCCTCTACCTTTAGCTACGACGGTCGGTGCAGCATCTTTTTTACGGTCATAGCGAAGGGCTACAGCTTTTTTCTGTTCATCCACCGTATTCCCCCCTAAACTGTGATATCGATGCGCAAAAAACGCAGATCTTCGAAGTTCGCTTCCAAGCCGGTTCTAAGTCTGATCTCCTCTTTTATGCTGCTTACTATGATCCCCCGGTTGTCTACCTGATAACCCTGTGCAGACAATGCGCTGGTGAGCCCTTCCAATTTGCCTTCCAGAAAGCTCCCCACTCCCGGGTTTTCTACAACTCCCTTGAGGCCCAACTGACCCTTCCTCGCCCAATCAACATGGAACAACACCCGACCCATGTTCAATGTATCCAGTGCTACCACCATGCTCAGCCGGTCTGCTTCTTTCAGCCCTGGTTGAGAACTATCCCGGTTTACCCTCAATTGGACCTGACGATGCTGACTGTCTATCTGGACTGGGAAAGACAGATAAAAAGCGGCATTAAGATTTTCCTGGCCGTTGAAGGTCCTGCTAAGATAATTAACCATTTGCTGCGCGCCAAGCTCTTTTTCAAGTTCTGATAAACGTGCGAGCAATTCCCTTCCCACGGGAGTTTGGTCGTTTTCCAGCTTCACCAGCAGATCCCGGACCGTTTCCATGCTCGTGACATACGACCTGGTTTCCCCGGTCCGCGCCTCCATCTTTTCGGTATTTATCTTAATATCATCCTGGAAATTTATTACTATCTCTTTAAGTAAGTCCTGGATCAAGCCTAAAGTTTGTCTGCTGACTGCTTCTCGCTGACCGGCAGATGGCAAAATCATTTCATTTATCGAATTCTCAGCTGCACTCCGGGTAGCTGTGTAAGCAGTGCTCTGGGTACGGGCCGTAGTATCAATCTGGCTGGGCGTGTCGTCGCTTTTCGGATTCGTCGGGTTGCTGCCATCTGCTTCCGATTGCTGGGGCAAATTGGTCTGAAGCAGATTGCTCGATGTTGGCGAAGTCTCTTCCCCGACAAAGATGGCATGGGCTCCTGAGGATGTGGTTTTAGCCTGCTGAACAGCTGCTTCACCTCGCGAAGGTATGCTGAACTGGGCGGGAGTCTGCGTGCTGTTGCTCACGGTATCGATATTTTTATCAAGCGCTTGCGAAAGGTTTTCTACCAATTTCCCCATATCCTGGACCGCTGAAAAATAATGGGAGATTGTGATAAGAGTCGGTTCATCCAGCGGCAGTTTTCCTGCCATGGTCAATACTGCAAGCTCAACATTCTGATGGCTGTATCCCCCCAAAACCTTCAACCCGCGACTGGCTTCATTAATGTTATCCCTAGTAGCAGGCAATCCATACTGAAGTAGTTTCTTGGCCAGCGTCAGGTTCTGTGGATCGGCGTTAAATCCGATTGTTTTGAGGCTTTCAGCAAGGCTGCTTTCGCCCCATTGGGCTAGTGTATCAGCAGTAACTAATTTCAGATATATGCGACCATCCTTGAAATCTTCCACGGAAAGAAAAACCTGCTGACCTTTTTCCACACTCACTTCACTCAAGGCTTCCACTAATTTACCCTGGATCAGCAGGCTTATATTACCATCGCTTTTTACCTCCTGAACGAGACCTCCGACTATCTCTCCTTTGTTCAGGACCAGTCCCGGCGCATTATTCGATTTAATGTTAAGCATCAAGTTGGTCAAAGAGACCTGGCTGCTGAACATCGTTTCCTCCTATCACTAATGACTTTACCGGTTCAAAACTAGCTCGATGCGCATCACTTACTCCCAGTGAAAATAACGCTGCTACGTGTTCCTTGGTGGCATAACCCTTGTGATTTCCAAACCCGTAGCCCGGATATAGAGTTTCCATATTATCCATCAGCGCATCCCGCTCTACTTTGGCTATTATTGAAGCGCAGGCTATGGAAATACTTAGATTATCTCCCTTGATGATCGATTTCTGTTTAATTCTTATATCGGGAAGCTGAAGCGCATCGATTAGAATAAAATCGGGACTTATGCTGAGCTCCCGGATAGCCAGGCTCATGGCTTCCCTGGTAGCGTTTAAAATGTTGATTTTGTCCAGATAGGGTGGATAGATCGCGGCAAGCGCCCAGGCCAGTGCTTTTTTCTTTATTTCCACAGCCAGCTTGCTGCGTCTATTGGCACTCAATTTCTTCGAGTCATTCACCCCTCCGATAAGGCAACCAGGGGGAAGAATCACGGCCGCGCACACTACTGGTCCCGCAATACAACCACGACCCACTTCATCGACTCCAGCTATATGTACAAATCCCTCTCTAGCTGCTTCCATCTCATACTGACTTAGAGCAAGAAGGCGGCTTTTTTCTGAAGGATCTAGACTGCTTTTAGACAACATCGTTAATCCCCTTATTATATGAATAACCTGAGTTAGATCAGGATCAAAAGCAAAAACGGGCCTCTAAGCTGTAATGCTGTTGTCTTGCGTCCGGTTTGTTTGGCCCAATCTTTTACCAATTATACCACAAGTATTAACGCACAATTATTGATAAAAGCCTAGAAAAGGGCCTCTTACGATCATCTGATCTAAGAGGCCCATACCAAATGGGGGCTATATTATAGGTAGGGAGGAAACTTTATACCCCTTTACGGGAGGAATATGCCCTCTGGATCCACCACTTTATATAGGAGCTCCAACTCCCCATAGGTGGGAGGAACGGTTTCCCCACTGCATCTCGATATATTGAGATCGAAACTGCAGTTATCCTTAACCTGTTCCGCTGTAAAACCGGGATGAACGGTATCCAGGTATATAATCCCTTCTTGATCAAAACGAAATACTCCCATGTTGGTTATAACGGCAGTAACACCACCCCTGAAGTACTTGCCGTAGACTTCTTTCTTGGGCACAAATTCTCCAGAAGGCCACTTTCGGATGTGCCAGCCCGGTGATGTTATATAGTCGACATTCTCTTTGAAACGGCGCTTTTCCTGAACCATAATAAATACTGTCTTACGCGCCAGAGCATTAATATCAGGATTTCCGCCGCTGCCCGTAAAACGCTTGCTGGGGTCTGCATAATCGCCGACTACAGTGGTGTTGACATTGCCGTATTTATCGATCTCCGCCCCGCCTAGAAAAGCCAAGTCTACATAACCACGATGCAGATTGCAATAGAACGCCTCCGTCAAACCTGCTGCGATTGAGGCGTTATGCGCACAGCGGGCATCGCCCACAGAAGTCGGCAGATCAATCGGTCTTCCATCTATGCTGCCCGCTTCATAAATGCAGACAGAATTAGGGGCGTTATTCTTCTGAGCAAGCATGATTGCCAGCATCGGCAGTCCGGTTCCGGCAAACACCACATCCCCATCGTTGACCTCGCGGGCCGCGGCTACCGCCAGTAAGTCTGCTCCTTTATATTCTCCTGGTTTTGCAAACTCGTTAGCTCTGCTCATTATCTCGACCCCCTTTTCACCCTCGTTGAGTATCCAAGCATAGTGTTTGCTCTTAATTTATCCAATCTTTCGATGCCTAGTTTGTAAAGGTACTCCTGGTGGTCTTCCACCCCGAAAATCCATTCCTGCGCCCATTTATCGTAGCCCTCCTGGCTTTTCGAAGCAGCGTAGAAGGCGCGAATAAAATCAGCGTCAACGTCATAGCAGAACTGGGAACCAGTGGGGTGAGCACCCCAGGGGCATTCCACAATATAGTCCACCATATAGCCAGTAGCCAGGTTGCGGTTGGGCTCCCTCCGGAGATACTCATCAGGTACTATTTCCTCAGCCAGAACGATCACTTTGTCCGCTGCCCTTATCGCTTCGGCATCGGTGTAGGTTTGTGCATTAACCCTTACAATACCGCTGTCACTTACTGTCTGAGCGTAAATCAACGCCCAATCCGGGTTAGCAGCAGGCATCAAGGCTATTTCCCCCATATCATAGAAGGGATCGCTGTGCATCACATATTTTTGCCTGGGTATTTTAGGATTGGAACCATCCCTTAAACCAGCCTTTTTCAACATGTCGTACTCGGGATTAAGAATGTCTGTTCCCAACGAACAGGCTGTTGGAAAAAAGGGAAGACCATAAGCCCCTGCCAGCAAACGGGCCACAACCTGGGCATGACTGTAGTCTTCAACAATAAAGCTTTTATCAACATGAGCGGCTGCAATTCTCTCACCCAGTTTTCCATACAGTTCATGCCCAGCCCAGCAGGACTCCCATATTCCCAGACACCCTCCTCCGGCCAGAACTTCCGTTTGGGTTCCGCCGTTGACTTCGAAAAGGTGCAGGTTCTTCTTCTGTTGGCGAACGAGTTCGTAAACCAGTGCCATGGGCCGACGCCAAATAGTAAATCCACTGAAGGTTATCATGTCGCCATCCTTGATCAGGCTGGCAACTTCTTTGATTGTCGATCTCTGTACCTTTGCCATTATATCCCTCCCTAATGCTTGCGAAGCTGCACGGGTCGTATCATGGTCTACACATGAGAAATGCCTGCAGACAACAGGCTCTAGAACCTGCCTATTACTTCGCGGCCAATAATCATCCTCTGAATCTGATTTGAGCCCTCGTATATCTGGGTTATCTTAACATCCCTCATCATCCGTTCTACGGGGAACTCCTTGCAGTAGCCATAACCTCCCATCAGCTGTACACAGTTAGTTGTGACTTCCATGCTGGTATCGGTGGCAAATCTCTTGGCCATGGAAGCCTCCTTGTTATGCGGAAGTTTATTATCCTTCAGCCACGCTGCCCGGTAGACAAGAAGCTGGGCAGCGTCCAGAGCAGTAGCCATATCCGCAACCATGAATTGCACACCCTGGTTGGCGGCCAGCGGCTTGCCAAACTGCTGGCGTTCTTTGATGTACTGGGTAGTAAATTCTAATGCGCCTTCACCGATCCCCAGGCCCTGCGCGGCGATGGTGATGCGGCCCCCTGCCAGTAGCCCCATCGCCACCGCGAATCCATCGTCAGGTTCACCGAGAAGGTTCTCCTTGGGAACTTTCACATCTTCAAAATACAGCTCAACCGTCGGGGATCCGTTCATTCCCATCTTCTGAACCGCTTTGCTCATAGAAAAGCCCGGAGTATCCTTCTCAATGATTAAACATGTGATTCCTTTGCCGTTTCCCTTACTGGAGTCAGTCTTTACAAAGGTGCAATAGGTGTCGGCAATTCCGCCGTTGGTTATAAAAATCTTACTGCCATTAACCAGGTAATGATCTCCTTTATCTTCGGCTTTGCATTTCAAAGATCCTGCATCAGAACCCGCATTTGGTTCAGTCAAAGCATAAGCTCCGACAATTTTGCCGGTGGCCAGATCTCTCAAATACTTTTCTTTAGTCCTCTGACTGCCATAAAGCCAGGTGCTCATGCACCCTAATCCGGTGTGAACACTCATGATCACAGCCGTTGAGGCACACTTCTTGGCAATTTCCTCCACAAATATGGCAAAGTCAAGGTAGCTGGCTCCTGCGCCGCCCCATTCTTCGGGTATGGGCAGGCCGCAAAGTCCAAGATCAGCCATCTTTTTAAACGTAGACATTGGAAATTCGTGTTTTTCATCAGTATAAGCTGCAATAGGTTCAACTTCGTTTTTAGCGAACTTACGGAACATATCCCGCATCATCAATGATTCTTCCCCAAGTTGGAAATCCATGTATGCTCATCTCCCCGCTTGAATATTTCTATCGTCCTTTAAATACGGCTTTTCGCTTTTCTATAAAAGCCCGCATACCTTCTCTTTGGTCATCAGTTGCGAAGCAAAGTCCAAAAATATCTGCTTCAAAGGCAATAGCCTGATCTATATCAACCTGCAGGCCATGGTTTACCGCATCTTTGCACAACTGCACAGCGAGCTGGCCCCGGGTGCTGATAACCCCGGCTAGTTTAATGGTTTCAGACATGAGCAGCCCGGAAGGCAGGACTTTGTTAACCAATCCAATCCGTAGAGCTTCACTGGCGTCAATACTCTCACCAGTGAAAAGCAACTGCCGGGCCTGCCCACTTCCTACCAGGCGGGGTAGGCGCTGGGTCCCTCCGAATCCGGGCGTTACACCCAGGCCAACCTCTGGCTGGCCAAATTTTGCTGTGTCTGAGCAAATTCTAAAATCGCAAGCCATAGCCAGTTCCAATCCTCCACCCAGGCAGAACCCATTAATGGCGGCTATGACTGGTTTAGGAACAGTTTCAATTATCCTGGTAGCTTCTCCGCCCAGCTTTCCAAATGCCCGACCGCCCATAGCTGTCAAATCGACCATCGAAGTGATGTCTGCCCCGGCCACAAATGCCTTTTGTCCGGCCCCGGTAATGATCAGGACATCTGCTAAAGGATCATCATTTACGGCCTGCACCGCATTCATTATCTCCAGCAGCGTATCCTTGTTGAGGGCATTCAAGGCCTGAGGACGGTTGATAGTTAATATGGCGATTTTATTCTGTACTTCTAATAAAATATTTTCATACATCTCTTAGCCTCCTTATGGGAATGATCTCATTTCCCATAATCATAGATCCCTTTGCCGACCTTACGGCCGAGCCATCCGGCCTGCACATATTGCTTGAGCAGGGGAGATGGTCGATATTTAGGATCGCCATACCCGGTATACATTACATTTAAAATGGACAATATCGTGTCCAGGCCTATCAGATCTGCCAGTTCCAACGGGCCCATGGGATGGTTCATACCCAGTTTCATGATGTCGTCAATGTTTTTAGCGGGAGCCACCCCTTCATATAACTCCCAAAGAGCCTCGTTAATCATTACCTGCAAGACTCGATTGGAAACAAAGCCCGGCACATCCTTGCACCAGACCGGCACTTTTCCCATCTTAATCGAGGCTTCTTCGATATCGGCATAACATTCGTCAGTCGTAGCCAGTCCTCGAATAATCTCCACCAGTTTCATTACTGGGACCGGGTTCATAAAATGCATGCCGATTACTTTTTCGGGCCTTTTCGTAGTTGCGGCAATCTGCGTTACTGGCAATGAAGAAGTATTAGTTGCCAGATAGGCATGTTCGGGTGCAATGCGGTCCAGTTCGCCAAAAACTCTGGCCTTGATATCAAAATTTTCAACAATTGCTTCAATAACCAGATCCACTCCGGCAGCGTCTTCCAGCCTGGAAGAACTCTTGATCCTGGCCTGTATAGCCGCCTTATCTTCAGCGCTTTTTTTCCCCTTTGATACATCCCGCTCCAAATTTTTGTCAATCACTAGAAGCCCTTTATTGACAAGATCACTATTCACATCCCACTGTATTACTTCATATCCAGCCTGGGAGGCTACCTGGGTTATCCCCGCTCCCATCTGCCCGGCTCCCAAAACCATGATCTTTTTTATCTTCATCCTATATTCCTCCCTTTTAACAACCTGATCTAGGCAGCTTTAAGGTTCCACTTTTATTAACATGGCATCTCCCTGGGCATGACCTGAGCATATGCCGCAAACACCGTAGCCACCTCCGCGGCGTCTTAACTCATATCCCAGTGTCATCAGGATCCTGGCACCGCTGGCCCCAATCGGGTGCCCATAGGCAATTGCGGAACCATTCACGTTCACTTTCTCAACCATATCTTCCCTGCTCATGCCCAGAATGCCCATACAGCTGACTAAAACCACTGCTGCAAAAGCTTCATTTGCTTCGACCAGCTTCATGTCGTCCGTGGTAAGGCCGTTTTGATCAAGCACCTTTTTGATAGAAAGACCAGGCACGGTGGCAATATCTTTAGTTTGCTGCGATACTTCCGCGTAATCAACGATCGTAAACAGAGCTTTCAGGCCCAGTTCATCGGCCTTCTCCCGGCTCATCAGCATTACAGCTGTAGCACCGTCATTTACTCCTGGGGCATTGCCGGCGGTAACACTGCCAGGACCACCGGTTACCGGGCTCTTATGGTTAAACACCGGGGGCAATTTTGCTAAAGACTCCTCAGTTGTGCCGGGCCGCGGCCCCTCATCCTTGCTTATTACTTCTTTTCCCTTCCTGATTTGGACCGGGAATATCTCATCATCAAGGTTTCCATTCGCCATTGCCTCAACCGCCCTGCTCTGTGACAAGCTGGCCCACCAGTCCATGTCAGCCCTGGATATTCCGAATTCATCAGACACCTCGGAACCGTGAATAGCCATATGACGATTATAGAAAGCATCCCAAAGGCCGTCATAAACCATCAAATCGACCAGCTTGCCACCCGGCAATCCCATGCGGCTTCCAAATCTCTGGTCTGGCAGTGAGAAGGGACAGTTGCTCATGCTCTCCATCCCTCCCGCAATAATAATATCGGCCCGGCCCAATTTGATCGACTGGACACCCAGGTCCACGGTCTTGATGCCTGACGAGCAAACCTTGTTGATAGTTATTGAAGGCACTGATTCGGGCATACCGGCCAGGATCGTCGCCTGACGGCTGGGGACCTGCCCTGCGCCGGCGGGAACGACTTCACCCATATAGACATAGTCCACATCTCCTGGCTTAACCTTATCTTCAACGCGGCGCATAACTTCCTTGATAGCCAGAGCTCCCAACTGCGGAGCATCATATTCTTTCAACTTCCCGCCGAAGACTCCAAATGGAGTCCGCGCAGCAGCCACGCACACAACTTCACGAAGCGATGCGTAAGGATTCTTTAATTGCCTTCCCATTCCTTCAAAACCGGCTTTTCTCTCGCCATATCCCATCACAGGGACTGTTTTGGGATAATCTGCCCGCTTCATTTCTAGTTTTTGAACAAAATCCGACATGCTTTATCCTCCTCACTTTCTCAGAATATTTCGTCACCCCAGGCTGTTTACAAATAGACTTACCACCCCCTTAATGCCGGTCTTATTCCTCTGTTTGGCAGAGCGAGCGTGGTGCAATTCATATGAGAACACGTGCGCCCGGTTCTTTTATCTTTTTTCTCTGCCATCCGCTGGCTTCGTGAACAGCTTCGTTTTTCAAGGAATTAAGCTGCCCGCAGCGCGGACACTTGATCTCCAAAAGCTCGCACTCAGTATAACGCCCCAAAAGACGCCGGCATTTTTGACATCTGAATTCCTTCATAAATACCCCCCTCTTTTATGAAAAAACTGCTCCACCCTACCTGGTGGAGCTCAATGTGAGTAATTGTCAGCAGCTCAGTCTGTTTGGCAAGGGTTTTACTATCATCCTGCTCAAGTCCCCACCAGGACAAAGAGTACTTCGCCACCTGCCCGTGAACAGCCGCAGTGCCAGCTGATCTTGCTTTTGTCATTAAGAAAAAAAGAGCCCCCCCTGATCAGGTCTGGAGGAGCTCTTCAGGCTTGCGGACTAAAACCGCCTTATATAAAACAGCCCACCGGTTTATATCCGGTGGGGCTCAATGGCTCTCGCTTTTTATAACTATTAAATTTTGTTTGGCAGTAACTGGCTACCAGTTAAGCTTTTTACGATACGGCAATCTTTTTCTGTTTAGTTAGATTATTCATGTGGTCGCATCGTGGACATTTTATTTCCAACTGCTTGCACTTGTTATATTTGCCCAGAAGCTTCTTGCACTTCTCACAACGGAATTCTCTCACACCCATGCCCCCCTTTTCCTTCCATCCCCATTAATGGGCCGGGATGGCGTATGCTTCTATCCCCCTGCAAGCGTTTATTGCATTTTTTATGCCAGCCGAAGAATAAAACTGAAATTCAACCCCTGAGCTGAATTATAGAGCTTAGAGAAATGCCTTGAGAAGTAGGTCACAGCGAGCTGCTATGTAACAAAAACATATTATTGATTAGATATTTGGCGTCGTATTAAAGGTATTGCGCATACAAAAGTTTGTACCAGGATGCACTATTGTTGCCTTATGGCAACAAGCCTGATTATATGCGGCTTTCCTTTTTCGCATTTGTTGCGTTTCAGCAACAAACTTCTATATCTATTTAGCTTGAATCTTAACATTACCATGATCTATTTTAGCTTTTCCTGTCCGACTGTTGCCTATATTAAGGGATTTATGTTCATTTGCGATATATTGCATCAGTATTCGACAGACTAATTAGAATAAAGCTGATTGCGTTGCTGATTGGCAACAAAAGCTATCTCGGGCTAATTCCATACTTAGCGGCTTTGCGTACTATTGTTGAAGCGTTCACCTGCAGTTCAGCTGCCATTTGGCGGGTAGTCCGGAAATGCCTGTAAGCCTTTTCAATCAGCTGTTTTTCAACGCTTTCAATTGCTTCGCGATACGGCAGAATTCCGGTAACCAGCACTTTGGGATGTGTATCGTGCTGAGATCCGAACTGAGACGGCAGGTTTTTATGTGTAATGATATCCCCGGATGTAACGACAAGCAAGCGCTCTATTAAATTCTCGAGCTCTCTTACATTCCCCGGCCAATCGTAGCGCAAAAAAGCCGCCACCACATCCGGACTAATACGCTTGGTCATGTGGTATTTGCGGTTGAACCTCTGGAGAAAGTGACTTACCAGGCCTGGAATATCTTCTTTTCTTTCCCGCAGGGAAGGCAAATTTAGAGGTATAACATTCAACCGGTAATAGAGATCTTCCCTGAACAGTTTTTGTCTGACCATTTCCAGGAGATTGCGATTGGTAGCGGCTACCACCCGGGCATCGACGCGGAATGGACCATTTCCTCCAATTCTGGTGACTTCCTTATTCTGCAGAAACCTTAGCAGCTTGACCTGCAGGTTATATGGAAGATCACCTATTTCATCCAAGAATATAGTCCCCCCCCGGGCCATCTCCAGGTATCCCGGTTTACCTTCTTTTCGGGCTCCGGTGAAAGCTCCCCGTTCATAGCCGAATAACTCGGACTCGAGCAGATTATCCGGAATAGCCCCACAGTTCACTTTTATAAACGGTCCGTGCTGCCTGTGGCTGTTATTATGAATTATCTCCGCTATAAGCTCCTTGCCTGTGCCTGATTCCCCGGCAATCAATACAGTTGAATCGACCTGGGCCATGCGGAATACCGTATCCAGAAGCTCTTTCATTCTTGGAGCATTCACTACCACGTCTGTATTGGCATACTGCAAGCGAAGACTGCGCAGCTGGTTTTGATAGTGCTCACTTAAGGTCTGCATTTGTTCCAATTTATATTTTAGATTGTTCAGCTCAGTAATATCCCTGACATTACTTACCACTCGAAAGATATTCCCGTTTTTGTCAAAGACCGGGTTGCCAGTTGCCAGTGTCGTCTTTCCAGTCTTCTCATACTCCTGTATTATTGTCACCGGTTCCCGCTTCTTCAAAGCCAGAGCAGTTACTGATTCAGACACAATGCCATCTTTTTCTATGTCCGCTACATCCCTGTACAAAAACTCGCTTGAGCTGATTCCGGTTATCATTTCAAAAGCTTTGTTTACTCGAAGGGTGATTCCTCTTCCATCAGCTATATACAAACCATCAAAAGAAGATTCAATGATGGCGTCAAGCTCTTCATTTAGTTCCTTAACCGATACCAGTTCAGCAGAGAGGTTTTCCAGATCTGATATATCCTGCAATACTGCCACGGCTCCCGTTAGGATCCCGTCTTTAACAATCGGTGATCGGTTCGAAAGGTATAGATGATCATTGAGCATGATTTTCTGCATGGCTTCGACTTTGCCGGTTTTTAATGTCTCCAAAAGGCGACTTGTTGGAAAAACATCAATAATATTTCTCCCATTCACTTCGCTGGCACTGATACCCAGGCTCTTTTCTGCCGAAGTATTGAAGACGTTTATTTTCCCCTCGGTATCTACGGAAACGATCATATTGTGTGTGGAATTAATAATGGTCTCCAGTTCAACGGAAACCTCGCGGAATGAATTGAAGAAAGTGCGGGTCAGATCAGTTCTGGTTACCATGCCAACTACTCTATTGTCTTCTACAATAGGCAGTCGACCTATCCCTGTGAATAATATGTCGACAACCGCATCATCTGGATGAGCAACAAATACATCCAGAGTCATCAAGTCGGATACCGGTGTTTGAAGATTGATTCCCATGTTAACGCATCGATACAAGTGAGACTTGGTAAACAAACCTATAAGCTGGTTTTCCTCATCTACAACCGGAGCCCCATCAACATTATGATTCAAAAACAGAGAAGCTGCCTGTTCAACAGACTGTTCCGGCTTCAAAGTAACCGGGTCCTTGCTCATGATTTCTCTCAATTTCACTGCATCGCCCCCGTGAACATAATCAGCTGCCGGCAACAAAGCCGGGTCCCAGCCGGCTACGGGTGGTGCTTAAAACCGCTTGCAGTTGGGGCAAATCCCTGGCGCTTAAATAAGGTTCTTGCCCCTGTTTTATTTTACTGATGGTTGCTTCTACTGGAACTACCCTGAATTTGCGATTCCCCTGCACCATATAATAATGGCTGAAAGTTGGAGTATAGCTAACCTCCTGCAGCCAGCATCTTCCCAGGCTGCTGTCTTTAATAAATTTTATCTTCAGGATCACGCCGCTATTTCTCTCCTGTCCGATTTGATGGCTTATGAGATTTCCCATAGAGTATATAACAAATTTATTCTGGTCTCCTATCTTTATTATCTCCATCGGTTCAATTACATGGGGGTGACTTCCTAAAATAGCATCCGCCCCGGCTTCGAGAAACTCCCTGGCCAGGATCTTCTGTTCGCTGGTCACGCCGGTATTATATTCCTGACCCCAATGCAGGACTAAAACCAGTACGTCCACCTGTGGACGTAGGGCTTTAATATCTGCAAGGACTTTATTCTTATCTAAAAAATGAAAAAAGTAGTTATATTCTTTTGGGATAGCGATACCGTTGGTACTGAAGCTGTAAGCCAGATAACCCACCTTGACTCCTTTTATTTCTTTTATCAACCAGGGATTTAAACCTGGTTTATCATCAGTCCCCACCGTATCAAGTCCTGCTTTGTGCAGGACCTGCATCGTCCGCAGGGCACCCTGTATGCCCTGATCCATGATATGGTTATTGGCAGTTACGACCAGGTCAAAACCGGCTTGCTTGAAAGTATCTGCAGCTGCATCGGGACTGTTAAAAAGCGGATATCCCGTATAGCCCCTGGAAGCTCCGGCCATGGGCGCTTCAAAGTTTGTTGAGGAATAATCCCCCTCCTCGATCAGCGGCTTAATCTCCGGAAAAAAAGTATCAAATGAATAAGTTCCATCCTTCTGCTGGCCTGACCATATCTGGGTATTGTGCATCAGAGAGTCTCCAGCCGCTACCAGCGTAATAGTCTGCCGGGAATCAGAACCGGTGTTTTGACTGAGCAGGGCAGCATCTTCGACTGCTTGCTCAGGACTCTTACACGAGCTCATCAGGCTAACAATGAATAACAGTATAACAGGTAAAATCACGATCCGCTTATTCAATCTCAACAACTCCCCACCGCTTCATCAAGCTGCAAAATATTCTGTTAAAACTATCGCCTGGATAAAATTGTTTTCTAATTCCTAGCATAACCTTAAACTTTAGCAACGACCAGTCAAATTATTATCGGACAATAAACCCGCCAGCTCCATAAAAAAGAAATCCCGGGATACGCAGTCCCCGGGAATATCCTTAGATGAAAGGTTTTTCGTTATGGACCAAGGTACTCATTGTTCTCCCACCAACCGCTCATAGTGGTCCCGTCGGGCAATATTCCTGTGCCCTGTCCGTTGAACATATTGTCTTTAAATTCTCCTTGATAACGGCTGCCGTCAGAATATGTCACTACTCCGTAACCGTTGGCTTCATCATTTCTCCACTGCCCGTCGTATTTATAATCAGCAGTGGTCATTACCCCCTTGCCTTCTCGCTTGTCGTCCTTCCATTCTCCTTCATAGCGATCTCCATTTGAATAAACCATAACCCCGTAACCGTTGGCATGGTTAGCCTTCCACTGCCCATCATATTTACCGCCATCGGCAAGGGTAAGAGCTCCTTTACCGTCAGCCTGAAGATTTTTGACTTCTCCAACATATTTGCGTCCATCGCTTTCGGTTATGGTAGCCTGCCCGCTTATTTCGTCTGCCAGCCAGGTGGCAGCAAACTTGGTTCCGTCTGCCTCTGTTAAAGTGCCCTGACCTTCCCGCTTGCCATTTTTAAACAGGCCTTCATACCTGTCTCCATTGGCATAAGTCATGACTCCCTGACCGCTGGGTACACCCCAGGACAACTGCCCCTCGTACCTGCTTCCGTCGCTATTGTTCAGAGTTCCAGTAGTGTTTGCCATCGACATTATCAAAGCACCGAGACCAACCACTGCCAGCAATACAAATACGCCAACTCCAATCAGTACCTTGCCTGCTGCAGATTTCTTTTTCGGAGCCTGAGGACTGCCGGGACCAATATAGAGTCCCTCTCCGGCCTCCCGGGCCGGAGGCACACCACTACCAGAAGGAGAAGGGCTTATTGGTGTCGCGGATACAGGGAATCCAGGTGATACTGGTCCTGTTGATACCGCTGGCGTTCCGGATGACCAGGAGCTGTTGGCGGCCTGCGCTACAACTGGAGGGGGCGCTGCTTTTACGCCCATCAAGGCGTTTTGCATGGCTTGGATGTTTTGAAAACGGTCCCGGGCATTAACAGCCAGTGCCATTAGAACAGCCTCTTCGACAGGAGGAGATATATTCACGCCCAGCTTCGAAGGCGGAGTCAGCGAATCACTATACATGCGGTCAAGTGCCTCGGGAGGCACCTGCCCGGTTATGGCCCTGTAAATGGTAGCACCCACAGCGTATATGTCGGTCCAGGGGCCCTGCTCTCCTCGAGACCGGTACTGCTCTTCAGGAGCATAGCCGGCTTTTAAGATGATGGATAAGCTCTTACCCTGCTCTCCGATGGCTTGACGCGCAGCTCCGAAATCAAGGAGTTTGACCTGTCCATTGTTTAATATGTAAATATTGTCGGGGCTGATATCCCGGTGAATAATATTTTTGCTGTGCACTTCTTTCAGGGCGTCCATAGCAGGCATCATCACACCCATGGCCACTTCTATGGACACTTTTCCACCCTGTTCTTTTAAGAAATCTTTAAAAGTACTTCCATCAATATACTGCATGACCAGATAAGCTGTACCATTAGCCGGGAAAAAATCCCTGACACCCACTATTCCAGGGTGGTCAATAAACTGGGCCAGCGCTCTGGCTTCTTCCAAAAACTTATTCAATCCGTAATTAAAGCTTTCCTGCGACTCCCCGGCAGTAAAGGCTGATACAGTAGTAGCTCCCTGGACTCGGGTGGCAAGTGTCTGAGGTAGGTACTCCTTGACCGCCAGTTTGGAATTGAGCACCAAATCCCAGCCCAAATAGGTTATGCCAAAACCCCCTTGACCCAGGACTTTTCCCAGCAGGTAACGATCATTTAAAATAGTGCCCGGAGGCAGATAATGCGGCAGCTCAGGAGGCGTCCCCTCCACCCAACCGCAGTGCGGGCAGGTTTCGGCTCCCCCCTTCTCCTCCATGCATCCCATGCAAAGATCGATGTCGTTCATACTATTCCCCTCACTATTTTTACTACCTCCACTTGAGCGAAGCTCTAGAAGAACCTTGGTAAGGATAAAAAACGTACTAATATGTTCTACAAATCGACCGGGTTTTCCTTTATGGGAAAAATATGTAATCAGCGCTGTTATTTGGACTGGCGAATTATTTGTGTAATACAATCTTTTGCCATCAATACTTATTCAAGCGAAGATAGCGTTTGATGAAAGGCAGTTGAGTGCGGCGATGAGAGGGACAAACTTTAGGAGTTATTGGCGGCCTGAAGATCATGATGATCCAGGCTTATGGAGCCGAGACGTCCTTTTCGGAATTCTTGTAAAAGAAAGCGCGCTGTCTTTTCGGGATCAACGTCTCCTCCTCTAAGCAGGTAGCCTTTTTTTCGGCCTATTAGGTTGAATGCCTGGCGAGAATCTTCTACATCAACCTGGATATGAAACTTCTCCTCCAGAATCTTATTATTATTTTCCTGCAGGAACTGCACTAAAAATAGAGCCACTTCCTCTTCATCATATGACCTGGCTCCCACTATATCCAAAAGCGCCAGTTTAAGACCCTGTTCAGGGGTCTCGATCCTGGGCCACATCACTCCCGGTGTGTCAAGAAATTCGATATCTTCCTGGATCCTTATCCATTGCTTGCCTCTGGTTACTCCCGGGCGAGCTCCGGTTACAGCCGCTTTTTGGCCGACTATGCAGTTTAAGAACGACGATTTGCCGGTGTTGGGCACACCGGCCACCATAACCCGAGCGGGTCTAACCCGCCTGCCTCTGGCAAGCATTTCAAGTACGAAGGGCTTATACGCCTCTGACAGGGCCTGTAGAACCTGTTTTTTTCCACGGGTATGCACTGAATCCATCGCCAGGGCATTGATACCCTGCTCTTTAAAGCTTTTGATGTACTTGCTGGTCATGTCAGGATCGGCCAGGTCCTTTTTATTTAGCACCATGATCAATGGTTTTTTATTAACCATGCGCTCAAGTTCAGGATTTCGGCAGGAAAAAGGAGCACGGGCGTCCAGTATAATTACCACCATATCCACCAGTTTCAAGTTTTCTTCTATTTCTCTTTTGGCTCTCACCATATGTCCGGGATACCAGTTTATGCTCACTGAACTTCTCCTGTCGAAAGAAATGAATCAATCTTACCTTCAGTATAACTAATATAAGTATTACTCAGAAATAAAAGAGAATACCTTGCGGTATTCTCTCAGACCGTCAAAGAAGCTGTATATCTTTGTTGCTTCGAAAAACCCGCTCAATCAACGTACTACAGGTACGCCTCAATCACGGGCTTTCCGAGCGCCTCGATCTACACCTTTTTGCTCGCCCTGCCAGCTTGCCAAGTTCTTTGACAAGCTGAGAGAATACCTTGCGGTATTCTCTTTTAGGACCAATTTATGTTTCTTAATACCGTCCTTTTTCTTTGACGCGGGCCTTCTTGCCCATTAAGCCGCGCAGATAGAATAAGCGTGCACGGCGAACCTTACCGCGGCGAGTCACTTCTATCTTGGCAATACGCGGAGAATGCATAGGAAAGGTTCGCTCGACCGCGACCCCATATGTCATTCTTCTGACTGTGAAAGTACGTGATAGGCCTGCTCCTCTTATCTTAAGGACCGTCCCTTCAAAGACCTGAATTCTTTCCCGATTTCCCTCAACAACCTTGACATGGACTTTAACTGTATCGCCAGGCCCAAATCTGGGTAAATCTTTCTTCACATATTCTTCTTCAATGGATCGAATGATATCTTGCACTAGTTCAACCTCCTTCCAGAAGATGTTCATACATAGGTATATGCAGCGGACCACCTTTATTCACACAGAACACAGCTATTATAGCATAGCGGCTTGATACAGTTCAAGAAAATACTACTTTTCAAACCAGCTTTCTCCCATTAATCGGTCGAGAATGATTGCCACCGCACTCCGTACGGAAAGGTGGTTATAGCAATGCCCGGCTTCGATAGGCTCCAGTATATAATCACACGACCTCATCATATCAGCTGCTAAACCCCAACCGGTTCCAAAGATCAGCAGGTAGTCATTGTACCCTGCTTTTATTTCCTGTTTTAAATGAGCAAAGGATATGCTGTTTGAATATACACGAGCATCTGTGGCGACACTTAGAGGCTGGCGTCCGTTAGCCGACTTAAGTTGCTCTATCACTTCGTCAAGTGATGCCGTTAGGTTAAGGGTCTCAAAAGCTTCTCTCCGGTCCGGATTATATGTCGCCCCGAAGCCTTCTCTCCAGTAGGATAGGATCTCTTCGCCCAACTGCCGCTGCCCCGGTGTAGGATGGACCACAAAAAAGCCATCCACTTCGTAGGTTCTGGCTGCCCTGGCTATGTCATGAAGATCCAGGTTAGTTATGGATGTGGTTATTATTTCCATGCGCTTGTTGTACATGGGGCTGTGTAAAAGAGCAATATACACGCGAGACTTGTCTAACATTTATAACTCCTTGTCAAATAGTATTTCCAGGAGCAGCCGCTTTTCCTCATTATCAAATTCTTTATACAGAAGCAGATCAGGCCGTTTCAATAGAGTGCGAAGCAGGCTTTGCTTCTTCCTCCATATTCTTATGTTTTCATGGTGCCCCGACAGCAGGATATCCGGTACAGGCGTATCCCAAAACACCGGGGGCCGAGTATACTGCGGGTATTCCAGAAGGTCATCATGGAAAGATTCCTCTTCAGCGGATTGATCGCTGCCCAGGACTCCCGGAATCAAGCGGGCAACCGCGTCAAATATTATCATGGCGGGGAGCTCGCCTCCGGTCAGTATATAATCCCCGGTGGATATCTCTTCGTCAATCCGGGCCATGATGCGCTCATCGATCCCTTCGTAATGACCACAAACCAGAATAAGGTGTTCCTTTTGAGCAAGTTCACGAACCTTGCTCTGGTTAAGGGTCTTTCCCTGCGGGGATAGAAATATTGTCCAGGAATTCTCTTTCTGACAGTGCTGCAAAGCTGCTCCCATGACGTCAGCTTTCATTACCATGCCAGCGCCTCCCCCATAAGGATAATCATCCACCTGGAGGTGCTTATTACTGGCGAAATCCCTGATGTTGACCAGTTCGCACTCCAACAGTCTCTTATCCAAAGCCCTTTTTATTATGCTGTGGCCAAGAAGCGAAGTAAACATGTCAGGAAAAAGAGTTAGTATTTCGAATTTCATTGTGCTTTGACTTTCCTCCGTCCCAGGGGATATTAATCAATTAACCCGGGCATCAGTTTGATCCTCATCCGCTTTGCATCCAGGTCCACCTGTAATACGACACCATGGATAGCTGGGATCAATACTTCCCCAAATTTTATGGATTTAATCACATATACATCATTCGCGCCAGTCTCCAGCACATCTTCAAGCTCTCCCAGATAGCCAAGTTCTTCATCATACACCTCCAACCCTTTGAGTTGAAAGTGGTAATAGCATCCTTCGGGCAAGGGATATACCTGGTCTTCGGGTATCATGAGGTATTTGCCGCGGCAAGAATCCGCCGCTTCCTTTGAATCAACGCCCTTTACTTTAATCAGATAGCCTTTACTGTACGGCCGGGCCTTTTCAACTTCCACCAGCACCCTCTCATCCCTATTCACGAGGTATACCAGAGACAGCAGTTTGAAACGTTCAGGAAAATCAGTAAGCGGATGGATCTTCAACTCGCCTTTAAGACCATACGCCCCGCTCACTACACCAATGCTTACCAGATCGTCATTACTGGCCATTAAATTCCTCCGTGCCTATGATGTGTTAACCTGCCCATATAGATTATGCTCATAGCGCCGGTCATACTTACGTCTGGAGATAAGACATGGGGGCGGACCATCGCTGCACCAGCAAGGCCGCGCCCCCGCAAGAATACTGGTTTTCAACCAAGTAGAGATCATTCCTTCTAAACAGGAAGGCCGAAGGACAGAAGTCAATGTCAAGGCTTGCAGGAATTCAGCATGGGAGATGCACTTTGATACCCTGCACCTTTGGGGCACTAGAATCTTAGCTAACTTCCCCAAATAAATTATGTTGATTGAACGGAATCTCCCCGAACGCTAAGATTCTTTCTTGTCGTCGGCCTTGCAGTCCAAGCTATTTTTGGATCTCCACCACTACCCTTTTCCCTTCCTTAGCAGCTGCCGCTTTGGTTATTGTTCTAATCGACTTGGCTATCTTTCCCTGCTTGCCAATAACCTTACCCATGTCATCAGCTGCTACTTTGAGCTCCAACACAATAGCTCTTTCACCGTTGGACTCGGAAATGCTCACCTGATCAGGGTTGTCAACCAAACACTTGGCAATATACTCAAGCAAATCCTTCATTATGTTTCACCCCCCCGGTTACTTCCGGCTTTCAGTGAATTTAACCAAAACGCCCTGCTTCTGCAAAAGCGATTTAGCTGTATCGGTCGGTTTAGCACCATCGGAAAGCCATTTAAGCGCCTTTTCCTCATCGATCTTTATGGTAGCCGGGTTGGTGGTAGGATCATAATACCCTATCTCTTCAATAAACCTTCCATCACGGGGTGATCTGGCATCGGCCACGACCACTCTATAAAAGGGATTCTTTTTGGCTCCCATTCTTTTCAACCTGATTTTAGTTGCCACGTAGTCACCTCCTTATGCAAAAATATTGATCTGGCTTTACAGTCAGATGGATCTTTTTATCAAATCCTTTAAACCAACAACGTTAGTTAAACGGGAACTTGATCGGCGGAAGTCCACGTTTGCCTTTTTTACTACCCATATCGGCAAACTGTTTCATCAACTTGCGGGACTCTTCAAACTGTTTCAAAAGGCGGTTAACGTCCTGTACACGGGAACCGCTTCCCTGGGCTATTCTTTTTTTGCGGCTGCCGTTGATAATTGATGGATTGGCCCTCTCCCGGGCCGTCATCGACTGAATTATAGCTTCGATGCGAAGTACTTCTTTTTCATCGAAATCGCCTTTCATAGATTTTATCTGCTTTCCCACCCCGGGAATCATTCCCAGCAGTTCATCCAGCGGTCCCATAGAGCGAACCTGCTGCATCTGTTCTAGAAAGTCCTGAAGTGTAAACTCCTGGCTGCGAATTTTTCTTTCCATTTCACGAGCTTTTTTCTGATCGATATTGGCCTGGGCTTTTTCCACAAGGCTTAAAATATCACCCATACCTAGAATCCTGGAAGCCATGCGCTCCGGGAAAAAGGTTTCCAGGGCGTCCAGCTTTTCGCCCATGCCAACCAGTTTGATCGGGCATCCTGTAACAGCTTTAACCGACAGAGCCGCACCGCCCCTGGTATCCCCATCCAGCTTGGTAAGCACCACACCGGTAAGTCCGAGTTGTTCATGGAATGATTCAGCAACATTTACTGCATCCTGACCGGTCATCGCATCAACTACCAGCAGTATTTCATCAGGGTTTACAGCCGCCTTAATATTGGCCAGTTCTTCCATCAACTGTTCATTAATATGAAGACGGCCAGCAGTATCCAGAATAACAACATCCCGATTATTGGCGCGGGCATGTTCGATAGACCCGCGGGCGATGTTCACCGGGTCGTTCTGCCCCATAGAAAAAACCGGTACCGTAGTTTGCTCTCCAAGCACTTGAAGCTGCTTGATGGCAGCAGGTCTGTAAATATCACAGGCAACCATTAATGGTCTCCGTCCTTGTTTTATCAAGGTTTTGCTCAATTTGGCCACCGTAGTAGTTTTGCCAGCCCCTTGAAGCCCAACCGCCATTATTACTGTGGGCGTCCGGGAAGATAAAACCAGTTTTGATTCAACGCCACCCATCAGGGTTGTCATCTCATCATGCACTATTTTGATGATTTGCTGCCCAGGCGTGAGGCTGGCCAGTACTTCCTGCCCTACCGCCCTGGTGCTGACTTTGCTAATAAAGTCTTTTACCACTTTGAAATTAACATCGGCTTCGAGCAGCGCCAAACGCACCTCGCGCATAGCCAGCCGTACATCGTCCTCACTGATTTTCCCTTTGCCTCGCAGCTTCTTAAATATATCTTGCAGCCTGTCAGATAGACCCTCAAATGCCACAATATCGCTCCTTTATGGTTAAACCCAGTCCTTAAGTTCTTTTACCAGCCCCAGGGCTTCTATGCGTTTATCTTCGGTAACTGCGCCCTTATCCAGGATATCATATACCTGCTGCCAGTGCTGGCGGCTGTATTTAAACCTTTCTAAAAATCCCAGGCGTTTTTCATAGTTCTCCAGGCTCGCTTCAGCTCTTCTTATCAGATCATAGACTGCCTGCCTGCTTACATCCAGGTTATCAGCAATTTCTGCCAGGGACCAATCATTCTCATAATAGTAGCTAATTACATCCTGCTGCCTTTCCGTGAGCAGCTGCCCGTAGAAATCCTTTAGCATGATTATCCGGTCAACTTTGTCGAGCATATATGCCCATCCCCTTTGTAAAGGAAAAATGCTTTACAAGAAAATTTTAAATGCCGGATGTGCTTATGTCAAGGTTTAAAGCACCAAATCCTCTTGCTTGATTGTCCTGTGAGTTTATAAAAGAGTTTGCGTTGTAGTGAAAAACGGGTAAACTAATCATATCAAGGAGGGAAAAATATGAAAGAAAAAATCGCATTATTAGCGGACAGTGCCTGTGACCTGCCCCGCGAAATTTTAGATAAATATAATATAAAGGTGCTCCCCCTTAAGGTAATATATTCAAACAATGAAGAATACGATGATCGCGTTGATATCGAGCCAGACGACGTATATAATCGTATGCCAGGCGAAATCCCGACTACATCCATGCCCTGCGTTCAGGATATTAAAGATGTCTTTCAACGAATAAGCGACGAAGGGTTCACACATGTGCTATCAGTTAATATTTCCAGCGGCCTTTCCGGAACTAGCGAGGCTATCGGCATGGTTGCCAAGGAGATAGAAAACCTGCGTATAAAAGTCTTTGATAGCAAGACGCTCTCCTTTGGCACAGGTTGGATGATCATTGATGCGGCCCGAAACATAGCCGATGGTTTGAGTTTTGATAGGGTTCTGGAAAAGCTGCAGTCGATCCAACCCAAGATTCATGTTTATTACATCCTGGAGACCCTGGAATATCTCCGGCGGGGTGGGCGTATAGGCCTGGTTTCCAGTATGCTGGGCAGTCTGATGGATATCAAACCTGTCATATCCGTCAACCAGGAGGGTAAATACTTCACTTTCGCCAAAAGCAGGGGGCGCAAAAAATCTATCGATAAGTTATTCGAGATCGTCAGCGACGCGGTCAAGAATAAAACCATAAATCTGGCGGTGGTTCATGGCGGAGCCAAACAAGAATTTCAGGCTTTGTATGACAGGCTGAAACAGCTGCCTAATATCAATGAGATCATTGGCTCCGATATAAGCCCGGTACTTGGAGTTCATACCGGCCCGGGTTTATTGGGTGTGTGTATATTAGAAGTCTAGGCTCGATTTTTAAAATCAGGTTTTGCCAAAAGAGTCGTTTTTCGCGTATTAATACAAATCAAATCATTATTAGTTTAAAAATGCTGGATTAAAGTCCCTTTTTACCGCAGATTACATCATCTGAACAGCGATGCCTTCAATTATAATGGTCTTACTCATGAGTGGAGGTCGAGTAATAATGAGGGTATTGCTAAGGCTGTTGCCTTTCTTCCTTTTGATAATCATTTCTATTCCAGCCGCAACACATCCCGAAGCTCCTCATGCCTTGGGCAGCACACCAGTGTCGGAAGCTCCGGTTGAGTTCCAAGCTGCTTACATGCAGGTGATAGACGCTTTTGCTCTCTACCAGACTTTTTTGGAATCAGATTACCGGGCTGACGGGACATTTCGTTTAAGGAATGCCAGCACTCCGAGTCAAGCTCATGCCTTTCTGGGCCGCAGCTTTACCAGAGATATGTGCAAATGCATATGCGAAGCCTACACCTATTGGAATCCTGATCGCCAGGAGCTACAGCTGATCCCACAGGATGGACTGCCCATTCTTGACAGCGAAACACAATCCAGGGTTTATTTCTATCAAAAGCAGGAAGATTGCATAGTCTTTACCTGTAATTTTTACGATTGTTATAAGCAAGGAGATGCTTATCGCTATTCGGTAACGGTTGTACTGGAAGATGGGCTGTGGAAAATTCAAGCCTTTGACCTCAGGCCGATCCAACCGGGAGTCCTGGAGCTATAAACTTGACTTGTTAAAAAGCCATTATTGGATTTAAACTACATATATGATGGAATTTTTTATCCGAATGGTGGAGAGAGCCTCGAGCCCCCCAGTATTAAAGCTGGTGGGCTTTTTTGCCAGATTGCGGAAGTATTGGATTGGTGATCAGAAGAGGAGGTATGATTATGAGTCTGCCGTTAGAAGGTTGCCGGGTTCTTGATCTATCCATGTATCTACCCGGTCCCCTGTGTTCTCAAATCCTGGCTGATTTTGGAGCCGAGGTAGTCAAGGTTGAAGAACCGGGAGGAGAATGGGGTCGCTACTTGAAACCACTCTTGCAGGGAGAAAGTACACGTTTCTATTCCGTTAACCGAAACAAAAAAAGTATCGGGATCAATTTGAAAAATCCGGAAGGTAAAAAAGTATTGTTAGAACTGGTGAAAACCGCCGATGTATTGATCGAGCAATTTCGCCCGGGAGTCCTTGAAAAAATGGGATTGGGGTACGATACATTAAAAGGGGTCAATCCCCGTTTGATTCACTGCGCTATCACCGGCTACGGCTTCACCGGTCCCTACCGATCAGTAGCAGGGCACGACTTGAACTATTTGAGCATCGCCGGGCTTAGCAATCTTAATGGGGGGAGGGAAAAACCTGCCCTTTGTGCCGGTCAACTGGCGGACATAGCCGGCGGCAGCCTTTATTCTGTTATCGGCATATTGCTCGCATTGCTGGCCAGGGAAAAAACTTCACAGGGGCAATTCTGCGACATAGCTATGACCGATGGAGCTTTAACTCTGTTATGTTATGCCATCGGAGAATGGGCCGGTCTCGAAGTCCCCCCGCAAAGAGGCGGTGAAATTCTCAGCGGAGGATACGCCTGCTATAATATATACCAGACTGCAGACCAGCGTTTTGTGAGCCTGGGCGCCATTGAAACCAAGTTCTGGGATGGATTCTGCTCTCGTATAGGCAGGCCAGAATTCATCGCCTGGCACTACGATACTGATAAACAGGCTATGATGATAGATGAGATCGCTATCATTATTCAAGGAAAGACCCAGGAAGAATGGGTGAAGGTTTTTTCTGATCTTGACATCTGTTTCACGCCACTGCTAACCATCCCCGAAACCGTTGAGCATCCCCAGCTCAGAGCCCGGGATATGATACTGAAGCTTGATGATTTTAAGGGTTCCGGGAAAGATATATACCTGACCGGGATACCGGTTAAGCTCTCTGATACCCCGGGTCAGCTTAAACCGGTCTTCCCGACTCTTGGCGAGCATACTACAGAGCTCATGCTTTCCGCCGGTTACTCTGATGAAGAAATAATAAGACTGCGCAATAAAAACGCTGTTCGCTAGAAACTCCAGGCCGATGTAGCTCCAGCCTTTTGGTACGTCGCAGCGGTATTCTGGCACATGATTTGCAGGTATATTTTATAGATGTATATGACTGCAGTCCGGACAGCTTTTTGCACAATCTAAAGAAACGCTCCGGCCTACTAATGCCGGGCTTCCTGCACTAATATCCCAATCACCCAGGGATTGCATAGTATCTCTCTTCTGTCATATCTGTTGCATAGTGACAACTAATTTTGCATTGTTGCAGCAGCACCCGATAACCTGTGATAGCCGCCACTTTCAGCTGCTGCCCAGATGATTAACGCCCTCGAAATATACGATTGAGATCAGCATTATAATGTTAAATATAAGGAGGGTTTATTATGAATTGGAGAGAGGACTACAAACGGAAAACGCTTGCTATTGAAGAAGCGGTCAAAGAGATCCGGTCGGGTGACTTTGTAAGCACTGCCCTGGGTGTAGCCGCCTGTTCCGCTGAAGCCTACCAGGCGATCCTGAACCGCGCCCCCGAATTAGAAAATGTTATTTTTTCCGACACTGTTCAGGTTCGACCTTCGAAAATGTATGATCCCGAGTATATGTCTGCTTTTGACGGACGCATCAACTACATGCCGGCTTTTGGGATGGTGACCATCCGCCGCATGCATAATGCGAAGGTGGCAGACTTTTTGCCGGCTACCACCTCCGACTGCTGGGACAAATACGCCGAGCGGGCTAACGTTTTTCTGGTCATGGTCACCCCGCCCAATGAGAAAGGCTTCGTCAATCTCGGCCTCACCAATTTCTACACCAAAAGGGCTATCCATGAAGGGCGCCTCCGTGGGATCCTACGTACTGTCATAGCAGAAGTAAACGAGCATATGCCGGTTGTATTTGGGGACAACTGGATGCATGTCTCCGAGTTCGATTGTTTTGTGGAAAACTCCAAACCCCTGCCTACCGCAAGCAGGGGTGCCCCCTCGGAAGCAGAAAACGCTATTGGCCAGCATGTTTTGGAATTGATAAACGATCGAGACACCATTCAAATGGGCCTGGGCGGAATATCAGAGGCGGTGGTGAGCGGTCTTGACGGCAAACATGATTTAGGGGTAACTACCGAGATGCTGCCTATTGGCCTGGAGCAGCTGGTTGAAAAAGGCATCGTAACCAACAAATATAAGCCGCTCCACCCCGGAGTAAGCCTGGCTTCTTTCTGCATCGGCGATCAGAACCTTTATGACTATGCGCAGGAAAATCCAGCCTGTGAACTCTATCCCGGGGATTATACCAACGATCCCTCTTTCATTGCCCGTCATCCTAACCTCGTAGCCATAAATAACGGTCTAATGGTCGACTTCAGCGGTCAGATCGTTTCCGAGGGAATGGGGCATACCCAGGTGAGCGGTTCAGGAGGCCAACTGGATTTCATGATAGGCGCCTACTGGTCCCGTGGGGGCAAGGGAGTAACCTTAATCCGTGCAGCTCGAACTTTGAAGGATGGTTCTTTTGCTTCAGCTATTGTCCCAGAACTACCTCCAGGAAGCCCGGTTACGGTCCCCCGCAGCTTTGCAGATTATGTTGTGAGTGAATATGGCATAGCGCGTTTGAAATATAAGAGCCGCCGAGAGCGAGCACTTGAACTGATCTCCATCGCCCACCCTGATTTAAGAAATGAGCTTAAAAGCAGCTTGAAAAAAGTATTCTATCCCCCAATAAGCAAGAACTTATAGACCGCAAAGAAGCATCCCGCATAAAGCGGGATGCTTCATTCAACTAATATTACTATAAACGCGCCAGCGCTTTGGCTGCTGCTTGTTTAGCCAGTTCGAGATTCTCAGCTTTGGAACTGTTTCCCACACTTATGTTTAAGTAAACATTCCCCTTTAAAATATGCAGTCCATTGGTGCCCCAGAATGCTTCATCCCCGATACCGCTTATCGCCTGTGCTCCGGGCAGATTTTTCTTGGTTTCCTGGTATAGCTTGCTCACATTATAGCCAGAACCCCGCAGATTTGCACTCATGGCCTCATTTTGAACTAAAGACAATTGGAGAAAGCGTACGGCTTTGTCAGAAGTCGGACTATACATGACTATCTTTTGCCCGAGCGCATTCTTGGTGTCATTATATTCTGCTTCTTTAAGCGCCTCACCCATCAATGCTTCAGCTTCCGCCCTGGTCAGCAGATTACGCGGATCTATCAGTCCAGAAGACGCGTCCTTCTTTTCCTCCACCTGACTCGTATTGCTCTTACCGCTGCCGCTGGTCCCAGGATTGCTACATGCGGTCATAAGCAAAAGCACGCCCAGCAACAGTCCAACTATCAACACCGTTTTTTTCACTACACAATCTCCCTTCTCTGCAAATAATGCCTAGTTAATAATATAGTTTATTAAGGTGACGAGAGCCAGGTAAAAATGAATCCCATTCGGATTGGTATTTATCTGCAAATAATTAGACCCACACCAATCAAAAGTCTAACATTAAAATAACAGGTAGGAGTTAAAAAGGGGGAGTTTACAACTCCATCAGTTAGGCTCGCTTCCAGCTTATAAAAAATAAAACTAAAAAAAAGCTTCCCAAAGGAAGCTTATTTTTTTATGGTGGGCGATGACGGGCTCGAACCGCCGACCCCCTGCTTGTAAGGCAGGTGCTCTCCCAACTGAGCTAATCGCCCTCATGGTGACCCCTAGGGGACTCGAACCCCTGTTACCGCCGTGAAAGGGCGGTGTCTTAACCGCTTGACCAAGGGGCCAGGCTAGACTTCGGAAGACGGCTGCCGGGGAGATTGAACCCTGCTGCAGCTAAAGAGAAAACCTGTAATAACTCCGACCACCGTCTTCAGAATTCTTTTTCATAAGTGGTGGGCCTACCAGGACTCGAACCTGGGACCAACCGGTTATGAGCCGGTAGCTCTACCAACTGAGCTATAGGCCCGGGTTTTGCGGAACCCCGCAAAAAATAGTGTATAATATCTAGGAAAAAAGGTCAAGAGAAAAAGTCCCTTATTTCCGTATTTATCATAAAAATAGCGGTAACATAATTAAGGTTACCGCTGTCGTTTGCATTGGCTCCCCGAGTAGGATTCGAACCTACAACCCTCCGGTTAACAGCCGGATGCTCTACCGTTGAGCTATCGAGGAACACCCCAACAGGAATCATTATAGCGAGCTACTGACCTACTTGTCAAGTCCACTCTAATCACAATTATTAGAATTTATTTATTCTATATAATCCTTAAGTTTCTTACTACGGGAAGGATGCCTCAATTTACGCAACGCTTTGGCTTCTATCTGTCTGATCCTTTCCCTGGTGACCCCAAATTCCTGGCCGACCTCCTCCAGAGTTCGGGGACGCCCATCATCAAGACCAAAACGCAAGCGCAGGACCTTTTCTTCCCTTTCGGTCAGAGTGTTCAGGATCCCATCAAGGTGCTCCCTTAGCAGGACAAAAGAAGCTGATTCTTCTGGAGACTCGGCATCTTCATCGGTAATAAAATCACCCAAATGACTATCGTCTTCTTCCCCGATTGGCGTCTCCAATGAAACCGGTTCCTGGGCTACTTTCATGATTTCTATTACCCGGTCTACCGATATATCCATTTCCAGAGCAACCTCACTAGGAGTGGGCTCGCGTCCCAGTGTCTGCAGTAGGTTGCGCTGCACCCGGGAAAGTTTGTTGATAGTCTCAACCATATGGACTGGAATTCTAATAGTACGAGCTTGATCAGCTATTGCTCTGGTAATCGCCTGCCTGATCCACCACGTTGCATAAGTGCTGAACTTGAAGCCTTTTCTGAAATCAAATTTCTCTACTGCTTTCATCAGCCCTAGATTACCTTCCTGAATAAGGTCAAGGAAAAGCATACCGCGTCCAACATAGCGCTTCGCTATACTTACCACCAGACGCAAATTAGCTTCCACCAGCTGGCGCTTGGCATCGTCATCATTCTCTTCGATTGCCTTGGCCAGATTGATTTCCTGATCAGCTGACAGCAAAGGCACCCGCCCAATTTCTTTGAGATACATGCGCACCGGATCATCAATCTCTATACCCTCGGGTATCACAATATCCTCGGTTTCGATACTATCATTCTCGAGGTCTTCTTCTGATTCCAATTCGTTATCCAGACCGATGCCTATCCCCAGGGACTGGAGATGTTCAAAAATATCATCTATATTATCCGGGCCCAGGTTAAAAGCCTGAAGATCTTCTATGATTTCCTCATAAGTGAGGTTTTTTCTCTTTTTGCCTTTTTCTGCTAATACACTTATTGATTCAGCCAGTTTCTTGTCCACTTTCATCATATCCCCCCTTCCTGGGCATGGTGCAGGAATGTATCAAGGTTAAGAATAAATCCCAATAAAACTTGAAAATTTCCATTTTCCCTGGTTTTACCAAGCCGGTCGTATATTGTGTTCCACTGATACTGCCGACTTTTGCTTCTAACTAGATTTATAAAATCATCGACCTCATGGTCCGGCGGGATTTTCATACTATCGCTCAAAAGCGTTATCCTTGCCAATAATGAACTCAGCCCTTTATCTTCGGCTCTTTGGCGAAGTACAATCATGTCTGTCTTTTCGCTATCGGCTTCTTGATCAAAAAGTTTCAGTAAATGCTGATAGTCATGATTATCAAAGCACTCAAGCCCCAGGCTGTCCTTTAATTTACTATAAACAGCAGGAAAAACCATACATGCTGCTAATATTTTCTCATCATTACTATAATTGCCGTATATAATATTATCTCTTAATAATTGGGTTTTATTCCCGCTCGCTCTTTCTTTCCTATTAAGTGATCTATCCAGTTTCAGCTCTCTAAATGTTACATTCTCCTCAAGCGCCAGTTTTCGAGCCAATAAGCGGCCATAGAAGTCTTTTTGAAGTTCACTTTCCAGGCCCTGTATATCATCTCTCACCGCTCGGATGACTGCAATCTTGCTATCAATATCCTGGGCAGGATGATTAATTATTTGTCGATTAATCTTATACTCTATGTAGCTCAATCTATTATTCTGTATATGCTGTATAAATTCCTCTTTTCCATTTGCAGCTAGAAACTGATCAGGATCCATCCCTTGAGGCAGGGTCAAAACATCTACTTTTAAACCCTCTGTATTGAGAACTTCAATGGCCCTCTCCATTTGCCGCTGCCCCGCTTCATCACCGTCATATATTAACAAAACTTTTTCTGCATATCTCAGCAGAATCCGAGCTTGTTCCTGAGTTAGAGCCGTACCCAAGGTAGCTACCGCATTGCTGATACCCGCTTGCTGCAGTTGGATGCAGTCCATATACCCCTCAACAACAATAGCCTCATGTTCACTCCTGATCCCGTCTTTAGCCTGATATAGGCCGAATAATTGGCGCCGTTTTTGAAAAATATCGGTTTCTGCAGTATTCAAATACTTCGGGAATCCGTCCCCCAGAACCCTTCCACCGAACCCCACCACTTCTCCGTTAAAACTGTGTATGGGAAACATTATGCGATTTCGAAATAGATCAAAATATCTCTGGTGCTCGGCACTGCGTTTACTCAGGCCAACGCCACCAATTTCTTCCTGGCTAAAACCCCTTTTCAACAAATACTCGCTAAGGCTGTTCCAGCTGTCAGGCGCAAACCCCAATTCGAACTTTTTTATCGTATCCTCTGACATATTCCGTTTTGATAAATATAATCTGGCTGCTTGACCAGCGGGAGCAGCTAGAGCTTTCTGAAAAAATATTGATGCTATGCCATTTAACTCAACATAACGTTTTCGTTTATCTTTGTCCCGAGAAGGCCTGGCTTCTGGAAGTTCAACTCCAGCCCGTGCAGCCAGTATCTGCAAAGCCTCTTTGAATTCCAAACCATCCCTCTTCATTACGAAGTTAAAAAGATCCCCTCCACTTTGACATCCAAAGCAGTAATACATATTCCGTTCAGGACTCACTGAAAAAGAAGGGGTTTTTTCACTGTGAAACGGGCACAAGCCCCAGAAACGATTGCCCTTACGAGACAGCTTGATAGTTTCTGAAGCAATATCCACTATATTGATTCGGGATTCTATATCCCTGATCACCTGTTCATCAAAATAAGAAACCATCTAATTATCACCTGCCAGTAAGCCCTAGTATAATTTTTATCTCCAGGTAAGCTAGCTTTCAAAGCGTCCAATTTAAACACCATCGCTGTCTGTCCAGCTTTTCCCAGCCCCCGGCACCAACGAATGGGGCACAAAAATTTCATTAAAGAGGGAGATGCAGTAAGCGTCACTCATGCCCGAAATATAATCAGCAGCAGCCCTTTCCCGGCCTTCTTTATCTGCGATTTCGCGGTAAAGAGGGCTCATCTTTTCAGGCTTCGTACAATAATGATTAAAAAGATGTTCTATTATAAACATAGCCCTGGTCCTCTCAGCCTGGCAGACTGGGCCATTATATATTTTTTGGAACATAAACGAACGCAGTCCTCTCAGGGAGCGATCCACCTCCGGGCTGGGCTGCACCTTCACCTGTACCCCAGAATCCATCAAGCTCCTGGTATAGGAAATCGTATCAGTTACCAGAGTGGCGATCCGCCTGCTATGAGTATCGCCGAGTATTTCAAGGTATTCAGCAGGAATCTCTTGCATGGCCAGCAGCCCTGCCCTTATCGAGTCGTCTATATCGTGTTGAACATAAGCTATCTTGTCGCTCAGGCGAATAACCTGTCCCTCAAGGGTGACAGAATCTGTTTCATTGCTGCTGTACCCACTATGGCGCATTATCCCTTCTAACACTTCAGGACTCAGGTTAAGCCCGGCACCACTCCTATGCTGCTCTATACGGGTCAAAACCCGTATGCTGTTTTCATTATGTCGAAAACCCTCCGTTAATAGCTGGTTCAAAATCTGTTCACCTGAGTGAGCAAACGGGGTATGGCCCACGTCGTGACCCAGGCTCATTGCCTCGATCAGGTCAAGATTAAGATTAAGGCCTGCGCCAATGGTGCGAGCAATCTGCCCGACCTCCAGCGTGTGGGTCAAGCGAGTGCGATAGTGATCGCCTGGAGGCGCAATAAAAACCTGGGTCTTATGCTTCAATCGCCGAAAGGATTTGGAATGAATTATTCGGTCGCGATCGACCATAAAACAAGTACGCACCGGATCTGGCTTTTCTTTTCTCTGCCGTCCAGCAGAGTTTTCCGCCAGTGTCGCCCAGGTGCTTAGTGAAGCTCGCTCGCGTTCTTCAATCTCTTGCCTGACCATCAAAGGATTCACCTCAAAATAAAAAATCCTAAGCTTGTAGTTTAGGATTACTTACCTTTTGAATTTATTCAAAAGGTCTATCATCCACCACGAACCCTCAAATCTATAGTAGCCCGGGCTACCTCATATACTCTTTTTCCCAAGATCCGGCAGCGTTTTATTGCATCTTCATCAGCCTGGGACGGCTTTTGGGCCGCAGCGCCAAAGTGTCCGCAATCATCCTCATAATGCCCATCTCCGACTACTATCATTCCGTGTACCAGAAAGATATCATGTATAGTCCTAAGCACCACTTCCTGCCCGCCGAAACGGGAGCTGCCAACAGATAAAGCCCCCCCGGCAACATTAAGAAGTTTCTTTTCGGCGCGCAGACTTCTGCTCTTATCCCAGAAAGCTTTGAGCTGTCCCGAAACACTGCCAAAATATACGGGGCTTCCTACCAGCAATCCGTCTGCCTGGCTGATCACTTTAAATGCAGCTTCTAAAGGTTTGCCAACAAAGCATTGTCTATTACAGGGAGAGGAGCAAGCCTGACAAAAAGCTCTCTGCGTACCGCGAAGAACCCTATGACAATGGATGATTTCCGTTCTCGCCCCCATATCCTGCGCCACGTTCAAGGCCTGCTGCAGCAAAAAGATGGTATTTCCTTTTACGTTCGGACTTCCGTTTATCGCCACAATCAGCGGTTGCGCCAAAACAACACCCCCACGCCCATCTAATACTACACTTTATGGGAAGAATCCTCTATTTGACCTAATAATTTTACATTTATTTGTTTTATGTGAAGACCGCCGCCTCGTACTGGACGCCCCCAGACCTAATTCTGCATATGGCAGAGCGAGCAAAAGGTGAAACACCCCGGGCATCACGATTTTATGATCAAACATTGATAATGTTAATCAAGAAAAGCCCGTGATTAAGGCGAGTCAAGGTATAGGGGGCACACTTCATGTTCCCAATGTACGTTGGCAGCACTACAATCACCTGTATGTTCTTTTCGACGACAGCATCGCCTTTTTTGCTCGCCCTGCCAGCTTGCCAACTTCTTTGACAAGCTGAGGGGTAGTCAATGACTACCCCTCAGCGTAAATTAATTGTTCAGTCTCTAGTTTTTCAGCTGGGCCTGGGCAGCTGCCAGCCTGGCAACTGGAATCCGATATGGCGAGCAACTGACGTAGTTCAAGCCGATAATATGGCAGAACTCCACCGAACTGGGCTCTCCGCCATGCTCTCCACAGATGCCCATGAGAACTCCGGGACGGACTCTACGAGCCCCTTCAACCGCCATACGCATCAAAGCTCCTACACCCCTGCGGTCCAATACTGCAAAAGGATTGTCTTTCATAATCTTTTTCTCCAGGTAGACAGGTATAAACTTGCCCTCAGCATCATCGCGGCTGAATCCCAATGTAGTCTGGGTCAGGTCATTGGTTCCAAAGGAAAAGAATTCGGCATGTTCAGCAATTTCATCCGCAACTATACAGGCACGAGGCAGCTCCAGCATTGTGCCTATAGCAAAATCGAGCTCAACTCCTGTCTCATTTTTAACCAGGTTGTATACGTCTTCGACTTCTGCTTTTAGATAAGCTAACTCGCCGGGGTCCATAACCAAGGGTATCTCCACTTCGGCAAAAGTTTCAACTCCCTCTTTTTTCAAACGGGTCGCCGCTTCAAAAATTGCCCGTGCTTGCATGCGATAGATTTCCGGGTAAGTCATGCCCAGCCGGCATCCCCGGTGCCCCAGCATTGGGTTGGCTTCGGACAGACTATGTATCTTTTTCAGCAGATCTTCTTTCTCCCTCAATTTTCCGTCGCCGGTCTGCTTAAACTTCATTTCGGCTATATCTAAGAGCAGTGTCTCCGGATCAGGTAAGAACTCGTGAAGAGGGGGATCCAGAAGCCTTATCGTGACCGGGTAGGGAGACATGGCTTTAAGGATCCCATAAAAATCTTCCCTCTGCACTGGCAGCAGCTTGGCCAGAGCAGCCTCTCTTTCCTCCAGGGTATCTGCTAGGATCATCTCCTGTACAATCGGCAGTCGGTCCTGAGCCATGAACATATGTTCAGTTCTGCACAGGCCAATTCCAGTAGCACCGAACTGACGGGCCAGGGCTGAATCTTCGGGAGTATCGGCATTGGCTCTTACATCTAGCATCTTGGTTTCATCGGCCCATTTCAATAGCGTCTCGAATTCAGCAGATAAAGTAGGCTCTATCATGGGTACTTCTCCAAGCATCACCCGACCGGTCGCACCGTCCAGAGTGATAATATCTCCCTCTTTAACGGTTATGCCATTAGTCACAAACTGACGGGCTGACATGTCGATTCTTATCCCCTCGCATCCACATACACATGGTTTTCCCATACCCCGTGCAACCACAGCAGCATGTGACGTCATGCCCCCACGCGCAGTTAATACTCCTTCAGCATGGACAATGCCATGGATATCATCCGGGGTTGTCTCATTGCGTACCATAACAACTTTTTCACCGGCTCCGCCTAGTTTTTCTGCTATATCAGCATCAAAAACCGCTTTGCCGGAAGCAGCTCCCGGGGAAGCTGGAAGTCCAACAGCTATGGGTTTTAGATCAACGCTGGTATCTATTTGACGGTGCAGCAGTTGATTAATGGCTTCCGGATCCACTCTCAGCAATGCTTCGGGAATACTAATCAATCCTTCATTAACCATATCAACGGCAACTTTGACCGAGGCTTTGGCATTTCGCTTGCCGTTGCGGGTCTGCAGCATATACAGTTGTCCTTTTTCTACAGTAAATTCTATATCTTGCAGGTCTCGATAGTGGTTTTCCAGTTTCAAACAGGTATCCACAAATTGCTGATAGACACCTGGCAAACTGTCTTTAAGCTTGCTGATGGGAGTTGGGGTCCTTATCCCAGCTACTACATCTTCGCCCTGCGCATTTAATAAAAACTCGCCGTAGAGTTCTTTTTCTCCCGTGGATGGGTTGCGGGTAAATGCCACCCCGGTACCGCTATCCTCGCCCATGTTCCCGAAGGCCATGCACTGCACATTGACTGCTGTTCCCATATTGTCATCGATTTTATTGATACGCCGATAAACAATAGCGCGCTGGTTGTTCCAGGACCCAAATACTGCCTGGATAGACATCATCAACTGTTCACGAACGTTTTGGGGAAAGTCGAAACCTTTTGCATTCTTTACCAGAACCTTGTATTCTTCGATGATTTCTTTCAGCTCGACGGCAGGTATTTCATAATCAAATATTAGACTCAACCGGCGTTTATAGCGCTCAACGATCTCCTCAAAATTATGATGTTCAATCTCAAGCACTACATTGCAGAACATTTGAATAAAACGCCTGTAGCAGTCATAGGCAAATCTCTCGTCACCGGTAAGAGCTGCCAATCCATGAATAGATTCGTCGTTAAGGCCCAGGTTAAGAATAGTGTCCATCATACCAGGCATTGATACAGCCGCCCCTGAGCGGACCGATACCAGTAGGGGATTGGCCTTATCCCCAAAAATCTTACCCGTCTTATCTTCCAGAGCCTTTAACGCCTGGTATGTCTGGTCCAACATGCCTTCAGGAAATTGATTATCCGATTCCAGGTAGGCGAGGCAGGCTTCCGTGCTGATTGTAAATCCCGGGGGCACTGGCAAGCCGATGTTAGTCATTTCCGCTAGATTGGCCCCCTTGCCACCCAGCAGGGTTTTCATCTTCGAATTCCCCTCCGCAAACATGTAGACGTATTTGTGGCTAGACATTACTTAACCTCCTATAATATATTTCCATAATTTTGCTGGCCGTTTCTTCGACCGCCTTGTTGGTCACATCAATAACCGGACAGCCTATCCTTTTCATTATTTTTTCAGCAAATTCCAGTTCCTCTTGAATCCTTTCGGAATTAGCATAGGTTGCCTGTCCAGCTAAACCCAGCGTTTTGAGGCGTTCTGTACGTATTCGGTTGAGCTGTTCGTGTCTTATGGTTAGCCCAATAATTTTACTCCGCTCCACGCGGTATAATTCATCGGGGGGATTTACTTCTGGAACCAAAGGGACATTAGCAACTTTTATGCGCTTATGCGCTAGATACATGGACAAAGGTGTTTTAGATGTGCGGGATACGCCCACCAGAACAACATCAGCAAGCTCTATGCCCCGCGGGTCTTTCCCATCATCGTAACGTACGGCAAACTCTACCGCTTCCACCCGTCGGTAGTACATTTCGTCAATCTTACGCAGCAAGCCCGGCTCTCTTTTAGGCTCGAGATGGCTGGTTTGTTTAAGCGCATCAATTAATGGACCTAAAATATCTACGCAGACTACGCCGGCATCTATAGCTTTAATCTGCAGATGCCTGGCTAAATCGTCTACCACTAATGTATAAGCAATGACAAATTTGTCTATACTGGCATGGTTTACAATTTCATCAATGGTATCCGTATCTGAAATATTGGGAACCTGTCTAATCTCTATGCCGCCGGAATTAAACTGACTGGCCGCGGCTCTAACCACCATCTCGGCAGTTTCGCCAATGGAATCCGACACTATATAGACTCCCGGCAAATGATGGGTCAAAATAGAAACCTCCTGTCCTGCTTAAATGATAATCGCCGACCTGCTTCTCCAATCAAAGGCTGGCCAGGTCTAAAAACAAACGGGCTATATTCGTCTTGGATATTTTGCCCACTACCTCCAGCTTCTCTTCGCCCTGAGAATCAAGGAATACTTTAACCACCGGCAAGCTATCCACCTCGTGCTCGACGATTTTTCTGACCGTCTCTACAACCGTTTCATCGGAAGTTGTTGTAACAATATTGGGCATCCGCGTCATTATGACACTGACAGGAACCCGGTGAATATCTGCCTGACCCAGCGTGGTTTTGAGAAAATCTTTGCGGGACACAACTCCACACAGATAATTATCAGTATCTACAACATAAATGCTTCCTGTATCTTCTACAAACAAATTGACAACCGCATCATATATACTACAATTCTCTTTGACAACTACTGGCATGGACTGCACATCGCGCACGCGATACTGGTTTAATATTCTTCTTAGCTCGGCATTGGCTCCTTGGTTTTTAAATGTATAGCCCACCCGGGGTTTAGCTTCAAGATAACCCGACATGGTCAATACAGCCAAATCCGGGCGAAGTGCCGCCCGGGTAACGCTTAACAATTCGGCAATCTTTTCCCCGGTAATTGGTTCCTGGCTTTTCACGATATCTAGAATCTTTTCCTGGCGATCACTTAGTTCGATAATATTCACCACCCAATTATGCTATACTTTTTGGGTTAATCAATATTAATTATATATGCTAAATCGCTATAGCAAAATCCTATTTGCAAAATATTTTTAATATACTAATTTTGAAAAATCTGCAACCTTTTCACAGAGCCCGGATATTGATTTCAACATGCCCAGACGAGACGCCTTAAGCT
Source organism: uncultured Syntrophomonas sp. (assembly GCA_964635975.1). Taxonomy (GTDB): domain Bacteria; phylum Bacillota; class Syntrophomonadia; order Syntrophomonadales; family Syntrophomonadaceae; genus UBA5314. The sequence goes on from CAZWPO010000001.1 coordinate 254,586, forward strand.
TTTCATCGTCTACCATCACCATCACTGCAGCAAAAAAAGCATCCACATATGAGCGCAAAGAGGCTAAAATGAGCAGCGCCTGGCAGTAATCCCGGCGCGACAGTAATTCCTCAACCTCCTGCGCAGTACTTTGATAAGCTTCAAACAACTCGATCTCGCTTGGGTCCACGAGCACCTTCCGATCCACAGAACTGTTCTCCCATTTCCGCGACAAGTTAGATGAACGATTGAAAACCACCATAAGATCGTTAAATAGCACGCTTTCCTTAAAACGCTGAACACTGTGCACTCGAGTATGCAGGTCATTTATATCGGATATCGGTAGCTGCAGGACTGAGTCAATCACATCATAAGCATATCCTCGATCAAGCAACAAACCGCGTAAGCGTTGCTGAATAAATTCCCATACGCCATCCATAGTGTCTTCCTTACTAAAATCAGGATTAATGGGCTTATAGTCATCGTAGGCAGACAGAATGCATTTCTTAACGTCAAGTTCCAGCGATCTCTCTAGGACGATATTAACCAGCCCCAAGGCCTGGCGCCGCAGGGCGTAAGGATCTTGCGAGCCGGTTGGTCTGATGCCGATTGAAAAACAACCTACCAGATTGTCAAGCTTTTCAGCCAGGCTCAGGATGATCCCGGTTGATGTTTCCGGTAATCTGTCTCCAGAATAACGCGGCAGATAATGCTCGAGAATGGCTTCGCAGGTTTCGGAATCTTCACCCATTTTGGATGCGTAGTACCTGCCCATAACCCCCTGCAGCTCAGGGAACTCATACACCATTGAACTTAGCAAATCAGCTTTGCATAAGGCAGCTGCTCGTTCTAGCAAAACTGGATTGCTCAAAACTGCCATATTCCCCAGATCCACGGCAAGATGCTCAAGTCTTTTTACCTTGTCATCAAGCGTGCCCAGGCGTTCATGGAATAGGACGTCTTTAAAGCCCCGGGCCAGATCATCCAGGGATTTTCGTGTATCCTCATTCCAAAAGAAAAGAGCGTCTTCCAGGCGAGCCTTTAATACCCTTTCATTGCCAGCTCGAACAGTATCTATCTGGTAATCAGTTCCATTGCGAACTCCTATAAATCCTGCCATCAGCTTCCCTTCAGCATCAAAAACCGGAAAGTAGCGCTGGTGCTCTATCATGCTCGTCGTAAGCACTTCCGGGGGTACGGACAAATAGGAGGGTGAAAACTCACCCCAAAACGCGGTCGGGTATTCGACCAGAAAATTGACTTCTTCAAGCAGATCGGAATCCTCAACAGGCTTTCCGCCTACCCCTGCCGCCACCTGAACAACCTGCTCCCAAATTAAATTTTTTCTTTTCTCCTGGTCTAGGATTACATAGTTCTGTGCCAATTTCGTGAAGTAGTCGCCAATGCCGTTTAAGGCCAAAGGTCCTGAAGATAGAAATCGGTGTCCATAGGTTGTTCTTTCACTTTTTATATTTTCTATCGAGATGGGAATCAATTCGTCTCCGAACATGGCCATGAGCCAGCGAATGGGGCGGGCAAAACGAGTGCTGAAATAGCCCCAGCGCATAGATTTGGGAAATACTATCGAATTGATTAATGATTGGAGCAGGCCCGGCATAATCTCGCCAGCATCATGACCCAATGCTTTTTTAACTGCAAACAGATATTCAATTCCATCGACCTCTTTGATAATCAAATCCCCAAAAGCCACTCCTTGAGCGCGGGCAAAACCGAGGCCGGGTTTAGCTGGCTGACCCTCAGAGTCAAAAGCAATACTTTTTTTCGGTCCGCGGTTCTCTATCACCGCGTCTTTCTGACGCTCTGCCAGGTCAGAAACCCAAAGAACCAGCCTTCTAGGCGTCCCATAGGTCTTTATTTCTTTGTAATCCAATCTAAAGTCTAAAAATTTACTAGCTGAAAGTTCCTGCAAAGCTTTTATTGCTCCAGGCATATAAGCAGAAGGAATTTCTTCCACACCAATTTCCAATAATAAATCCTTCACTGCTATACCCCCTCTATAGTCATTATTTGACGTCTCAGTTCTTTATCTTTCAGCAACGGATAAGCCAGTTTTTCACGCTGAGCCAGGTACTCACCGGCTACCATGCGAGCCAGCGCTCTTACGCGTCCGATATAGCCGGTTCGCTCGGTAACGCTTATAGCTCCCCTGGCGTCCAGCAGGTTGAAGAGGTGGGAGCATTTCAATACATAATCATAGGCGGGCTGCACAAGATGCAGCGCAGCTGTGCTGTTGGCTTCCTTCTCACATATATTAAACATGGTGGTTAAGGCGCTCACATCCGCGGCTTCAAAATTATAATGAGAGTAATCCACCTCTGCCTGATGATGCACGTCGCCGTAAGTAATGCCATCAACCCATTCGATGTCAAAAATACTTTCTTTGTTTTGAATATACATGGCTATGCGCTCAATGCCATAAGTAATCTCCGCGCAGACCGGGAAGCAATCAAATCCACCGCATTGTTGAAAGTAAGTAAACTGTGTGATCTCCATGCCATCCAGCCAGATCTCCCAACCCAATCCCCAGGCGCCCAGGGTGGGCGACTCCCAGTTGTCCTCAACCAGGCGGATATCATGGTCCTGCGGATTTATTCCGAGATCGTGCAGACTTTCCAGGTAGAGATCTATAACATTATCTGGTGAGGGCTTTAAAATTACCTGATACTGATAATAGTGCTGAAGGCGGTTGGGATTCTCCCCGTATCGGCCGTCAGTAGGCCGGCGGGAAGGCTCTACATAAGCTACATTCCAGGGTTCAGGGCCCAAAGCCCTCAAAAAAGTGGCTGGGTTCATGGTCCCAGCACCTTTCTCAACATCGTAGGGCTGCTGAATAATACAGCCATAACGTCCCCAGAAATTTTGTAAACGCAGTAACATCTCCTGAAAATTCATACCGTTTGTCTCCTCCAATCTACAAGGATGGTAATTTTAGTATAATACTTGGCAAACCTGGAGAGCATGTCATAATGTGGGCAGCGTAAAATCGGTAAAAATAAAAAAGCCTGCCCTTCGGCAGGGACGGGATGACCCGCGGTTCCACCCTGATTGGCAATATGCCCACCTCAAAATACCAGGTTTTACTTGCCACAACTGGCTTTCCCCCTGGAGCTCCAAAGCGCCTTCAGAATACATCCTTACCGGTTCCCAGCAATCCCGGCTCTCTACGAAGGAGTCATAATTCCTACTACTCTTTTTCATTGCTCAACTATCAAATTCATAATAAGTGTACCTGAGCCCCCATAGCTTGTCAACTTGAGGAATGGCTTACTGAAATTGTGTGAAAATTACATATGTGAAAAGGGCCGGGTTAAAACCCGGCCTATATATTATCAAATACTTACCATCCCAATCCTCGCAACAGGGTTATAAGCAGGCTTTCGGCTTCAGCCCTGCTTATGGGTTTGTTGGGGCGTAATGATCCATCCGGGTAGCCGTTTATGGTCCCCTGGGATACCCGGCCAATAGCCCAGGACGGGATGTTCTCGTAGTCCGAATAGCTTCTCAGGTCAGCAGGAGTACCGAATCCAGGCACATCCCGCAAAGCATTGGAAATAATAACCGCCGCTTCGATTCTGGTAAGCTCATCATTAGGAGCAAACCGGTTTCCCTTGCCGCTAACTAAACCGGCCTGGGTCATAGCAGCGATATAAGGCCTGGCCCAGGGAAGTATTTCATCAGCATCGACATAGTGAGAGTTTAAGATCGCATCATTCTGGGCGGCTGGCATGTAAGTGATGGTCGGATAGAGATGGGTGTCTCCAGGCGACAATCCCAGGATGCGCGCTACGGTAGCAGTTAATTCAGAGCGGATTATAATCCTCTCCAAACCGGCCGGTCGTGTCAGGCTGGATGGATTGGCCGGATTCGGGTATCCTTCCAAAAGCCCCAGGCCGTTCATACGGTTGGCGAACTTTTCAGCCCAGTTTCCATGTACATCTGTAAAATTGGGCTGTATGCAGCCCATTACTACAAACCATCCTGAATAATGGCCGTCATTCAAGGCCTTGATGTTTCCAGGGCCAAGGGGATAGCTGGTCAGGGCAACCCACTTCTGGTAGGTCGTATTCCAATAGAATACTTTGGGGTGGCGGTCAGGATTGCTGTCCATCCTCGAAGCTTCATAGCTCATGGTGAACTCCAGGGCCGGAGTTCCGAGATATTGCGGTTCACAGAGTGTAATATAGCCGGGCTGGCGGTCAATAATTTTACCATCCGGCAGCTTTTCTGTTGGCGGAGGATTGTCAGGTATCTTTGAGCCCGCTACATTCAGAATTGCATCGTCGCTCAATTCAAAATAACCTGGAGGGGTGTATTCCGCAGTGACGTTAGCCGTTCCCGATACAGTGCCTTTGTAACGACCAGGATCGATAGCATCAGCGATGGCCGCAGACAGAGACCAGGTAGCAATGTCAGTTACGTTCTGGTCGGGGCTGCCGTCCGAATAATGTAATGTAGCGTAGTATTGTTGGGTTTCGCCAACCATAATCGTTGCGCTGGGAGGGGTCACTTCCAGGGTAATCGCAAACTTTGTTTGCATTTCCAATACATTTAGAGTGGCAGTCGCCACCAAGTCTAGAGGAGGCTGATAAACAGTCAGGGTCGAACCCTCGCGAACGTAATGCGCATTTATTTCGCTGTTTCCGGGTGTATCACCAAAATATTCGCCCTTGGTAGCTGTCATGTGGCCTATGGAAGAAATGGCAATTCCCCATGTGCATTCATCAGTCACGTCAACATCGGGATCACCATTTGAGTATCGCAGATAAGCACGATACTGGACAGCATCCCCGACGTACACGTCAGCAAACCCTGGTTGTATTATCAAGATAGTCTCTGATCCCTGAGTGGGCTCTTTAACATTTAATTCTGCCGTATTACTCTCCAGGTTGAGACTCTTGCTAATAGCCCGCACGTTAGCAGTGCCTGACGTATTGCCCAGGTATTGGCCGGAAGCAATCGGGGAGGCAATGCTTTCGTCATCAATACTCCACGAACATGTTGAAGTAACATTTTCGGGGGTGCCAAAAGCTGGATAGTACCATGCCTCGTATGCGGCAGTCTCACCTGCATTAATCGTCTGAGTCGACGGCGTTACTACCAGGGAATCCACAAATAACGGAGCTACCATGTCCGCCATAACGGGAGCGGCCAGCATCATAATAAGACATAAAGACAGTGCTGTAATACTAATTGCTATTTTTTTTAATCTCAATGAAGACACCTCCTTGATGATAATGAATATAACTTTCAGTGCTATCTGACTGAACTATTAATCTAGCATCACCCCTCAAATCGCAGTTCCTGTGTCCAAGACATATTTAATATCCCACCAAATGTTTTCCATACTAATGGTAATAAAGGCTTGAGGACAAATTATGAGTATTTTGTGTAAATTCTGAGGTTGAACTGTTTCAATAATTGAATCGCATTTTTGCTCGCATAAGTTTAATCAATTTGTTATCTTCGTTGTAACGCGTGAAAAAGTTAGATCGGCCGGTGTCCCGAAGCCAGGCACATTGCGCAAAGCATTAGAGACAATAACCGCTGCTTCTATGCGGATAAGTTCATCATGGGGAGCAAAATCGTTGCCCTTGCCGCTGACCAAACCAGCCTTGGTTATGGCTGCTATGTAAGGTCGGGCCCAGGGCAAGATATCATCATCAGCATAATGCGAATTTAAAATGGTATCATTCTCAGCTTGAGACATAAAGGTTATAGTCGTGTAAAGATGGGTGCCGCCAGGGGAAAGTCTTAGAATGCGGGCAACCGTAGCCGTCAATTCCCACCTTATTATAATTCTCTCCATATCTGCCGGGCGAGTAAGATTAGGGGGATCGGAAGGGTTCTTGTAACCTTTCAGAAGCCCCAGGCCGTTCATGCGGTTGGCATATTTCTCAGCCCAGCTGCTGCCCACATCTGTGAAATTTGGCTGGATGCAGCCCATTACTACAAACCATCCTGAATAATGGCCGTCATTTAAGGCCTTGATGCTTCCGGGCCCGATGGGATAGCTGGCCAGGGCAATCCACTTCTGATAGGTAGCATTCCAGTTGATTACCTTGGGATGGCGGTCTGGATTGCCGTCCATCCGCGAAGCATCGTAGCTCATCGTGAATTCGTCAGGTTATTTTTATATTCTCTGAATAAAATGATTTAGTTTAGCTATTTATCCGTATTTTTGGTGCAAAAAACGCTTTTATATAACTTATGTATTATGTTAGTTTAGGAGTAGAGATAAAAACACAGTTCCGGTTGGTAGTCCGGACGCACGGGATACAATTTGGCAAGCCGTGTCAGTAACCTGCCCCTCCTGGGTTGTCCATTCTCGGCAAGGTATTTAAGGAGGGTGAAATAATGGATAACATCGAGGTGAGCGTTCTTTTCAGACTCTTTTTTGATGACCCTTACTGGGTAGGTTTATTTGAAAGGCGTATCAAGCATAAAGTCAGCTACTGTCGTGTGGTCTTCGGGGCAGAACCGAGCAATCCAGAAGTCCTGGATTTTATCATTTCCCGCTATCACACCCTTAATTACAGTCCAGCTGTTGACAATGGACGTCCTGAAAGACCTGGCCGAGTCAATCCGAAAAGGCGACAGCGCATGATTGCCAAAAGCCTGGAGCAGATTGGTCACAGCACCAATTCACAGAAGGCTTTGCAGCTGCAGAGAGAAGAAAGCAAACTGGAGAAAAGAAAGAACCTGAGACAAATGAGTGAAGAAGAAAGCAAACGCAAGTTTGAATTGAAACAGGCTAGGAAAAAGGAGAAAAAAAGGGGACATTAAATTTGTTTACCAACCAGGGATAGGAATCCCTGGTTGGTAATATATTTAGAGATCAGGGCAGCTGCCGAGCAGCAACCTCCCCTCCCCCGCTCATAATCGTAATTTTATGACTGGAATTTCCCAGGCGGGCCTGGGCCTGATAACTTCCTCCATCATTTTCATTAATCTTCAAAGCAGTCTCTCCTTTGGATCCATTATCAATCTTTACTTCCGTACGCTGCCCATCGATTACCAAATCGCTGCTGGAAGCGGATCTCAGATAATTCTTTTCAGTTCTGCTTACCGTCCACTGCAGATTCCCCACTAAATTATGCGTTTTTTCACCCATTACGGTGATCAGAACATCAGCTGCCTGAGGCAATATCAGCTCGGTGTTCATGTGGCTGCGAATAAGCCAGTTGCTTGCTAACTCGTCAACGAATATTGACACCGAACTGTCGGCAGCATCTACTTCCACCTCCATCTGACTCGGTATTACGATCCGGCTGTGCAATGGCATCCCCCCATTGATATCGATATACAGGCTATCACCGACCTGCCTGGATGCGATCCGATAGTTCTGATGCATTGACCGCTCAGCTTCTTCCCTACTTACGGCCCTTATGCTGGCGTCTCCGCTCACGATAATAGAGGATGCTCTGGTGCTGCGCATTTCCAATGATGAGCAGTCTCGCGCAGATAGGATGACTTTTTTGATCTGCTGGTCTATGCTTATCTCTTTTTCAATCAGTGCTAAATTGTAATTCTCGCTGTCCAGTTCTTTCATGGCTCTCTGGGCCAATCCGGTTTCCTGGAACAGCCTCATTCCCAAGCCGGAAAAAATCAGAAGAATGATCATTATTATACTGAAAATATCGTATCTTACCCGCTCATTCGCTTCTTTTCGCAAATAGCTGAAAATCAATGTTTCTATTCCCAGCACCACAAATATAAGCGGCCACCATTTGAGAGCTGACTGGGCCACCTGGGCCGAGTTGAATTGCGCTGCAAACAATCCCAACCCGCTGGCAATCAGAAGCAAACCCATAGAAACAGTTCCTACCCGCCAAGTTCTCATGCTTCTTCCTCCCCTTTGTCATCAACGCGGCTTCCTGCCAGCAGTTTTATTCCACCGGCAATCATAACAAACGCCACAAATCCGCTCTGCATAAAGCTGATCACTGTCTGGCTGAGCAATTGGTCCAGCACCGGCATCAGCAAGCGCTGCAACACAACCAGTAAACCGAGAGTGATCAAGCCCCATCCTATCCAATGCGGGTGGGAAGATACCCAGTCCGACAAGTCAAATCCTTCGAGGTTATATTCCTCTTCTTCCTCCAGCAAATGATATATGTCAAAGAGGCTGTAAAACCATACCAGGGTGGCAAGCAAACCCAGCAACCCTAAATCCAACCAGGAACCCAGGCCCAGGAAAAGGAAAAAGCCCGCCATGAGTTGTACTCCCGGTTTAAGTAGCCCCAGGAACATATGTCCAGCTCCCGGAATTACTGAAAAAGCCAGAGCTATTAACTTACGGTTTGATATAAACAGGTAAGGTTGAACTTTTTCCTCAAGACTTTCTTCTTCGTTACTTACCAATGGCATATGCCCGGCTAAGTGCATGGCTTCTGCAAAAGCTGAACACCAGACCAGAGCAGCAGCAAAAAAGGTCAGTGGAACCATAAACTCATATTGCCCCATAGCCAGTTCTGATATAGAACCGCCTCCGATACATATGCCCAGGAAACACATCAAATAAATAAATGCCCGTTTATTCAAACCCAGGTACAGATGGCTTAATCCTGGGACCAGCGACAATATGAAAACTACAAACCTGCTTTTCCTCTTCATCTTCTTACCTCCTGTCCTTCCCTAAAGGGTATTTTTTCAATCCAGTCCCAGGTGCTGTTCCTAACCTGTGTCGTCCAATTATTAAAAAATGATGTAATCTGCAGCGGTACTGCGGAGCTCTGGAATCTTGAAATCCTATTTATTTCACCTGAATAATTACCAAATACGCCCCCCCCCATAAGCATCAACGTAAGGGAAGCAGCCACTGCATAACTGGCTATAAGCCTGTTCCTTATACTTCTTTTTGATCTTTTTTGCAGGACCTGGTTCTTGTGTCGCACATAACGCATAGTATCGGAGGAAAATCCAGCAGGGATTGGAATTTCCAGCTCAGATAACAGCTCATCAATCTGTTCGAGAAACACCCTGTTGCATATTTCGCATTCCAGAAGGTGTTTTTCCATCTCTTCTTCGTTGTATCCACCTTCCTGCAGGTAAAAAGCCTTCCACTCTTCAGAGCTGAAATGCTTCACTATCTTCCCTCCTTCCATCGCTGCCTCAGCAGCTTTCGCGCCCTGTACAATCTGGATTCTACTGTTTTTATACTGATGCCCTCTTCCCGGGCAATCTGCTGGTAAGACTTTTCCTGGAAATGATGTTTTATAAGAACCTTCCGGTAGGCCGGAGAGAGCGAAGAAATCTGCCTTCTGAGATACGCCTCTCCTTCACTTTTAATAATAATCTCCTCCAACCCTGGCTCATCCGCCCGGGCTATGTTCTCCAACTGACCCTCAAACGGTTCTCCTTGTTCTTTTATTCGGGATTGCTTTCGTTTCCAATCTATTGCTTTGTTGGTGGCAATTTTCCCCACCCAGGCTTTAAAGTGATTCGATTGGTATGAGGCTATGGATCTGTAAACCTGTAAAAACACCTCCTGAGCTATATCCTGGGCATCGTGTTCACTATTTACGAAACGGAAGATGATGGCAAATACATATGCTTTGTAATGTTCGATAAAATCTTCAAAAGCCTGAGCATCCTCGGCAATGATTCGCTCGACCCACATTTCCTCGTTCCAAACCGTAATCACCTCCCTTACATTAATGAAAACGACGATTTGCAACCCATCCCTGCAAGAAATTACAGTCATTTTTCATAATTCTAATGCAAAGTCATCATAAAATAATAAAAACCCCTGCAGTATTTTGCAAGAGTTTATAAACGCAAAAAATATTACTCATTTTTCAGCTCCTGGATAACTACGTCTATTCATATCGCAGAGCGTCAATAGGATTCAGCCTGGCAGCCCGGTTGGCGGGGTACATACCGAAGGCGATACCGATGCAAGCGGAAAACAAAAAGGCCCCGATGATAACCTGCCAGGATACGACAATTGGCATGTTCAAAAGTTTCGAAATAATCGCACCAATGCCTATGCCTAAAAGCATGCCTACAGTGCCCCCCAGAGCTGATATGACTGCAGATTCCACCAGGAACTGGAGCAAAATGTCACGCCGTCTGGCACCCACTGCAATTCGCACTCCTATCTCCCGGGTGCGCTCAGTTACCGATACCAGCATAATATTCATTATTCCAATTCCCCCTACCACCAGGGCAATGCCGGCCAGAGCACCAAATACCCCCGTAATGCCGCCAACAATCACATTGATCTGCGCCATCATCTCTTCATTGGTCTGAGTTATAATCCCCTTTTTAATCCCCTGGCGCATTTCCAACACTCTTACGGTCTGGTCGTTGGCTGCTTTAAATGACTCTGTATTCTTTACCCGGACCAGCGCCTGCTGGACCTCATCTTCATTCTCCATCTCTAAGACGCTCTTTACCGGAGCGTAGCAGTTTGAACCTCCCATTCCCATAATCTGAACCTCGGGCTTAGTCACTCCGCAAATGGTAAACAAAGTTCCGTTTATTTTTACCGTTTTACCAAGCACTTCAACCCCCTGGCCAAACAAATCATCTGCCAATTGCTGGCTTACTACCACGACTTTTCTCCCCATCTGATTCTCAACGGCCGTGAAGAATCTTCCTCTGGCGATACCCAGTGTACTCACTTTCAGGTATTCTGGAGTAGTCCCGATCAACATGGCGAATTCGTTTTTTCGGGCAGTCTCAAAATGAGCGCCATTTTCCAGATATCGGATGGGTATTACGAAATCTATGCTGTCAATCGCGTCCTTTATGAACTTGCAATCATCAAGGGTGATTTTGCCTTTCTCACCATCCTCATTGGTGGTAGCCATCAGGGTAAAGGAATTGGCTCCCAGGCGCTCCACTTCATCAGCGGTCAGTTTTTGGAGGCTTTGCCCCAGGGTTACTATGATAATCACTGATAAAACACCTATTATGATACCCAGCATGGTTAAAATAGAGCGCATCTTATTGACCCACACGCCCTCCAAGGCAACCGAAACCATCTCCCTTAGCTTCATTCTAAAAATTCCTCCTGCTCCAACCACTGTTGCAGTTTTTCCCTGGCACTTACCGGGTTCAGAACTTTTTCACTATGGACCAGCCGTCCATCGCGAAAGTGCACGATGCGCTGAGTATGATGGGCTATTTCAGGCTCATGGGTCACGATTATTATGCTGCTGCCCTGTCGGTGCAGTTCCTGAAATAGGGCCATAATTTCATATCCTGAACCGCTGTCAAGGTTCCCGGTTGGTTCATCAGCCAGCAAAAGGCTCGGGTTATTAACCAATGCACGAGCTATAGCAACTCGTTGTTTCTGGCCGCCGGACATCTCATTGGGCCGGTGCTTAATATGGCTGGCCAGGCCGACTTTGTCTAACGCCTCAATGGCTTTGGCCCTTCTCTCATCGGCTCCTACGCCGGCATATAACATAGGAAGCTCGACATTTCGCAAAGCATTGAGACGGGGAAGCAGGTTGAAGTTTTGAAAAACAAAACCGATCTTTTGATTACGCAGAGATGCCAGTTGCCCTTCGTCCAGGCCACTGGTATCAACCCCATCTAGTATAAAGCTTCCTTCTGTTGGTAGGTCCAGCAAGCCTAAAATGTTCATCAGCGTAGATTTACCTGACCCCGATGGTCCCATAATGGCTGTAAACTCACCCTCATTGATCGTCAGGTCGATGGCTTTGAGCGCCTGCACCTGCACACTTCCCGTATCATAGGTCTTGGATATCTTATCTAAAACGATCATTTCGCTTTAATCCTTTTCCCGTCCGTTAGATCAGCCGGAGGTGATAAAACCACCTGCTCATCGAGCTGGAGACCAGACTTGATCTGTATAGTTAGTCCGTCGCTAATGCCTGTCTGTACTGCTGTCAGGCTGCTCAACCCATTTCTGACGACCCAAACACTATTGCCTTCGTCTTGCTCTACCAGAGCCTCAACCGGTACTACCAGAGCATCTTCTTCAGCGGTTGTTATATCCAAATCTACGCTATAGCCAGGCAGCATGACGCCCGGATTATCCAAGTCAACTATAACCGGCAGGTAGCTGTCGTTGTCCTGCCCCTGGGTCTTGCTAATAAGTTCTAAACCCACCTGGGCGATTTTCCCTTGATATTTTGTATCCGAAAAGGCGTTGCCGCTTATCTCCACCTTTTGCCCTACTTTTATCTTGCTGGCTTCTGTTTCCGGCACCTCACCCTGGATTTCTATCTTGCTTAGATTGGAGATGGTCAAGACGGGAGTCTGTTCGGAAACGATGTCTCCCGTGCTGACATTAATGGAAAGCACCTGTCCGTCGCGAGTGCATACCAGGCCCTGCCCCGCTGCCTGACGCTGCACGCTTTCCAAATGAAGACGGGCGGAATCAACCGCGGCTTGTAAAGCCTGCAGATCCTGCCCAGCCGAATCCAGAAGCCTGCGATAATCAGCCCGGGCTTTTTCCAGGGCAGCCTGGCCAGACTCGTAGTCTGAGCAAGCCTTATCCAGATCAACACGGGAAAGCGCGCCCTGCTCAAACAGGATTTGCGCTCGTTTGAAGGCAGCCTCATTCAGCTCCAGGGCTTTCTCAGCCTCCTGCAGTGCATGCTCGGCCGCCGTCAGCTCTGCACTCTTCCCACCCGAGCGTGCGCGTATCAAGCTGCTTTCAGCGCTTGACAGGTTGGCCTGAGCCTGTGCTAAGTTCTCCTGCACTTTGGGAACATATATCTCCATAAGAACCTGGCCGGCTCTTACTGATTCTCCCAATCGAACGGGAACCGCCTTTACTACTCCGGAAGCATCACTCAGCAGCACTTCCTTGTCAGCAGCAATAACTTTACCCTCAGCTGGAACTTTCTCCACCAGCTGCTTCTGGCTTACCCGGGCGGTGCTCACAGTAACAACGTCTTTTTGGGTAATTCTATAGACATTAACTATAATTAGCGTAAGAACCAGTATAAAAATGCCACTGATTATCAACATCTTTTTAAGGTTAATTCGTTTTTTATCCGGTCTGGTTTGTACATCCGCCAAAAAATCCACCAACTTCCTGCACCGATAAGATTGGCCGGGCTACTTCAGGCCGGCTGTTGGGAACAGTCCGCCCAGTGCCGCTATCCCCAGGCTCATTAGCAACCACAGCGCAAACACATATGCACCTACATTCAAAGCCTTTTTTTTCATCATTATCGCTCCACCTATAACCAGAAGGATCAATCCCCAAACACTGAAGAACTCCACCTGGCTTAAGAAACGATACAAAAACCCCTCCGTATTATTACCCATCAGTAATCCCAGGCTGGTGTTGACTTGCATTGCTGATTTATATCCCAGACTCTTTATGATTGTCGTATTAACTAACAGGCTGAAAATACCCGGGATACCGGAATATACAGCCACTGAAAATAGGTTCTTAAATTGAGCTTCTCCAATAGTTATTTTGTCGTAAATGAGCAGAACAACTGCTTTAAGCAGCCAGATCAGCGGAACGGTGAACAGCACTCCGATTATGGCACTGCCCCCTACCATCATATCCAAAGCCGTTTCCATCCCTTCGACCTGACCGGTAGCGTTCATCTGTTCTCTGGTCAGATCCAATAGCTCCGGTAATGTGATAAGAGTTGAAGCCAGGGTCAAAATTAAGATAATTAAGGCCGGTATTAGGAATCGCGGATTTTCCTTTATTTCATAGAAAGCCTGCACAGGCTGAACTATCACCTTGACAATTTTATGCCATTCGCTTGTTTTCAGCTTTTCAGCTTCACTTGTCATTTTATGTTCATCCTTCTCTCATTTTTTTACTTTTGTGGTGTAGTTCTAGAAGCCTGTGATAATATCCTCTATTTTTTTCACTAGCTTCTGCTAGCCAATGGGGCCGGGGATTAAACTCAAGGGATCTTTAGAGAAGGAAGGCGGGCGCACAAATTTGCATGAGCAGAAAGTCGGTCGTTTTGTGAAACTCACGTCATTAACGGGGGACAGATGTTATGCTTTCTTACTGAACATTCCTTCAATGGCAGTGCACCTTAAACATTAAGGAGACATTCTGGAACTGATAAATGAAAAACCGTAAAGATATGTTACCCTGGGGGGCAAAAGATATTTTTACATGGGAAACAATTCGCCAAAAACTTCTTTCCACACTCTATTGGCCTTGTATGACTCTCCCTGGTTCTCCAACTGGAGAGCCTGCCGCGCCTTTTTGAAGGCAATATTAGCCTGTGCTCCAAAATCATCTTCGCGGGTGATCTTGCGGTTGCTGCCCTTGGCGTACCAGACCAGCTGTTCTTTCTTCAGTCCAGCCATGTACTCGAGAAAGTCCAGGCACATATACCCGTAATAGGCAAAAGACGTGGTATTGCCTTCCCAGTCATCCATGAAATTCATGACCAGAGTGTCAATCAGCATCCCCGGTATACCAGCTTTATACTGGGCTCTCCAGGCGCGCATCATTTTCGCGAGATGTTTCACTTTCCCGCCATATTTGTAATTGTATTCATCGATTGCCTCGATTTCTTTCAAAGGATTGAAAGTAGCCCACCGCCACCCGTCATGAGATTCTGGATACAAGAAGTGCTTCTTTTCAGTAACAAAACCGGGGATGATCTCGATGGTCATTTTATTGGCGGCAACCGGCAGTAGTAAGCAGCCCTCTGAATCGATATAAGCTCCCATGGATATATGTTTAATCGACTCTTTCATCTCCAGCATCAGATTAGCCTGCCCGTTCCCCGGGTGCTTCTCAAAGCGTTTAAATACTACCGGAGGGAGCACCACCAGCAAATTGATATTGCTCAGTCCCTTTATGGCCGTATCACGGCCATAAGAACCCAAAAAATGCATATTTCGGGTGTCGGAACGCATATGCCAGTACTGCTGGTTGATCGCTCTGGCGACTGCTTTTGTCCTCTCTGTGATAAGCTCTTGGTTATCTATAGCCAGATTGGCGATAAAATTTCTAAATTTTTCAGCCATATTGTCAGTACGACCGATGACCATGCCATTCCTCTCCCTTCCCGAGCAAATAGTCCTATGAGCGTTTTTTATCCAGATCCGCTAAAACGCTTTTTAAGGTTCCAATCGTATCCTTCATCTTAAGCTTGCTCTCAAGATGATACTCCAGGTATTTTTCCAGAAAAGCTTCCAGTTGAAGCAAAGCCGACTGGGAAGCTTTCACCCTTTGCAGAGCCTGAATCGGACTGGTAAGCATCAAGCGCAGCAGTCCCAGCGCCTCACCATGTAAAGCAATATGTGACCGGGAGCGCTCCATGCATTCATGGCAAACCAAACCTCCAGCACCGAGGTCAAATATGCCTGCAATCTCTTCCCGTCTGCCGCACCAGACACATTCTTCCAGAACCGGTCGATATCCCAGGTTAACCAGGATGCTCATTTCGGCATAGCGAACGATAAGAGGTATATATCCCAACTGGTCAAGATTTTCAAGGACTGAGATCATATCACGAAACAAGTTTGGAAAGGGATTTCGGTCCCAAAGCGCCTTGTCCAATAATTCTAAAAGATAAACGACATATAATGTACACTGTAAATCTTCGCGAATATTGCCATAGAAATTAGACAGCCGCCCCTGGGTAATAAGATCTAATTCCTTGCCGCGGTGAAAATACAATGATGAATAACAAAAAGGCTGTAGGCAGGCTCGCAAACTACTCCGGGGTTTCTTCACACCCCGAGCAATTGCCCGTATCTTGCCTTCCCTCTCAGAGAATACGGTGACCAGCTTATCAGCATCCCGATAGTCCCTGCTTTTCAGCACTATGGCTCCGGTTCGATAATACATGCCTACCCACCCCGGCAAACAGGGGGACGGTTCTCCTGTTTGTTTATTATAAGTTTGCTTTTTGAAACAAACAGAGAGAACCGTCCCCCTGTTTGCTCCCAAATACTCAACTCTTATCGCGAGCTTGATATTGCTCCATAATTGATCCCGCGCTGCTGGTTCCTATCCGTTCTGCTCCGGCCTCAATCAACTGCATTGCCCAGTACAGGTCCTTGATCCCTCCACTGGCTTTTATTCTCAAATCAGGACGCCGGTTTTGCTTTATTATCTCCAGGTCCCTGATGCTGGCTCCACGTCCTGCCAGACCAGTAGATGTTTTTATAAAATCTGCGCTGGTCTCACTTACCAGTCCCGTAACCCGTGCAATTTCATCCTCACTAAGCAAAGCCGTCTCCACGATGACTTTCAGTAAAAAGGGGAAATCCTGACGCAGAGTTAGAACACCGTCAATTTCTTCTCTCACCAGGGCGCTGCGCCCGTCTTTCAAAGCCCCGATATTGATGACCATATCAAGCTCTCCGGCTCCCGACTTTACAGCTTCAAAGGCTTCCCGAATTTTGATGGAGGAAAATCCAGCCCCCAGAGGAAATCCGATAACTGTGCAGAGATGCACTCCCGACCCTGCCAGAAGTTCACCAGCTTCGTACAAATAGGCTGGATTTATGCATACTGCTGCCATATTGAAAGCGGCGGCTTCCTGGCACAGCATCCTGATATCTGAGAGCCGGGCATCAGGTTTCAAGTTGGTGCTATCCAAATACGATGCAATCATCAATATCTCCCATTAGGCCTATCTAGGGGCGATAACCCAGTTGTCTCAGGTTTCCTTCATTATCACGCCAGTTCTTTTTCACTTTAACCCAGAGATCCAGGTACACCGGCGCATCCAGCATACGCTCGATATCATGGCGGGACTGCGCTCCAATATTCTTTAACATGGAGCCCCCTTTACCAATAATAATCGCTTTTTGGGTTTCTCGTTCTGTATATAGAACCGCTCTCAGATATATTTTCCCCTCGGCTTTTCGTTCAAAGCTCTCAATCTCCACAGCTATCGCATGAGGCACCTCATCCCTGGTCAAGATCAGGGCTTTTTCCCTGATAAGCTCGGCAACAATGAATGAAACCGGTTGATCAGTCAGATCATCTTCAGAATAATACAGCGGCCCCTCGGGCAGGTTTTCCATGGTCCTGGTCAGGAGTCGGTCGATATTGGTTCCCCGGGCAGCAGAGATAGGAATCATATCAGCAAATTTCATAATTCCGCTGTAATCTTGCATGGTTTGATTTATGCTGGCCTGATCGACCAGATCGGTTTTGTTGAGCAGCAGGAAAATAGGAACAGAAGCCTCTTTGAGAAAGTTAATTATGTATCTTTCGCCTCCGCCTAAAGACCTGGTAACATCCACAATATAGTAAATCAAGTCGACCTCATTGATAGACCGCGCAGACACATCAACCATATATTCTCCCAGCAGGTGTTTGGGTTTGTGGACACCGGGTGTATCAATAAAAATTATCTGCCCCTCATCACAGGTGTAAATGCCCTGGATTCGATTACGAGTGGTCTGGGGCTTATCAGAAACGATGGCTATCTTGCTGCCTACTATATGGTTAATTAATGTGGATTTTCCCACATTGGGCCGCCCAACAATACTGACAAATCCTGATTTCAATCGACTAACCTCCTACTGTATATGGACACCGCCAACCTTTGCCTCAACTCTGCATCTACATAAGGGATCAAGGTTGATGGTGTGCAAGTGCAAAAGCCCTGGGCAGCAACTCCTTTAAACTAAAGCTACTGATCTGGCCCTCACCGACAAGCAGTATCCTTAAGTCTGGAGCGAATTCGGCCAAAACCTGCAGGCAGGCTCCACATGGGTAGATAATTCCCTCTCCGCTTCCAGCCACCGCTAATTGGCTAAAATTTCGTTCTCCGGCAATAACTGCCTGAAAAACTGCAATTCTCTCAGCACATACGGTAAGCCCGTATGAAGCATTTTCTACGTTGGCCCCCTGGTAAACCAGGCCAGATTCCCCTAAAAGGGCCGCCCCCACCCGGAAACCGGAATAGGGTGCATAGGCCTTGTCCCTCGCCTGGTAGGCTAACTGCATCAAATCCTCAGGTGTTTCCAAGCTGTTCCTCCTTGCTATCTCCAAAGATAAGGAATAAAAACGATAAAGCCAATTACCACTGCGCTAAAAGCCGCCAGTAAAACGGCCCCTGCAGCAGTATTTTTTACAACTTTGGCTAGAGGATGAAAATCTTCGGTAATTAAATCAATGGTTTTTTCAATCGCTGTATTAAGTATTTCTGTCACCATAACGATGCAGAAGGTCAAGAATAATATGGCCCATTCTATCCTGCTTATCTTCAGTACTATGCCCAATAGTACCACCGCCACGGATATCAATAGATGAATCCTCATATTTCTCTGGGTTCGTATAGTATACCCCAGTCCATCGGTTGCCCAAAAAAAACTGTTCTTAAACTTGCGCATAAAACGGTGGCTACCTTTCCAGCTTCATTCCCTGCATCACTTTTTCTTCCAATTTGCGCATCAATTTCTTTTCTTCTTCGGCTTCGTGGTCATAGCCCAGCAGATGGAGCATGCCGTGAACTACCAGGTATCCCAGTTCTCTTTCCAAACTGTGATCATATTGCTGGCTCTGGTTTTGGGCCTGTTCAAGGGAAATCACTATGTCGCCTAAAATGTTTATATCTCCCGAGAAGTCCAGGTCGGGCTCCTCATCACCCAGTTCGTTCATAGCAAAGGAAAGCACATCCGTAGGTTCATTCTTACCGCGGTATATGAGGTTAAGCTCCTGAATGTAGCTGTTGTCGACAATCATAACGCTGACTTCTGTATTTCGTGGCTGCTTGCACAGTCTGACGGTAGCGTTGGCGACCTTGACGATGATATCCTGCAGCTTCCTATTGTATGGGACTTTGTTCTGCTGGTTTATGATCATGGTCTCCATGTTTCTCTCTCCTTTTCTCAAACTCTTTGACTATGGTTTCGGGATATTCGATCCGTTTATGATAAACACCCTCTAAAATCTTGCAAAATGAATCGCTTATAGTCTCAAGGTCTTTAAAGGTCAAGTCGCAGGATTCTAACTGTCCGTCATTAAACTTGTCTTTAATTAGCAGTCGCACCATGTTCTTTATTCGGGCGGGGGTAGGATCCTTGAGGGAGCGTATTCCTGCTTCTACCGTATCTGCCAGCATTACCAGGGCTACCTCCTTACTCTGGGGTTTAGGGCCCTCGTATCGGAAGCTCTCCTCGCTCACCGTTCCTTCCCGGTCCTCTTCCAGAGCTCGATTATAAAAATATTTTGCCAGGCTGGTTCCGTGATGTTGTTCAATAAAGTCACTGATCGCCTGAGGAAGTTTAGCTTCGCGGGCAAAATCCATCCCGTCCCGCACATGGGATGTAATGATCAAAGCGCTTAAAGCAGGCGCAATTTTCTCGTGAGGGCTTTCAAAACTGCGCAGGTTTTCGATAAAATACTCAGGCCGCTTGACTTTGCCGATATCATGATAATAAGCTCCTACCCTGACCAGCAGGGGATTTGCTCCAATAGCCTCAGCCGAGGCTTCAGCCAGATTTCCCACCATTAAACTGTGATGATACGTTCCCGGGGCCTCCAGAAGAAGCTTACGCAGAAGTTCATGGTTGGGATTGGACAGTTCCAGCAGGCGTATCATACTGGTTATAGAAAAAGCCGTTTCCAATAAAGGCAGTGCTCCGATCATCAGTATAGCGCTTAAAATACCGTTAAGTACACCGATGATGGCACCAGCCAGGAATAGATTCAGACTTGCCTGCCCGTTTATCAAAACCACAATAAATATAGCTGCTATATTGGCGACAGATATATAGATACCGGACTTGGCCAGGTCGGACATCTGATTTAATCGGTAAACCCGATATACGCCCACTGTGCCCCCTACGAAAGCAACGACAGCATAGGAAATCTGACTTCCATCGTTTAACATACCAACATATAGAGCCATGACCATGGCAAACAAATAAGCCAGGCGGTTGTCCAATAAAATCGCAACCAGCATGGATCCTGCCGCAGCTGGAGCAAGGTAGCCCATAAGAGCGTTCACAGCTTCGGTCTGGCCGGGTATCCTGATCATAATCATGAGCCGGGAGCTTATTAAAACCAGCATGAAAATGATGCCGATCAGGAGCATCATGCGCTCGTCTTTATATATTTCAGGGTAATAGCGGCGCAAAAACATATTGGCCAGGAATATAGATAAGACTACAAAGCCAGCCGAACCCAATACTTTAAATGGGTAATTAGGGTCCCTAAGCATACCCAGCTGGCTCAGGATAGAGATTTGTTCTTGAGAGACTCTTTCACCCTCACGTACAATCACTTCTCCAGCTTTAATTGTCTTCTGCACCGGCTGCACAGAAGCCCGGGCCTGTTCCACCGCCTTATCTGTAGCTTCCCGGTCGTAGATCAAATTGGGACGGATGCTATTTATGACCACCAGCTTCATAATATCCCGGGCCGGTTGAGAAAATTGATAGGCATCTATAGTTTGCTCGGCCTGGGTGAAGAAATTCGGTAAAGCATCTTCTTTGATCGGCTTCTCCATGAAGGTCTGTACCACTTCAAGCGAAGTCCTGCGAACCTGTTCGATGTCCTGGGCAGGTCGGTCCAGAATATATTGAGCCAGATCTTCTGCATTATTTTGAATTTTTATATTTTCGTCTCTATTTACACTGGTCAGGTAATTGGCCAGTTTAGTTTTTTTATCTCCAGCGTCCGAGGCGTTGAGCAGATTATCAATGTTGTTGAAAAAATTGTTTACTTCGTTCTTACTGTTGGCAAGAGCGTATTTATCTTCCCGATAAACACTCTGCACGCGCCGCTCGGCTTGCTGGATCAGTTCATCGGTCTGTTTTTCATCGGTAACAATCGCCGTCGCTCTGGATTGAATAGTGTAGCTGGCCACTTCATCTACCCGCAGCGTTATCTGACTTGGATTAAAATTGCTGTACATGATCAATGTAGTGAGAGAAAAGAACAAGAATACCCCAATCAGTCTTTTAGTGCTGGACCGTTGGAAATAAGCCGCAATATTCTTCCATAGGAAACCCGCTATATTAGCCATTGGCAACCAGTGACTCCTTCATGGGCATTATTTCTAGTAGTCTTTGCCCGTTGACCCCGCTTCAAAACTTTCGTAAGCGTCAATTATCTTTTGCACCAGGGGATGCCTTATAACATCCTCCTTGCTCAAATATTCAAAGGATACTCCCTTTACAGAAGACAGAATTTTTTGAATCTCAATTAAACCTGAGTACTCTTCTTTGGGCAGATCCACCTGGGTAATATCGCCGGTGATTACCGCCTTGGATCCGAATCCCAAACGGGTCAGAAACATCTTCATCTGCTGGGGTGTTGTGTTTTGAGCCTCGTCCAGGATGATAAAGGCATCGTTTAAGGTCCGCCCCCGCATATAAGCGAGAGGAGCTACCTCGATGACGTTTTTGTCAAGGTACCTCTGGGTAACATCCATCCCCAGAATATCAAAAAGCCCATCATATAAAGGACGCAGGTATGGATTCACCTTTTCGATGAAGTCGCCGGGTAAAAATCCCAACTTCTCTCCTGCCTCAACCGCCGGGCGGACAAGTATGATCCGCTCGACATCGCGGTTTTTCAGTGCACGGACCGCCATTACTACTGCGAGATAAGTCTTTCCGGTGCCGGCAGGTCCAATTCCAAACACCACATCATCTCGAAGCATTGCTTGAACATACCTTTTTTGTCCGAGCGTTTTTGCCCGAACAGGCTTACCGCGAGCAGTGCTGAGGATTACTCCCCCAATAACATCCTGATGCGTGTGTTTTTGCCCTTGCTGCACCAAGCCAGAAACATAGTTTACATCATTTATCGATAGCTCACCATCGTTCTCCACGATGTCTAATAACGAGTTGATTATATCAACTGCCTGGTTCACATGTTCTTCTGTCCCCCGGACAGATATTTCTCCCCCACGGGCATGAATGTCCGCCTGGCAAATTTCTTTCAAATGCCTGAAATTCTCATCTCCAGAACCAAAGAAAACTGCTGCTTGAAGGTTGTCCTTAATGGATACGATCGTTTCCTTTTCTGCCAAGCATAAACCCCCTACTGAACTAACCACACTATATCTAGGTTATTATATCACATGAATCTATTTCTTTACCATTTGCGGCATGACTAGCACCCTTGGCTCCCCAATATCTTCCAATGTCTCGACTGCTACTTTAACGCGAAGGATAGAATCACTAGGTGAAGACAAAACCTCGACCTTACAATCGGTGAAAGGCTCGGCTCGTTGCAACATGTCTTCTAGATTTTTTACAGCTTTATCCCTGGCTATACTCACTGCTTCACTTTCAGAATACTCTTCCCTTCTTATAAGCTGTTCCTGTTGAACAAGAATCCTGAGCCCTACAGGTCCCGAAGGCGTCCACAAGTCTTTTTCTGCGCTTCTGAGTTCAGCCCGGGGAAAAGTTTCTGCATGTGTCCCGCTCAATGGCAGATCTCCCCATGGTGTTTTCAGATATACTTTACGAGCTTTTCTGCCGGTATAAATCAAGCTCTCTGATTTCATGGGGCATTCTCCATATCCCTCATACCATACCCGAGCATTGACGATACCCCTGGCTCTTACCAATATGGGTTGTTGCCCCCCTTCTTGCGGGTCTTCAGGAACATACGGACTGCTGTAAGGATCCATTTGGCCTGTGATTAAAATATCTCCTTTAGCAACCACATCACCCTCCTTGACCCGCGCCTGGCCATTGAGCACCAGGACTTCCTCTACAACTGCTTCGCGGGCGGCAATTATGTCGCAGGGTACATTAATCTCCTGGCTGGGCAAAGCCTTTTCAACCACTTTGATATGGGCCTTGATTCCTTTTACTTCCACGCGTATATAAGATAGTTCAGAGATTTGGCGCAGCAATTCCTGTTCGACTTCCCGAGAGCTAAAAGAACTTTTCAGCGCTCCCCGATGAACTCCCTGAAGTGAAGCCTCGGCAGTAATCCTATCCCGAGAAACGACATTCGTACCGCTCACATCAATAAACCATATAAATGATGAAAGGAGATACAGCGCCAGTATAAAAAATAGCACTCCACCAAAAAAACCCATGCGCCGGTTTATCACCTGCCTAAAGAAGGGCAGGCCATGCTGACCAGTTTTTTGCAATTCAAAACCGTTTTCCCGGCTAATCGTCTGCAATGCCTTAAAACCGCTATTTCTAATTCTAAAGCTCACTCCATCACTACTCCGCTTGATATTCCACAAAAAAATCCCCCGGGCCATGGCCATATTAATGGCTTTTTCAGGATTTTTGCCTTTCAGTTTAACGGATACCATACCGCCCAGGTGTTCAAAGATTTTTTTATTCATAGCGCCCTCCCAACCGCCTGTCAGGCCCAGAACAGTCTGAAAATGCTATTTATTGATGCTATTCAATCCGAAAATCTGATGGAGTTTATCTCTCCAACTATCGCTATTTCTTCGGGCATCAGTGTACTAATTTCCAGTTCCTGACCCTCAATTTCAAGAAATCCGCGGCTGAGATTAATCCTCAAGCGGCTGGAGCCGTATTCGATAACACCACGGTGATTTTCTATATATACCTCATCCCTTCCCAGCAGAGTTATACGAGGCAGATCAAGAGCCAGGTCCTTGGGTATCTCCAGCAGGTTTGCAACCGCTCTACCAATCTTTTCCCTGCGCCTGTTCATAATAATCGCTCCTTTTTAAAATCCATAGCTTAGTCACATTAATATGCCTTCGGCATCGCTTACATGCTTATACAGGGGAATACAAAGGGGAGCAGTTCTCTTATGCGAGCATAGATACGATAACAGAATGTGGTAAAAGTACCTGTTGTGTTCATTAAAAAATCTGAGTTGGGAAAATGGAATGGAGGGTTAGATAATTTGTTATCGTTTTTCATAGAGGAATTAATAAACATTGCCTCTGCTTTCGCAGAGGCAATAAGTTTTTCAGTGCTGGAGGTTTTTTAATAAAAGGCCATGGAAAAAATGCTTATAAGGAATGATATGATAACAAATCCGACTATTATAGTTACAAGTGTCTTTCGGTTTTTCATGCCGCGGTTCATCGAAACCAAAAAAATCTCTCCTTAAAATCGGCGGTCGTAGAGTTCCTGTCTGTACGTTTCTTTTCTAAATCTGCTTCTGAATAAGGCCCGGCATAAATGCCGGGCCTTGTTTCATTTCAACATTTCTTTCACTAGCTGGCTCATTAGTTTCCCATCAGCCTGCCCTCGCACTCTTGACATGAGAACCTGCATTACCCGTCCCATATCCCTGGCGGTGACGGCCTGGGTCTCTTCGATAACATTCCGGATAATCCTTTTCAACTCGTTTTCATCGAGCTGATCGGGAAGATATTCTTGAAGAACGGTTATTTCTTCCTCCAACTGCCTTATGTCATCAGGTCTATTGGCTTTCTTATATTCTGGGATGGCATCCTTGCGTTTTTTCACTTCGCGGATGATTAGCTCTATTATCTCTTCATCTTCGAGCTCCCTTTTCTTCGCTACCTCCGCTTCTTTCTGCGCCGCCCTGACCAGTCTAATAGTAGCAAGCCTTATTTTCCCAGCCTCTCTCTGTTTCATGGCCTCCTTCATATCAGCAAGCAGTTTTTCACTCAGGGACGACAAGGAAATTCCTCCTTAGAATTTCTTTTTCTTACGTGCCGCTTCGGACTTCTTTTTTCTCTTCACACTTGGTTTTTCATAATGATCATGTTTTCTAATATCTTGCATAACCCCGGCGCGCTGACAGGAACGCTTGAACCTCTTCAGAGCGCTATCCAGGGATTCGTTTTTGCCAACTTTGACTTCGCTCATTATTTCCCTCCCCTCACCTACCAGCTGAATAAATGCCATACCATTTTACTATTATGTGGCTGTTCGAGTCAAGTTTAACCTGGAGGCCACTGCATTTCTCTGCCTCCTAACAGGTGGTAATGCAGATGAAACACACTTTGTCCTCCACCTTCACCGCAATTGTTGACTATCCGGTAGCCTGATTCGGCTGTCTTATGTTCTCTGGCTAATTGTGCAGCTACTATCTGAATATGCCCTAGAAGTTGAATATCCTTATTAGAGGCCTGGTCCAGGGATTCTATGTGTGCTTTAGGAATAATCAGTATATGCACCGGAGCTGCAGGATTGATATCGTTTATAGCTATAAGTTCTGCATCTTCGTACACCATGCTGGATGGTATTTCTTTTCTGGCTATTTTACAAAATATACAATCCGCCCTGTCCATTCTTTCACCTCCTCATCAAGGATACGCTGCACTTAAGTAAATTCTTTCTTAAAGACTATTCTTATACATTTTATCAGATTTTTTAGCCAGCGAGAAATATTATCTTAAAAGCGCTTTTACCCGTTTAATGTAGATAACAACACACCCTGTCCAGGCGATGTGACAGTGGCCGTTCGCAGGCTGCCCTGCAGAGCTTTTGCGCCAGGTATTTCCAACTGCAAGTAGTTGTCGCTCAGGGCCCGTGCCCCTCCCCGTGCTGATGGGCGTTCGATTAGTACTTCTAGCTCCTGGCCGATCTGGCTGAGCATAAATTCTTTCGACTTTTCTATACTTAGTCCCAGCAATATCTTGCTCCGCTCGTGTTTTTCTTCTTCGGGCACCTGGCCGGGATACTGTGCCGCCGGTGTACCCTTGCGGGAAGAGTATTTAAAAACATGCATTCCGGCTATAGGAAGGCGCTTTATAAGATCACATGTATCGGAAAAATCGCTCTCGCTTTCCCCGGGGAAACCAACCATAACGTCTGTTGTTACAGCGATCCCAGGAATTTGGTGAGCCAGAGAGCCTATCAGAGATGAGTAAAGATCACGCCTATATTTACGGTTCATCAAGTAAAGAATTTGGTCACTGCCGCTCTGCAAGGGTATATGCAGATGCCTGCATATACGGTTTGAATCCCGAATTATGGTTATCAACTGTTCTGATACTTCCAGAGGTTCTATGGAGCTCAATCTGATGCGATACTCACCGACTGCTTCATGCGCAATTCTTCCCACCAGGCCGGCAAAGGTCGCAGAATGCAGATCCTTTCCGTAAGCTCCGGTATGTATACCGGTTAACACTATCTCTCTATAACCCAGATTTGCAAGGCTCTCGATTTCGATCATTACATCGTCGGGTTTCTTACTGCGAACCCGACCGCGTGCATATGGTACTATACAATAACTGCAGAAGGCTTCACAGCCATCCTCTATTTTAACGAAAGCCCTGGTTCGCTCATGCCTTTGTGCGTATATAACCGGTTTTAAGGTTGAAATTCCAGCGTCATAGCCGGCAATGCGCGGCAATGGCTCATGGCTTTGTGCCAGTAATTTCTCAACCCACTCGAGGATTTGATCCTTGTCCTGTAATATAAGGTCAACGCTCTTCATGGCGGACAGTTGCTCCTCGTCAACCCGGGTCAGACAGCCGACAGCTATTACTGCGGCGTCTGGATTTCTCCTCCGGGCACGCCTGATCATGGCCCGGGATTTTCTATCGCTGGTATGAGTTACCGTGCAGGTATTGATAATATAAATATCCGCTATCCCAGCAAAATCTACGATATCAAAACCCCTGGCGATAAGCTCTTCTTTTATACTTTCACTTTCCACCTGGTTGACTTTGCAGCCCAGGGTAGCCACTGCCACTCTGGCCATAACATCCTCCATAAACTATAACAATTATCCTTTTTTACCCCAATTCATCATATTCATAAAAAATAATACTGGCCGCCACCAGCCCGGCAGTTTCGGTTCGCAAAATCCGCGGGCCCAAACCGACTGTGACTGCTCCCGTCTGCCGGGCCTTTTCCACTTCATGAGGTGCGAAACCACCTTCCGGTCCGATAATGATGGCCATCTGGGTGGGCTGAGCAGTTGTTTCTCTCTTGAGGACCTGTTTTAAGCTAAAACTACTGTTGCCTTCATAAAGCATGATGATGGTGTGGAAGTCTATCTGCTGCAAAACTCCCGACAGGTTCTGGATCGGGTGAATAAGCGGAATGCAACTGCGCCTGCACTGCTTGCAGGCTTCGCGGGCAACTGTCTGCCAGCGGCCAACCTTTTTAACAGCCCGCTCCCCGTCAAGACGCACTACGCTGCGTTCGCTTAAGACCGGATATATGTCCGCCACTCCGATCTCGACAGCCTTTTGGATAATAAAATCCATTTTTTCACCTTTGGGCAATGCCTGAATCAAGCTGAGTCGCAATCGCGTTTCTCCATAATTTTCTGCCTGATACAGGATTTTAACCTCTACACACTCCCCATGGGACGGACCGAGTACCGCAATGAATTCTCTGCCCTCACCGTCAAAAACACGCACCTGGTCGCCGGCTTTCAACCTGAGTACTTTATCGATATGATGTGATTGAGAAGCATCCAGCTGCGCCCACTCGCCTCGCAGGTCTGCGGGGGAAATAAAAAAGCGGTGCAAGAAACCACCACTCCTCTCCACGACGTTAACCAGTTTACAAAAAACACGCGACCGGACCAGCTGCCTTACAATCTTTACGGGGAACAGCTATCTGCTATCTGCGGGCTTTTTGCGAGCAGCTACCCCTATCCAATCCACATCGGTCAGCACTTTTTCTATTTCAAAGCCGCATTCTTCCAACTGCTTTTTTACGCCCGGCCAGCGCCCCTCAACAATGCCTGAACCAAGGAACAATCCGCCCGGTTCAAGTGCCTGAACGGCCTCAGGAAGCAGCAGGGTTACTACTTCCGCAGTGATGTTCGCCAGGATCACGTCGGCTTTGCGTTTCGATAATTCCTCGGTAATATCACCGGTTTGAGCTTCGATAACTTTTTCCAAACCATTTAGGGCTATATTTTCACGAGCAATTTTAACCGCCAGATCATCGATATCCATGCTAAAGACCGGTCCAGCCCCTAAAAGAGCGGCCGCTATGGAAAGGATACCTGAGCCACATCCGGCATCAATAACTCTTTCTGAACCTTTTATGTATTCATCAATAAAACGCAGACAGAAGCGAGTCGATGCATGTATCCCAGTGCCGAATGCCATGCCGGGATCTATTTCTATGATAAACTCTCCCGCCTGAGGCATGTACTCTTCCCAGGACGGCTTAATCACCAGCCGCTCTCCGACTTTAAATGTGTGGTAGTATTTCTTCCAGGACTCCTCCCAGTCTTCATCTTGAACTTCATTGATATACATTTTGCAGGGTACAGAAAAGTTTTCTTCTACCTTTTTCAAGTATAATTCCACTTCGCCAATGGTCTGTTTATCTTCAGGGAAATAAGCTTTGACCACCACGAATTCATGATCGAGAAAATCAGGCGAAATGATGCTGGGATCCCATCCGTTCTTATTTATATAGGTGCGCGCTGCCTGAGGATCTTCAATAACTACACCACCGGAGCCCAAACGATGAAATATGCCAGCGATGGCTTCTACGCATACTCCTTCAGTAAGCACGCTTATTTCTTTCCAATTCATCACTGTCCGCCTTTCTAGCCAATTGCATCCTTAAATTTGTCAAAGATACCTTTGCGGTTATTTTTCTCTTCTTGCTCATGGTTAAACTCACTTAAAAGCTCTTTCTGGCGCTTGTTCAAACGAGTGGGGATTTTCACCTTTATATTTATCTTCAAATCCCCCTGCCGGTTGCCATGCAGGTGAGGAACACCCTTGCCCTTCACGGTTATCACATCTCCGGGCTGGGTTCCCTCCGGAATATGAACAGTATGCCGGGCTCCGCCTAGAAGATCCATTTCCACATCTGCACCCAGGGCAGCCTGCACAAAATCTATCTCCAAGTTGCTTATCAGCGTATAACCATCCCGCTTGAATCCAGGATGCGGTTTTACCAGAATAGCTATAAAAAGATCACCAGGAGGACCTCCGTTTGCTCCTATCTCGCCCTCCCCCTGAATTCGTAGGCGCGCGCCATGATCGACCCCGGCAGGTATGCGCACTTCAATTTTTCTGGCCTTCTTCACTTTACCAGCACCTTTGCACTTGGTGCAGGGTTTTTCAACCACTTTGCCTTCCCCGCGGCATTGATTGCAGGGTCTTACGGTTTCAAAACGCCCGAACGGCGTGGTCTGAATCACCCGGCTCTGACCGGTGCCATTGCAGCCCGGACAGGTGTTCACCTTAGAACCGGGTTCTGCTCCGCTGCCCTGACAGTGCTCACAGTTTTCAACCCGGTTTATTTCGATGTTTCTTTCCAGTCCAAACACCGCATCCTCAAAGTTTATCTCCAGTCTAACTTCCCGGTCCTGCCCTCTTTGCGGTCCTGTCCTGCGGCGGTTTCCACCCATCCCGCCTCCGAAGATTATGTCAAACAGATCAGTAAAACCACCGCCCATGTCGCCAAAATCGAAGCCTCCACCGAAGCCACCCGCTCCCCGCGACGGGTCGAAAGCATCATGCCCAAAGCGGTCGTACATCTGACGTTTTTGCGGATCACTAAGAATTTCATAGGCATCGGATACTTCTTTAAATTTGTCCGCAGCCTGGGGGTCATCACGGTTAACATCAGGATGCAGCTTGCGGGCCTTCTGCCGGTAAGCCTTTTTTATTTCTTCAGCGGTCGCATTCCTTCCAACCCCAAGTACTTCATAACAATCTCGTTTTGCGGACATACTTTCCCACCCTTTCGGAAAAAGGTCAAACCCGCCCTTTATACCGGTTACAAGCGGGTTTCCTTATTAAGGCTCATCTTGATTATGACAGCCTCTAAACCTCTAAATTATTCAATAAGCATATTAGATCTGTCAATAGCTACTTATCGTCATCAGCAATATTATAATCGGCATCGATAGTATCATCCGGCTGACCGGAGGCAGTCTGCTCACCAGCGCCTGCCTCGTACATCTTGGCGCTTAGAGCGTATATTGCTTCAGTCAGAGCCTGGGTCTTGCCCTTTATATCTTCTACATCGCTGCCTTCCAGAGCCGCAGCCAGGTCCTTCTTAGCTTCTTCGATTTTCTGCTTGTCAGCCTCATCGGCTTTATCAGCAAACTCTTTCAAAGTTTTGTCTGCCTGGTAAATCAAACTGTCTGCAGCGTTGCGGGCTTCGATCTCTTCAAATCTCTTTTCATCCTCTTCAGCAAATCTTTCGGCTTCGTCCATCATTCGTTTAATATCTGCATCACTCAGACCGGTAGAAGATGTAATAGTTATTTTCTGTTCTTTATTGGTAGCCAGATCCTTGGCTGTAACGTGAACAATGCCGTTCACATCGATGTCGAAAGCAACCTCCACCTGTGGAACTCCGCGAGGCGCAGAGGGTATGCCTGCCAGTTGGAAACGTCCCAGGGTGACATTATGCTGGGCCATTTTACGTTCTCCCTGCAATACATGAATATCAACCGATGTCTGATTATCGGCGGCAGTCGTAAACACCTGGCTCTTGGAAGTCGGTATAGTCGTATTTCTTTCGATGATACGGGTAAACACGCCACCCAGAGTCTCGATACCTAGAGACAGGGGGGTTACATCCAGCAGCACCACATCGGTTATTTCGCCTGATAAGACCGCTGCTTGAATAGCCGCTCCAACTGCCACCACTTCATCAGGATTTATGCCTTTGAAGGGATCCTTGCCAATAAAACTACGGACTGCATCCTGCACTGCGGGAATCCGTGTCGATCCGCCCACCAGGATGACTTTGTCGATCTGGTTGGTACTAAGCCCTGAATCTTTTAATGCCTGGCGGGTAGGCCCCATAGTCTTTTCGACCAGATCAGCAGTCATTTCATTGAACCTGGCCCGGGTAAGGCTTCTTTCCAGGTGAAGAGGTCCTTCCTGGGTGGCAGTAATATAGGGTATGTTGATATCAGTAGTTAGTACACCCGAAAGTTCATGTTTAGCTTTTTCAGCCGCTTCTTTCAAACGATGCAGGGCCATTTTGTCATTGCGCAGGTCAATTCCGTTGTCTTTTTTGAATTCGTCTGCCAGCCAGTTAATTATGCGCTCATCAAAATCGTCGCCGCCCAGGCGGTTGTTGCCGCTGGTAGCCTTAACTTCAAACACGCCGTCACCAATTTCCAGGATGGAAACGTCAAAGGTGCCTCCTCCCAGGTCGAAAACCAGAATGGTTTGAGTATCTTCCTTGTCCAGGCCGTAAGCCAGTGCCGCAGCCGTGGGCTCATTTATAATTCTTAATACTTCCAACCCGGCTATTTTGCCGGCGTCTTTAGTTGCCTGCCGCTGAGCATCTGTAAAGTATGCAGGCACAGTAATAACCGCCTGGGTGATTTTTCCTCCCAGATAAGCCTCGGCATCGGTTTTTAATTTCTGTAGAACCATGGCCGATATCTCCTGGGGTGTGTATTTCTTATCGTCTATGTTAACCTTATAATCGGTACCCATCTGCCGTTTTATTGACACCACGGTGCGGTCCGGATTGGTTATCGCCTGACGCTTGGCAACGCGGCCTACTAATCGCTCGCCGCTCTTTGAGAATCCCACCACTGAGGGAGTAATCCTTTCACCTTCCGCATTGGGGATTACAGTCGCTTCACTGCCTTCCATGACTGCGATACAAGAATTGGTAGTGCCCAAGTCAATTCCCACCACCTTGGCCATTAAAAAACACCTCCACTATATAAAGAATCTTTATTAATTACTAACCTTAACAAGACTGGGACGGATGACCCGGCCATGTAGGATATATCCCTTCTGCATCTCTTCCAGTACAGTATTGCTTGGATGTTCGGTACTTTCCTCCAGAACCAGGGGCTCGTGGAATTCAGGATCAAATGGTTTACCGATAGCCTCTATAGTTTGAACTCCCTCGGTTTTGATCATCTCGTGCATACTTTTCAAAATCATTTCCACACCCTTGTGCAGCGACGCGTAGTCCTGGTGCTGAGCCGACATGTTCAACGCCCGCTCAAGGTCATCGATTATTGGCAAGGCCTTTCTGATAATGGGCAGGGTAGCGAACTTAATATACTCTTCTCTTTCCCGAGAGCTCCGTTTTCTAATGTTCTCAGCCTCAGCCAGAGCCCTCAGGTAATGATCGTAATTGACGCGCGCTTCCTCTCTGACCTTATCCAGTTCCAGTTTCAATAGTTCATACTCACTGCTAACCATTCCCGCCTGATCCTCAGCCCCCTGCATATTATCCAGTGGATCCCTGACTTCATCTGTCATTTGCATTCACCTCTATTCAAGAATATCCTGGTTGCCTCGCTTTAATTCCTCATCCTTCATCTTGATAACAGTATTAATACGAAGAATAGCAACCGCCACTTCGCCTGCTATAATCAAGGCATGCTTTTTAACTGCAGCTGGATCGACGATACCCTCCTCATAAACATTCATTAAAGTACCCGAGTCGCTGTTGAATGATATACAATCGCTATTGAGCTTGCGCTGCGCGGCTGTGACATCGCCCAGTTTTTCCAGAGGATTGAAACCGGCATTGGCAGCCATACAACAAAAAGGCTTTAATATCGCCTCCTTGACACAGAGCATGCCATAGGAAGTCAGGCCTTCAAAATTTACAGCCTTTTCCTCCAATCCTTTCGCCAGCCATACCTCGATAGCACCTCCGCCAGGCACAATTCCACCAGCCAGTGCAGCTTGAACTGCTGCCGCCGCATCTCTGGCCATCCTTTCCATCTCATCGACTAATTCCCCTGTGGATGCTCCTACCAGGATAGTAGCCCAGGGCTGGCCATTTCCGCCATAGATGCAGGTATGCTGGTGTCTTTCCTCGACTTCCACCAGCCTGGCACTGCCCAGGTATGCTTTCAAGCTTTCAGCCTCCCGGCTTAAAACACCTCTTTTTACCTTGTGGGCACCGCTATGGCGGCATAAGCGGTCAATTTCCCGGGATGATACCCGCTGCAAAACCATTATTCCGTTTTCACTGAAAACCTGTTCGGCCAGGTCATCGACAGCACGGTCTACAACAACTAGATTTATGCCTAATTGGCATATTTTGTGAATATTTTCCCCGTATTGTTCCCGGGCCTTCAAGTAGTATTGAAATCCAGCCTCACTTTTAATATAGTCAATGCCCAGATCTTCAGGCTCCAGAGCATCATCTATAACCAAAATTACCGCATCTTCTATCCGCTTGGGCATATCGCGAGTCAATGGCTCACGATTAATCAGGACTCCGTTAAACACCCGGCTTGATGAGTGCTCCCTGGCTACAATCGCCTCCGCTAATTTGTAATCGGATTTTGAAAGCAATGGCTCTCCCACCAGGCGCGCGCCTTCTAAAACCAGCTTGGCCAGTTCCTGGTTCCCGCGTCCGGCTATTCTGGCAATGGCCAGCAGTTGCTGATCGTCAACCGAATCAACCGGGCGAGCAGAAGTCTGCAGCAAGCGCGTCGCTTCATCAATACCCGCGGAAATACCTTCCAAAACACGTGGAACGGGAACGCCGCGCAGAACCTGGTCAACACCTTCAACTACTAGGGCGCCTGCTAGTATAGTAGCCGTGGTAGTACCGTCCCCAACTTCTTGCTGTTGAGCCCGGGCCGCATTCACGATCATCCTGGCAGCCGGATGGGACACGTCAACCATTTCTAAAATGGTCACTCCGTCATTGCTTATAACTACGTCTCCGAAACGATCCACCAGCATGGTGTCCAGACCTTTAGGACCGATGGTCCCTTCAACCAGTTGGGATAAAGCGCGGGCTGCGCCGGCATTGTTTACCAGGGCCTGGAAGCGTTCATCAATATTGTGATTAGCCGAAAAGGCACCTTCAACCATCTTGGCCTCCTGCATCTGAGCACTTTAATAACGTTTAAGCAGCTCCTCAACTACATGGCGAACCGATTCGATTGCTCCCGCTGCTTTCCAGTATTCCATGCGGATCGGCCCCATTAAACCGATCTTGCCAATATCACCAAATCCTTTATACCCTGCAAATACCAGGCTCATCTCTTTCATTCTTTCTTCCTGGTTTTCCTTTCCTATTCGGATATCAACTCCATCGCGGGTGGCTTCAGGGAACATATTTCTAAGCACTTTATCCTCTTCCAAAATGGTAAGTATCCTCTTTATGCGCTCAAGATCCTTAAACTCCGGCTCGTTCAGCATGTTCAAAGCTCCGCTGATAACCACCTTTTCTTCACCTGTATCTTCCAGCATGTTTTCAAGGGCCTCTAAAGCCCGGTCAATCACGCGGCGGCGCTTCTTCAAGGTATCGCGGAGTTCACTGAGTTCACTGCGGCGAATCTCTTCCATACGCCGATTTCGCAGCATCTGATTGAAGACGCGCGATACGCTTCTCAAATCTTCTTCTTTCACGGTATCTGGGATCTCTATGTTCCGGTGCATGATAGTTCCCATATCGCTTACCAATAAAATCATCGCCCTGCCCTCTTCCATCGGCAGAATCTGCAAAAAGCGAAATTCGTTCAAGTTGAAGGGAGGAACAACGATGAAAGATGCATAATTGGTTACCTGGGCCAAAAAATGACCCACCCGTTCCACAACCTTACTCCATTCCTGCATATTATCCAGGAGCAGGCTCTGCAAAACCTGAACTTCTTCTTCATTCAGTCTTTCTTTTTCCATCATGCAATCAACATAATAGCGAAATCCCAATTCAGAAGGAATCCGGCCTGCCGAGGTGTGGGGCTGTTCCAGGTAGCCCATCTCCTCCAAATCAGACATTTCGTTGCGAACGGTTGCGGGGCTGAGTTTCAGGGCGTGTTTTTTTACCACCGCTCGAGATCCTACCGGTTCGGCGGTTTCTACATAGTCTTTTATGATTGATTCCAGGATTATTTTCTTTCGTTCATCCATATTCATTTGGCATCGCCCTTGTTAGCACTCTCTTTAATCGAGTGCTAATTTATTTACTAAAAAAATAGCATCTTGTTTGTGTCTTTGTCAAGATTGACTTAAGGCTATGAATTGGCAAAGAATCTGGTTGGACACAAAATAGTAACGCGGATTCAAACACAGATGGCGGTTTTCCGCCATCAGGCATCCTTGATCCAGGAGATTGCCTATCAGTTCCTTAAACTGATGCAGGGGATTTAAGCCAACCCGTCGTTCTACTTCATCAGGATCAACTCCCGCCGTCATTCGCAACCCCATAATCATAGCTTCAGCAAGAAGATCTTCACGGTTCATACTCTCCAACTCTATAATACCAAGTGGTTCTCCCGAAAATAAACAGCGCTGGTATTCAGATGGAGGCCAGGGATTGATCCAGCGTTCCCGCCCTACGAAGCTCACTGCTGCGCTGCCCAATCCCAAATAAGGTCTTCCTCGCCAGTAACCCAGGTTATGGCGGCATTCCATACCCGGTCGGCTGAAATTGGAGATTTCATACTGTTCGTATCCCATGCCGCTCAGGTATCGTCGTGTCATATCATACATCGCCTGCTGGGTCTCCTCATCCGCTTCAGTTAACAAGCCCCTTTCTATGTCCCGGGCCAGTGGAGTACCCGGCTCCAACTGCAGAAGATAAGCAGAGATATGCGCTGGCTGAAGTTTTACTGCCATCTCCAAATTTTTTTGCCATCTGTCTATAGACTGCCCAGGTAGACCGTAAATTAAATCAATATTGAAATTGGACAGCTTCAGAAAATGCAGTTTTTCGATGATATCCAGGCTGTCCCGCACCCGGTGTGCCCGGCCTAATATCTGCAGTTCATCATCGGCCAGGCTCTGCACACCCAGGGAAAACCGGTTAACACCCGCCTCCTGCAGTCGTTTCAACTGGTCAAAGGATACCGTAGCCGGGTTGGCCTCAATGGTTATTTCGCAGTCCCTTGTAATAGGAAAACTATCAGAAGTCGATTTTAGAATTGAATTTAGCTGGGATGCAGAAAAAAGGCTGGGAGTACCTCCCCCTATGTATAAGGTTTCCACCCGGTAATCGTCAAAGCGGTGGGCTTGAAGAGCCATTTCTATCTGCAGCGCCCTGGTATATTCTTCACAGGCTTCCTGACCGGGTAAGGGCAGCGAAGAAAAATCACAGTAGGCACACTTTTTCAGGCAATAGGGAGTGTGTATGTACAGTCCGATTGGATCAAATTCTGTTTTAGTCATCTTCTATGCTCATAACACTCATGAAAGCGTCCTTGGGAACCTCGATCCTGCCTATCTGTTTCATGCGCTTTTTTCCTTCTTTTTGCTTTTCTAAAAGCTTCTTTTTGCGGGTTATGTCACCACCATAACATTTTGCCAAAACGTCTTTACGCAGAGCTTTGATCGATTCACGGGCAATTACCCGGTTGCCGATAGCCGCTTGAATAACGACCTCATAGAGCTGCCTGGGAATGATCTTGCGGAGTTTATTGGCAATACTGCGAGCCCGATAATAGGCCTTGTCTTCATGGGCGATAAAGCTCAACGCATCAACCACTTCGCCGTTCAGCATAATATCCAGTTTAACCAGGTCGGATGCGTCAAATCCTATCACTTCATAATCGAGTGACGCATACCC
The DNA here is from genome assembly GCA_964635975.1 of uncultured Syntrophomonas sp. Classification (GTDB taxonomy): domain Bacteria; phylum Bacillota; class Syntrophomonadia; order Syntrophomonadales; family Syntrophomonadaceae; genus UBA5314. Next base: position 290,859 of record CAZWPO010000001.1, read on the forward strand.
CTTGGTCCTCGACTTTAGAGCATCGAAAAAATCATAGAGTATCTCGGCCAGGGGCAGCTTGTAAGTAATCATGACCCGCTGCGGCGTAAGGTATTCCATGTTGGTAAAGCTTCCGCGTTTTTCCTGGCACAACTCCATGATAGTCCCCACATATTCACCGGGCACCATTATGGATGCCTTAACAAATGGCTCCATTACCTGTTCAATCTTTTGACTGGGCGGCCAATGAGTGGGATTCTGTAAAAAAACTTCACTGCCGTCGGTTAGTATGATCTTATAAATAACACTGGGCGCGGTAGCCAGCAAACTCAGGTCATACTCGCGTTCCAGCCGTTCCTTAACTATTTCCAGGTGCAGCAGTCCAAGGAAGCCGCAGCGGAAGCCAAAACCCAGTGCATCTGAGCTTTCCGGCTCATAAAGAAGAGACGCGTCGTTTAGCTTGAGACGATCCAGGGCATCCCGGAGGCGTTCAAAGTCATTGTTTTCCAGAGGGTAGAGCCCGCAATATACCATGGGCTTAACCTCCTGGTATCCAGGCAGCGGGCTTGATGCGGGATTGGCGGCGCGAGTAATAGTATCACCCACCTTGGTATCAGCGACATTTTTAATTCCTGCGGCAAGATAACCAACCTCTCCGGCTTGAAGAACTTCGACCTCGCACATGTTGGGATTGATAACACCCAGCTCGATTATTTCAAATTCTTTGCCACTGGACATCATCCTGATAATATCGCCTTTGCGAACCTGACCGGCCTTTACCCGGAAGTAGCAGATTGCGCCCCGGTAGGAGTCAAAATAGGAGTCAAAAATCAAAGCTTGAAAGGGGGACTGAGGATCTCCAGATGGAGGTGGGATCCGCTTAACAATGGCTTCCAGGAGATCAATAACCCCAGCGCCGGTTTTGGCTGAAATGGGCAGTATCTCTTCACTATCCAATCCCAGAACATCCTCCATTTCGTGTATCACTCGCTCCGGTTCAGCACCCGGTAGGTCGATCTTGTTAACTGCTCCTACAATCTCCAGGTCCATATCGATAGCCATATAGACGTTAGCCAGAGTTTGCGCCTCAATACCCTGTGAAGCATCAACCAACAAGACCGCACCCTCACAGGAAGCCAGACTGCGGGAAACCTCATACGAAAAGTCGACATGCCCGGGCGTATCGATAAGGTTGAGTATATAATCCTGACCATTTTGACTGCGGTATTGGAGGCGTACGGGCTGCAGTTTTATAGTGATGCCTTTTTCCCGTTCCAGGTCCATCTTATCCAGAAATTGTTCGCGCATCTCTCGTTCGCTGATGGCTCCCGTAAATTCCAGAAAGCGATCAGCAAGGGTTGATTTGCCGTGGTCAATATGCGCTATTATGCTAAAGTTCCTTATCTTATCCTGCAAACTCTCAAACCTCCATAGAGTGCTTCTCCAATGATACTTAATTATGTCGAAGCTTAAAGATGTACCCCCCATTCTTTAAGCGGTCGAGTTCCTGGTAACAAAACAGGAAAGGTCTCTAAATCCCCCCTCGTTGCGGCGGTGTAAAAAGAAAAAACTTCGCCTTTTCTTCAGATGCCCAAACGAGGTTTTAAGATCTAATCCGCTTTGCTGAGCCTTTCGATCCCCATTAGCAAAACAGGCGGTGGGTTCTACCCCTCGCCTCGTTGCAGTGGTGTGTTGAAACTGCTCCGCAGTTTCTAGCGATGCTTAAAATTATATCTTATTCATTCAGGTGGAGCAATTTTCAATTCAGGAGAGCCTCAGCAAGCGCTGGTATCCGGCAATAATAGCGCATGGTTTAGAGCAGATCATTGAGACAGTAATGATGCTTATATCAAACAGCGGCTTTTATCCTGGCGATCCAATACTTTACGGAATTCTGCATGGGGACAGTCGAGTATTCATGCCCACTTCCTAGCCAGTCCCAATAAAAGGTGTTATCGTGCCATACAAGGTTAATAACCGGTCCTCGCGACTCGCCGCTCACCTGGTTGATGCCCTGATTACTGATATTTAGACCCATTACCGCAAGATAGATAACTAGCATGGTGGCTAAGGATTTGAACATCCTGAGCAACAATCACAGTTCCTCCTTCAACACTTTAAGCAGCACACCGGCGAAGAGTTCAGCTGAATACCGACACTCTTCAACAGTATTATAGTCAGTTCCAAACTCCAGAAGCAGGGAATGATCAAAAAATTCCTGGTTATAGGTCCCCGACTTTGTGCGCACGCCTTTTATCAGTCCTGGATACATTTCTTGCCCTTCTTTATATATATCCTGGGCAAATGCAAGGTTTTCACGCCAGTGAGGGTGGTTCTTGCGTTCATTGGTACCAACTACGATTAAAATGGGCGCGGCTGCCTTTCCATTTATTTTAACCTGCTGCCCTTCAGTTACTCCGGGAATGCTGTCCCGGTGAACATCAAATAATGCGATTATCCTCTGCCCTTCCGATGCCATAACGCGTGCGACGGTTTTCCGGGAGTTAGTATAGCTCTTCTGATACTCGGGATAATCGTGCAGAGTGCTGATGAATTTGCTATCCAAACCCTTTTCTTTCAATGTCGTGCCCAGATGTATGGCAACTTGATTGACCAATCCCGGTCCCCCATCAATCCTGACAGCCCCGCTGTCCGGCACATACGTCTCACCGCTGTGTGTGCAGTAAATGGCAACAGTATGCCCTTGGAATATTGAAAAATAGTCACCCTCTGTGTTGAGTTGTTTGGCATCCAGGCCTTCAGCCATTTGAGAATCAGTCGATTCTTCCGTACCATCCACATAGATATCGGCGTCGCTGGTAGCTAAAGCACGCATATTAAAAACTAGTAACTCGGTTGGAAACTGGGAGGTAAAAAATTTACTTAAGTACCGCTTGCCTTCGTCCCCAGCCACTGCCATCAATACATTATTTTCCCTCAGCATGCTCTCGGCAATGCTTTCATTAATAGGCATTCCTGATATCACCGGCAGATCACCGGCTAACTCAAAATTGGGCAGCATAATCCGGCTCAGGTCCAGGCTTACTCCCCACACTATCAGTATTACAAAAAATCCGGTAAATATTATTCCTTTAAACAAAGCCCATAGATTTCTTCGCAATCTTTCCACCACCGTTCCGGTATATGTTCAATTTATGCTTGTAAAAAAAGGGCTAGAACGAGCCTTTCATATGCAACAGAAGGCATTTTCTAAGCTAAATTAAATCAGGTACTGGACATCTAATTCCAGTTTACCTGCCTTAACCGCTCAGATGATTCAACTCCCCTCCAGGCAATCGATTGTCACCGTTTATGACTAACGCACCGGGATACCATCAACATAAACGACTAAAAGAAGTTGAAAAAGCGAACGTCCTCTGATTAAAGCGTGCAGCTCGCTAATAATCTTTGCAAGCATCTGGAGCTTCACCTGACGGTAGCTTGAAGCTATAAAAGCTCCTTGCTTTTTGTTTTTTCAAGTGGTATATTATTCTTTGTAGCGCTTGAAACAAGGGAGGTGAAACTGTGGCCAAAAGCAAAACCCCGGCCAAAAGAGCCAGGAGAGCTGAAGCCAACCGGCTGAGAAACAAAGCCCAAAAGAGCCGCTTGCATACTGAGATAAAAAAATTTGAAGCCACTCTGAAGAGCAGTGACGTTGAAGCAGCCAGGGAAAACCTGCAGAAGGTTAGCTCCCTTATCGATAAAGGCGCCGGAAAAGGCATACTCCATAAAAATACCGCAGCTCGCAAGAAGTCTGCATTAACCAAAAAATTGAATGCCCTTAGTGTTAGCCAGTAATAAGAAACCTGCTGAACTCAGCAGGTTTCAGACCGTATACAAAAGCAAATAGCTGCGTTATTTCAAAAAGCCCGTTCAATTAGCGTACTTTGTACGCCTTATTCACGGGCTATTTTCATGCCTTACTCTTCGCTTCCGTCACTCGCTCTGTCAGGTTGGTGGTCACCAACCTGACACCTGCCGAACTCAGCAGGTGCTTTTTACAGGCTCGGCTCATCGGCGATAGTTTAATTACTACTGCATACTTTGACCATAAGCTCTTCGAAGACCAGTTTAGGTATCTGGCTGGTGGTCTTTAATCTTATATCAGTTTCTAAGAAGACATCAAACAAGTTACGTATATCCTCCCAGTTGAAACGTCCCGACTGCTCACTTTTTGTCTTCACCGCCCATCCTTTTAAGCCCAGGGAGTTTTCAATTTCTTTATTGCTCATTTTCTCATCGCGGCATGATTTCACCCTGGCCATTTGAACAAATTGCTGAACCACTATATATAGGAAGAAAACTTCACTGCCCCCTTGTGACATCAGTTGGTTGTATGATGCCAGGGCTGCACCCAGGTCTTTTCGCAGCAGCGCATCCGAGAGCTTGAAGATACGAACTTCCTCGCCGCTGCTGAGCTCTTCCTCTACATCATTTATTGATATGGTTTCGTCCGGATGCATGAGGCATAGTTTATCGATCAGGTTTTTTAAATAGTACATATCCTGAGCGCTGCTGCTGACCAGCTTGATCACTCCCGGTGAAACTTGCTTTTCCCGCTTGCGAAACTCCTCCTGTAGCCAACCATTCAATGCAGCTGCGTCCGGCTTGGTAAAATGCATTACTCTGGCTGCTTTCCCCAATGTCTTGCCAAACGGCCCGGTGGGCAGTTCCTCTCCGGTAATTATGACGATTTGCCCTTGGGCAGGCTGATTAAAATACCCTTCCAGAACTTGAAAGTACTCTTCGCTCCGTGATTTCTTTTTGCGGCTTTTACCCAACCAGCTTGGACGTTTTATAATTAGTATACGGCTCAGGTTAAACAGAGAACTGAAGTCCAGGGCTTCCAGAAGCTGCCCGGGAGTGAGTTCATCTGCTTCAAGAAACGAGATCTCCGGGGATTCCCCAGATGATAGTTCAAAGTCCGCTGCTATTTTATTGATCTCCTGATCAATCAGGTAATGCTCATTACCCCATAGATAATAGAAATCCGCCAGCTTGTTCATCACTTCATATCTCCACCATATTTATAATTGCAAACTAATTCCGTCATCTTAAATTATCTGACTACTACTAAGTAATTGCAGCACACCGCCGCAACGAGGCGGGGTTTGATCCCTAACTGGTGAGCATCTTTGATGCCTCGTAATAATTGGCAGTTTTTTTATATACTATAATAATAATATAATATAGCCGCTAAACATACGTTTGCATTTGCAGATGAGGAGGAAGCTCTTTGTCCGATAATTATGATGTGATCATTGTTGGTGCAGGCCCGGCCGGCATATTCGCCTCTCTGGAAATCAGCCGGCATAGTGACTTAAAGGTCCTTTTACTAGAAAAAGGCCGACTTGTTCAAAAAAGAAAATGCCGCATAAACATAGATCATTCCGCATGCTCATATTGCAAGCCCTGTTCTATAATGTGCGGTTGGGGCGGTGCCGGAGCATTTTCGGATGGCAAGCTGACCCTTACCACCGAATTTGGCGGCTGGCTGGACAAATATATAGGCAAGGAATCGCTGGCGGCCCTGATAGCTTATGCGGATACTATTTATGTAGAATTCGGAGCACCAGATCGTGTTTTTGGACAGATGGATGAGGAGTTTCTGGATCTGCAAACCAGGGTTTCTTCAGCAGGTCTACGTTTGGTCCCCGCCCGCATTAGACACATGGGCAGTGAAAATACTCACATTGTATTAAAAAATATGCACCGTGATTTGTCGCGAAGAGTAACCATAAAAACCGGAGAAGAAGTCGAAAAAGTTATAACAGAAGAAGGCCGTATTCAAGGAGTTAAAAGCAAAAGAGGACTCTATAGAGCACCCTATGTCATCCTGGCTCCCGGCCGGGACGGGGCGCAGTGGTTTTTTGATCAGGCCCACCATCTGGGGCTCAATTTAAAGAACAATCAGGTTGATCTAGGGGTCAGGGTGGAAGTCCCGGCGATGACCATGAAATACTTTACCGACAAGATCTGGGAACCCAAGATAATCTTCAACTCCCCTACTTTTGACGATCAGGTAAGAACCTTTTGCGTTAATCCAAACGGGCATGTAGTCATGGAAAATACGAGCGGCATAATTACTGTTAACGGGCACTCATATGCTAGTCAAACGACTAATAATACTAACTTCGCCATACTGTTGAGCCAGGAATTCACCGAACCCTTTAACCAGCCCATCCTGTACGGTCGCTGTATAGCCAGCCTGGCTAATATGCTTTCTGGAGGAATAATTATTCAGCGCTTCGGTGACTTAAAAAGAGGCCGCCGATCCACCACAGCCCGCATTGCCAGGGGTATAATAGAACCCACCTTGACTGCGGCTGTGCCCGGAGATCTATCCCTGGTTCTTCCTCATCGCTTCATGGTGGGAATAAGAGAATGCCTCGAAGCACTTGATAGAGTCATGCCGGGAGTAGCTGATGATCACACCCTGCTATATGGTGTAGAGGCAAAATTCTACTCGGCTCGTCCTGACCTGGACGAACGCCTGGCCACATCCATTGCAGGCCTATGGACCATCGGGGACGGTGCCGGAGTAACACGCGGTTTAATTCAAGCCAGCGTTTCAGGCATAATCGCTGCCCGAGCAATAATGGCTGAAATTAATGCCAGAGCAGCTTTAAACTAAGCCATGCAGGTATATTTTATATCTAGATTACCCGGAGGATTATATGGAACTTCGCAAAGCAGCAGGAAACACCTATTATATTGCCGGTCCCACCAACACCGGGCTGTTCCTGTTCAGGGACAAATACACGTTGATAATTGATACCGGCGAAGGCCGGCAGCAGGCCAGACAGATCTGTGAAACTATCGCCCAGCAGGGTTGGCAGATCAAATTCGTATTCAATACCCATGAACATCCTGATCACTGTGGGGGAAATCCATATATTAAGGAACATTACCCGGGCGCTATTTTTTATTCCTCCCCCGGCGCCCGGGTTTTTATTGAAAACGACTACCTGGCCCCGCTTTATCTATATGGCGGCAATCCCCCCGATGAGTTGGCCCGGCACTACATCCGAAAAAACAAGCTGCAAGTCGATATGCTAACGGAAGCCGGAATCGCAAGGATAAATGATGAAAAATTCACCATCTTGAGCCTGAGCGGTCATGCCCACGGACAGGTAGGTATCGCCACCCGAGACCGGGTATGCTTCTTGGGCGATGCCCTGTTCAGCCCAGAAATTATAGCAAAATACTCTTTTCCGTTCCTTTTTGATATACATAAACAATTTGAAACCCTAACAGCTATCGCCGAACTTGATTATGAATATTACGTATTGGGGCATGCTCCCGAGCACTATGACTATCAACATTTGCAGCAGATTGTTAAGGATAACCGCAGCAATTTAGATTCATGCCTCAATTTAATCCTTGATCTATTGGATCAACCGAAATCTCGCGAAGCGCTTCTCGAAGAAATCGCTATCCTCAATGATTTGGAGATTGACTTCGAAGAGCATTTCTACCTGCTTTCCACCGTAGGGGCTATGCTGACCTATCTGTCCCGGGATGGAATCATTGATAAGCAGCTGGAAAACGGACGTCTTTATTACTTCAGGAGCTGAGGCTATTTCATCCATGCCATAATCCTCTTCAACCAGTAGCCAGGACTCATGAGCATGACCCGTGTGTTGCTGTGCTTTCCCGGCAATTCCTGCCAGAGTTTTACGGCAAAGACCAGGGCTAAAAATCCAGATGCTATCTCTGAAAGGGAAAATGCCAGCCATATTCCATTCAACCCCCATAGGTCGGGCAGTATAAGCAGAAGGGGAAGAAATAATCCCAAATGTCGAATAAGAGAAAAGGTCATAGCGGTAAATCCTTTACCCAGAGCTTGCAGTACTGTCGATACTATAAACACCAATCCCAGGGCGGGGAAACCCAGAGTAGCCATCTTAAGTCCGGTAGATCCAGTGGCGATTAGAGCCTCATCCTGTGAAAATACCACGATTATCAAGTCAGGATTAGTCTGCATAAAGAAAACCACCAGAAGCAAAAGCATCACTCCTAGAAATCCCGATTTGACCAGGGTCTCTTTTACTCGTTCCACCCGACCGGCCCCGTGCGCAAAAGCAGCCAGCGGCAGTGCGGCCTGGGCCAGGCCAAATACAGGCGTCAGGCAAAAAGAACGCACTCGCGCAAAAATGCCCAGGGCGGCTACGGCTTCAAAACCGTAACCGGCTGCCACGCGATTCAGCATTGTTATAGTAAATACCCAGGCCAGTTCCATTAAGAAGCTGGGGAAGCCCACTTCGTATATTCCTCTTAGAACCCTTAAACTCGGGCAGAAATTTTTCCACTTCCAGGTCAACAGCAGGCGCCTTTTCACAACTACCCCAATAAGCACAGCTGTACTGATCAGCTCAGCCAGAACCGTCGCCCAGGCAGCCCCGCGCATGCCCATGGCTGGAAGTGGACCCATTCCGAAGATCAGCAGGGGATCAAAGAGCACATTAAGAATAATTCCCAGCAGCCCGATGACCGCGGGCAGAAAAGTGTCACCCTCTCCCTGTACGATGTTCTCTAAAACTATCAGCACAAAAGTAAAGATGCAACCGGCAAGGATTATCTGAAGATACTCGCGGCAGAGCTGGAAAGTATCAGGCGTACAGCCAAAATAAAGGAGCAGCTCATCGAGATTGTAAAAGCCCAGCAGGCTAAAGCTGATCCCATAAAAAATACCCGCAATAAGCCCGTGCCAAGCAACATTATCACTGGTCTTACTATTCCCCTGTCCTAGTGTGCGGGAGACCATTGATGTCAATCCCACACCGGTGGCTGATGCAAGTGAAGTGATCAACACCTGAAGAGGTATGCTGAGTGTCAACGCTGCCAGAGCCTGGGAACCCAGACGGGAGACGAAATAGGTATCAACCAGGCTGAACATCGAATACAGCACCATACCCACCATGGCCGGAAAGGAAAGCCTGAAGAGGAGCAGGCCTATCCTCTGTGCATCCAAATCAGGCTGCCGCATTTATATTCCCCCCTCAACTCAAGCTATGAATTAAAGCCGATACTTAGTATCCTTATAATAATGAAAAGTGGATTTTCTGATATCGAGGACTTGAGGAGGTATATTTATGTCTTCTTTGCTGATAAAGAATGGGATTATTGTCACTATGAATCCATTCCGGGAGGTGATGCAGGGGGAAATCCTTATCAATGGCGATCGCCTGGTAGCGGTTGGAGTTGTGCCGGAGGAAAATGCCGATCAAGTTATTGATGCCCGGGGCATGCTAGTCATTCCAGGACTTATCCAGACCCATATACATCTATGCCAGGTATTATTCCGGGGTATGGCCGATGACCTGGAACTTCTTGACTGGTTAAAAACGCGTATATGGCCCCTGGAAGCAGCCCATGACGAAGAATCTCTCTATTATTCCGCCCTTTTAGGCTGTGCGGAACTGCTGCGCGGCGGCACGACAGCCATAGTGGACATGGGTACTGTCCATCACACCAGTGATGTATTCAGAGCAGTCCAAAAAGCAGGCTTAAGATACCTGGGGGGCAAATGTCTTATGGATTACGGGCCGGAAGTGCCAGACGGATTGAAAGAGAGTCCCGACGTAGCCATAAACGAGACTATTGATCTGATCCACAAATGGGACGGTGCCGATCAAGGAAGGCTCCGCTACGCGCTCTGCCCACGTTTTGCACTTTCCTGCACCCAGCCCCTGCTTTCACAGGTAAGCGAACTTGCCGGCAGGCTGAATCTGCCGGTTCATACTCATTCTTCCGAGAATCGGGGAGAGATAGATTTGGTAAAGAAGCTGACCGGTAAACCAAATATTCTATACCTCTATGAGCAGGGTCTCTGCAGCGAGAGGACGATTCTGGCCCATTGCGTCCACCTCAACGATGTTGAGATAAAAATCTTGTGCGAAAGCGGCACCCATATAGCGCACTGCCCATCAGCCAATCTCAAGCTGGCTTCCGGATATGCACCAATTCCTAAACTGCTGGACATGGGTGCTAAGGTATCGCTAGGCGCAGATGGAGCGCCCTGCAATAATACTATCAGCGCTTTTATGGAAATGCGTTTGGCAGCATTAATCCACAAACCATTCTACGGGCCGCGAGCAATGCCTGCCCAGCAGGTTTTTGAGATGGCCACTCTGGGCGGAGCTGAAGCCATGGGATTGAAATCAGATATCGGCAGCCTGGAGGTTGGTAAAAAAGCTGATTTGGCACTGATAAGACTTGATGGCTGGCACCACTTCCCGCAGGATGCAGCCAGTGTATACGGTCACCTGGTTTATCAAGCGAGTTCCTCAGACGTATATGCCACTGTAGTCAACGGCAAAGTACTGATGAAAGATAATTGCCTGTTTACGATAGACCCTGATGATTTGATCACCGGCGTTACCGGCTCGCTGAATAGAATAAAGCTCAAAACCGGAATTTAAGGATAGAATTTGGACGCAAGTTCTACGGGATTGAGGTCAGATGTATTTCTTCTGGCCCCGTGTAAAGATCATAACCTGAGCCCCAGCTGCGAAACAGAACTGCCCCGCATTTGTCCGTACGCAGAATGGATATGTTTTCTTCTTCCAAGGTCTTGAGGACCGCACTGCTGGGATGCCCAAAGGTATTATGCGCTCCGACAGAGATTATTGCAAATGCTGGTCCGGTTGAACGGTAGAGCGCCGGGTAAAGAGAGTATTTACTGCCATGGTGGGGAATTTTTAAAACATCAACTGCAGCCAGTTTCATCTCCTCATCAAGCCGGGCCAGGGTCTCAATCCCCACATCACCCGTCAGAAGAGCTGAAAATTCGCCCCATTGACAGCGCAAAACCAGCGACTGCTGATTTATATCGCTAGTTTGACCTGCACTGGCACGGGCACTTACGGATGCAAGACTCCACCCTCCTTCATCGAGCATCCAGTCTTCGCCCATTTCTATCAGAGGAATACCTTCCTGGCGGACTATCTCCCGAAACGGTCCATAGGCTTTGTCGTGCGCTATCCTTGCTGGTATTGCAGCTGCTTGAACCGGCATCTCCTTAACAAGCGCATTAAGTCCTGCTAAGTGGTCAACATCGGGATGAGTATTAATCACCAGGAGAAGGCTGTTTATTCCGCGGTTACGGAGGTAGGGCAGAACCTTGCGACCTCCTACATCACTGAAATTGCTCCCCCCGCCGTCCACGAGAATGAATTCGCCCCCGGGCGTTTTAATAAGCATACAGTCACCCTGTCCCACATCTAAAAAAACCAGTTCCATACTGCCGCGGTGATACCAGGAGGCGGGCAGAAAGCACAAAATAAGAAACCCTGACATCAGCACAACTCCAGTCCAGCTATATCTTCGGGAAAAAGATCCACTGGCTGCAAACAGACCGCAGTAATATACTAAAATACTGGCACAGGTGGGTGTTGCCACCCATAAATATGCAAGGGGCAGCTCCAACAAGAAAGGATTTGTCCACCTTATTATCTCGATTAATAATCCGGCCAGTTCCAGCATAAATACCCCGAGCGGCGTAAAAATCATTCCCAGTAATAGAAACAGAAAACCTAAAATCACTACCACTTCGCTCAGATATCCCAACAACAGGTTCGCTAGAAGTGAGACCGGAGATATCAGGTTGAAATAATAAGCAAGCAGTGGTAAAATAGCAACCTGGGCCGCAGCTGAGAGCAAAAGAAGATCAGTAATGACGTTCCTGGAGGAATAAAGTATCCTCCAGCGAGGATACAGATATATTAGCCCCCATGCCGCTGCAAATGATAGTTGAAAAGAGATCTGAAATATTGCCTTGGGATTAAGAAGCAATATAATGATTCCGGCCAAGCCAAGATTATTTAGCAGACTCCCTTCGCGCCCGCCATAAATTGCTAATAGACTTAAAACCGTCATGATAACCGAGCGGATAACCGGAACAGGCCAGTCCGCCAGGGTTCCGTACAGCACCAGAACTGCGGTCGATATGATGAATACGGCCCGCCGCGGGCAGTCAAGGCGCTTTAACAGCCAACCGCATAGTAAAGCAAGAAAAGCCACATGCATCCCCGAAACCGAAAATACGTGTACAATGCCGGTCTTTTGATATTCATCGTATTCTTGATCATCGATTTCCTGAACATCCCCTAGAAGCATGCCGATCAATATGGATGCTTGCTGGGGCGGGAGAACGCTCCTTATCACAAGCAGGCTATTCTGTCTGAAGTTTTCCAGGCTGCCAAGCCACCGCGCTCTGAGATCTAAAACCTCAAGATCCTCCGGTGATTCAATGTTCAATGTATAATAGATGTCTTCATAGGATAGGTAGGCCGCATAATTAAACTCGCCGGGATTACCTGGTTTGTCAGGCGTACGCAGGCTGCCCCGCAGCTTTACTTGCTGGTGTTTCTCCACCCGGGCAGGAAAACTGCAAAAAACCTGAACTCTATCCATGTGGGGGGAGGGCTGATCGGGCTTCAGAATAAAACGGCATTTATTACCCTCCAGGCGGGGTCGGCTCACTATGGTTCCGGTCCATTGCACATCCCGAGGTGCAGAATCAAGATCCCCTGGATGCTCCATAAACAAACACAGGTAAAGCAAAGCCGCAGAAAAGATGAAGAGTCCTAGATGAGCATCAACAGAATATTCCCTTTTGAACCGCGCCAGTAACAGCAAGCCCGCTAACACCACCGCAGCCAGGTACCAGTACTGATAATAGACGCAAAAAATAGCTATGCCCAGCAGGACACAGATTGAGAACCATACATTTTTCACCTGATTTGCCCCGGTTTTTTTAGATTCTGATAAAAGATTGAATGAGCAGCCTTTACACTTTTTTGACAGCCGCCTCCTTCATTCAATTAACAACTATAGTTTCCTTTAAGCCTTCAAATTTCTTTTCGCCTATACCGCTTACGTTTTTCAGATCTTCGATATTTTCGAAAGGACCATTGAGTTCCCGGTAATCAGCGATGCGCTCTGCCAGAGCCGGCCCAACCCCCGGCAGTTTTTCCAGTTCTTGAACAGACGCTGAATTTATGTTTATTCTGCCTGAATCACTCGCAACACCGCTGGTGCCCGTAAGCCCACCGCCAGTATTTGCTACTTCGCCCACGATTGGAATAAGATAGTTTTTCCCATCTTGAAGCACGGCAGCTAGATTTACATTTTTTACGTCGGCTTCTGCTAACAATCCACCCGCCAATTCCACTGCTTGATATACCCTGTCTCCTTCCAGAAGAGAGTAGACGCCGGGCTTTTTAACTGCCCCGGTTAGATATATTTTTATTTCCCTGCTTTTTGGAGATGGAGCTTGATTCGTGACAGTGGCATTTGTTGATGCTAGTATTGATTGCTTTTGTTTGTCTTTATTGACTTTAAAGGCTTCGTATTTCATTCCACCTAATAATCCGATTATTAAAATGACTAATGCTACTGCAATCATTCTTTTATCAATTTCTGGCATCTATTTCCCCTCTATGTTTTACATCTTTTGCTTTATTTTACTATATTCCCCACATGGTGCAAGATTTTTCTCATTCTTAAAATGCTGATCTTGTTAGTGTATGGATTATTGGGAATAGGCAATAATCAACAGGAGATCTTAGTATAAATCTGCAATTTTTCTTTGTTAGTTGACTTTAAAGGTTACTTATCATATAATTTGTCTTGTCAATTTAATAGTTACAAGCTGTGAACCGGAGTAGTAGGCTGGCCACAACAGAGAACCGTCGGTTGGTGCAAGGCGGTATAAGTCTGGTTGAACTCACCGGGGAGCTTTACAGGCGAGTAAGCCTGTAACGGTTGAGCCGTTACCTGAATGAGTGGACACAATGTGGGGCTATGGCGAAGTTGGGATCGCGCTTGAATGGCATTCAAGAGGCCGTGGGTTCGAATCCCACTAGCTCCACCATTTTTATCTAGGTCAATAAGGGTGGTACCACGGGAGCAGACTCTCGTCCCTTGCGGGAAGAGGGTTTTTGTTTTTTCTGAAATATTAAAGGAGGGATACCCTGGTGGAAATAAAATACGATTTTAAGGCTATTGAATCCAAGTGGCAGGCATATTGGGAAGCCAACGATTTTTACATGGTCACTGAAGATCCAAATAAGCCCAAGTATTACGACCTGGAGATGTTCCCTTATCCTTCTGGAAATCTACATATGGGGCATGTTCGCAACTATGCAATTGGTGACGTAGTAGCCCGTTATAAGACCATGCAGGGTTTTAACGTGCTTCATCCCATGGGTTGGGACGCATTTGGATTGCCAGCTGAAAACGCAGCTTTGAAAAATAATGTGCCACCCGCCAGATGGACCTACAGTAATATCGAAAATATGAAAAGCCAGCTCAAGACACTCGGCATCAGCTACGATTGGGGCCGGGAACTGGCGTCCTGCAAGCCTGATTATTACAAGTTTACCCAATGGCTGTTCTTAAAGCTTTATGAGAACAATCTGGCCTATAAAAAAAGAGCGGCGGTGAACTGGTGTCCTTCCTGTCAGACCGTACTGGCCAATGAACAGGTCGTGGACGGCAGTTGTGAGCGCTGTGACACCGGTGTGGAAAAGCGCCAGCTCGAGCAGTGGTTTTTTAAGATAACCGACTTCGCCCAGCGGCTTTTGGATGATCTGGATCAATTGCCCGGATGGCCGGAAAAAGTTAAGATTATGCAGAGAAATTGGATCGGCCGTAGTGAAGGTTTAGAATTTTCCATGGTTATCGAGGATATTGAAGAAAAGCTGACTGTTTTTACCACCCGGGCAGACACCGTCTTCGGAGTGACTTACATGGTGCTGGCTCCCGAGCACCCGCTGGTGGACCAGTTGGTTAGCGGTGGGCCGCATGAAGATGAGGTTAAGGAGTTCGTTAAACGCATACGGCTGCAGAGTGAACTTGCTCGCACCTCAACCGATGCAGAGAAAGAAGGAGTATTTACCGGGCGTTATGCGATAAATCCCGTTAACGGGGAAAAGGTCCCCATCTGGCTGGCAAACTACGTCTTGATGGACTACGGAACCGGGGCAATTATGGCAGTTCCCGCTCACGATCAGCGCGACTTTGAGTTTGCCCGCAAATACAACATTCCCATCCGGATCGTCATTGAGGCACCTGATTCACCATCCCGGGGAGAAGCTATGAACGAAGCCTTTGTTGGGGATGGGGTCATGGTAAACTCAGGCTCGTTTGATGGCTTGAACGTAGAAGATGGAGCCCGAGCAGTGATCAAGTTTATGGAAGAACGCGGGTGGGGCCACGGGACTGTAAATTTCCGGCTTCGCGACTGGTTGATATCTCGTCAGCGCTACTGGGGCGCTCCAATACCAATAGTATATTGTCCCGATTGCGGCATGGTGCCGGTTCCTGATCAGGACCTGCCGGTCTATCTGCCCGAAGACGTTGAATTCCGTCCTACCGGAGAGTCACCATTGAACTATGTGGAGAGCTTTTTCAAAACCACCTGCCCAAGTTGTGGAGGCGAAGCCCGCCGGGAGACAGATACTATGGACACCTTTGTCTGCTCATCCTGGTATTTTGATCGCTTCTGCGATCCTCAGAATGATAAACTTCCTTTTAGCGCCGAGGCAGTCGATTACTGGATGCCGGTGGATCAATACATCGGCGGAGTTGAGCACGCCATACTGCATCTGATGTATGCCAGGTTCTTCACCAAATTCTTATATGATATAAAATTGCTCAAATGCCAGGAACCCTTCACCAACCTTCTGACCCAGGGCATGGTACTTATGGATGGCTCGAAAATGTCCAAGACTAAAGGCAACGTTGTAAGCCCTGAAGAAATAATAAATACCTTTGGAGCTGATACTGCCCGCCTTTTCATCCTATTTGCCTCCCCTCCGGAAAGGGATCTGGAATGGAGCGATCAGGGTGTCGAAGGTTCATACCGTTTTCTGAACCGGGTCTGGCGACTGGTAACCGCTTATGCTGACCAGATCAAGGGCCTTCCTGCTGGCCTCTCCGGCAATCTTGACGAAGCAGCGCGCAAGGTACATTACAAAACCCATGCCACTATCAAAAAAGTGAGCGATGACGTCGGGGAACGCTTTAACTTTAATACGGCCGTCAGCGCTATCATGGAATTGATCAACACTCTGAATAGCTACCGGGACAACGATGATCCTCAATTGCCAGTGATAAAGGAGGCAATCGAAAATCTTCTGCTCCTGCTGGCTCCCTTTTCCCCTCATATTACTGAGGAACTCTGGCAGATAATCGGGCACGCCGATAGTATTCACCTTCAGAAATGGCCTGAATACGATCCGCAGGCACTGATTCAAGAGGAAATCGAAATAGTAGTGCAAATAAGCGGCAAAGTAAGAGAACGTATGATAGTGCCTAGTTCCGCAAGCCAGGAGGAGCTCCGTCAGGCGGCCATGAGCAGCGCCCGCATTCAGGAATACTTACAGGGAAAAAATATTTTGAAAACTATTGTAGTTCCAGGTAAATTGGTAAATATCGTGGTGCGGTAGCTTATGAATTGGTACACATTTGAAACGGCCTGGGGTTGGGCAGCAATAGCCTATCAAAACCGAGGCTTATTAAGGGAGGTCATATTGCCTATGGCTTCCCGTACTGACATCTTGGACAGGATTAAAGGAGGCACCCGCATTCTGGCTGCGAACGCGGATTCTCCTGCACTTGCTCTTTCAGAGCGTATCAAAGCCTATTTTGATGGGGCTATAATCCAGGAATGGAACGTCAGCCTGGATATGTCCGTAATCACCCCTTTCACATGTACCGTGCTGGAAACAACAAGATATATAAATTATGGGCAAACGTGTTATTACCATGATATTGCCGGGATTATAGGTAAACCTCAGGCTTCCCGGGCCGTGGGCCAGGCTTTGGCCCGCAACCCCTGGCCCCTCATCGTTCCCTGCCATCGGGTTGTTGGCGTACATGGCCTGGGTGGTTTTTCAGCTCCCGGAGGTAGCGATACTAAACAGGCTCTGCTGGAGTGGGAAAAGAAACAAATGCAGAAGCAAACCACCGTTTGGGAAGTATTCTACAAGACTATGCCTAAAAAGTCTTGAGATAAGCATCAACTAGAAATATGATTAAAACCCGCTGATAGATTCTGCGTTGATGCGCTGCTCAAGCGGGTTTTGTTTGAAAAAATATTGTTTTGCAGCCGGTCCAGCAATTACTACTTTTTAGTAAACACTACATGGCGCGATCCTCCCCAAAGGTCTTCCAGGTTATAATACTCCCTTTCTTCCTGACGGAATACATGCAGGATTACCGAGTTGTAATCTAAAACTCCCCATATTCCCTGCTGTCCGCCTTCTCTGTGCAGTGGAACAATGCCCTTTTCTTTCAACTTTTCTTCCACATGCTCAATGATGCTCTTAACATGAACTGTGCTTCTTCCGGATGCAATAATAAAATAATCAGCAAGTACAGTAAGCTCACTCACTTCAAGAACCGTCATACGTTGTGCGTTCTCATCCAAACAAGCTTCAGCCACTTCCTGCATCAGTTCCTCTTGATTCAATAACAGCCCTCCTCAAATCTTCAAGCGGAATTCTCCTATGGCCCCAATTATAACTCATGCTGTGAAGGAAAACTACCATAGCAGTTTTTCCAGGACTGCTTATTCAGGAAATTTCGCCCTTTTCAATAGTCTCTAAATATTTATTCCGTACTTCTATGGTACGCGGATGGATAATTCGGTTTTGCTCCAGGCAATAACGAATTGTTGAATCCAGTCCAAAGTGCATTGCATCATCCAAATCCCTGAAAGCAAGATTTCTCAACCTCTCCTGCCCTGGATAATCACGCCCAGGTTCTATCATATCGGCAAGGTAAATAATTTTGTCCATGTCACTCATGTGAATATCTCCCAGGGTATGAAACTTTATGGCATTTATTATCTCGGGGTCCTTGATACCTAATTCATTCGCTACCAACCAGGCTCCTACCGGAGCATGCAAAAGATCGGGCACCAGAATTTCAACTGCATCCAGCAGCAGACGATTTTCCTCGGCGATGGCAATCAGTTCCTCACCGGATATACCTTTGGCATAGTCGTGTAATAGACCTATAAGATAAGCCTTCTCCCTGTCTATTTTGTAATGACCGGCGAGCTCGCGGGCAACTTCAGCCACCTGTAAAGAATGCTTGAAGCGCTGTTTTGACAGCTTAAAGCGGATTATTTCTTTGATCTGATTGCTATTAAGCATCATCAATCTCCTTAACTACCTGTAGAGCCCGCGTTCAATAATAAAACCTTCAACCGAGTCGGGCAGCATATACTTTATCGATTTATTCTTTTGGAGCCTTTTTCTTATCTCACTCGAGGATATATCCATACCTGGTATCTCCAAAAAAACCAGGCGTTTTTCTAAATCCCTGGGGAGTTCAGAAAGAGGTGCTTTATTCCAATCCACATTATATCCAGGCCTTGTTACTACGATAAAGTTGCCAGAGGAAGCGAGTGTCTTTACATCCTTCCAGGTATCCATCAGAAGCAACGAGTCAGCGCCCATAATAAAATAAATGGTTTTACCTGGATAAACCTGTTCGAAATACTTAATGGTATCTATGGTGTAGGAAGGTCCAGGCCGTCCGAGTTCATGGTCAGAAATTGCAAAGCCAGAGTTGCCCTGTATAGCCATCTCGACCATCTGATAACGAATACGGGCCTCAAGGATTTCCTGGCCTTCTTTATGGGGAGGACGGGCTGCCGGAATAAAGACTACTTTATCCAGTCCCAGCTCATAGCGCGAGTATTCAGCCGCCAGTAAATGCCCATAATGAATAGGATTAAAAGTGCCACCAATAAGGCCCAGCGCGGATTTTTCCGTCAAAAATAAACACCTGCCTGCAAATATGCTTGCCGATGTGCATACGGGTATCGGCTAAGATCAAACCATTATTACCAGTTGATTCTATTGAGCATATAGTATTCGATTTTAAGCATACTCTTTTGCTTATATCATCTAAACCAATGATAAACTATGGAAAACCAGGAAAGCAAATTTAGCGGTCAGTAAAGCAGACCCGGTCTTTCATATATATTCAAAAAGCCCTATAATAGTAATATTGATGTCGGTGTAAGGGGCCGGTTATGACAGTTGAAATCAATCTAGTTTTTCATAATCAGGGTTTAAGAAGTTACATCGAAGTTGACCTTTGCGCAAATTGTCCACGTCAAGACGACAAAGGCTGCTGCGGATTCTATTCCCCTGTGTTTTATCTATGTGATCTGGCTTACCTGCTCAAGAATAAGCCGGAGCTGATTGATTACTTATTTTCGTTGCCCAACCTTACTATTTTAGACGCGTCGGTAACCGTTAACAGCGCTAAAGACGGAACTTCCTATCGCTGCCAGTTCCATACCCGTGAAAAGGGATGCCTACTTCCTCAGCAGCTACGCGAGTCAATATGCAGGCATTTTGTATGTCCGGGCATAGGCTGGGAAAGGGAAGAATCATTAAAAGCGTGGAGGGTATTTTTTGAGCAAGTGAATGATTATGAAATCGCTTTAAATCACAAACTTGCGGACAGATTTAGTTCTTTAGGTCTTAGCCTGCGTTCAGTGGAACAAAGAGACGAAATCTTAGCGCGTTTGCCGGAGGCTTTCGAACACTTGATCAGCAGTCCCCCGGACTTCTTTTCAGAACTGCCGGCACTCAGCGAAGCCGTTATTTACAGGGAATTGAGCTTTGGTGTTGATTGGAAATTATAAGATTAATAATAAACCGGGAGGAATTACATGAACTGGAACGCAAATGCTGTTGTATTAAACAATGTACTGGAAGCGATCGGTCGTACACCAATGATCAGACTCAGTAAAATCGGCAGCGATTTGAAGCCTAAGATCTGTGCCAAACTGGAATACAGCAATCCCAGCGGCAGCCTTAAAGACCGGGTGGTTTACGCTATAGTGACCCGGGCTGAAGAGCGCGGTGATTTGAAACCTGGAATGATACTATTGGAAGGGACAACGGGAAATACCGGGATCGCTACCGCTATGGTCGGTGCCGCCAAAGGCTACCAGGTGATTATCGTTATGCCTGAAGGGATGAGCGAGGAGCGCAAGAAGACCATACAAGCTTATGGAGCCCAGCTTATTCTTACCCCAGGCGCCGAGACCGATGTCGACCTGGTTCTAGAAGAAGTGAATCGCATCAAAGAACGGTATGGAAACCAGGTATTTGAAATTGGTCAGTTCTACCGTTTCGATAATCTGGCAGCTCACCTGGAAAATACCGGGCCGGAAATATGGGAGCAGACCGGCGGCCAGGTGGATGTTTTTATCATGTGCCAGGGAACGGGCGGAACAGTTACTGGAACGGCCCGCTTTCTCAAAGAAAAAAATCCAAATGTTAAAATATATATCTCCGAACCCGCTGACTCACCGACTTTGTCAAAAGGCCAAATTGGCCAGCACAAGGTGCAGGGTGTAGCAGATGGCCTTCTACCAGATATATTGGATCTTCAGTATGTCGACGGCATAGTGCTGGTTGATTCAGATGAATGCATTGCCACCGCCAGGAAGATGGCCAGCCAGGAAGGTATATTTTGCGGAATATCATCAGGCTTAAACGTAGCTGCAGCTCGTAAAGTAGCTCAAAAATATCCCGACAAAAAATGTATCGCCACTATAATCAACGATAACGGCCTGCGTTATTTATCTACGGAATTATGCGGCCCAGCCGCACCTAGAAAGACGCTGGATCGACAGTATAGCTTAAAAGAAGAAGACCTGGCAAAACTTAAACAGTATTCATTCGAAATCATCGAATAACTATATCGCATTCTTACAGAAGGCCCCTGGAGGATACCTCCAGGGGCCTTTTATCAAAAGCAGCTCATTCATTTTGGGGCGCATGCTCAGGGATTCCGCGGTATAAAAATATTATCCACACGACAACCAGCCACAGACCAGCGGTTGCATAAGTCAATAACACGTCTGATAAAAGATAACCCGCCCCGATCCTAGCAAGCGCCAATAGAACCAGAAAGCTTAAACCAAGCAATTGGATTATAAACTTGCGACCCCGGTAGGTCGGCCGCCCCCCGGTGACCATCCACATCACATATGATGCCCACAGTGTATTTACCAGGGCCATAGGGACCACATCCTGTCCGCCGGTAAGCCTGAAACTGCCCAGAACAATCTGGTCAAACCCTATGACAACGATCACAGCACCTAGAAGATTATAGATTAAAAATAGAATGCGGTCCTTTCTGTTTTGTAAAATCCACCATACTGCTGTAGATATAAGCACCAGACTCAGCAGCCCGGGTCCGAATCCCTGGCCCAACCAGGCTATAAAATCAGGCAGGTAGGGTTTAATGTAAAGTCCGGCTACCGCATCGCTTTTGTGCAACTGGCGCAACCCGGTATCCTGGACGATATCGGCCAAAAAAAATGTTAAGAAAGCCGCACTTCCCAACGCTATGGCCCATTCTCCGATCACTTTTAGTGCTTTTCCCTCGCCCCCCAGGAACTTAATCCATGAAGCCGGAAGCAACCTGGATGCCAGGCCTTCCTCCAGTTTGCTCCGAAAGCGTTTATTGTATATTAGAAAAGCTGCCAGAATTAGAAGCGCAAATACAATGGTTAGCCATATCGCGTTTTGCTTTAGGACTTCAAAAGATTCACTTCCTCCCTGCCAGATTAGTATCGCTTCAAGCAGATAGCGAATTCCCCTGCCAAACAGGGCGGCCATAAAGAAGCGGGGAGGATTTAAAGCAAAGATGCCCGAAGATATGGTGAAGATTTTAAATGGAGTGGGTGGAGGCGCCACTCCGGCCAGGAAAACCACCCATACCCCGTAGCGCTGAAAGATGCTCTCTATCCAGGCTACTCTTTGGGCAGAAACCAATCGATGCAGCAGGGGGTGGCCCAGGACTTTACCTAGTACGTATCCCAAAAAGGAGCCGCTGACCGTAGCCAAGGTAGCCAGCAAGGCAAATCCTATGGCCTTGCCCGGCTGGGCCAGGCACAAAGGAACAAACAATAGCTCTGGTGGTATAGGCAGGCAGCATGCTTCCGCAAAGCATAAGACCAGCATACCCCAGAGACCATAGTTCTCAAGCAACAATAATATGTTCTCAGTCATTGGATGTTTTCTTCCTTAGAAATGTATACTTATTTAACTTCCAGATCCATCCCTTCCGGGGGATGTCATCTGAATAGCTAGCGCACCTGCCCGTCACCGTAAATAATGAATTTGGTGGTAGTCAGTTCGGCAAGCCCCATAGGGCCGCGAGCATGTAGCTTCTGAGTACTTATTCCCATTTCTGCTCCAAATCCGAAGACTCCTCCATCGGTAAAACGGGTGGAGGCATTGGCGTAAACAGCAGCAGCATCAACTCCGGCCATGAAACGCCTCACACTGCTGTAACTCTCGCTGATGATGGATTCACTATGGCCGGTTCCATGTGTATTAATATGCTCAATGGCTTCTTCAAGAGAGTCAACTATCTTAACCGCCATTATCAGATCAAGATACTCTTGATCCCAGTCCTGATCTACGGCTTCCTTGATGCCGCCAGCCAGCTGCCGGGTTCTATCACAGCCTCGTATCTCTACGCCGGCTTTTTGCAGCTGATCTAGCATCCCCGGCATAAAGAGTGCCGCCACATCTCTGTGGACCAGAAGGGTTTCAGCAGCATTGCATACTGATGGCCTCTGGACCTTGGCATTAAATACGATGGGATAGGCCTTGTCAAGGTCAGCGTCCTTATCAACATATACATGGCAGTTGCCCATGCCGGTCATGATATAAGGAACTGTGGCGTGTTCCATTACTGCCTTTTTCAGCCCGATCCCGCCCCGGGGAATCAATACATCCAGATAATCATTCATTTGCATGAGAAAAACGGCCGCTTCACGGTCTTCACTGTCAATGAGAGAGATGCTTCCCTCAGGAAGTCCCTGTTCCTCAGCAGCCCGGGCTATAGCACGGGCAATAATTCGGTTAGAATTGAGAGCTTCTTCTCCACCACGCAGTATTATGGCATTGCCTGATTTGATGCAGAGGGCAGCGGCATCAGCGGTAACATTGGGACGCGACTCATAAATAATGCCTATGACTCCCATTGGGGTCCTAATTCTGCCTATCTCCAGGCCGTTAGGCCGGCGCCACATACCGAGCACCTCTCCTACCGGGTCGTTCAATGCAGCTATATCTCTCAAGCCCTGCGCCATGTCCCTGACCCTGTCTTCATCAAGGGTCAGGCGTTCGAGCAGGGCCGAGCTCAATCCGAGTGCACGCCCCTGGGACAGGTCAACCTCGTTGGCGGCGATGATAGATGCGGTCTGCGCTTCCAGGGCCGCGGCCATGGCATTCAAAGCCTGGTTTTTGAGACTGGTTGATGCGGTGGCCAGGAAACGGGCTGCCTGTTTGGCCTTTTTACCTTGATCCAGAATAATCTTTTTTAGGCTCTCATCCATCACTTATCTCTCCTTTTCGCTGCTTATACCATCCCCACGATCCAGGGGGCACAATTCTAATTGTTTCTAGCTCTCCACCCAGAGGTTGTTGCGGTGTATTATTTCATCGTAGTCTTTTTCACCAAGAATCTTTTCAATGTCGCTGGTTTTTTTACCTGCTATTTTTATTATTTCATCGGCGCTGTAATTGACCACACCCCGGGCAATCCGCTCACCGTCGGGTGCGCATACCTCTATGATCGTTCCCCGTTCAAATTCCCCGTCTATGCCTATTACACCTGAAGGCAAAAGGCTTTTACCTCTTTGCAGCAAAGCATTTTTTGCACCACTGTCAACCGTCACGCTGCCCTGAGAAAGGGTGCCAAAAGCAATCCACTTCTTGCGGGCATGCAGTTTCTCTTCCCTGGGGACAAATAATGTACCCAGCGGATCCCCATCCACGACCCGCCTTATTACATCGTCCAGTTCGCTGTTGGCTATTACCATAGGAACCCCGGATGCCATGCACATGCGTGCCGCTTTGAGTTTGGTAAACATCCCTCCGCTGGAGAAGGTGCTGCCGCGATTGGTGGAGTTTTCTTCCATGAAACTGGTCACTTCGTCAACTCGGCTGAGCAGGTGGGCATCGCTATGGGTATGAGGATCGAAGTCATAGAGGCCGTCTACGTCAGAAAGGATGAGCAGCAGGTCAGCATCTACCATCCCCGATACCAGTGCTGCCAGTGTGTCATTGTCACCGAATTTTATCTCATCCACGGCAACCGTATCATTTTCGTTTATTATGGGAATAACCTGCATATTTATGATGGCCAGAAGGGCATTGGTCGCATTCAAATAGCGTATCCTTTCGTCAAAATCTCCCCTGGTCAATAAAACCTGGGCAACTATTTTCCCATACTCAGCAAACAATTTTTCATATAGATGCAGAAGGGCTCCCTGGCCGATGGCAGCCAATGCCTGCTTATCGGGCATGGTTTTAGGTGCTTTCTTGTAGCCCATTCGAATAGCCCCGACGCCAATAGCACCGGAGCTGACCAAAATGATTTCCATCCCGCGATTATGCAAATCAGACATCTGCCTGACCAGAGTCTCAATGCGCCGAAGGTTTAACTGGCCGTTTTTATATGTAAGTGTGCTGGTGCCCACTTTTACTACTACCCTTTTAAGGGCGCCAAAGTCTCTTGGCAAATTCATAGAAAGCTACCTCCCGAAATAACTTCTCCCCAAAATCCTATCCATCTGTTATCTCCAGCAAATTTATTCGTTATATTCAAAAACCAGATCCTTGATTTTTACCGTGTCGCCCACTTTGATACCGCGTGCTCGCAAAGCATCCTCTAATCCCATATGAATAATGGTCTGTTGAAATCGCTGCAGCGCTTCGTCACTATTGAAATTGGTCATTGTGATCAGTCTCTCTATGCGCTTGCCGCTTACTTCATATACCCCATTTTGGATATCTATTACAAAGGGTTCTTCCTCCTGAAATCGCCGAATGACCGGAGTCTCAAGCTGTGCCGGTTCATCAGGAACCTCCAGCAGCATCTGATAGCTTTTTTCTATCAGCAGATCGGTGCCTTCGCCGGTTGCTGCGGAAACCATTATCAATTGCTCCCCGAACTTTTCCTGCAGCTTTTCCAGGTTCTCCCTGGCATCCGGAAGGTCCATTTTATTGGCCACAACCAGATATGGACGCTGCGCCAGCTTCTCATCATGGCGGGCTAATTCCCGGCGAAGAACCTCGAAATCCTGTATCGCATCCCTACCTTCTGTCTCAGCAGCGTCTAATACATATAGTAAAATCCTGGTCCTCTCGACGTGCCGCAGGAATTCATGGCCCAGTCCGGCTCCCTCATGGGCGCCTTCAATGAGCCCGGGAATGTCAGCAACTACAAAAGATTCTCCGCCTTCTATACGGACTACTCCCAGATTAGGGGTCAGAGTCGTAAAAGGATAATCGCCGATTTTGGGTCGGGCAGCTGAAATCCGTGAGATCAGAGTCGATTTGCCTGCATTAGGGAAACCCACCAGACCGACATCAGCTAATACTTTAAGCTCCATTACGATCCACAATTCTTCACCCGGGGCACCGTTCTCCGCCAGAGAAGGTGCACGGTTGGTCGAGTTGGCAAAACGGGTGTTTCCTCGCCCTCCCCGCCCGCCTCGGGCTATTATTGCTTCCTGACCCTGGGTGATCAGATCAGCTATGACTTCACCGGTCTCCATGTTTTTGATCAAGGTTCCGGGGGGCACCCGGACCACCAGATCCTCACCGTTGGCACCATGCATGTTCTTGCCGCCTCCGTGGTTTCCACGCTGGGCTTTAAAATGCCGGTTGTATCTGAAATCCATTAAAGTACGAAGGCCTTCATCGACCCTCATAATAACATGTCCGCCACGACCGCCATCCCCTCCAGCCGGCCCCCCCATAGGCACATATTTTTCTCTCCTGAAAGCGATAATGCCGTTTCCGCCGTCTCCACCTTTTACAAAAATTTTGGCTTGATCTATAAACATCGTTTCACTCCTGAATCCACACCTCTAACGATTGTGATGGAAGTTGATCACAGTTAAATATCATACGTACTCCCAGGGCCTCCTGGGCGAGGGACAGATACACTATCGGATCTTCATCAATCGATTCGCCCAATTGCTCAGATATCTCGGCCAGGCTTTTATAGGGTTCATTTTCCTTGCGGAGCAAGTGACAGCTCTTAAGGTCCATGTTCCCATACCTTAGTATAATTCCCAGGTCACGCGCGAATAATGTCACTTGAAAAAAGTAAAGGGATGATTCAGCATCCAGCTTTTCAAAGATAGGTCTTTCGTAAACCATCTCTTCGCTGATAAGGGCGATGTATTCTCTTAATTCTCCGATCCTGCCCAGCTCGGCATAGCCGCCGATAACCTGCAAATGGTTGCCCAGGTCATGTCTTATCCGGCGTATCAAGCCCACTACCTTCGCATCTTCCACTGCCATCCCTCCAGTTCCCTAATAATAACAAAAACCCCTGAAAAACTCCAGGGGTCCGCTTTTTGGGCGTAATAGTATGTTATACGGAGAGGCTTTCCTCAAGAGGATAAACGCTCACCTGTTTGCGGTCCCGGCCTTTTCTCTCAAACTTCACCTTGCCATCAACTACGGCAAAGAGGGTGTCATCTCCTCCGATACCAACATTGTTGCCCGGATGGATCTTTGTGCCCCGCTGCCGAACCAGTATATTCCCGGCCCGCACTACCTGCCCGTCGTATCTCTTTACTCCCAAACGTTTTGATTCACTGTCGCGCCCATTCCTCGAGCTGCCAACACCTTTTTTATGTGCAAATAACTGCAGATCAAATGTAAACATCTTTAAAGCCTCCTGATCGTAATTTTTAGATGCTCCCCGTAGGCATCCTTCATCGCTTTTAAACCAATTTCCATGGTGTTCAGAATCACCCTGGCCCTCTCTTTATCTGGGGTGGAAAGCTGGTCTGGCAGTTCGCAGAGCAGGTATCCTTTTTCAACAATATATCGGGGTGTTTGCTCCATAAGATTCAGCAGACCCAATATTGTTGTTTGGGCTACAGCTGAAACCCCCGCACAGTATATGTCACTTCCGCTCTTCGCGTAGCCGGCGTGGCCTTCTACGGTGAAGGAGACGATATCTTCGTCCCGGTATTCTATATTTACGCTTATCATTATCCTTCTATAGTCTTAATGACTATTTTTGTAAAGCTCTGACGATGGCCCTGCTTCTTGTGGTAGTTTTTGCGTTTCTTATACTTATAGACAACTACCTTTTTATGACGGCCCTGTTCAATAACCTCGGCCAAAACTTTTGCCCCTTCCAAGAGCGGGCTCCCTACCTTCGTGTTGCCCTGGCCGTCACTAAGCATGAGAACCTGGTCGATTATCACCTGTTCCCCCGCCTCGGCTTTCAACTTTTCCACTTTCAATACCGTGCCTTCGCTTACCCGGTATTGCTTTCCGCCTGTCGCTATTACTGCTTGCACTTATAAAACACCTCCACATTCTTTAAGACTCGCCGCTTTCAGGTAGATCCTTATGGATCATTTGCATACCCAAACCGAGCGGTTACAAAAACGTGCAACCAAATTAGAAGTTATCACATCCCTGGTCCTTAGTCAAGTAAAGCCCTTTCGGTTGATCTGTTAATCAGCAAAATTTATATGATCTGAGTTCAATCGATTGCGTAAATCCTGTACTCTCCAAGATTAGAAGATGGCTGTGCCATAAATTTTATTTTTTTTCCCAGTTTCTCGCGTACGTAATCCAAATTAGCCGCATCGTTTTGAAGCAGCTGAACCAGTTGGGGATGTGCCTCGCATATTATCTCTTTGCCATTCATATGGCTCATGTTCAAAAGCTTTCTTTTCACTTCACAGGACAGCGCAGCCAGGCTCAAGGTCCGGCCGCGTCCGTTGCAGGATACGCATTCGTCAGTAAAAAATTCTGATATCCCATAACGCGATTTCTTGCGCGTCATTTCTAAAAATCCCAGACCGGTCATGCCAATGATACGGGTATGTGCCTTATCCTTTGCGAGCTCCTTCCTGAGTGTAAAGATAACCTCTTCCTCATGAGCCGCCTCCTTCATGTCGATAAAGTCGATAAGAATTATTCCCCCGATGCTTCTTAAACGCAGCTGTCTGGGTATCTCCACCGCCGCTTCCAGGTTAAGGCGCAGAACCGTATCATCAAAGCTGTTCTTGCCCGTATATTTCCCGCTGTTGACATCAATCACTGTCATGGCTTCGGTAGTATCAAAAATCAGATAGCCTCCACTCTTAAGCCATACTTTGCGCCTGATGGCCCTTCTGATATCCTTATCCAGATTGTATTTTTCAAAGAGGTCCCCTTCTTCATACTGGATGAATATTTTTGAGCAATAGGTTTTACTGCTCGTAAAAGCGACTATCTTTTCCTGAAGCCGCTCGTTGTTGATTATAACCTTTGAAATATCTGCATCAAGATAATCACGCAAGGCCCTCTCCAGTACGTCCATATCTTCAAACACCAGGCTCGGAGCCCTGTCCATAAGGTAGTGCTGCCTGAGCTCCTCCCAGGCTTGAATCAACATCTGCAGTTCTTTTCTGATCTCTTCGTCTTCAGCTTCCAGGCAGGCAGTTCTGACGATCAGGCCCATATGTTGGGGTTTGTTCTCTTCGATCATAGTGCGCAGCTCTTTCCGCCTTTGATCGCAGGTGATCTTTCTCGAAATTGATACTTCTTTATAAAAGGGAAGCAGGACCAGGAAGTGGCCGGGAAGGGCAATATTCCCGGTTACGCGGGCGCCCTTTTCAGAGAAGGCCTCCTTCTTCACTTGAACCATGATATCCTGGCCGCTTTTTAGAAGGTCAAGGGTGTTAATTCCCTTACCCTTATCAGGAAAAATCACATCACCAGCGTATAAAAAAGCGTTTTTAGCGAGCCCAATGTCTACAAAAGCACAGGAAAGACCGGGTAAAATATCCTTCACTTTTCCCTTATAGATATTCCCCACGCTCTCATCCTGATTGGCCCAGAAAACCTCTACCAGGCGGCCATCTTCAACAATAGCCACCCGCGATTCCCATGGATAGACTTCCGCGATTATATCTCTTGTCACTAATCCACCTTCTCCAGTGGGCTGAGAAATGACCCATATTTATAAATATAATTTCCGCTACGATAAATATCCCGCAGCATCTTTCTTTCCAATCCTCGGGCATCTAATAGGTCAAGCAGTTCATCATATCTAACATTGAGAGGCTCCCCGAGCGCAACCCAAATGTTTACCAGTTTACCCTGCTCTTGAGGTTCTATATCTATTCTATAAATACCAGATCGAAGTTCTTTGTCAAGGTTCTTTTTCTTGCCGCGGCTCTTAACGACGAGAGAGGGGCAGGATAAAAGCTCATCAAAAAAAGTATCTAAATCAAATTCAGTAGTGTTAAGAACCAGGGCATAAGATGCTGAATTTATAACTGCCATAAGGGAAGGATCCGCACTTGAAATGGAAACCGCACGGATCACATTAACTTCGGGAGGCAACGCAGCATTTAAGCGCTGTATAAAGTCGTTCACATCCATGTCGCACTTCAGTGCCAGGTCAAAGTATTCGTGTTCACCCCACAAACCCACGGGCAGCACTGTACCCATGGACAGGCGGATGTGAGGATTAAAGCCTTCGCTGAGAGCATAGGGTATTTGAGCTCTGCGAAAGGCCCGTTCCATCATATGCATAAGATCCAAATTAGAGAGGAAACGGAGATCCGGGCCCACCCGGTATTCAGCCCTTAGACGCATGAAATTTCCTCCTTGATATCCGTTGAGATTTCCAGGTTCAAACATATACCGCAATCGTTGCAACCCGACAGCCTGCAGTCCCCGCTCATTTCGCCGTTGCGCGCCTTTTCACTCTCTTCGATAAGAAAGTCCTTGCTTATTCCTGTGTCGATAAAATCCCACGGCAAAGCTTCCAGATACGAGCGTTCCCGTGTATAGGACAAAGGATCTATTCCACAGCCTGCAAAAGCGTCTAGCCAGCTTGGGAAGTGAAAGTATTCGGACCAACCGTCAAACTTACAACCGCCTGACCAGGCCCTGTATATAACCTGAGCCAGACGCCTGTCACCGCGGGCAACCACCCCTTCCAGGAAACTGGTACGGCTGTCATGAAAGCTCAGCTTTATACCTTTCCGCCGTTTTCCAGTGAGAAGCATTCTTTTGCTTTCAAACTGCTCCATGGTGTTTTGGGCCTGCCACTGAAAAGGCGTATGGGCTTTAGGCACGTAGCATGCAAAACTTGCTCGTATTTCAACTGGACGCCGAGAATGGCGATCTCCAATACTTTTGATTCTGCTCAGCATATCGTGTACGGCCAGTAAATCTTCATCTGTTTCACCGGGCAGGCCGAACATAAAATACAGTTTAATGGAGAGCCATCCGGATCGAAACGCTGCTTCCACCGCTTGATACAGCTGTTCCTCGCTGACATTCTTATTGATAACATCCCGCAGTCTCTGAGTAGCAGCCTCAGGCGCTAGCGTGAGGGTGGTTTTACGTACTTTTTGCACCTCGTTGGCAAGGTCTATCGAAAATGCGTCCACTCTAAGTGAAGGCAATGCCACTCCAATACCCTGGCTTTTATATTTCGAGACCAGTTCTTTTACCAGGGGAAGAACTCCCGAATAATCCAGTGTAGAAAGCGATGCCAGGGATATTTCGTCGTAGCCGGTGCTTTTCAACTGCTGTTCGGCCTGTTTCAATAACAATTCCCTGCTCCTTTCGCGTACCGGGCGGTAAACCATACCCGCCTGGCAGAAACGGCAGCCCCGCTGGCACCCGCGCATCACTTCCAGCACGGCCCGGTCGTGAATAATACTCAGGTGCGGCACAATCGGACTTTCCGGATAGTAAGCCTGGTCCAGGTCTTTAACCGCTCTTTTGCGAACCCGGGCAGGCACACCGGGGTACCGGGGGAGCAGAGCGGCAAAGCTCCCGTCATCCCCATAAGAAGGCTGATAGAGAGAAGGAACATACACGCCTTCTAAACCGGCCATCTTTTGCAAACGCTGGTTTTTTGAAAGCTCTTGGCTATTGTAGAGCATATCAAGCAGCTCAAGCAGCGCATCTTCGCCATCTCCGATGATGAATAGATCAAAAAATTCGGCAAAAGGCTCCGGATTAAAAGCGACCGGGCCGCCGGCGATTATGAGGGGATGCTTTTCATCCCGCTCATTCGCCCATATTGGTATATCTGCCAGTGACAGCATATTTAAGACATTGGTTATGGACAACTCATATTGAAGTGAAAAACCTATCACATCGAAAGATGCGAGGGGCTGAAATGATTCCAGAGCAAAAAGAGGTATATTTTCCTCTCTCATCAAAGCCTCCATATCAGGCCAGGGAGCGAAAGCTCTCTCCAATAGATGATCACTTTTTTCATTGACCAGTCCATATAGTATCTTGCTTCCCACATGTGACATACCGACCTCGTATACATCGGGAAACGCGAGCGCCATTTTGACCTTGCTGGTGTTCCAATCTTTTTTTATCATGTTAAATTCGCCGCCGGTATAGCGAGCCGGTTTAACGACTCGGGACAGCATTTCATTATACAGCCTGTCTTTCATTAAATCCTCCACTAACTAGGGGGGTGCTGCCGCACCTCCTTTTAGAGATTCACGTAAATACCGGAGATGCTATTCGCTTAAGTCAAACAGGCTTCGAAATCTCCGGGAGCTACATGCATTTGTCATATATCTTACCACAAAAGCTGGTCAGTAATCGCCCAGTATGATCAAACGAATTATATACAGCCCACTTGAAATGATGAGAAGAAGCTAATAAGTTATCAGCAGCTAGGATCTACTTGCTATCATTGAGCTTTGCATGAGGCCCTTTTTCCAGCAGCAAGTCAATCAATTCGGACTCACTTCTCATGCCAATTATCCGGTATTCGGAATCAACCATCAGCACTATCAGGTAATTGCCGGGGCTGACTGTCGCCAGCACATCTTTTACTGCAGTAGACTGTGTGCTTACCAGTTGGCGGGAAGGCAAGAAGCCGGCTGTAGACAATTCCTTTTTCTTACGCACCAAGAAGCGCATAAAAGCATAGCCCATCAGCTTACCTTCTCTATGGGCAGCCCAGATTAAGAAAATTCCTACCAGCAGAATGTTTACTCCCCAGTATTGGCTAAGAATCAGGTAGATGCTTGATCCAACCATCCCAATTCCCAGGATCTTGCCAAGAGCTGCAGTCCACGTTACTGCTTTTCTATAGCCGAATTTCACCGAAAGAACAGCCTGAAGGATCCTTCCCCCATCCAGGGGAAGAGCCGGCAGCAGGTTAAAAAATCCCAGGTACAGGTTGATATTTATAAATAAAGAACGCCAGCCACTTAAAGAAAAAAGTCCCAGATAGTATATACCGGCTGCCAGGGCCAGACTGCAAAATGGCCCGGCAAAAGCCAGGCAAATCTCCCTGAGTGGATCTAGTGCAGTAAAATCATCAACTACTGCCTGCCCGCCAAAAGGCCAGATTTCAATCTCAGCGATTTTTATACCCAGGGTAAATGCTGTTATGGCATGAGCCATCTCGTGCAACAATACCGCCGAGAAGACGAGAAGAATCTCTGCCAAGAATCCCATCCAGGCATATATTAGAGCCAGCAGCATCAATACGATGTTAATGCGTATCTTAACGCCCTTGATTTTCCACAGAATCATACATCATTCCAGAATCAACTGCGGATCAATAGGGCCGTTTGGTCCCCTTATCTCTAAATAAAAATTAGTGCCGCTTTTTCCCAGAATCTCCCCGACGCTGATCACGCTTCCCTTTGCCACCAGCACCTCTTTGAGACCGCTGTATATAGAATAAATATTGTTATTATGTTCTAAGAGTATGCTTCTACCTTCTGGCGCGTCATTCAGTTCGATCACTTTTCCGTCCATAATAGGTTGTATTAGTGAATTATCCGGCACTTTAAACCTTATGCCGGGGAACAGTTCTTCCTGCCCGGTCTTTGCGTTCCATGTCCAGCCGTAATGCTTGTCGATGGAAAGAAAATCGCAGGGTATCTGCATATTCTGGGGGCTTACAGTCGGGACAGCCCGATCGGGATAATCAAACCATCCAAAAGCCATATTTACAATTCTCTGTTGGATACCATAATCTTTTAGAACATACTGCAGGACTGCTTTGGCTGACTCCTGATTTTCTGGAGTACGTACGGCTATGCTGGCCATGGCCACTATAAGAACGGCCATAAAAAGGCGCATCTTAAAGGTCTTAATCATTCCTCCACCCCCTGAAGGCATTTTCTTATCCAACTGCTTGGACAGCAGCACTATCTCCCTTAAAATATATATATTGCGAATCAAGGTTATGCCTAAAAATATATAGGGCTTACCCAACCGGGTAAGCCCTCAGACCGTCAAAAAAGCTGTATATCTTTGTTGCTTCGGAAACCCCACTCAATCAACGTACTCAGGTACGCCTCAATCACGGGCTTTCCGAGCGCCTCGATATACAACTTTTTTGCTCGCTCTGCCAGGGTGTCAACTTTTTTGACACCCTGAGGGCTTACCCAACCGGGTAAGCCCTATTCATTGCTTTCGATGATTTTATAACTACTGAAGCTTCTTTCCTTCAGGTGAGTTGGGGAAGAATAAAGGTTCGCCGTATTTATCTTTGCCAAATTCTTTGACTATCTTCTGTCCTTCAGCAGAAACACACCAATCAATGAACGCTTTAGCTCCTTCAGCGTTTATACCTGCAAACTTGGCCTGGCTAACCGGGATCAAGGTTATGTAGTTCAACAATATCTGGTCGTTTTCCACCAGAACTAACAGTTTTATTTTTTCCTTGGTAGTAATATAGGTAGCGCGGTCCATCAGTGTGTATGCTTTTTGCTCATCAGTGTAAAGCAGGGTAGGCACATTGCCACTAGCACCCTTCTCGTAAACCTTATACCAGTCGCCTTCCGGTTTGATTCCGGCTGCCTCCCAAACTTCCAGTTCCTTGACATTTGTACCTGACTTGTCACCTCGGCTAATGAATAAAGACTTATTCTCTGCAATCTTTTTCAGGGCTGCCGCCGCTGATTTTTCACCTTTTATTTTTGCCGGATCATCAGCAGGTCCTACAATGACAAAGTCATTATACATGAAATCGATGCGCTCGGTTCCATACCCGTCAGCTACAAATTTTTCCTCCAGGGCTTTGGCATGAACTAGTACCATATCAAAGGTACCGGTCTGGGCCAGTTTTATAGCATCTCCAGTTCCGGCTCCCACGTGTCTGACAGTTATGCCCGTCTTTTGCTTATATGCATCTTCCAGGGCTTTCACTATACCGGCATCAATTGGGCCAATGGTACTGGCCATTAAAATCTGCTTAGCGGGTGCAGCCTGCTGAACTGGTTGGTTGCAACCAACCATGCACATGCTGATTAAGAGCGAGAAAACGACTATCCAGATTAATCCTTTATTCTTTTTTGTCATTTTCACCAATCCTTTCGTCTCCATTTATGTCGGTTTTCCATCCGGGATAAATCTTCAAAGCCAATTATTTTTCCATCTTCCATAAAAACAATTGTGTCGCTTAGAGCATAAGCTTCCGTTTTATGATGAGTAACCAGCACCGTTGTGGTTTTCCTTTCAGCTAGGAGCCTGCTGACCTCTTCCATTAATTCCTCGCGGATGTCTTTATCCAGATTGGAAAAAGGTTCATCCAGAAAAATGATATCTGGTTCTAAAACCAGGGCCTGCGCCAAAATCACCCTCTGGGCTTCGCCCCCGGATAGGAACCTGGCCCGGTTTTTTTCCAGGTGGGCCACTCCCATTCTTTCCAACCAGGTTTTGACAAGTGACCGCCGCACTTTTCGAGGCACCCCCCTGAATCTCAAGCCTAATTCAGCATTCTCCATAACCGTTAAATCCATCATAAGGGGTTTTTGAAAAACCATGGCCATTTTGCGATGCAGGTCCAGGCGATCATATTCGTTATAATCTTTCCCGTTAAACAGGCGTTTTCCGGTGCTTGGTTCCTGGAGGGCAGCCATAACCAGCATTAAAGTGCTCTTTCCGGCCCCGTTGGGCCCCATCAGGCTTATAGCCTCCCCCTTGTTAATGGAGAATTCAGGGATGTTCAGAATGGTGCGACCGGCTAAAGTCAATGTAATATCGGCAAGCTCGATCAGTTTGCTCATTGGCTGCTCCTCCTTTGTTGGAGGGCAGTTAAACCAGCAGTTACCAGGTAGGCTACCATCAACAATATAATGCTTATGGCTATGGCAATGTCAAAATTGCCTTTGGATACCTCCATAACCGTTGCGGTCGTCAATACCCTGGTCATCCCCTTAATATTGCCGCCCACCATCATGGAAGCTCCCACTTCTGAGACCACACCGCCAAAGCCAGCCATGACCGCTGCCAATAATCCCATTCGCGCTTCCTTGACCAGGCTCCATAACATCTGCAGTCGGTTTGCTCCTAAAGCTAACAATTGCAGGTGGATGCGGGGATTTATCTGTTGGATTGCGGCCAGTGTAAAACTTATCACGATGGGCGAAGCGATTACTGACTGGGCTATTACGATGGCAAAAGGTGTGTAAAGCAGGTTGAAGGCACCGAACGGTCCCGATCTCCACAGGAATATACTAACCCAGAGGCCTACCACTACCGGTGGAAGGCCCATCCCGAAATTAGCCAGGCTGACTAGGAAGTTTCGGCCTGGGAACTGGGTTAAGGCCAGGGTAGCTCCCAGAGGAACTCCAATTATAACGCTTATTAAGGTGGCTGACCCCGATACTTTAAGGGTCAGCCACGCAACTTCTAAAACTTCCGGATCCAGCGTAACCAACATTTCAAATGCTTTTACCAGGCCTTGCCAGATCAGTTCCAAATTATATCACTCCTATAAATACTATTACAGGTTATTTGCCAAGGTCTGCTTCGTTCTTTCCGGCATCAGCATAGAACAAAGGCTGGCCGTATTTTTCAACGCCGAACTGGGAAATCATTTTTTGGGTCTCTGGCGTTATCATGAAATCGACAAAAGCTTTGCCCGCTTTACCGTTAACATTCGGGAACTTCTCAGGATTTACCTGCATAACATGATAAATGTTCAACAAAGCCTTTTCACCTTCAACCATGATTGCCAGCTGCAGGTTTTTCTGCTGGGCCAGGAATGTGGCCCTATCGGTCAAGGTGTAGCCTTCTTTCTGATTGGCAATATTTAGAGTCTGGCCCATTCCGGCTCCTGCCTCCTGGTAGCTGGCGCTGCCTTTGGCGGGGGTGATACCGGCGGCTTTCCACAGGCTCAGTTCCATTTTGTGAGTTCCGGAGTTGTCTCCGCGAGAAACAAACAGGGCGCCTTTTTCACTGATCTTCTTGAATGCTTCAGCTGCAGTTTTTGTCCCTTTAATCTCAGCTGGGTCTTTAATCGGTCCAACAATAATAAAATCGTTGTGCATAACCAGCTGGTAGTTGACGCCCACACCACTATCAACCAGCTTCTTCTCATCGGCAGGAGCATGTACCAACAGAGCATCAGCTTCACCCTTTTCTCCCATAGTTAAAGCGGCCCCGGTGCCAACAGCAATTGTCTTGACTTTATACGAAGTCTGTTTTTCAAATTCAGGAATTAATACGTCCAGGAGGCCGCTATCCTGAGTGCTGGTAGTAGTAGCCAGGATGAGGTCCTTATTCTCCTGAGGAGCAGGGTTGCTGGATGTATTGGTGCATCCGAATACGCTTAATGCGAACAACATGAGGACAAACAATGGAAGCCATCTTTTTCTAAACACAACAGTCCCTCCTTAAAATAATCTACTAATCGTCCTTCTTTCCTCCCTTCCAAATAATTATTCATCCAGAAGACCGCCCGATGATCTTCATTTTTTTGCAGAGGAAACGAAATGTCAGGCCTCCTTAAAAAGGCGGCCTGACAAATTATCAGTATCCCTGCTCGCCTTTCCAAACGGGAGGCGCGATCGTTTCCTAATCGCACCCTACGACCGTTAATCCATAGTTATACCTTAGGATTAACGGCTCGGTGAGCCATTTTTTTATATAGGGTTTCGGCAAATACGTTAAAAATCCTTCATTTTTAGAGTATTATAATAATTATGGGAAATATATCTTGCATTCTTAGAAGTAGCAAGCATAGATAATAGCACCAGCATTAGAAAACAATCTGGTTGCCTCTGAGGTTTACTCCAACAATCAGACCAGCCGCTACAAGGTTGTTCAACATGGCTGTACCGCCATAACTGATAAAAGGGAGTGGTATGCCAGTTACCGGCATTATCCCCAGTGACATGCCGATATTCTCAAAGATATGAAAAAGCCACATAGCCGAAATGCCCAGAACGATCAATGTCCCATACTCCTCTTTTGATTCAAAGCTTATGGTGATAGCACGTACCAGAAGGATGCCATAGAGTACTATGAGGAACATCGCTCCCAGAAATCCCAGCTCTTCTCCGATAACTGCAAATATGAAATCGGTGTGATGCTCAGGCAAGAAATTCAGCTGCACCTGGGTGCCGTTAAAAAGTCCTTTCCCGGTAAGAGAGCCTGAACCGATAGCGATTAAAGACTGGATGGTATTCCACCCTGCTCCGCGCCCGCCGCTGCCATCATTCCTTGGG
The DNA here is from genome assembly GCA_964635975.1 of uncultured Syntrophomonas sp. Taxonomy (GTDB): domain Bacteria; phylum Bacillota; class Syntrophomonadia; order Syntrophomonadales; family Syntrophomonadaceae; genus UBA5314. The sequence continues at coordinate 328,390 of CAZWPO010000001.1, forward strand.
TCGACAAAAACGGTCAGTCTCTTTATTTGATAATCCTGTAAAAAAGGGAGCGGGATGTCAAAACGAAAATGCAGGAATAACAGCAGAGCAACTATCGCCCCGGAACCTATTATCAGGCCCCCAAGTATTTTGGAATTGGCACCTGCGAAATACATCATGACCAGGCAAATAATCATATAGACCATAGCCGTACCCAGATCATTCTGTTTGATAATCAACAGGCAGGGCAGACCCATAAATAAAAAGCATGGCACCAGCTGCCCGATAGTATCCAGCGCGCCTTTACGTCTACTCAAGAAATCGGCGAAGGCTATAATAAGCATGACTTTGCTGAACTCAGCAGGCTGAAAATTGCCCAAGCGGCCCAGTCTGATCCATCCCTGGGTGCCGTTCACCTCGTCGCCTAATAAAAGCACCAGGATCAGCAGTACGATTGCCGTCCCATAAATAATCCAACTGTACCGTTTTAATTGGATATAATCAAAACGAACCACAAAAACAGCTGCAACAAGGCCGATCGCCACTGCTACAATCTGCCTGCTAACCGAGCTTCCCGATGTTGTAGTAGCGCTGACCACCGCTATCAAGCCAAAGGCAATCAGGGCAAATAAGCTTATGACAAATGCGCGGTCTATGAATTTTAATCTTTTCAATTCCATAGCTTATTAGTCCTCCACGCCTATTATAAAGCGCAGTACCTGCTCTGTCCATAACCCAAAAACCAACAAAAAAAAGAAAAAGCCGGCAGACAGGCTGTGCCTCCGGCTCTTCTTAAGGTAATCACAATATCTACTGATTTACCACCTTCTTCATGCCTTTGACAGGTATATTGGCCACCAGGGCAATAGCATCGTCATCGTTTTCCAGGTTCACCTGCAGAGCCTCTTCATCGATCTCCAGGTATTCCCGGATTACCTTGATCAAATCCTCTTTAAGCTGGTTTATGAACTCCGGCGATACTGATGCACGATCATGAACCAGCACCAGCCGCAGCCTTTCTCTGGCCACATCCTTACTTGGCAGATTCTCTTTTGCAAAAAGGCGGGTGAGAAAATCCAAAAGAACCATGTCTCCCCCTCCTATTTAGCCAGCCGTAGCATCTTTTTAAAACGGTCCATGATCCAATGTGAATCATTATTGGTCTGTATATCGACCTCCTCACCCGCGATTCTTCTGGAAATACGCCGATATGCCAGTCCCGCTCTCGAATTATTATCCAGTACAGCCGGCTCTCCACGATTAGTAGAAACCACTATAGATTCATCCTCGGGGACAACTCCAAGCAGGTCGATCGATAAGATATCAAGAATATCGTCAATATCCATCATATCGCCGCGCCTCACCATCTTACTACGCAGGCGGTTTATTATTAGCCGGGCATTAGTGAGCCCAGCGGCTTCGAGCAGACCAACGATTCGATCGGCATCACGCACCGATGACACCTCTGGTGTTGCCACGATTATTGCATCGTCAGCTCCTGCTATGGCATTTTTAAAACCCTGTTCTATACCTGCCGGGCAATCGACAAGTATATAATCAAAATCATTGCGAAGCTCATTGGTCAAGTTTTTCATCTGATGGGGAGTCACTGCCGTCTTATCCTTGGTTTGGGCAGCAGGCAGCAGATGCAGACCATCGATCCTCTTATCTTTGATCAATGCCTGCTTAATTTTACAGTTGCCCTGAACAACATCCACAATATCAAAAACGATGCGATTCTCCAGGCCCATTACCACATCAAGATTTCTCAAACCTATATCTGTATCAATCAACACCACCCGGAAATCCATCATGGCCAGCGCTGTACCCAGGTTGGCTGTTGTAGTAGTTTTTCCCACTCCGCCCTTTCCTGACGTTATCACCAACACCCTGCTTTTCATCGTCAAACCTCCATTCATATTTTTAGCCTTTCTATCACTACCTTTTCCGACCTTATACGGGCCAGTTCAGGCTGTTTTCCCGCTAAATGGTCGCCGTCTGGTGGTCGGGTGATATGGTTGGCTATGCGCAGTTGGGTAGGATTCAGACGGTAGGCAGTTATTACAGCACTTTCATCCCCGAAGTATCCAGCATGAGCCACACCTTTTAGAGATCCTATTATCAATATGTTCCCAACTGCTATCACTTCTGCTCCAGGGTTGACATCCCCAAGTACAACCAGATTGCCTGGGCTGAAAAATCGCTGTCCCGAACGCAGATGTCGGCAAATCAAGACAGTTTCCTCATAAGCAGGCATATCAGCCACTGTGGGAGGAAATACCTCACTATTTAAAAGATTATTAATAAATCCGGGAGATAGAATTTCTTTTAGATACAATCCATGATCCAATAAGATGTCCTCGAGCTCCCTGACCTGCTTGCTGCTCAAGCTTTTATTACCGATGTCAATTACCAGTTGGGTGCCCGGTTCAAACTGGTTGAGTTCTACAACGCGCCGTTCCAATCCGGTTTTGATATCTCCAAATGTGTGAAATGCCTTCAGATCTACAAGCCTTTCCTCTCTATAATCCCTGGCGACAGCTCTCATACCGTAGTCCTCCCATCTAAACTTGGTTATTTTTACCAGGATATTTATATAACTTCTATAATTTCTATTTTTTCCCTCCATCAAAAAAACAGAAAAATAAGAATACTCTGGGTTTTTATCCCAGAGTATGTCGCCTGGCAGCCCCAAAAATCTGTTCAAATTCGCAGGGTGTTTTCGATATTATTCGCCATCACTTCTCCGCTGCTCGGTGGGTGGAATAGTTTTTTCCCCGGTCTGAACTGCTGGTGGAGCAGGGGTCGCTGGATCGGGAGCAGGTTGTGGCAAAGCAGGTTCCGGACTTACGTTTTGCGCCGGTTCGACCGGTTTATTAGCTATCTGAGGTGTGCTTGGCTGCGCCGGTGCAGCCAGATGATCTACAATGCCAAAATACTGTTCAAAAACTGCTTTGCAAACCGGTCCCGCTGACGTGGCTCCGCTGTACCCGTACTCGACCACTCCGGCAAACGCAATTTCCGGGTTGTCAAAAGGAGCAAAAGCAATAAAAACGCCATGTACTTCCTTTAGAGTATCGTCCCCAGTTCTACCGGTTTGAGCGCTTCCGGTTTTAGCTCCAACTTTTATATTATCCGGGAAGTTGGTGAACAGGTAGGCGGCTGTTCCATTGCCCCTGGTGACTTCCAGCATAGCCCTTCGGATCTCAGCCAGACTGTTGCTGCTGACGTCAACTTTCCGAATCAGCTGGGGCTCGTTTTGCAAAACCACTTTGTTCTCCGACGTTAGTGCCTTGTTGAGCAAATAAGGCTTCCATAAAGAACCTCCATTGGCAATTGCGGACACATAATTGGCCAGTTGCATAACTGAAAAATCATTGTATCCCTGGCCGATAGACATGTTAAAAGTATCGAACGGCTGCCAGTTGGTCACCCAGTTATAATCTATCTTATACTGAGCTTCAATTTCGTTCTTTTCCTTCTCCTTCTTTTTTATGAGATCTTTCCTCTCCTGCTCGCTGCTGGCCTGAGCGATAAGGCCGTCATATTTAGCATTGAGCTGATTCAGCTTGGCCTGGTGCTGCTTTTGCATAGGCTCATCATTTTGTGCAAATTTCCATTCCGGTGAAGGAAGCACTCCCTTCCTCTCGTCAGGAAGATCAATACCGGTCTTACTGCCAAGGCCAAATTCAGTGGCTATCCTGACAATCTCCTCTTTACCGGCTCGGCGTCCCATCTCCTGAAAATAAGTATTACAGGAATGGGCCATAGCCGAATACATGTTTACGTTATTGTGGACTCCCGTGCATTTAATATACGGAGCTATCCAGTAAGCCCCAGCACAATTAACGTAGTCCTTTAAAGGATCTACGGTTCCTTTTTCCATGGCGGCCAGACCGGTTATTGGCTTAAATGTCGACCCCGGAGGATAGGTAGACTGAATGGCACGATTGGTAGCCGCCCCTGGCTGCATAGGATCATAGTTTTCAGTCTGAGGGAAATAATAGGCTGCCCGTTCATTGGTGATATTTCCTTTGAAGTCGTCCGGATTCAAAGCAGGGCTGCTGTACATCGCCAGAATTTCACCTGTTTTCACATTCATTAAAACTGCTGAACCCACTTTAGCCTTGGCATACTGTGATTGGAGCTGTTTGAGGGTAGCCTCCATACTCTGTTCCATCACTTTCTGCAGCCGGCTGTCAATGGTTAAATAAAGGTTGCTGCCCGCATGCGGGTCCTGAGTCGTTACATCTCGATTCGGCACCGGACGCCCCCCGGCGTCAACCTCAACCTGTTGGGCTCCGTCAATTCCGCGCAGGTATTGTTCATACTGCTTTTCGATACCGGTTTTGCCGATCAGGCTGTTCATACTGTATTTGTAGCCGCCTTCTCCCTGTTTATCTAGCTCTGCCTGGCTTATGGAGTGTATATAACCCAGAACGTGCCCAGCCAGGGTTCCCTCGGGATAAGTACGAAGCGGTTCGATCGATATGCTGACACCTGGCAGTTCCTGGCGGTTCTCTTCCAGAGTAACCACGAGTTCCCAGGGTATGTCCCGCAGCAGAACAATGGGTTCAAAAAGCCTGGGATTTTCCTTTACTTTATTGCGGATGTAATCAGGGGTGACTTCTGGATACAATCCATTCATTAAACGGGGCAGATTCTGCGCCACAATTTCAATATTATCTTTATTCAATTCTAAATAGGTAAGGCTGACCGTGTAGACCAACTTGCTATTGGCTATAACCACATTATCCCGTGTATATATTTCGCCCCGGGGAGCTTTGACCGGTACTAGACGGATGCTGTTATCTTTGGCCTTAGTTTGATAGGCTTGATTGGCAAATAATTGCACAATGGCAAGCCGCAGTGACAGTATGCCGAGCAAAGCGATGACTATAATCGTATACACCCGGAGGCGGGATTTAAAATCAGCAGGCCTCATTTACCTCTCCCCTGTAAATCTCAATACCCCGAATTTGGATGAATTATAATACCAAATATACAGCGGTCCGGAAAGAACACCATTATATAGGATCTGTATGAATATCATCATCAACATACCTGCATCCCAGTTAAAAGTGCTCAATCGCACAAGGTTTAAAAGCATAAGCATGACGGAATTGAACGCGGTAGCAAGCATGACGGTGACCATCCCTACCAGGATATTCTCTCGAAAGACATTGCCCTGCCAGTGAGTGATCATAAAAGCTGTCAGTCCTTTGGCCAGGGCGTTCATACCTATAAAGCGGCCAAAATAGAGGTCTTCAATCAAGCCGCAAAAAAAACCGTATGCCGGTGCTTTTTCCCTTTCGTTTACTAGAGCAAAAAAAGTGACGATTATTATGAGCAAATCAGGCACCGCCCCTTTTATACTATAGGAGCTAAAAAATGTCGATTGCAAAAATATCGCCAAAAATGGCAGCAATATATGTATGAGCCAGCGCAAATCCTCTACCTCTTCACTTCGACTTTGGCTTCCGGCAGCGGCCGATAGCTGGTTATGACCAGTACTTCCTCAAGCGCATCGAAATTTACCGCCGGACTAAGTGTGGCGTTGATCAACAAGCCACCCTGCTCCTTCTTGATGTCAGTAACAGTTCCTATTCTTATCCCCTTCGGGTAAATAGCTGATAAATCGGAAGTAACTACCAGGTCGTATATTTCTATCTTTGAATAGTAAGGAATATCTATCATCCGCAGCGAATCGTTGTGACCTTCTACTATACCTGAAGTTTCCCGGCTCTTTTCCAAAATTGCGCCTACTGCCATTTCCGGGTCGGTAATCAAGTCCACTTGAGCTGAATTCTGGGTAACAGACGCAACCCTTCCTACCAGACCTTCGGGGCTGATAACCGGCATCCCCACAGCTATTCCAGCCATACTCCCCTGGTCAACAAGAATTCTCTTGTACCAATTGCTGGGACTCCTGGCGATAACCCGGGCGGCTTTTACCTGTAATGTATCCATATTGGCGTTTTTAAAATTAAGGAGGTTTTGCAGGCGCATTGATTCAGCCCTGTACTCACGCAATGATTGATTCTCAAACTCCAGAGCGTCCAAGCGCTGCTGCAAATCATCAATTTGCGCATACAGGGTCTTTTTATTGCTAAAGATACTGGTAAAATTAGCTATCTGGCCTTTTATCCCACTTGACGCCTTATGCAAGGGAGTATAAATAGCCTGCATCAAAGGAGAGTAAAAAGCCCCTTCCTGGCCTGGTGGTGATGATGTAAATGCAATAAAAGCAATCGAAGCCCCTCCCACCAGCAAAAACAACCATAGGAACCTGTTTTTGAGTATTCTTAACAAAACCCCTCACCTAATCAGAAAGATTTTTTCATGGAGACAAGAACCCGTTTCAATACTTCGATATTCTCCAGTACAATTCCCGTACCCCGGGCTACAGCCAATAGCGGATCATCGCAGACGTATACCGGCATGTTGGTCTGCAAACTGATAAGTTTATCTAGTCCACGCAGAAGCGCTCCGCCTCCAGCCATTACAATCCCCCTATCCACTATATCGGATGCTAGCTCGGGCGGTGTCTTTTCCAGGCAAACCTTTATGCCATCTACAATTTGTTCCACGGTTTCTTTCAAAGCTTTTTGGACTTCTATTGAAGAAACCCGAATAGTTTTAGGTAAACCACTCAACAGGTCTCTGCCCCTGACTTCATAGCTTTCCTCCGGCCCTTCCCATAAAGCAGAACCAATGGAGATTTTGATATCTTCGGCAGTCCTCTCGCCTATGAGCAGATTATAATTCTTACGCAGATGGGCTATGATAGCTTCATCCATTTTATCGCCCGCCACGCGGATTGACTTGGCAGTTACTATTCCACCGAGTGATATAACCGCAACTTCAGTTGTTCCCCCGCCGATGTCAACTATTAGGTTTCCGGTCGGCTCATGCACCGGCAGACCTGCCCCAATCGCAGCTGCCATCGGTTCTTCAATCAGGTAAGCTTCCTTGGCTCCACCGGCTATGGCTGCTTCTCGAACCGCTCTCTCCTCCACGGTCGTACAGCCGGTTGGTATGCTAATTATTACACGAGGCCTTACAAAAGGTGTACGGGCTCCCAGTGCCCGATTGATGAAATAGCGCAGCATAGCCTGAGTTATATCAAAATCAGCAATAACTCCATCTTTCATAGGGCGTATAGCTATGATATTACCCGGCGTCCGGCCGATCATTTGCTTTGCTTCATCGCCTACCGCCAGAACTTTTCCTGTATCACTTTCTATTGCAACCACCGACGGTTCACGCATTACAACGCCCTTGCTTTTAACGTGAACCAGGGTATTGGCAGTTCCTAAATCTATGCCCAAGTCTTTGCCAAAAACCACTTGATCTCTTCCTCCTTAGTCCTCAGATCAAATTCTTACTTTTCATACTGATGTAGTTTCTTTCCCCGACTACTATATGATCCAAAACTTCAATTCCCATCAATTGTCCCGCTGAAATCAGAAGCCTGGTTACTTCGATGTCTTCCCGACTGGGAGTGGGATCACCGCTGGGATGATTGTGAACCAGAATTAAAGAAGCAGCGCTCCTTTTGACAGCTGTTTTAAACACTTCCCTCGGATGGACCTGTGAGCTATGCAGCCCCCCTACAGAGACGTCTTCCATACTGATAAGGCCGCCTTTTCTATCCAGGTATAGGACTCTAAAATGCTCTCGATCATAATAACGCATTTCTTCCATAACTATATTTTTTACATCTTCAGGTGATTTTATGGGCATCTTCTCCAATGCCGTCAGCGCTATTCTGCGCCCCAATTCCAGAGCAGCTTTTATACTGGCGCCCTTGGCCGGTCCGATTCCATGATGCGCAGTCAGCTCCTCCAGGCTCGCTTCCTTGAGATGCCTCAATCCACCGTGAAAAGTAAGCAATGACCCGGCAAGATCTATAGCGTTGAGGTTTTTGGTACCCATGCCCATGATTATAGCCAGTAGCTCAGAATCACTCAATGCCGCTTCCCCTGTTGCCAGCAACTTCTCTCGCGGCCGCATGTTTTCAGGCATGTCTTTAATGTTTACATGATAATCGCTCAGGATTGTCTCTCCTTTACAGCACCGCAATCCCTTGCTCTTTCAACATTCGATATAGTCTTGATAATGGAAGCCCAACCACATTAAAGTAACATCCTTCAATACGTTCGACAAAAACGGAACCCAATCCCTGCACTCCATATGCGCCGGCTTTGTCCATGGGCTCCCCGGTTTTTATATAAGCAATTATTTCCTCCTCACTAATAATACGAAATAGCACTCGTGTAACTTCATGTTCCACACAATATATTTCCCCTGTTGGGCTGAATAAGCATACTCCGGTAATTACATCGTGGGCCTGACCACTCAATAGACGTAGTGTGTCATAAGCGTCCCGAAGGCCTTCAGGCTTCCCCAGCACCTGGTTCGCGCAGACCACGACAGTATCAGCAGCAATTATCAATTCTGCCGGAAAGCGGGCCGCTACATAGGCTGCTTTTTTCCTGGCAATATCACGCACAGCTTCAGTGGGATTCTTGTATAAAGAGGTGTCTTCATTAATATGAGCAGGCACAGAGTCAAACTCAAGCCCCAACTGCTTAAGCAGCATTTTTCGTCTCGGTGACTGTGATGCCAGAATAATTCTTTGCACTGAATTACACGCCTCTAAAGTTTTCTATAAATCAAGTACGCCGCCGCAAAGCCCAACAAGGCAAACAAATTAAGGCGCAACATAAAACCAAATGTCAAAGTAAATACCTTGAGGTCCAGGGAGAGCTGGGGCACACCCACACTCTGAAATCTGCCCAGCCATTCCAGAGAGGGGACTAGCTTAATAATAAGGTCCCCAATCAGTAGTCCGGCAATTCCTCCCAAACATAATAAAAGCAATAGGATATGCCAGGCGGGATTGCTGCGACCCCTATTGACCACCTTCCAACCTCCAATGGATGATTTTCATAAAGTTTAGCACTAGTGTTAATTAAAGACAAGGCAATAAAAAACGGGAAACTCTTCGGTTTAAAGAGCTTCCCGCATACAAATCATTCTAGCGGTTGTTATAAGCCAGGTTAAAACTCAAAACCTCCAAATTAACAGAAAGATCTACATTGCGTAAGATTATGTTATTTGGCACCTTCAATACCCGGGGGGAGAAATTTAAAATCGCTTTTACTCCACTCGCTATGAGCTGATCGGTAACCTCCTGGGCGACCGAAGCGGGGACAGTCACTACACCAATATTGATCTGGTTTTCCTTAACTCGGTCTTCCAGAACCTTAAGCGATTCAACTTCGACAGGTCCAAGTTGACTCCCAATTTTCTTCTTGTCAACATCCAGGATGGCCTTTATGCTAAAACCGCGATCAATAAACCCGTGATACAGAGCCAGCGCTGATCCAAGTTTGCCAGCTCCAATAATGACAACATTCCATCGCCGATCAAGGCCCAGTATCTTCATGAGATGTCCGTAGAGTTCTTCAACCTTGTAACCTACACCGCGAGTGCCAAACTCGCCGAAATAAGCCAGGTCCTTTCTAACTTGAGCAGAACTGACCCCAACTCCCTGAGCAATCTCATCGGAGGACACTGTTTCCACATTTTCATCGATCAACTGATGTAAATAGCGGGAGTAAATAGAGAGCCTCATTACTGTGGCTTCGGGTATTTTATAAACCTTCAAGCTCCCCACTCCTTATATCAGATTTACCTCTTGATATGGATCCTCCTAAATAACACAAGTATATCCTTAAAAGGGCTAATTGGCTACAAATTGTAAAGATAAGCCTGTATCATTATACAAGATATCGTATCAAATTGTAAATCAGTATTGCAACCAAAGCAGAAGAAGGAATAGTGACAATCCAGGCGATAAGGATTTGGCGGGCAATATTCCAGCGCACACCCTTTAATCGCTTGGCTGCTCCTACACCCATGATGGCAGACGAAACAACGTGAGTGGTGCTTACCGGTAGACCAAAATGAGTAGCGGTCAGAATTACCGCGCAGGAAGTGAAATCAGAAGCAAAGCCGTTTATCGGCTCAATGCGGAATATCTTTCCGCCCATAGTCTTAATTATCCGCCATCCGCCAAATGCTGTGCCAGCGGCCATGGATGCTGCGCACGCCATCTTCACCCACAGGGGTACCTCAAAAGTTGGAAGCAGTTGAGCACCGACCAATACCATGGTTATGATGCCCATCGATTTTTGAGCATCATTAGAACCATGGGAGAAAGACAGCGCACACGCAGACAGCATCTGTAGACCCCTAAAATTATTGTTGATTTTGTTAGGTGCAGATCCTTTGAAAAGCCAGAAAAGAATAGTCATTACCAGACTCCCGGCCACAACACCAATGATAGGTGCTGATATGAGGCCGGCAAGTATGGTTAGAAAGCCGTTCCACTTGACATACCCGCTTCCGAAAGCAGCGATTACCGCCCCGGTTAAGCCCCCGATTAACGCGTGGGATGAACTGCTCGGTATACCGAAGTACCATGTGAACACATTCCAGAATATTGCGCCAGTCAATGCGGAAATCAGCACGGGAGGTGTAACAAACTGCGGGTCAACAATAGCTTTACCAATCGTAAATGCAACAGCCGTTCCAACCAGAGCCCCACCAAAATTAAACGTGGCTGCCACAAAAATAGCCTGTCGGGGTGAAAGGGCTTTGGTTGAAACAGATGTTGCGATAGCATTGGCAGTATCATTAAAACCATTTATAAAATCAAAGGTTAAAGCAAGCAGGATTACAAACAGCAAAGGGGCAATTGATATATCAAACATATTTTACTGCAACTCCCTTGATGACATTGCTGACATTCTCACAGTAATCCAGCGTAGTCTCCAGGTGTTCATATATTTCTTTCCATTTAATAATATCCACAAGATTTTCAGTGTTTTCGAAGAGTCTGGCAATCCCGGCCCGATATAAGAAGTCACCCTCGTGCTCATAAGACCTGATAATTTCACAGGACTTCAAAATGCCGGCATGGTGAGTTCGAACATTGGGAAGTTCCGAAACCGCATCCTTGATCTCTGCCGCCGCTTCTTCGAGAACTTTGACCAGCTTTAATGCATAGACATCTTTGGGATAACCGGCTTTATAAATCACCACTTTTTCCAGAGTCCCCTGGATATGATCCAATACATTATTCAACTCCCTGGCCAGTAGAAGGATATCTTCCCGGTCAAAGGGAGTCACAAATGAACTATTTATCTGCTTCATCACTGTGGATAGTACTTGATCCCCGCGCTCTTCAACTTCGGTCAATCGTTCCAACTTCTGCTCTGCCCCGTTTTGCTCTTCAAAATAACTCTTTAATATAGAACTGGCTTCGCAGATTGAATCAGCCAATTCATTGAAAAAATAGAAGAACTTCTCTTCTCTCGGTTTGAGGCGAAAACCCACTTAAATACCTCCCTAGGACGTACCGCTCAGTCTCTGTGTTCATTATACAAAACATTGTTTTAAGTCTGTGTTAAGAATATGTTAAGAATCTTGGGTCAGAATTTAATATTGAAGAAAATTTTCCCCAGTAAATAAAAGGATCCGCTAATTAGCATATACTCATTAGTATTAAGTATACCCAATCCGGTCTTAACTGCCACAGCTGGCTCCTCCTCCTCGATAAGATCCACATCCGGGTATAGCGACGAAAAGATTTCTCCAAGCCTCTGCCAGTTGTGGGAACGTTCACCCTCAGGCCTCGTTACTATGCAGACCCGGGTGTTTTTGCCCAAAGCGCTCAGGGCCGGGGCCGCATCCTTGTCATCCAGCATACCCACTACCAGGACCTTTGAACGGCCGGGCCATAGTTCTTCGAGTGAAGCAGCAAGCGCTCTGCATCCATGTGGATTATGCGCAACATCAGCAATGATCAGGGGCCGCTTACTGATCATTTGAAAGCGTCCGGGAAACTCGATTTTTGATAGAGACCTGCATATATCATCGGGTTTGCTTTTAAAACCCCGCTGCCCGAGTATGTGAATCACTTTTAGAGCAGTGGCCAGATTCTCCAGCTGGAATTCCCCAAGTAAAGAAAAATCGGCAGCAATCTCATACTCGTCGGGATTTGATATCGAGACTCGTCCGGTTCCACATTCCAGCCTTTGAATCTTTATATCTGAGCTGCTAAACACCACAGTTCCCAGATGGGCAGCCTGCTTTTCGATTACATCTCTGGCGACCTCCGGTAGCCGACCTACTACCACAGGAACACCTGCTTTGATGATTCCAGCTTTATTTACAGCTATTTTCTCCAAAGTATCGCCCAGGTATTGCATGTGATCGTAGTCGATGCTGGTAATTACAGAAACCTCGGGGATGATTACATTGGTGGAGTCATACAGCCCGCCCATGCCGACTTCCAGCACGGCCAGATCAATTCCTTGTTCCTTGAAATAAAGAAAAGCTATGGCGGTTAAAACCTCAAACTCGGTCGGATGCTCCCATCCCTTCTCGAGCATATGCTGTGCAGCCTTCAATACCCTATCCAGATATTGGGCGAGGTCTTGACCAGATATCATTTCGCCATCGATAAGTATCCGTTCTCGATATGAAGAAATGTGGGGAGATAAAAAACTCCCCACTCTATATCCGGCCTGTTTTAATACCGCCGCAGTTATCCAACAGGTTGATCCTTTCCCATTTGTGCCTGCCACATGTACAACCGGCAAATCCTTTTCCGGATGATCCATCAGTTCGAGCAATGCCGTGATTCTATCTAGCCCAGGTCGGCTGCCTAAAAGGCAGAGCTCTTTGAACTTTTTTTCAATTACTTTCTCAGTATGTCCAGGCGTTGTAGGATACCTTCTTTCTTGTTCTGGGCTTCTTCAGCTTTTTGCGTCTCCTTGTCTATTACCACTTGCGGAGCCCGGGAGAGGAAGTCGGGATTGCCCAGCTTCTGATTAGCCTTGTCCAGCTCATTTTGAGCATTCTGCAGGTCTTTTGAAAGACGCAGAATTTCTTTTTCTACATCAATCAATCCTTCCAGCGGAACATACAGTTCATACCAAGCGGCAAGGGAAGATACCGATTGGGGAGGTTTTATTTCAACTGCCGCTGCAATTTCCAATTCATTGATACCCGCCATAGTTCTAACATATGATTGATATCCGCACAAAGTGCTTCTAGCTCCCGCTTCAGGGACAGCCATAATGGCTTTGATTTTTGATCCCGGTGGGACGTTAAACTCTGAACGAATGTTGCGTACCGCCCGAATTATGGTTATAACCCGCTGCATATCCTCCACTGCTTCGGGCCAATTCAGGTCTGGCCGGTAAGCTGGCCAGGGATTAAGCATTATGGTTTCCTGACTGCCGGGTAGATTCTGATATATTTCTTCGGTGATAAATGGCATGAAAGGATGCAGGAGATGAAGCACATCTATTAGTACTCCGAGCAGCACGTTTTGAACTACCAGTCTATCTTCAGGGTTGTTGGAAACACCCAGGCGCGGCTTGCTCAATTCAATATACCAATCGCAATACTCATCCCATACAAAATCATAGAGAATTCGGGCGGCTTCCCCCAGCTCATACTTCTCCAACAGTCCGCTTACCAATTCTATACGATCCTGCAGCCTCGATAAAATCCAGCGATCAGCCAGCTGGAGATCTTCAGCTCTTAAGGTTATGTCTCTGTAATCATGCAGATTCATCATTACGAACCTGGAAGCATTCCAAATTTTGTTGGCAAAATTACGGATATTCTCAACCTTTTCCCAATGAAATCTTACATCATTTCCAGGCGTCACCCCGGTAATCAATGAGAAGCGCAGGGTATCCGCCCCGTACTTTTCAATTACCTCGATCGGATCTACCCCATTGTCCAGCGATTTGCTCATTTTTCTTCCCAGGGCATCAAGGATCAATCCATGGATGTTAACATCGTAAAAAGGAACCTCACCGGTTTGTTCTATACCCGAAAAGATCATACGCGCTACCCAGAAGAAAATTATGTCTCTTCCCGTGACCAGAACCGATGTCGGATAAAAATGTCGCATATCGTCAGTATCATCAGGCCATCCCAGGGTAGAAAAGGGCCAGAGGGCACTGGAAAACCAGGTATCCAGAACATCTTCATCCTGAACCAGGGTGGAAGACTCGCACTTAGTACAACGGTCGGGATCAGTGCGGCTGCAAATAACTTCTCCGCAGTCCTGGCAATACCAGACCGGAATGCGATGTCCCCACCATAATTGCCTGGAGATGCACCAGTCGCGAATATTCTCCATCCAGTTAATATATATTTTTGTAAAACGCTCTGGTATAAAGCGGATTTCTCCATTGATTACTCTTTGGATAGCAGGCTCGGCCAGGGGCTTCATCTTTACGAACCACTGGGTTGATATTAGAGGTTCAACCACAGTATCGCAACGCTGACAATGCCCTACTGCATGACGATGATCCTCAATTTTAAGCAAAAGACCCTGCTCTTCTAAATCTTTTATCACTGCCTGCCTGCATTCATAGCGCTCCATTCCCTGAAACTTGCCGGTATTCTCGTTCATAAAGCCCCGGCTGTCCATGACCACTACCTGTGGCAATCCATGGCGCAGACCCATATCGAAATCGTTAGGATCGTGAGCCGGTGTAACCTTTACAGCCCCAGTTCCGAAGTCTTTATCTACATACGAGTCAGCAAATATAGGTATAAGACGGTTCATTAACGGCAAGCGCACCTGTTTGCCGAGCAAGTGGGTATAACGCTCATCATCGGGATGCACTGCAACTCCCGTATCTCCCAGCATGGTCTCCGGGCGGGTAGTAGCTACCACTATCCACTCGCTGCTTCCTTCAACCGGATACTTAATATGCCACAAATGGCCATCGGATTCACTATGTTCAACCTCAATATCAGAAATGGCCGTATGACATCGCGGACACCAGTTAATTATGTAGTCGCCCTGATAAATCAAGCCCTTCTCGTAAAGGCGGACAAAAACTTCGCGCACTGCTTTTGAGCAGCCATCGTCCATGGTGAAGCGCTCCCGGCTCCAGTCGCACGATGATCCCATAAGAGAAAGCTGGCTGGTTATCCGGCTACCATACAGGTGTTTCCATTCCCATACCCTTTCTAAAAATTTTTCCCGGCCCAGATCATTCTTGGACAAGCCTTCACGAGCCAGGGATTCCTCGACCCTGGCCTGGGTGGCGATTCCGGCGTGGTCAGTTCCGGGCAGCCAGAGTGTGTTGTAGCCCTGCATTCTACGCCATCTAGTCAGGATATCCTGCAGGGTGTTGTCAAGGGCATGGCCCAGATGAAGTGACCCCGTCACATTCGGAGGGGGCATTACAATCGAGAATGACTTCTTACTGAAATCCTGGCCGGGTTTAAAATAACCCCGTTCTCTCCAGAACTCGTACCATTTTGCTTCCACCTGAGCTGGATCGTAAACACTGGGCAGTTTTTTCTCAACTGACATCGGTGACTCCTCCTCGTCACTATATCTTCATTAAATTAGCTGTCAAATATACAATCTTAATTGTAAGAAACATACCAAGTTTACGCAAGTTTTCAGAACAAAACCACTGTTCATATTCTTGCATCAGTATCATTGCAGCCCGGCATGCATAGAAAAAAGGACGATGTAGACCTTGTATTACCGTCCTCTATTTCTAGCATATGATTCATATTTAGCTATTAAACGTTTACGTTTATCTCTTTTTGCCCAACTTGAACTCCATCCCAGGCCGTTACTTTTATGGTATGTGTACCGGGAGCCATGCCGAGACTCTCTAAACGATAGGTAAATGAGTCGCCCATAAAACGTGCTTTTTGAACGTCATCCACATATATCCCCATGGCCTGCACACCTCGCCCAGAAGCAGCACGGGCCGATACATCTGTAAAGCCTCCAGCTGCCAGCTGAAAACCGTCTGCCGGGCTGCTGATATTCACTCCGGGAGCACGGGAGACAGCACCTGTTTCCCGATCAATGTAAATCGTCAGGTTTGATTCGCTGGCCCTGGTCCCATTGAAGGCGGTCACTTTTATCGCGCAAGACCCGGCTGAAATAGCCGCTGTATCAAGCAGATAGTCGAGTTTCGAACCATCCACCCTGGTCATTTGTACTCCATTTACATAGAGCCCCATGGCTACTATCCCGATTGCATCACTTGCTGTCGCGGAAATTTTTACACCAGCCCCCCGGGCTACACTGATGCCATTCGACGGGCTGGTCAACCACACTGTAGGCGCAGCCAGGTAAGGCGATACCGTACCACCACTGGCGGTAAATCCAATCTGCGGCCCATAGGAAGTCCCGCTGGCAGTTATTGCATAGGATCTAGCGTAATAGGTGCTGTCTTCTTCCAGGCCGCCTATATAATATCCGAAACTAGTGTTTTCTAAAATACCGCTTCCCAGGCGAATCTTGCTCTCAGCCTGGCCGACCCTTCCCCATAGAAAACCGTATTCACGCACTACACTTCCATTTGTCGAGCTTATGGTTCCATTTACTGTGATCCCGTTGGCTGTGAGTGCTCCGATGCTGGTGGTTAAGCTGGCCGTTCCTTTACCACCGCTGCTGGAACTGCCAGCCGTAAAGCTCAAAATATCTCCCTCTTCGCTGCCATCTTCATGCCTGATCCAGGCCTGGTAGTAGTATACGGTTCCATTAACGAGTCCTGTCAAATCGTAGCTAAAGGTTTCATCTTCGTCAATATCGTCATCACCAGCTTTTACTTTGGTCATCGGTGGATCACCAGTCCCCCAGTAGAATCCGTACTCTTCGATTATGGAGTCGTCTTTTTCGCTGATTTCGCCCATAATCGTAACGCATCCTTCACCGGCTTGAGATCCTCCTGTAGTCACCGACATATCATCGTCTTCATCCTCGTCTTCGTCCTCATCTGTGTTAAAAAAGCGAACACTACCGTATGAGGTGCCCTGATTGTTTTCTGCATAGGCCTTGTAATAATAAGTAGTTGCCTCCCTAAGGCCATCCAGCTCGCAGTCGAAATCATCACCTGTTTCAAGTTCTCTATGTCCCGCCACTTCTTTCTGGTTGCACGCCGGACTGGTCCCGTAATAAAAACCGTATTCTTGTATATCTGAACCACCCACCGCTTCAATTTCCCCGTTCAGTGTAACCTCATCACCGTCTACATCAACGTCCTCGTCAGTAATCACCAGGGGTATGTCGTCATCTGTAAAATCAGGACTGCCGCTAACAAAATACCTTAACCCCCCGTATGATATTCCCTCGTCATTTTTAGCGTAGGCCTTGTAATAATATGTAATCCCTTCAACTAAATCCGTTATAGTAAAGCTATAGGGCTCACCTTCCCCCGGGATTCCGATAAATTCAGGGAATGCATACAGCTCTTCCGGATCAATCCCAAGATAAAACCCAAATTCTTCGATGTCCGAGTCACCCTCGTCTTCAATTTCACCGTTTATATCTGCCTGATCCTCTTCTACAGAGCTGGCTTCCCTGGTTATCACCAAAGGTATATCGTCCTCATAATATTCTTCATCATCTTCATCTCCAGTCCTGAAGGATTTGATGCTGCCCCAGTCCTCACCGGAATCGTTCTTGGCATAAGCCCGGAAGTAATAAGTCTCGTTTTCTTCCAAATCATCCAACTCAAATTCGAAGTCATCGCCTTCATCGATATCGTCGTAAAACCACTCGTGATGCGATAAGTTTGATCTGCTGGTGCCCCACTCAAATCCGTACTTGATTATTTCGTCATTGCCATCAGACTCTATTTCACCACGCAGAGTAGCACAATCATCGTCAATATCGACAGCCCTAAGTGTTGATACTCCTGGATCGCTGCTGGCCTGAACCGTATATACGTCCCCCAGCAGCACGGCTATACAAATAGTAGCAGTCAAGACATAAGCCGGCAGCAAAGCCTTACGCCAACGAGGCATAAAACCCCCTCCAATCATGATAAATTAACGCTTTAGCCCAAAGTCCAGAGACTGCCGCCCCCTATTTAGACCATTGCTTATAATATTTCAAAGTGACGTCCCTTCACTATCCCGGTATATCATAACCGTCTTTCTTTAATAATTACACGGTATTTTTACTTTTCCTCCCATATTTGCATTTAGCAGCCTTACTTTTTATTTCCATATCGTCTTTTTGGGTCCAAAACTCAAATTACAGGCAGCGGGCAAAAAAACCCCGGGCAACGCCCGGGGTCAGGGTGTCAAAGAAGTTGACACCCTGGCAGAGCAAGCAAAAAAGTTGAAGCACCCTTTGGGTACTAGAATCTCATTTCGCTGCGCTCAACAAATAAGGCTGATCAAGGAATAAACAAAGCCCGAGATTGAGGCGTACCTGAGTACGTTGTACCCTTCGGGCACTAGGGCTTTGTGAAATGACAATGATATTCGGCTTTTTTGACGGTCTGACCCCGAGCAACGTCCAGGGCCCAAATTTATTTGTCTTACTTCACTATTAATGTGGCGCTCTTCTCTCCGGCTACTGCTCCGTCCCAAGCCGTGACTCTAATGGTATATATCCCGGTACTCATCCCTTTTGTGTCCAGATAATAGCTGAAAAAGGCACCTCCGCAGCGCATTTTCTTTACCCCGTTAATATACAAGCCCATAGCCTGCACGCCTTTGCTGGAACTGGAACTGGCAGCTATTTCAACCGGACTGCCCACCGAAACCTGGTAGCCGGGTGTTGGACTGCTTATGGTCACGGCAGGAGCCGTCCCGACTGTTCCTGCTTGTATGTTAATTATAATAGCCTGTTCACCTACATATTTCCCATCCCATGCGGTCACTCGAATAGTATTGGTTCCTAAAGGCAGACTGCTGGTATCCAGAGAATAAGCTAATGCACCACCGGATGGCCTAATTTTTTGCACTCCGTTTATATAAAGTCCCATCGCCTGAACACCTGTATTGTCGCTGGCAGAAGCATAGATGCTTAGTGTTGTTCCCTTTTCTACTGCACTATTAGGAGTAGGACTGCTGATAACCACCACTGGTGCTCCAGCAACAGGAACAGGTGGTGTGATGACATTGCTGCTTTTGCCGGTGGTGAATTCGACCCTATTGCCGTAGGCAGTCCCGGCACTGGTAACTGCATAAGCCTTGGCATAATACTCCTCTTGTGTTTCCAGACCACCAAGGATATACATGTAGTCAGTATCAATTGTTATACTGGTCCCTAACTTAAACTCTTTTTCAGAGCCATCGGTTTTTCCCCAAACAAATCCGTATTCACTGACGGTACCCCCTCCGGCTGACGTTATTGTACCGGTCAGGGTTGCTCCTGTAATTGATACCTCGCTGACCCTGGTTTTCAATTCTGCTGGTTCTGTGTTTTTCTCCGTGGTAAAACTCAGTACACTACCGTAAGACGTGCCTTCATCGTTAGTGGCATAAGCCTTGAAATAGTATCTGGTATCCGGATTCAGACCTGTTAGTCTGTAAACGAAATCATCCCCTTCATCGAGACCACTGCTCCCCACCTTCCTCTTGGTAGAAGGTGATGAGCTGGTTCCATAATAAAAGCCATACTCTTCGATTTCCGAATCTCCTATCGAATCAAGTTCAGCATTCAGGGTAGCCTTGTTTTCATCGATGCTGCTGGCACTTCTGGTTGAGACCTCCGGCTCACCCTCACTGTTGCTCTCCGCTGTGAAACTAAGCACACTGCCATAAGCGGTTCCTTCAGAATTTTTTGCATAGGCGGCAAAGTAATACTTCTCTCCTTCTTCCAGGCCGGTTAATTCATAGTCAAAATCTTCGCCTTCTTCGAGGCCAGTGTAACCGACCCTGCGCTTGGTTCCGTCATCAACCGGGTCGCTGCTTTCACCCCAATAAAAACCATACTCCTCGATCTCGGAGCCTCCTGTAGACTCAAGCTCTCCGTTCAGAACGGCACTTTCATCTTCAACTTCCGTAGCATTTCTGGTGGTTACTTCAGGCGCTTCACCCTCTTCGGTCCTGAATGAAAGGGTGTCGCCATATGCATAGCCTTCAGAGTTTCGTGCATAGGCTACAAAATAATACCTGGTATCAGGCTCCAAATTCGAAAGTATATAATCAAAATCCTCGCCCTCGGTCAGTCCCGTGGTCCCTACCCTTCGTTTTGTACCGTCATCTACAGGGTCTCTGCTTTCGCCATAATAAAACCCGTATTCCGTAATCGCATCTCCGCCATCGTCATCAAGTTCCCCGTTAAGTATTGCATCTTCAGCTCCAATTCCAGATGCTTTCTGGCTAGTAACGCCGGGCACTGTATCGGCCAAAGCCTCTGCGGGCAATATCAATCCGACTAGCATAAAGGTTAAGCTTACCAAAGATACAAGAATTCCGCTAATCATTGTTTTACGCATAACTGGCATTTTCTCCCCCCATTTCGTT
This sequence comes from uncultured Syntrophomonas sp., assembly GCA_964635975.1. GTDB lineage: Bacteria > Bacillota > Syntrophomonadia > Syntrophomonadales > Syntrophomonadaceae > UBA5314. The sequence goes on from CAZWPO010000001.1 coordinate 348,712, forward strand.
AAACATATGACTGGCAAACATATATCCTTACTGATGAGGCTAAAATTTCACCTCCCCGGCAAGACTCATCCAAAAAGTCAGGGTAATTATTTACCCTAATGATACAACAGCAGAGGGCTGGGGCATAAACAGATAATTTAACTTATCCAGGGCGCTAGGGAAATAATAGTCGGAATAGTCCAGAATTCATACTTTCTGGCAAAAATAAGCGGTAATACCATTATTGTTTGGCTGCCAATTTAACACCATTTGATATAAAAGTACCTGCATATATTCTTTATAACGGTTTGCCCGCTTGTTGCTAAGTATTCCTTATGATAATCTAGTAACGGCAAACCTGAGAAAATATACTTCATCTATATATTGATATGTATCAAGGCAATAAGTTGAGGAGGCCTGCTCATGTGCAGTTTTAAAATTGGAAGAAACGATCCCTGCCCGTGCGGAAGCGGAAAGAAATATAAAAAATGCTGCGGTCAGTTTGGAGATATGGTTGATGTCTCTTTAGACCCTTTTACCCGCTACAGTCAACTCCTGGCAGCAGTAAAGCTCAAACTGGATGATCATTATAGTCAGCGTATTAAAAAAATGCGTAAAGACCTGAAGGAGTACTTCCTTCGCTTCGCCTCCCAGCCTGTTCTGCCGCAGGAAAATGAATCCTTTTATAGTGAATGGCTGTGGTTTGGAGCACGGTTTGGTGAAGGCTCCTCTTTAGGTGTAGAATATCTGGAATCACATGGATACTTTATGGATGGACCCTATAAGGACCTTCTGGAAGCTTTAAACCATTCCTACCTGTCCGTCTACCAGGTAAAAAACGTTGAGTTTCAGTACCTTGAGCTCGAAGATATTTTCCTTGATGAGAGTGTTAGAGTCATGCTTAAAGAGCCCTGGGAAGTAGACACTGATGAAAATCAGCCACTACTGCTAGGTAGACTGGTCCATTTAGAAAAAGACTGTATATTTTCAGGAATGGTACTGATCGCCAACAATAAGAACGGGGAACGGGATTTCCTTCGCAGGCATATGCGTTTTATAAGCCAGCTGAACCAGAAAAGCGATAGAGAATTTTTGGAGAATAATCAAGAAATCGTCTATGGCTTATTTGATCACGCATTAAAACAGGTTATGGTTACCTTCGATCATATTGAAACCGTCAATCTGGAAGGTAAAAATAAAGAAGCCCTGATGGAGTGGCTGGCCCAAGACCAGGAGTGGAAGTTATTGCACGATACTCAGGGATACAAATGGTATGGTAGTAGAGATGAGCGTTTTGGCTATTTTCGCATAGCGATCGGTGATCAGCATCTAGTATTTGCGGCCGAAGTACTGGATGATATTGAGTACCTGCAAAACACTGTATTGAAGATGCTATCAGACAGTACTACCAGTATAATAAACAACCGATTCACCACCAGCCAGGTTGCTGATAGTAATTTTTCACTCTGGTTTTTAATAGTGAGGGACCGCGAAACTGAAACCTGGTTAAGAACTCCTCATATTGAGCTTGATAATCAGACCCCCGAAGGAATTATGAAGGATGAATCTGGAAGATCATTGCTTTTACAAATGCTGAATGAATATATTATTAATGATCCAACCCAAGAAGGCAGGGCGTTGCTGGAATATATGCAGGAGAGGGTACTAAGCTATCAGATCGGATAGCTGTTTTGGAGCAAGTCAGAGAGGGCTTCTCTTAAAAGGTCTAAGCCTTCACCATTTTGTGCTGAAAAGCAGATGGGGGTCTGCTGTCTTTCCAGGCCGAGAGTTTGATTTATTACATTAAGATATTTAAGACGTTGACCCCGGGCGATCTTATCTGCTTTGGTGGCCACTAATAGTAGAGGGATCTCATGATGCATCAGCCAATCTTTCATAGTCAGATCGTTGTCATTGGGTGGGTGGCGGATATCCAGCAGCATTATCACCCCGCGCAATTGAGACCTATCCTGAATGTAATCCTCGATCATCTTACCCCAGCGCTTCTTTTCCTGCTGTGATACTTTGGCATAGCCGTATCCGGGCAGGTCTACCATATACCAGCTTTTGTTAATTAAATAAAAGTTTATAGTCCTGGTTTTTCCTGGAGTTGAACTGGATTTTGCCAGACCTCTCTGGTTGGCAAATTTGTTTATCAATGATGATTTGCCTACATTGGATCTGCCAACCAGCGCTATCTCGGGCAGCCCTTCGCCAGGCAATGAATCAAGGCTTACGAAACATCCGCTGAATTGGGCCTGCTTTACGATCATTTAATAAGCCCCCTCCGTTCAAAAATCAGGTCTGAACCATGAAGTAAGCACCCTTTTGGGATATGGACAGCATTCGTTTCACGAAGGCCAGAGCTTATAAAAATCCGTGATTGAACATACACAACCGGATTTTTGGTTTACGCTGACTATATTCACCGACTACACGGACTGTCCTATGACAGGAGGGTTTCCTGCAGCACCTCATCCATGTGGCTGACTGGAATAAAGTGCATCTGCCGACGCACCGGCGCCGGAATATCTGCAAGATCTTTTTTATTATCTATCGGAAGAATAATTCGCTTGATGCCTGCACGGTGGGCTGCCAGTACTTTTTCCTTGACTCCGCCGATGGGCAACACCCTCCCCCTCAAGGTTATTTCTCCAGTCATAGCTACATCATTTCGCACTTCTTTGCCGGACATTGCGGAAGCCAGGGCTGTAGCAATAGTAATCCCCGCTGAAGGACCGTCTTTAGGTATAGCCCCTTCAGGCACATGTAGGTGTATGTCAAAATTTTCCATGGTATTTGGGTCAATTTTGAGTTCTTCGCTGCGAGAGCGGACATAAGTCAGAGCAGCCTGGGCAGACTCTTTCATCACCTCACCCAGTTTGCCGGTCAAAGTGAGTTTGCCTTTGCCTTTAATCAGGGCTACTTCGATGGAAAGGATATCCCCGCCGGTTTCAGTCCAGGCCAAGCCGGTCGCTACACCGACCTGGCTCTCTTTCTCAGCGACACCATACCGGTATTTAGGAATCCCCAGATATTTGTTTACAGTTCCGGCAGTTACACTAACCTGGGTGGCAGCATCTTTAACCACCTGGCGGGCTACTTTTCGGCAGACCGAAGCAACCTGCCTCTCCAGGTTCCTCACTCCCGCTTCACGGGTATACTCGCGGATCATACGCCTGATAGCACCTTCTGAAAAAGATATATGTTTTTCTTGCAAGCCATGTTCTTTAATCTGCTTTCGTATCAAGTAGCCGGTAGCGATATGAACCTTGTCTTCTTCTGTATACCCTCCCAGTTCAATTATTTCCATCCTATCCAGCAACGGCCTGGGTATATTGTAAGTCGAATTTGCAGTAGTAATGAACATCACTTTTGACAGATCAAATGGAACTTCAAGGTAATGATCACTAAAGGTATAATTCTGTTCTGGATCCAGCACTTCGAGCAGAGCCGAAGCAGGATCCCCTCTAAAATCCATAGTCATCTTGTCAATTTCATCCAATAAAAATACCGGGTTCTTAGAACCGGCCTGTTTGATGCTCTGCAATACCCTTCCCGGCATAGATCCTACATATGTGCGGCGGTGCCCACGAATTTCAGCTTCGTCTCTTATCCCGCCCAATGACATGCGGATAAATTTTCTACCTAAAGACCTGGCTACCGACTTACCCAGAGAAGTCTTACCCACGCCAGGCGGACCAATCAGACACAATATCGGTCCTTTCATTCTTTTCGCCAATTTCCTGATAGCCAGGTATTCCAGTATTCTTTCCTTCGGTTTTTCCAGGCCATAATGATCTTCTTCCAGAATCTTCTCTGCCAGCTTCAAGTCTAAGCGGTCACGGGTTTCGGTCGACCAGGGCAGTGCCAGCAGCCAGTCCAGATAATTACGCACTACAACTGCCTCGGCTACCATCGGAGGCATTTTCTCGAGGCGGTCCAATTCTTTAAAAGCTTTTTCCAGAGCATCTTTGGGAAGGTTAGCATTATTGATTTTACCGCGCAGTTCTTCAATTTCGCTGGCACGATCATCTTTATCGCCAAGTTCCTTTTGTATTGCTTTCATCTGCTCGCGCAAATAGTACTCTTTCTGAGTTTTTTCCATCTGCTTACGAACCCGAACATTTATCTTCCTTTCCAGTTCCAATACTTCCATTTCCTTGGTCAATAACTCGCACAGGAAGTTGAGCCGAGCGTCGACCGCTTTTAACTCTAGAACACGCTGTTTTTCGTTTATTCTCAGGCTTAAATGAGAGGCAATCACATCGGCCAACCGGCCTGGCTCTTCGATCCCCACCACTGATACAACAGTTTCCGGTGTGATCTTCTTGCTCATTCTGACATATTGCTCAAACTGAGAAATCAAGGTACGCATCAAAGCCTCAATTTCAGCAGTCTTCTGTTCAGGCCCTTCTTTTAGTGCCTGCACTTCAACTTTTATAAAGGGTTCTTTACTCAGGTAGCACTGCACTTCACCCCTGTAGAGACCTTCAACCAGGACTCGCATGGTGCCGCCAGGCATCTTCAGCACCTGGCGAATCTCGGCTATAGTGCCGATGCTGTAGATTTCCTCTTCTTCCGGATCGTCAGTCTGAGCTTCTTTCTGCGTGGCCAGAAATATCTCTTTAGTGTCAAGCATTGCCTCTTCTATAGCATTAATGGATTTTTTACGCCCCACATCAAGATGGATTACGGTATATGGAAAAACCAGTACTCCTCTCAAGGGGAGCATGGGGATATCTCTAAATTCTTTTTCGTTAAACAAAAAAACACCTCCCAGGCACATTAATTCTACTATATGTCTAAAACTGGTGCAACAATGCTGCGTGCCTTATATATCACAAGGCCTTTGAAGAATTCTGATCCACACCAAGTGCATGTAATATAACCTGTTCTATATCTTTAATCGGATAAATATTTAGTTCTGTATAACTTTCGAAAATCTTGAGCCAGTTCTCCGCCGGTATTAATACTTTCTTTATCCCCGCCTTACGAGCCGCCTCCACTTTGCTTATAACCCCTCCCACGGGTTTGACCGTCCCGTGAACAGATAGTTCTCCTGTCATAGCCAGTAAATTGTCTACCGGCAGTTCACAAATGCTTGAGTATATGGCAGTTGCCATACTTACCCCCGCAGACGGCCCATCCACTGGCACACCCCCAGGGAAATTGATGTGGATATCATAATTATAGAGATTGATGCCATATCTTGACCTCAATACTGTAAAAACCGTTTCCAGGGCTCCCTTGGCCATACTCTTTCTGGTTAGGCGCCGATCCTTGGCGCCAAATTGCTCTTCCTCTATAACTCCAGTTATGGTCCATCGCCCGGTTCCGGGATCGACTTTGATGCTTTTTGCCTCAACTTCGATAAGCGTTCCCTGATTGGCTCCATGTACGGCTAAACCATTAACACTTGCAATGCAGGGTTTATCTTTAGGTTTTACCTCGGAACGCGGAGAAAACCGTCCATTGTTCAAGACTTTTTCAACATGCTTAATTTGAATGCGGTCGCTCTTATCCATTTGAGCTATTCCAGCGGCCAACTGTACAATATTAACTGCTTCGCGGCCATTGCTGGCATGACGTCCTATTTCCTGTAAAGATTCCTCTTCCATCAAGAATTTAATTTTACTGGCGGCATTGCGGGTAATAGTCTCTATATCTCCTTTTTCCAGAGGTTTAAAAAAAACTTCCATACATCGTGAACGCAGAGCGGGGGGCAAATCATCAGGACTGCGCGTTGTCGCTCCCACTAATCGAAAATCCGCCGGCAAGCCGTTGTTAAATATATCGTGTATGTGCATAGGGATATTGCGATCACTCTCACTGTAGTACGCACTCTCCAACATAACAATCCTATCCTCCAAAACCTTAAGCAGTTTATTCATCTGTAAAGGATGAAGTTCTCCAATTTCGTCAATAAAAAGCACCCCTCCGTGCGCCTTGGTACACGCTCCAGGCTTGGGCTGGGGTATGCCGGCCTGTCCCATGGCACCTGCTCCCTGGTAAATGGGATCATGCACTGAGCCAATAAGTGGATCCGCTATATTTCTTTCATCAAAGCGCGTGATAGTCGCATCTATTTCGACAAACTTGGCCGTTTTCCCAAAAGGAGAAAGCGGATTATTTTGCGCTTCTCCTAATACCAGGCGTGCAGCGGCTGTTTTGCCCACACCGGGAGGCCCATACATCAGTACGTGCTGAGGATTTGCCCCGCATAAAGCAGACCTCAGAATATCGATGGCCTCTTCCTGGCCTATAACATCATCAAGGGAAGCAGGACGAGTTATACTTGACAAGGGTTCAGTCAAGCATGTAGTTCGCATTTTTTTTAACTTCATAGTCTCTTTTTCGGATTCCTTAACTACTACACTCTTCTTGTTTTGCTGGGATTTAAGCAGGGTCCAGAAGTATACCCCGATTACTACTGCGAAAAAGAATTGTATCAAATAGATTACCCCGCCATATTGGGCAAAAAACTGATTCAACATTGTCGCCCCTTTCTTTCCCTTTTAAAATATCATTCCCAGCCAGTGTAACTGGCATAGAAGTAATAAAAGGCAGCTTTCGCTGCCTTTTCCAGGATAAAAACACTAATAGCAAAAAAGGCAGCTCACGCTGCCCTTGTATTTTTGTTTTAATTTACTTTCCGTTTTGCATCCACAGTAACAAGAAGAGGGCTTTCTCTTTTAAGGACAACATCTTTGGTAATGGCAACCTTGGTCACGTCTATTCGAGAGGGTATCTCGTACATGACTTCTAGCATGATATCCTCAATTATAGCCCTCAGGCCCCTGGCACCAGTAGCACGTCGCAGTGCTTCGTCTGCGATGGCCTGCAAAGCGTCTTCTTTAAACTCCAGGTCCACTCCATCAAGCTCAAAAAGCTTTTTGTATTGCTTTATCAATGCGTTTTTGGGCTCAGTCAATATACGGACCAGCGCATCGGCGTCAAGTGCTTCAAGGGTGACTATGATCGGAACTCTACCAACAAATTCAGGAATCAAGCCATACCTTAACAGGTCTTGAGGCAGGATCATGTTCAGTATTTCACCGATCTTTTTTTCTTGACGGCTCTTTATCTCAGCACCAAAGCCCATTACCTTTTGTCCGACGCGATTCTGGATGATCTTGTCTATCCCCTCAAAGGCTCCGCCGCATATAAACAGGATATTGCTGGTATCGATCTGGATAAACTCCTGGTGAGGATGCTTTCTGCCGCCCTGGGGGGGGACACTGGCTACAGTCCCTTCCAAAATCTTAAGCAGGGCTTGCTGAACACCTTCCCCTGATACATCTCTGGTTATGCTGGGATTATCAGTTTTGCGCGCTATTTTATCAATCTCGTCAATATATACGATTCCCTTTTCTGCCTTCTCGATATCGTAATCGGCTGCCTGGATAAGCTTTAGGAGGATATTTTCCACATCTTCACCAACATAGCCAGCCTCGGTTAGAGAAGTAGCATCGGCAATGGCAAACGGTACGTTGAGGATGCGGGCCAAAGTCTGAGCCAGCAGAGTTTTACCGCTCCCGGTAGGACCAAGCATCATGATATTGCTCTTCTGCAGCTCTACATCATCAAGCTTCATGCCAAGATTAATACGTTTGTAATGATTATATACAGCCACTGCCAGTGACTGTTTCGCTTTTTCCTGACCTATAACATAGTCATCTAAAATATCTTTAATTTCTCTGGGCTTGGGTATGTCCCCCAGTTCAAAACCAAAATCATCAGCCAGTTCTTCTTCAATAATCTCATTGCACAGTTCTATGCACTCATCACAAATATAGACCCCCGGCCCGGCCACCAACTTCTTAACCTGGTCCTGGGTTTTCCCGCAAAAGGAACATTTTAACTGCCCTTTTTCATCCCCGTACTTGTGCATAAGTCACCTCATTTCCCCCAAGCTACCCCTTGCGGTTCATGGGAAATACTTTGTCAATTAATCCGTATTCTGCTGCTTCGGCAGCGGTCATATAAAAATCTCTTTCCACATCTACCTGGATCTTTTCCAGTTTTTGCCCGGTTCTCTCAGCAAGTATTTCATTAAGTTTAATCTTCTGCTTCACAATCTGGCGGGCGCGAATTTCAATATCCGTAGCCTGCCCCTGAGTTCCTCCCCAGGGCTGATGAATCATTATCTCGGAATTGGGGGTGGCAAATCTCTTGCCTTTCTGTCCAGCAGCCAATAAGAATGCTCCCATGCTGGCAGCCATGCCCATACATATCGTAGAGACCTCTGGCCGAATGTACTGCATTGTATCGTAAATAGCTAATCCTGCGGTGATCGAACCTCCAGGGCTATTGATATACAAGGATATATCCTTATCAGGGTCTTCCGCTTCCAGGAACAGAAGCTGTGCAATAACCAGGTTGGCAACATTATCATCCACCGCACTGCCTAGAAATACTATTCTATCCTTTAACAGCCGGGAATATATATCATAGGCACGCTCTCCCCGGTTGGTTTGTTCTACAACCATCGGCACTAAAAAGGACACCTTACTCACTCCTTACTAAAAGAAATTCTACGTAATTATTGCCTACTCCATACTATTACTATGCCTATTCTTCACTTTTTGCTGGTTGTTCAGAAGCTTCGGCTTCATTTTTTTCGAGTTCGATCTTTTGAACAACGGGATCCGGAGCAGCCTTTTCAGTAATTATCGCTTTTTCTATCAAAAAATCCACTGCTTTATCCAGCTGCAGTCCAAAACGTATTTTATCCATCACATCGCTTAAAATACGCCGGGTATTGTCAAGATCGGTCTGCATTTCTATGGCTATCTCTTCGATTCGCTTATCTACTTCTTCATCACTGGCGGTAAAACCTTTTTCCTCTACTATCTTTTCCAGGATGAAATCATTCTTAACCATTATTTCAGCTTCCGGCCACATACGGCTTTCCAAAACGGCCTCAGTAGTGTTGGTTATCTCATAATATTGCTCCATGGTCAATCCCTGTGAGGCAATAGACTGCTCGGTTTGCTGGACCATCCTTTTCACCTGATCCCTAACCGCAGCTGGCGGAACTGACAGTTCAGTATTCTCCCTCAACTTGAGCAGCACTTCGCGCTTTATCAGTTCCTTACGTCTGCCTTCAAGGTTCTTCTCCATAGTATTCTTTAAGTCTTCTCGCAATTCAGCAAAAGTGTCAAACTGGCTTACCTCCTGGGCGAAATCGTCGTCTAAGGGGCGCGTTTTCTTGCCTTCAATCTTCTTGATCGCAACCTTGAAAACTGCATCCTTACCAGCCAATTCTTCAGCTCCATAACTCTCGGGGAATTTTACTTCCACATCTTTGAATTCGCCCTTTTTAAGTCCGATCAGCTGGTCCTCAAATCCCGGAATAAAAGTCTGGGAACCGATTTCAAGAGGATAATCTTCACCTTTTCCTCCTTCAAAAGCCTCTCCATCGATAAAACCCTCAAAATCTATTGTACAGGTATCACCATTTTGAGCTGGTTCTTCTTCTTTCTCCTCCAGCTCTGCATAGCGGGACTGCATCTCTTGCAGCCGCCAATTGATTTCAGCCTCTGATACTTCTAGCAAAGGTATCTCAACTTCCAAACCCTCTATTTGACCCAAAACCACTTCAGGATGGACTGCCACTCTAGCTACGAATCTGAAAGCCCCCTCTTGTTCTTCTTCAGGGAACTCAAACTCCGGCTGGGCTATCGGATCGATATTCAACTCTTTGATCGCTTCTTCATAGGCTTCGGGGACAACTATTTCCAGGGTATCATTCATCAATATCTCTTTTCCGAAATGAGCTTCCAACATGAAACGGGGGGCTTTTCCTTTCCGAAATCCGGGAATGTTAACTTGTTTTATCACTTTGCGATAAGCTTGATCAGCAGCCTCGTCCATGCGGCCGGCATCTATCTCGATAGCTAAAAAAGCCTCACTATTTTCGATTTTTTCTACTTTGAATTCCATCTGTGGTCCTCCCTCATTATTCGGTATTTGGAAGGGGATCAAGCCCCCCTTTTGGCTGCCCTTTTCCAGGGCGAAAACACAACACCCCGGCACGTGCCGAGGCATGAAAGCTATGGAGCGGAAGACGAGATTCGAACTCGCGACCCTCGCCTTGGCAAGGCGATGCTCTACCACTGAGCCACTTCCGCACATACTTTTCGCTATATAAAAGAATAAGAATTCAAACGGGCAAAGTCAAGGGGAAGCAAAAAAATCTTTATCCTCATGGTGTTCATTTTATCTCATTTAATGCCAGGCTATACTCTAGAAACTTATCTACTCTGCTTCTTTTATGATGAAAGCTTGGGATAACTGCCGGACCTTTCAAAGACTAGCACATTTCCTCGAGGTGGTCCATTAACATGGAACCCAGTTTTATTAAGAACACACCCTGCTCATATTCCTTCTCTTCATCCCCCAGCATATCTTGTCGCAGCAAGCTCATGGCCTGGTCCGGGAAGCTGTTCAAATAGGCTGCCAGATCATGTATCAATAAATCCTCCAGTGCTTTTAGATCAACTAATCGAGCCTTGTAATCCCTAAAACCTACTATCAGATCCGACTTACGAAGGACCTGCCGCAAATTCTTTAGCATCCTGTTAATATCTTTACCGGGGGGAGCAAATACCAGAATTGAAGAACCGGTTAGGATGATATATCCCCATTGATTATTGCTCCTCGAAATAAAATGAGTCCACAACAGAGTCGTTATTCCCTCTTCCGAACGCAGGAGCGCAAATTTGCGGCTGTTCTCCAGGAGAATTTTCGCAGCCTGGTGTTCCCCCAGTTCGGCCTTCAGCCACCTCAATTGCAAAGGCTTTTTCAAAGCCTCCAAAGTGTTTTGCTCCATATCGTGTAAAGCCATTATATATGCCTTAATGAGGTATTCGCCTCGTTTCTTGCGGAAAAGAAAATCACCTTCATCGATATGGCCGATTTTCTCCATCAAGTTGCTTAGATTCTTGTCGAACAATTCGCTCAGGTCGGGCAGCAAAACATAAAATGGCTCACGGATCCACTGCTGGCCGTTCATGGGCAAAAGCCTGGTCAAGACTATCATGCCGGGCACTATTTCTTCCTGAACGTAATGACTGAAATTACCAAAAGCATCACAACATTTGCCAGTGAAAATATCTTCAAAGAGCAGCCGGTTTCCAGGCAGGGGAGTGGCCCGATAAGCCCCGACACAACTTATCATTAGATTCCATGCTGCCGCTTTTAGATGAGAAGGGAAACGGCAGGCGTGATCTTCCCAAAACTGATAGGCCATAGTAGTACCTTGCTCGTAGACGCGATCAAAAAGAATATAATCCTGGAAGAACTGGTCAAATAATTGCGCTGTTTTTTGACTCCAGTATGTCCCTGATCCCTTAATACTTTCATAAAAGTCGTTTTTCGCTTGTTCTTCATTGACATAACTATAACTGTAAAGCCGGAGGTGCTGTCTGACCTCATCATAAATCTGAGTTTTATTTTCTGTATTCAAACTGTCCCACTTGGGGTGTTTAACAACGCTCCGACCAAAATCGAGGGGATAGCGTTTAAAATGCCGCACGATCAACTGTGCCCGCAGGCTTAAACTCCAGATAGGAACTGAATACTTTTTGACGATTGCTCCGTATCCACACGGGGACCCGGTGCACTCAAGATAAGCATATTCGAGCGCTGCCAGCCACCCCCTAGGCTTTGACATGGCAGGATGATAAATACTTGAAAACTCATTCCACATATACAGTATCCAGGCTAGTTGTTCTACGCTTAATCTTCTTTGCTGAAATCGGTCAACCGCCGCTGCAGCGACCTTCTGATAATCATCTCCTGCCCATTGATACTTCCAGACATAAGAGTCCAAAGCCTGGCGAGAACGATAGATATCTACCTGAACAGCAATGGCCTCTGGTTGCAGCATTTCTCGTCGAAATCTATTCTTATCCAGGTTCAGCTTCGTTCTAATAACTGAAACAGGAAGGTAGTATTCGCCTTTACTCTGAGCGCGGAGTTCCAGAGTTTCCCAATCCTCGAGCATGCTGGCCAGGAGAACGCGACCTTTGATGTCTGCCACAGCTTCAAGCGGGGACATATCGTTCAGTTCCGGTAAAGGACTATCCATCCATTCTTCCAGGTACATATCATGCATTATCTCCAGGTTAAAAAGCTCAGCTGCTTCGGGATAGTCAAAGCTGTATCCATCAAGCCAGGAGGGTTGTAGACCGTCCTCTCCTTCATCCAGAACCAGGCTTAAAATATTGATTGTATTCTCCAGTTCCTGATAATTTTCGCTAACCACGATCAACAATTGCGGGGCGATATAAAGCCTCGAGAAAATTCCCATCTCATTTTTTCTGGTGTATTTGAGCCACTTTTCATTTCTTTCCAGGAAAATGAACTGGTGGCTGTTAATCACGCTTTTAACTATGTATCTCGTATCACAGCTTTCAAATACCCTGCTTTTCGCTATCACGCGGTTCTTTTGACCATGTGCCAGATCCAGAATCAATCCGCACAGCTTTTCCGCCCTATTTTGCAGTATTGATCGTGGATCGTTGAATCCTTCCTGGTTTTTATATACATCCATCTCTTGTAAGATACGGCTTTTATTCTCGACATGCAAAATAACCGGTTTACCAACCGGCAAAACAATATTGGACATGCGTACCAAGCGCATAAAAATCAGCGCCCCGTTAATAATTCCACTTATTTTTTTCCCCAAATCCCGATCCAGGGTAAATATTTCCTCTGTAAATATATCCCGGACAGCCATGGTATTATTCTTTATCCACAGCACCTGGTATACTGATAGGTAGCTTTGCCGAAGGGCTTCCAGAACGATTTTTTCACGATCACCCAGGTTATCCTCATTCTCTGCCAGGTAGAAGTCAATAATCGGCGACACATCGTCGTGAATACGATAATTGGCAATAAACCAATGCCAGAAAATTGATAAGAAACTGCTGTTGAGCTCGTGTATCTGGCTTTGCGAAGTGAATCTGGTACGGGCTGATGCTTCCCAGAGATAGTAGTATCGCTGGGCGTAATCAATGAGATCTGCTGACATATCGGCCATGCAAATATGGTAGTTGCTACGCCTGCCCAGGGCAAAATGGATGACCTGACCTCCATCGATTTTGCATCTGCAATCATGAACGCTTTTCCCGCTCCCGCAGGAGCATGTATTCTCTCGGGGTGTACCGATCATCTGGGGGTCCCCTCCACAATATGCTTGATAGATTAGTAAATGAATCTTAGTTAAAATAGGTCTGAGATTTGTAACAAGTCATTTTCCGCTAATTTAATCATATCAAATCTACGAGAGGACATTAACAAAAAAACACCTTCACACCTTGACAATATGTTCACAAATGCAAATGACTTCAACCAAGCAACCTTTCTCCGACCATTTAAAAGGATTTATTGATTTCTAGCAACATTGACCTCCCTGTAATCCGCACTCGTTAAATAACCGCTTTCAGGAACTAATCTGTACAACTCGCGAAAAGTATTTTCGGCTTTATCGTCACGACCGGTTCGATGATATATGCAGGCCAGATAATAAAGGCTCTCATCATAGTAGTTGGACTCCGGGAACTGCTTAAGGTATTGCTGAAAATTGCTCTCCGCTTGGCTGTATTGTTTGGATAGATACTGAATTCTGGCCAGGTAGTACAGCGCTTCCCGGTTTATATATGTCCCGCTTGCCCTTTGTATTACGGCGCTGAAACTCTTATCCGCCATGTCCCAATCGTTTTGCAGGTAAGCCATAAAGCCTCTGTTGTATTGCTGCAGTTCTTCTTTCTCTGCCAGACAGCTTTCTACTGCATCCGTGGCTGCAGTCTCTCTCAATGCAATTGTTGAACCAGCTCTTGAAAGCACAATCTCTCGATCATTACCGCTTACCAGCGAAGTTTCCTGCGCTGAAGTGTCCTCTAGCATATTGGTTAATTTTTTGTTTTGTGAAGGGCTGTTCTGCTGAATTGCGGTGAATATTGCCAAACAAGTTAACAGCGCAGCGGCACCGGTTCCGACCTTGATCCATGGCCTCCTGACAGGCTGTCTCATCATCTTTTTGCCGCCGTGCTGCCCTATTTTATGGATTTTATCCAACGATTTCAGGTATTTGAGCAGCATAGGATTCGATGTATCAAGCTCCAATCCTCTTGCCCAGATCCGGCGCGCACTCGTCTGGTCCGAGCAGGCCATGTGGCTCAATCCCAAAATCTGATACAATGACACCACTCCGTCGTTTTCTTCCAGTAATTCTTTAAGCTGATCTCGTGCTCTCTCATAATCCTTCATCTCAACGGTCTTTACTGCTTCACTTATTCGTTTTAACCAGGATTGGAAGGATGGGCTCCGGTATATTACCAGACGCTGTTGGACTTCGATATCATAAGGATCTAGTTCCAGTGCTTTGCTCCAATAATGGGCAGCCAAATCAAAATCGCCCAAAATATAGTAACAGGAAGCCATTCCCTTCCACAAACGCAGGTCCGGTATTTCCCATTCTGTCGCGCTATTATAGCAAAAGAGGGCTCTGCTTACGTCATTGGTCAACAATTTTTCCTCAGCTGCAGCTAGCAGCGGTTCTATAGATGGCTTTTCATTTTTCATCATTTATACACATCCTCCATGCGGGCTTAGTATCACATCAGTTCAACACCAGCCCAGGATATTCCTTCCATTTTTTGTAAAATATTTCTTTGATTATGCGCCTTCTTTTTTCGTATTCCGAGCTTTTGCTCAAGCCATTTTAAGGAATGCTCTCATAAGATAAAAGCGGGGGTGGAAAAATGATTTACACGAGCCGTTATCTGCGCTACCAGCAACCTCATATTCAAGGTCCAGATGTACTTTTTTTGCAGCAACTTCTCAGTAAATATGGCTTTTTAGCGGATCCTGTTGATGGAGTATTTGATCTCAGAACAGAAAGAGCACTACGATATTTTCAGGAAAGTGCCAATCTCACTCAGGACGGGATCACATCACCTTATGTATGGAATAAGCTGCAGCAGAATTGGGATTCTCGCGATGGGCTCAAAACATCGGATACTGCTCATACCAGCATCACTGTCGACGTAGATAGACGGAGGTTGTATTTTTACCAGAACGACAAGCCAAAGGTATACCGCGTGGCGGTCGGCAAGCGCTCGACTCCGACTCCCCTGGGCCACTGGGTAATAACTCAAAAAGCCATGAATCCGGGGGGGCCATTCGGAGCCCGCTGGATGCGTTTGAGTGTTCCCTGGGGAGGATATGGCATCCATGGAACCAACAACCCAAAATCGATCGGTAAAGCGGTCAGCCATGGATGCATCCGCATGTATAACAGGGACGTGATCGAAATCTATCCGCTTACACCTATAGGAACGCCCGTTGAGATCATCGGCAAAACCAGAAGCGGAGTTATTTTGCAAATGGGCAACAGCGGGGCAGCGGTTAGAATGCTGCAGCAGCATTTAAAAGTTTTAGGCTTTACAAGCGGACCAGTCGACGGCCGCTTCGGCCGTAAGACCAGAGTCGCACTAGTCAAATTTCAAAAGCAATACGGCCTCCCGGAAAGTGGCCGTCTTGATCCCCAGAGCTCCATCCTCCTGCACAGGGCGTTCGATGAAAAAATAAGGGATATCGATCCCTAACTCAATACGTCCGATAAATGATTTCAAAAAGCTCGTGGTCCGGAGTCGATTGCTGACGCATATCCAGGTCTAAATTCCGGCTTTTGACTAGCAACTCTCCCCGGTCACTTTTCCAAATGCTCTGCAGGCAATCGTCCCTGTGCTCAAAATGAAAGCGCGCGGGATTTGAAAAACGTGCTCTGCTGATCCCCTGAAGGCAGTCAGCCAGGCAATAAGATCCTTTAATAAATAAAGTAATTCCATCAGCGTTTAGCTGTCCCAAATGTTCCTCAGCAACCATAGCCATGCGAACCGCGGCAAAAAAGTGTGCACACTCCTCCTGGTGATGGTTCCTGGCCTGGCGGGCGAAAAAGTGATATCGCTTTTCATAATTATCGGCCCTTAAATAAGGCGTACGAGGGGAAAATACGCAGTCATTCTCAAAATACGGTTTTATATCTAATACTGGTGTGTTGTTTATTATATCGAGCTTCTTCATACGCAGGCTGCCGCCTTCAACTCCAACTAATTCGCCAAGACTGAGGCCTATAGGATTGGGACGGACCGGGGAACGGAGTGCAAATACGCCATACGTAGGAAGGTCATGGCTGATCCTTCCTGGTTTGGTCTGCAAGACCTGGCGCGATGCCTTATGAAACCAGGATAAAACCCAGAGATGTGAATTCTTTTCAATACCTAAAAGAGCACCCTCAAATTCCGGTCGCACAACTATGAGCGACTCCACTCCGCCCATGGGCATTTCCATTGGATCATCGATGCTGTTAACAACTACGGCTACCGGCTTTATTCCTATTTCATCCATATTTACACCCCTTCTTACTATAAATTCCTGGCTGTTGCCTATCTGACGATATATTGACCAAATTGACACAGGTTTGAACGTGATGTTATCATAAAGAAGTTCGGGGCGTAGCGCAGCTTGGTAGCGCGTCTGATTTGGGATCAGAAGGCCGCAGGTTCAAATCCTGTCGCCCCGACCAGTTAATACAGATATTCGCCGAGGTCGGCTTTTTTCTTTTTCCGGCTCTTTATTAAAATTATGATCCTTAGCAGTCTAATCGTCGTCATATTGTTTTCGACACGTCTGTAATCCGATCCTTGTACTAATTAAGGTCATTGGAAAAGCCGGATTATTTCGCAATTAGAAAAATTAAATCTTGCTTGAAATACCTATTCATTAATTGTATAATACACTTTGCGGGCGGGTGTAGCTCAATGGTAGAGCCCCAGCCTTCCAAGCTGGTTGCGAGGGTCCGATTCCCTTCACCCGCTCCAAATTATGTCCCTGTAGCTCAGCCGGACAGAGCAACGGCCTTCTAAGCCGTGGGTCGGGGGTTCGAATCCCTCCGGGGACGCCACTTAGATTGCAGCCTGGTGGATGTAGCTCAGTTGGTTAGAGTACCAGATTGTGGCTCTGGGGGTCGTGGGTTCAAGTCCCATCATCCACCCCATTGTAACCCTGGCCGTCCGCAAAGTTAGCCCGGCACGCTTTCGAAGTAGGGGTGTAGCCAAGCGGTAAGGCAACGGACTTTGACTCCGTCACTCGTTGGTTCGAATCCAGCCACCCCTGCCACTATATATGGGCCATTAGCTCAGGAGGTAGAGCACCTGACTTTTAATCAGGGTGTCCCAGGTTCGAATCCTGGATGGCTCACCATAGAAAACATCAATGCTCCCTAAATGGGAGCATTTTCGCTTGTAAAGTGAAAAATATCAGCTTATTGAGTAAGGCAGTGTCTGGCCGATTGCTTGACCAGATACATCTTGGAATCAGCTTTCGAGATAAGATCTTCAAAACTGCATCCGTCCTCCGGATAATATGAAAATCCTATCGATGCTCTTATAGGCAGATCTACTTTTTTAATGCTATTTAGTAGACTGAGAATTCTCTGCAGTAAAACATATTCAATACTTCTGCGAGCATCCTTAAATAAAATAATGAATTCATCACCGCCAAAACGGGCAATGATATTGCTCTGGCGAAAGGATTCCTGCAATAAACCTGCGATTTCCGCCAACACCGCGTCTCCCTTCAGGTGTCCATATGTATCATTTATAGCCTTAAAATTGTCCAGATCGATGAAGGCTATACTGAAGCGAGATCCTGTTCTTTCGCAATGAGCTATCTCCTGATCGACTCTTATTTTTAGTGTATTTTTATTGATAAGCCCAGTAAGCTCATCAATGCTAACATTTTTTCGCATAAGTTGAAACTTTAATGCATTCTCCAGAGCTCTTGTGCAAACCTTGGAAATTGCGAAATAATCATCTGCTTCTATTTCCAAAGTCGGCTTGACGATGAAAATAGTCTCATCCAAGCTGGTAAGAGAGAATACTATGTCGTCAAATACCGTCTCAACGGATGCGGTGGATAATCCTGAATTTCTGAATGTCCTTTGAAATCCCTCTCCATTAACCATAGCCACATAGGAGGCTTCGCTGATGGTCAGCAACTGGTCCAGCAGGTATTCTACTGTGTCTTCATAATCCATGAGCGGCGGAACAAGTTTGTCAATCATTGTGTCTCCCATCCTTTACACTAACGCGGCCAATTTGTTTTGATCAAATATTTGCGCAAGCTGCCTTAGTTCACTGTTCTCCGGTGTACCGGTAATAACGAGTGATAATTCTTTCTTTAAATCCACCTCTTCATTGGAATCGATCAATCCTAATACCGGTCTAAAGGGCAGTTCTGGATCAACTTTTTTTACGATTCCTATATCCCCTGTATTCAATTTGACGCAGCTGCCTTCGGGATATGGGTCGATACAGGTCAGGAATATTTTTAAAGTATCAATATTAAACATCACGTTTCCGGAGGCCAGCATCATTTCATAAACTTCATTATGCTGTAATGCTTTTCTATAGACCCGGTCTACGATCATGGCATTGTAAACGTCAGATAATGCACAAATGACTGACATTTCGTCTATATCTCGTTCCATAATACCCCGGGGGTATCCGCTGCCATCGAAGCGCTCGTGATGATTAAGCAGAATCAAAGCTGAGCGGCTGTCAATATCGGTATTTATTTCCTCTTTGACCATTCGATAACCCCTGGTGGTATGTTCTTTTATTTCATCGTACTCCTCAGGGCTCAATGTACCCGGCTTATTAATTATTTTATTATCAATCTTAACTTTGCCGAGATCATGCAAAAGACTTCCCATCCCGAGAATAATTAATTTGGACCGGTTATAGCCCAATTTCATACCGCAGTAGACTGCAAGGGCACAAACATCAACAGAATGCGTAAACGTATAGATATCAGCAGAAGATATTTCGCTTAAACCTTCCAGAGGGACTTTCCCGGCCATGATTTCATCTACAATATCGCTAACCCTATCAGCAACCGCCCTGAATTGCCTGGTGGTTTTTTTATTTCTGAGCGCCCACTGCCTGACCGTTGTAGCGGTCCAGACTTTGACCTCATCGGCCAGCACATTCTCGTTTGGCGGTATAATACTCTCAAAAGCATCATGGACGGTTACAGCCAGCACATTATATTTCTGTAGAAAAAATATGTATTTAGCAGTAAGCTTTACGCCCCTATTTAGTAATAATCTACCATCGGGCCCATAAACACCTCTGGATAAGACCATACCCGGTTCCAAATGGGATACAGGCAGTTTCATCCTCAACGGCATGCCTTCTTAATAGTATAAGAAGACATGCCAGCCTCCCTTCCCGCAGGTTTCCGTCCTACATCGCCAATCATTTGTTGCTTATTCAGCAACTTATTAGGACTTTAAGCCTAACTATATTTTACTATTCGTCCCGTTATTATACAATAAAAATAATATTTGTTTTTTCGACATGTTTTCGAAAAGTCTGCGATATTGAGTAAATATTTGACGGGTAGCAAGATGTGCCAGGGAAGCTTAGCTATATTGTTACTTAAATAAGGGGCGCAAACCATAAAGCCGCGCACGTATGCGCGGCCTAAGTTGGCAAACTGGGAGAGCGAGCAAAAAAAGTGTAGATTGAGGCGTACCTGTGTTTGTCGTACCATTCGGGCACTAGAATCTCAGTTCGCTACGCTCAACAAATAAGGTTGATTGAGCGGGGGTATGGGTAATCTCAGATAGAAAACATAAGTGATCAACATACAGCTTTTTTTGACGGTCTGAGCCGCGCATGTATGCGCGGCCATATTGTAGTATGCTAATACTGATCTTTACAAGAGAAAGGCACAATTAATCGCAGCATGCTATTTAGATTTAGATTCGTCTTCCCCTTCTTTTGGCAGGTTGCTTTGATCATCTTCAGCCTTTACTATCGGGGGTGATCCCACAGACTCCGTTTTTGAAGGAGCAGGCTCACTTTCCTTGATGGCATCCTGAAACTCCTTTTGCAATCCGCTGGATGCATTTTTGAACTGGTTGACAGCCTTCCCCAATCCCTTAGCAACTTCAGGCAACTTGCCCGGTCCAAACACTATCAAGGCAATCAATAATACTAATACGAGTTCCCATGCGCCAATATTTCCAATAAACCCAAACATATCTAAACCTCCCGATAAATATCACTGGGTCTTAATCATTATATCAAAGTAATTTTAACCTTCGTCTGTTTGTTATGCAAATATTAATTAAAAGGGGACTTGTGAAAAGACATCCGGGTCGTCCACTGTAATTGAATTGCCTATAATTCCATTCCGGCATGTTGCCTCAGTATTGCTTTTTTGTCATTTCCTATATATTGCTGGAAATAACTATACATAATGGGTTAAGTTGACGATATAATTAAACATAGGATAATTTAGCGTATTATGTCGCTATTTTGCATCATTTTCCCTAATTTGTAGCTAAAATGCAACGGTTTTCCCAGCCCGCTTTTTTTCACGAAAACAAAGGAGGTTTATAATGGACTTCATCACGCCTGAAGCTATCGAACCCTTTAAGCAGTTGTCCGAAATGCTGGCCGATTCTATTCCGGGGGGAATTATTTTTGCTTTGTCCGATATGGAAAAATTGACCTGGAAAAAAGCATCCAAGAGTTTTGACATCCCTGCTTTTCAAATCGGCTTACCGCTGCGCAAGGGCGGCGCTGCTGATATATGCATGAAAACCGGTCGCCCGGCAGAAGAGTCAGTACCGCGGGCCGTTTATGGAATGCGTTTTTTGATGCAGGCGGTACCCGTGATGGAAGAAGGCTCTGTATTGGGATCTATGATTGTAATCTTTCCTAAAATGATTGCTATTGCCAGAGCTTTTC
Organism: uncultured Syntrophomonas sp.; assembly: GCA_964635975.1. Classification (GTDB taxonomy): domain Bacteria; phylum Bacillota; class Syntrophomonadia; order Syntrophomonadales; family Syntrophomonadaceae; genus UBA5314. Next base: position 369,528 of record CAZWPO010000001.1, read on the forward strand.
CGGATTTCGCGCCAATAATCGCCAATATGTTTCCCGAGGGAAGCCACATGTATATGACCGACCTCGAGAAATACGTATACTCCCACCCGTCTGACATGTTTTCCCTGCCCGGTATCGAGGGAGGAACTCCCTACAAGGATGAATCCGTCGCCGCCCAGGCTATCCGTACTAAACGCCCTGTTGACAAGGAGTTGGATGCCAATGTATATGGCATCCCGGTAAGAGTTGCTACTTTCCCACTTTTTGACGATGAAAATGTAAACAATGTTGTGGCTACCATCGGGATTGTAACTCCCAAGGCTAATGCAGTCCGCCTGCGCGAGGTGGCCACCAACCTCACCAGGGCCCTGGAAGAGATTTCGGCAGTTATTGAGGAACTGGCCGCATCAGCAGGCGAAATAAACATTAATGAGCAAAATCTAAATTCCAAGATTAGAGGAGTCAACAGCCTGGCTGATGAAATTAGTGAAGTTCTCGCATTTATCAAACAAATCGCTGATGAGACTAAAATGTTGGGCTTGAATGCTGCTATTGAAGCGGCCCGCGCAGGCGAGGTAGGACGCGGGTTTGGAGTGGTAGCCGAAGAGATTCGCAAGTTGTCTGACGAGTCCAAAGAAACCGTGGTCACTATCAGAGCTCTTATTGACCGTATTAAAGGCGAGGTACGAGAGACCGCCGATAATAGTCAGGTCACCATGAATGCAAGCCAGGAACAGGCTGCCGCCACTCAGGAGATTACCGCCAGCATCGAAGAGATCACCAGCATGGCTGAAGAACTTGACCGCATGGCCAAGAATATGTAATAAAGAAATGCTTCATGGGGAGCCGCATAATAAACGCGCGGCTCCTTGCCTATTTACCGATAGCTCTACTATTAAGCCGATTGACATCCCTGCTAAATACTCCTATAATATGTTAGTGTCTGTTGGTGATCTGGCTCTGACTTTTCAGGTTTTTTTGCGGATGTGGCGGAATTGACAGACACGTCAAACGCGAGACGTATTGTTATCAAACATTCATGTTATTGCCATTATAAAAAATGATATAAACGCAAGAAAGAAATAACGATTATGCGGTAGTGGTGGAATTGGCAGACACGCTGGATTTAGGTTCCAGTGCCGAGAGGTGTGGAGGTTCGAGTCCTCTCTACCGCACCATGGAAGAGACAGGGCTTTTCAAAAGCCCTTTGTTTTTGGACAATTCTGTTTCCTGTGCTATTATTTGATTCATCAAGGATTTATCCCAGCAAAACTATTACTGCTATCATCACTACTATCCACATATAGCATTCCTTAAGGTCAGTCATTTTCAATCCTGCTTTCCACTATATCGCATTTTAAACAGCACGGCGCAAAAGCGCATCAGCAATTCTTGTATGAAATTCATCATGGGTGATTATTTCCTGATGCAATGTACCATTGTAAAACAACCGGTAAATTATTACAGCATCCTCGTCATTAAACATCTCGACGATTATTGATCCATCCCCTGTCTTTCCCACTTGTTGTTTCACATTATGTGCAGACTTGTGATCCATAAGCTTTTCCTCCCGCCCGCTTATTCCCCAAAGCTCTGGTTAGCTGCTTGGAGGTGTCAAATTATTTTGCAGATTTCGATATTAGTCTTATACTACTTATTTATACGAATCAGCTTTCTTCATTTGCGGGCTTCGGCAAATAGTAAATTATTCCATTCTATTGTTGATAAATCCGCTTGAGGACCTGAATGCGATCCGCCAGGTGATTTTTCGTTATCTGCATGTTGATATAGTGAAAGCCTGGCAAATTGCAGGCGTATGCTGTATAAAGAATCTAGAGGAGGGATATTATGGTTTTTAATCGGCATGTGAAAATGCCTCTCGCCCTGGCTACCCTGGTGATTTTTCTTATATCCGGATTGATTATCTCTTTTCCGGGAACACCAGTCAGCAGCGCTCCCGAGCTGCCCAAAGTTGGTTCAAAAGCACAATTGTTAGAACTGTTAAAGGGGTGTCAGGACCAATTAGGTTACCGCGATGATTACCTGATGATGGCACCGGAAACGGGTGCGGTTGAAAAAAGCGCAGCGGAAGCTGCACCTTCGGGACTCGGCTCGGCCGATGCCAATGATTATTCTTCGACCAATACCCAGGTTGAAGGGGTCGACGAGGCCGACCTGGTTAAAACCGACGGCCAGTATATTTATCAGGTCAACGGAAAGCGCCTGCTTATTATCAATGCCTATCCAGCCAACCAGATGGCAATGGTATCGCAGATCAGTCTTAACGACCCTGATTTTACCCCTATGGAACTATATGTGGACGGCGATCAGTTAGTTGTGATCGGCCAGTATTATACTAGAATACCAATACATCAACCATACCCTGCAGAAAAAAATATAGCGATTTATCCGCCTCAATACACTATGGAAACTACTCGTGCCATCGTCTATGATATTCATGAACGGAGCATGCCCAGCAAAGTGCGAGAGGTGGAGTTAGAAGGCAATTATCTCTCCTCCCGGAAAGTTGGTTCTTCTCTTTATCTGGTGAGCAACCGTTACCTGAACTGGTACTGGATACAAAATAATCAATACATCACTCCCCGCTATCGGGACAGCGCCCTGGGTGGCACTATGACAGACCTGGACTATAATAAGATATCTTACTGTCCGGGATATGTTTATCCCAACTTTGTCATGGTGGCCGGAGTCAACCTGGCTGACAGCAGCCTGCCTGCCCAGGTAGAGAGTTTTTTGGGCAATGGTGACAACATCTATGCCTCTCCCCAGAAGCTTTATGTGGCTCTAAGCGATTACAATTATAATTATATTGAGGATAGCGCAGTTCCCAGTTATGAGTCTAAAACACTGATTCATTGCTTTAATTTGGATTACGGCCAGGTTTCTTATGCTGGTCAGGGCGAAGTGCCGGGCACCATCATCAACCAGTTCTCCATGGATGAATACCAGGGTAATTTCCGTATTGCAACCACTACCGGAGAATTGTGGGGAAGCGGTGACAATATATCTCAGAATAATGTTTTTGTTTTAGATCAAAATTTACAGGTTATCGGAAGACTTACCGGGATTGCTCCCGGCGAAAAGATTTACTCCACCCGTTTTATGGGAAACCGAGCCTATATGGTTACCTTCCGTAATGTCGATCCCTTTTTCGTGATTGATATGAGTACACCTGAACAGCCATTAATTCTGGGCAAGCTTAAAATCCCCGGCTATAGTGACTATCTGCATCCCTATGATGAAAACCATATAATCGGATTTGGCAAAGATACTGTTGAAATCAAGAACAATAGCGGCGGCAGCCAGGCATACTACCAGGGTCTAAAGCTGGCCCTTTTCGATGTCAGTAATGTGAACAATCCGGTAGAAATCTCCCGTTCAATTATCGGAGCTCGGGGCAGCGATTCCGAACTGCTGCGCAACCATAAAGCGCTGCTGTTTTCGCGGGAGAAAAACCTGCTGGCCTTCCCAGCAACGGTTATGGAGCTCGATAATCCACATGGTTCTTATCCTGACAGCGCGCTCGAATACGGCACTTTCGCTTTCCAGGGTGCTTATATCTACAACATCGACCTTCAAAACGGTCTTCAACTGCGGGGTCGCGTCAGCCATTTATCAGCTGAAGACTACATGAAGGCTGGAGACTACTGGTATGAAAGCGGTCGGAATATCCAGAGGATCCTTTACATCAATGACACCTTGTATACTCTATCAGACGAGATTATCGAAACTTTTCAGCTGTCAGACCTGACCCTGACAAACAGCCTTCATATTCCCGTACAATAGGAGTTCTCGCGGGGCCGGATTAATCCGGCCCCGCTTTTTAGTTTGATAACCATCACTTTCCAGCTTTTTTGTGCTAATATGTAGCTGAATGGTAATATGCTGTATAGCACAGATTAGTTCCTAGGAAATAGTTTTTGGTTACGGACTAATTTCAGTATTTGATTTATGAGGAGACTGCTGCTCCATGATAGAAGGTACATTCTGGTACAGCAGCCTGAAAATATTGGCTGCACTGGTGCTAATACTGCTTAATGGTTTTTTTGTTGCTGCCGAGTTTGCTTTTGTCAGAGTTCGACCTACACGCATTATCCAGCTCGTGGAAGAGGGCAACCGTAGAGCTGTTGCTGTACAGGAGTGCTTAAGCCACATAAATGAATACCTATCAGTAAGCCAGTTAGGTATTACCCTAGCCAGCCTGGGTCTGGGCTGGCTAGGCGAGCCGGCTATTGTCTCCCTTCTGCTGCCGGCCTTTTCCGCCTGGGGCATCGCTTCTCCTGCTCTGCAGCACACCATAGCCTTCTTTATCGCCTTCTCGCTGATAACCTTTATGCATGTGGTTTTCGGAGAACAAGCGCCCAAAACCCTGGCCATTCAAAAAGCGGAGTCAATGGCATTGCTCTTGGGTGGGCCGATGCGAAAGTTTTATTACGTTTTCTACCCGGCAGTCGCGCTTCTCAACGGTACGGCCAACCGGGTAGTTGCTTTTCTCGGTTTGAAAGCAGACAGCGCCCACGATATCAGCCATACCGAAGAAGAACTGCGCATGATCATAGCGGAAAGCTACCACGGCGGCCAGATAAACCAGACCGAGCAGGAACTTTTGCAGAATGTTTTTCGCTTTGAAGAAAGAGTGGCCGAGGAAATCATGGTTCCTCGGCCGGATGTTGTTTTTTTGGACGCCACTCTGAGCATGGAAGATAATATGGAACGTGCACGCGAAGCGGGGCATACCCGATTTCCGTTGATTGAAGGAAACCCCGATAATGTTATAGGGTTGATTCATATCAAAGACCTGCTGTTTCGTTCTTCACCGATCGAAAATATTGCTGATATTAAAAGGGACATCATATATATTCCTGAAGGTATGCCGGTCGACCGCCTTATGGCCGAGTTCCAGAGGCGCCATCAGCACCTTGCCATGGTTCTGGATGAATATGGCGGTACCGCCGGCCTGGTAACTATGGAAGATATTCTTGAAGAACTGGTTGGAGAAATACAGGATGAGTTCGATGAGGAGGAGCCCTTGGTCGTTCCTCAGGAAGATGGTTCCATGCTGGTGAACGGACTTATGCTGTTTGATGATGCGGTTCGAGAATTCGGTCTGGATCTTGATGATGAAGAAGACAACGATTTCAATACACTTGCAGGTTTTGTATTTGGCAAGCTCGGCAAACGTCCCCGTGAAGGCGACTGCATTACTCAGGGGGACTTGAAGCTTGAGGTCATAAGGATGGAAGGACTGCGCATTGGTTGGCTAAGAGTTTCGCGTTTTAAAAATCCATCTGCCGAAGCTCCTCAGGTTCAGACAGAGGTTTAAGCTGTCAAAGCAAGTTCAGACCGCAGGCCAGCGCTATAAATAATCAAATCCCGCAACCAACCGTACAAGGGAAAGCAGCGGGATTTATTCTGTTATTACTTAAATGAAGCTATCTAACGCCTGGAACGTAGTTCGGCAAAAATTTCAGGTAAATCTACCCCTTTTTGAACCAGCAGTACCAGCAGATGATAGATAAGGTCTGAAGCTTCATAGATCAGCTCTGACTTATCCTGGTTCTTAGAGGCAATAATCACTTCGGCTGACTCTTCTCCGATTTTTTTTAGGATTTTATCCAGGCCCTTTTCGAACAAGTAAGCAGTATATGAACCGGCCGGCATAGTCTCCTTGCGCGCGGTAATAATATCATATAATTCGTAGAGAATGCCCGGTCCGTTTTTCCCTTCAGCGTAGACTCTGTCCATGTTTAATACGGCCAGATCCTGCTCCTGACCGTTAATACTGCGATAAAAGCAGGAGTAATGGCCCGTGTGGCAGGCCACCCCCACTTGCTCGACCTGGATCAGCAGACTATCTTCATCACAATCATAAAAGATATCTTTTACTATTTGGACGTGTCCTGAGCTTTCGCCCTTTGTCCATAATTCCTGCCGACTGCGGGAGTAGAAGCAGGTCTTGCCCGTCTCAATGGTTTTGTTTAAAGATTCCCTGTTCATATATGCCATCATTACTACACGGCCGCTGTCAGCATCCTGAATGACAGCCGGAACCAAGCCATGCTGGTCAAATTTGATCTGGTCGATAATATTTGCTCCGCTCATATCCTCACTGCAACTCCTTTAGCCGCCAAATAATCTTTGGCCTCTTTAACAGTATATTCCCGGTAATGGAAAATCGACGCGCAAAGCACCGCATCTGCCTTCCCCATGTCAATGGCCTCGTAAAGATGCTGCAGATTGCCAGCTCCTCCCGAAGCTATGACTGGGATGCCGGCTGCTTCACTTATGGCGGCAGTTAAAGGCAGGTCGTAACCATCTTTGGTGCCATCCCTATCCATGCTGGTTAAGAGTATCTCACCGGCTCCCAGTTTCTCGACCTTGCGTGCCCAATCCAATGCGTCAATTCCCGTGGGCACCCGGCCGCCTTCTATAAACACTTCCCAGGAGCCTTTCCCGGTCGAGCGCGCGTCTATCGCCACTACGATACACTGGCTGCCAAATTTATGCGCACCTTCTTTAATCAAATCGGGGTCCCGGATAGCCGCAGAATTAATAGATACTTTATCAGCACCAGCCTTTAGCATATTGCGGATATCATCAATATTACGGATTCCACCACCCACTGCGAAAGGAATGAATACTTCCCGGGCGGTTTGTTTTACCACTTCCACCATCGTCTTACGACCTTGATAAGAAGCACTTATGTCAAGAAACACCACTTCATCGGCGCCTTCTGCATCATAGAAAGCTGCCAGTTCCACTGGATCTCCAGCATCCCGCAAATTTATGAAGTTTATTCCTTTTACTACCCTGCCCTCATGAACATCGAGGCAGGGAATGATTCTCTTGGCCAGCATTGTTATCTACCTCATTTTAATCAGTTGCTTCCTCCAGGGCATGGGGCAGGCTAATTTTACCTTCATACAAAGCTTTACCTATGATGGCACCCCCAACGCCCAACCTCTCCATCGCTTTTAGATCACGAATGTTTTCAAGGCTTGATACTCCGCCTGACGCTATTATCTCCAAGCCGGTCTCAACAGCCATAGTCCGAATAGAATCCAGGTTTGGACCCTGCAGAAGTCCGTCCCTCGACACATCAGTAAACACTGCTGTTTTCACACCCAAATCCTTCATCTGACGGCCAAAATCCACAGCATGCAGGCTCGAAACTTCAACCCACCCTTGTATAGCTACCATTCCGTCCCGGGCATCGATGCCTACAACAATCTTTTCTGGTCCAAATTCTTCAATAAGGCTTTGAAGAAACTCCGGGCTGCTCACCGCGCGAGTACCAATGATTACGCGGGCTGCGCCACAGTTTAAAAGAGCCAGCACATTATCCCGCGATCTCAGGCCCCCTCCTACCTGGAAAGGTATTGTGATAGCACTGGAGATAGCTCGAATAGCGTCCAGGTTACCCGGTTCTCCTTTAAATGCCCCGTCCAGATCGACAACATGCAGATAGCGTGCTCCCTGCTGTTCAAATCCGCTCGCCATATGAGCAGGATCTGATCCGTATACGGTTTTATCTTCGGCACGCCCCTGCACCAGTCGGACGCACTGTCCATCCTTTAAGTCAATGGCAGGATATATTATCAATTGATCATCTCTCCAAAATTCTTAAGAATTTGTAAACCTCTTTGACTGGACTTTTCCGGGTGAAACTGGGTGCCCATGACGTTGCCTTTTTCAACCGCGCAGACAAAGTCGTAACCGTAACTGCACCTTCCGGCTATGCAGGCATGATCTTCGGGCACTACATGGTATGAGTGAACAAAATAAAAATGGCTGTCCTGGGGAATACCCGAGAACAGGCGCGCGCTCTGAGCAGTCACCACCTGGTTCCAGCCCATGTGAGGGATTTTGTACTGGGATGGCAGCTCAAATCGCTTGACACGACCCGGCAGAATACCCAGGCCTTGATGCAGGCCGTTCTCTTCGCTGACGCTGAACAAAAGCTGCAGCCCCAGGCATATTCCTAAAAACGGTATTTTGCGGTCAACTATTTGATAGATAGTCTGGTCCAGCTCCAGACTGCGCAGGTTGTCGATGGCATCCCCGAAAGCACCTACACCAGGGAGAATCACCCCTCGAGCTTCCAGGATGTCCTCCGCCTTATTGGTTGTGAATGTCGGGTATCCCAGTTTCATAAGAGCATTCTGCACGCTGGCCAGATTTCCCATACCATAATCAATAATGGCTATCAATTCTATTCCTCCGATTAAATAGTACCTGAAGAATTCTACAAGTTACCTTTTGAGGACCACACGCCTTCCAGGCGAGGCTCCATTTCGATAGCAGATTTCAAAGCCCTGGCAAAAGCCTTGAACACTGCTTCAATTTTGTGATGAGCATTGCTGCCCCGCAAGAGATCTATATGCAGGTTCATTCCAGCATGATTGGATAAGGCCTGAAAGAATTCTTTAATGTTTTCAACCGCCATATTACCCATCTGCTGTCTGTCCAGGTGAACTTCGTAAACCAGACAGGGCCGACCGGAAAAATCGATTACCACGCGTGCCAGGGATTCATCCATTGGCACTGTCGCTTCCCCGTAACGCTTGATCCCTCTTTTTTCACCAAGCGCCAGGCGCAGGGCGTCGCCCAGGCAGATGCCTATGTCTTCGACGGTATGGTGATCATCCACGTCTATGTCCCCCCGAGCGGTAACGATGAGGTCACACAGGCTGTGAACTGATAGTAACGTAAGCATGTGGTTAAGAAAAGGTATCTCAGTGTCTATCTGATATTTACCCGTCCCATCCAGCTCCAACTGCACAAGCACCTCGGTTTCACTGGTTTGGCGCTGAACCTCTCCACGTCGTGTCTGTTCCATGGCTTCTACCCCTCCCTCTCACTCAATTAGTCTTTAACCCGCATCCAGATCGAATTGGCATGTGCCGTAAGCCCTTCAACTTTGGCCAGTTTCATAATGTTTTCAGCGTCTTCACGAATCCCGGCTTCTGAATAATACAGCAAACTGGAACTTTTTCTGAATGTATCTACCGTCACCGGGGAATAGAACCTGGCCGTGCCGCTGGTAGGTAGTATGTGGTTGGGGCCGGCATAGTAATCGCCAACCGGTTCCGGGGTATAGGGTCCCATAAATATTGCCCCGGCATTGTGAATACGACTCAGCAAGTCAAAAGGATTGTCCACCAGCAGTTCCAGATGCTCTGGCGCGAACCGGTTAGCCACATTACAAGCCTCGTAGATATCATTGACCAGGATAAAAGCTCCGTAATCCTTTAATGACTTTTCAATTATCTCCCGCCTGCTTAAATCTTGAATCTGTTTTTCCAGCTCCGCATCGACCTCATCCAGAAGCTCAGGAGAATCCGTCACCAGTACGCTGCGGGCCAGTATGTCATGCTCGGCTTGAGACATCAAATCCGCTGCTATATAGGCAGGATTGGCCTTTGCGTTGGCTATAATCAAAATCTCACTGGGTCCGGCCAGCATATCAATATTTACATCTCCGTAGACCATCTTCTTGGCCAGGGTTACATAGATATTGCCCGGCCCGCTTATGAGGTCAACTTTTTTGACCTGATCAGTTCCCCATGCCAGGGCAAAAACAGCCTGTGCTCCGCCCATCTTATATATCTCTTCTAGACCTAGCTCGGCGGCAGCCACCAGGGTATAGGGATTGAGCCTGGCGTTTTTATCCGGTGGGCTAACCATGACAATCTGCTCCACTCCTGCAACCTGTGCGGGAATCGCATTCATCAACACTGAAGAAGGATAAGCAGCGGTTCCTCCCGGCACGTAGATCCCTACCCTATGCAGGGGTCTAAACATCTGTCCAAGGAGCACCCCTTTCTCATTAGGCTCCAACCAGGACGTCCGCATCTGTTTGCTGTGAAACCCGTTAATATTGTCAATAGCTGCCCTGAGTGCAAATATGTATTCATCATCTACTTTTTCATAAGCTTCATCTATCTCTGAATCACTTACTCTGAAATTATCGACTGTTATAGGCGCACCATCAAATCTTTGACAGAACTCAAATACTGCCTCATCGCCTGTCTCTTTCACCCTCCGACCGATATCCGCAACCGCTTCTTCAAAACTCTTAATATCAGCATAACCTGATTCCAGGTAGTCTTTCAGTTCATTTCCGGAGCCCAAAATACGTCTAACTTTCATCCTGCTTACCCCCTTTTAATTCATTTTGCAATGATTCTATCAATGGCTGCACCTGTTCATGCTTGGTCCGATAGCTAACCCGATTACAGATGAGACGGGTAGTCGATGCCATGATAGGCAATAGCTCTATTAGATTATTCTCTTTCAAGGTTCGCCCAGTTGAGACCAGATCAACGATCATATCAGCCAGTCCCATTATGGGCGCTAATTCAACATTTCCATGCAGCTTGATTATTTCTACTTGAAGCCCCTGTTCCCGGAAGAACTGTTCAGCCACCACTGGGAACTTGGTAGCTACTCGCTTGTAGTTTAACTCACGGATGCTTGTATTTTTCATAGCTTCTGGACCAGCAACCACAAATCTGCAGTAGCCATAAGCCAGATCCACCATTTCAAAGATGTCCTTACCTTGTTCGACTATGACATCCTTACCTACGATGCCCAGATCAGCAGCTCCCTGCTCCACATAAGTCGGCACATCAGTAGGACGGCACATGATGTATTTTATATTCTGCCCGTCAAAATTGAACACCATGCTGCGGCTGTCTTCATCAACGCCTTCGACAGGCAGCCCTATACGCCTGAAAAGGCTCATGGTGGGCTTAAGCAGAGTGCCCTTGGAAAGTGCTATAGTCAAGTATTCTGGTTGCATTTGAATCCTCCCAGTATTGCTGTCGTACGGTTATTTATCAAAGAAAAGCAGACTGTATTCAAGGTGCTCTTTTATCTGTTCTTCCAAGACCGCTCGGGGACGACCCTGGCAATCCACTTCAACAATCCATCCCTGTTCCCTGAGTCGGTCGGCTTCAGCAACCATGCTGGGCAGATCAAAGCCGCCAATCAGGTAGCGCACCGGCTCTTTTTCCTGTTTATTTAAAACCAGGGCCAATCGATCGAGGCCCATAGCAAATCCGGTGGCCGGTGAATCGAAGCCGAACTGCCCCAGCAGGCTGTCATAACGCCCTCCTCCGAGCAGTCCATAGCCCAGTCTTGGTGAATAACCTTCAAAGACAATTCCAGTATAATAGTCCAACCCTCTTAATACGCCCATATCCACCACGATGCTGTCAATAACGCCGCTGATCCGCAGTGCCTCGTAAACCTTTTCCAGTTCCTGAGCCGCCTGACTGGCTTTACGGTTTTTCTGTAGATAGGGGATACGCCCCAACACGTCAAGCCCACCATGCAGAACCGGCAGCATGGCAATACTTTCTTTCAGCTGGTCGCTGATAGGAAGGTCTTCTAAAATACGGCCCAGGGCTACCAGATCTTTTTCCTCGATCTGCTTCCTTATGATCTCCCGGTGCTGGGGTGCCAGGTTGCAATCCGCCAGCAGGCTGTTAAAAATTTCTATCTGATTAAGGCTTATTTTAATGTCATCGAGCCCCAGAGCGCGCATACTCCTGGTAGCAATGGTGATTATTTCTGCATCCGCCCATACTCCTGACGCTCCCAGAAGCTCAATGCCCATCTGCCAGAACTCACGATATTGTGCCAGATGGGGCTGAACATGTCGAAATACATTGGCACTGTAATATAGGCGCTGGGGCAGGAATTCTTGCTGCAGATAGGTGGCAGCAAGCCTGGCAATGGCTACAGTCATCTCTGGCCTTAAGGAGAGAATTTCTCCGTCCCGGTCCATAAAGAGATAGAGTTCCTTGCGAATGCTGTTGCCGGTGCCGCCTTCGATAACATCTAAATACTCAAATGTCGGAGTTATTATCTCCTTATATCCAAAGCTCCTGAACAAGGCGCTTATTTTCTTCTCCATATGCCTGCGAACCTTAACCTCGTTGGGTAAAAGATCTCGCATTCCTTTAGGTACCATTCTCTTGTTCATCCTATTCCCCTCTAGATTTCATATAATCAGTTTTTCCAATGATAACAAAAGCGTTTGCAATACTACAATAGGCGATTGTCATTGACCAGAAGAGCAAATTCACATCCGAGAAATTCGGCTGCTCGCCTGCTCATCAGCATTTTAGTTAAAAATATCTCAAAATACTCCATCACAGAACATACCTGGGTATCGATCTGGATCTTCATGGATATTTTTTTCCCCTGGGCGTCTACCTCAAGCTGCGAGTCGCTCACCGCATAGTTGACCCGGTCCCGGGTTGTAAAAGTAGCGAAGTCCTGTTTGCGAACCCGAGAGCGGTTTACATCTGACTTGTCGGCTAAGATCAAAGCGGCAGCCAGTGTATTAATAGCCCTTCCCCCTGCGTGTTCTTCGTGATTGCCTATAGCACCCATTATCAGAGCGATCTCTTCGGGGTCCATGCCCATATCGAGCAGAATTTGAAAAGCAATTATAGCACCAGAAAGTCCGTGTCCATACCGGTTAACCAGATTGCCAATGTCGTGCAAGTATCCTGCAATAGCGCCTAATTCCACTTCCCTTTTACTATAGCCCAGTGTTTCCAGGACCTGAGCGCAAAGTGAAGAAGTAAGCTCGGCATGATGCATACTGTGTTCAATTGCACCAATGTGGCCGATAAACTTATTGCCGATCTGCATAAACTGCTGAACGATAGGGTTGCTCTTGACCATGTCCAATGTAACCTGCACCTGGCTCCTCCTGAATGAAAGTCCTTTAGCCCCCCAGTTCTTTTCTCAAGCGTTCTGCGTCACGTGAGGCCCTGGTATCGGATGGGATGGAACGCAAGAGCAGTAGGGCTTCTTCATTTTTACCTTCAGCGTAAAACTGCTGGGCTAGCCACAAATCTTGTGCCGCCTGTTTTTCCTTCAATGCTGCGGACATATACTTTTGCATGTCCTTTTCTTTGCCAAGTTTTTCAAGCTTAACGTATTCTTCTATAGCAGCATCGTAATTTCCTTCCGCTACCAGCGCCCCGCCTTCGCTCACGATCCTGCGAACTTCGATGCGCTGGGGCAGATCTATCAGCAAATTAACATACAGGCCTAGAACTGCCAGTATCAAGAGACCCGACACGATCCAGGGCAGTGAATACACAGTTTTTTTCTTCATATACCCGAGTATGAAAATAAAGGGTATGCCCATAAAGAATGTGACTTTCAAGAATTCAAGCACGGCGTGAAAGACTATGTCCAGTGAAACAGCCATAATCATTGCCATGAAAAATTTCTCCTTACTTTAAGGCTTTTTTGCCGATATCGTTTCTGTAATGCATGCCCGCAAATGATATATGTTGAATTTCTTCATAAACCCGGCTTATAGCCGAAGCTGTATCTCTGCCCCGGCATACCACAGCCAGTACGCGGCCTCCGCTGGTAACCAGACGGTCTTCCTTCATAGAAGTCCCGGCATGAAACACCAGGGTCTCCTGGTCCAAGCTATCCAGACCTTCAATGATTTTGCCGGTTTCAAAAGAGCCAGGATATCCGCCAGATGCCAGTACAACGCAGACACAGCCGCCTTCCATGCAGTTCACCCGGCATTCCCCCAGCTTACCGGACCCGGCAGCGGCTTCAAAGATAGTATATATATCTCCTTCTATCATAGGCATCAATGCCTGGGTTTCTGGATCGCCGAAACGGGCATTAAATTCCAGAACCTGTGGTCCGTCACTGGTGATCATCAATCCCGCATACAGAACCCCCTGATAAGGACAGCCTTCCTGCTCCATGGCTGAAATAACCGGCTTGATTATAGTTTCAATGACTTTATCTTGAAGTTCGGGGGTAAAAATCGGTGGATTGACATAAGCACCCATGCCGCCTGTGTTGGGCCCTTCATCGTTGTCATATATCCGTTTATGATCCTGGGCTGCCAGTAGGGGAATGAACTGCTTCCCATCAGTTAGAGCGAAGAAACTCACTTCTTCTCCCTGAAGGCATTCCTCTACTATTACTTTATCCCCGGATGAACCAAATCGGCGGTGCAGCATAATGTCCTCCAGGGCTTGTTCAGCTTCCTCCCAGCTATCGGCAACCACTACTCCCTTGCCGGCGGCCAAGCCGTCTGCCTTAATAACCACCTGGAGCCCCTGTTCGCTGAATCTGCGGGCATAATCCCTGGCGGCTGCCAAATCGTTAAATGATTCGAATTTAGCCGTAGGTATATGGTATTTCTTAAAGAGCTCTTTGGCAAAGACTTTACTGCCTTCCAGGCGGGCTGCCGCAGCACTGGGTCCGAAAACCAAAAGTCCCGCCGCTCTCAATCGGTCTGCCAGCCCCGCCATGAGCGGAATTTCCGGGCCAATTACAGTTAGATCCACTCGATTACCCACAGCAAAAGCTTCCAGTCCGTCAATATCTTCGACACCTATATCGATGCATTCCGCTAAAGCTGCCATACCCGGATTACCCGGAGCCACGAATATCTTTTTGACCTGCGGGCTCTGCGCCAGTTTCCAAACCAGCGCATGCTCTCTGCCGCCTTGCCCGACTACCATCACTATTTTTGTCGGCATCTTCACTCACCTCGGACCCCAATTTAATGTTTGAAGTGGCGCACCCCGGTAAAAACCATAGCTATACCATGCCGGTTGCATTCATCGATGCTCTCCTGATCACGTACAGAGCCACCCGGCTGGATAATAGCCTTTATGCCATAACGAGCAGCCAGCTCAACTGTGTCTTTGAAAGGGAAATATGCATCTGAAGCCAGTACTGCCCCACGGCATTTTTCTCCGCCCTGTTCCAGAGCTATGGCAGCAGAGCCGACCCGGTTCATCTGCCCGGCGCCCACACCGATGGTAGTTTTATTTTTTGCCACCACAATTGCATTTGATTTAACATGTTTAACAATTTTCCAGGCGAACTTCAGGTCTTCTAGCTGCTCCTGGCTGGGAGCTATCCTGGTTATGACCTGAAGGTCGTTCATAGCCTCATCCCCCAGATCATACTCCTGAACAACAAAGCCCCCCTCAACACTGCGCACCTGCAACTGGGGAGGTTCTGCTACCGGCAGTTGCAATACCCTGAGGTTCTTTCTCTTCCGCAGAATCTCCAGGGCATCCTGGTCATAAGCGGGAGCGATCATCACCTCCATGAAAGGTTCGGAGGCTTTTTTCGCAGTTGCCGCATCAACCTTGCCATTAAAGGCTATTATCCCTCCATAAGCAGACAATGGATCAGCCCCAAAGGCTAGATCATAGGCTTCTTCAAGGGTAGAGGCCTTCGCCGTGCCGCAGGGATTAGTATGTTTGATTATAACACAGGCTGGTTCCTTGAACTCCTTAACGAGCGACCAGGCCGCCTCAGTATCGATTATGTTATTATAGGAAAGCTCCTTGCCATTGAGCTGGCTGGCATCAGCCAGGCCCAGGCTGGGATTCATATCTTTGTAAAAGCCTGCTTTTTGATGGGGGTTCTCCCCGTAACGCAAATCGTATACTTTTTGGCCGGCTAACACAAGGTGCTCGCCAAGATTCACTCCAGCCTGATTTGCCAGGTAATTGCTGATCATCGCGTCATAAGCAGCTGTATGGCTGAAAGCCTCCAGGGCCAGGCGAAGCCTGGTTTCTTGATCAACATCTCCCTGCCTGGTCAGTTTATCCAGAACCATATGATAAAATTCTGGTTTTACCACTACCACGACATGTGCAAAATTCTTGGCTGCTGACCTCACCATACTCGGACCACCGATATCTATATTCTCAATAGCCTCTTCCCTGCTGACTCCCGGTTTCATGATGGTCTCACGAAAAGGATACAGGTTTACGGCCACTATATCGATAGTATCGATTTGATTATTATTAAGCTGATTTAGGTGGTCCTCATTGCGCAGGGCTAGGATGCCTCCGTGGATGCTGGGGTGAAGAGTTTTGACCCGTCCATCCAGGATTTCGGGAAATCCTGTAATATCACTGACTTTGGTGACAGCTACACCGGCCTCCATGAGGGTGTTATAAGTGCCGCCTGTAGATATGATCTCATAACCCAGACCGCTTAAGCCCCGGGCGAATTCCACCACCCCTTCTTTGTTTGATACACTGATTAAAGCACGCTTCATTGCTCTCACCCTTTCTAATCAGGAAATTATTACTTTACGTCCATCCAAGAAGACGCGTCCCTCAGCTATAAGCTGCAGGGCACGCCAGTAGGTTTTATGTTCTTCTAAAAGGATGCGCTGGCTCAAACTTTCTTCATCATCATCTGGAAGAACTGGCACAACCTCCTGTAAAATAATAGGCCCGGTATCCATGCCTTTATCAACGATATGTACTGTACAGCCGCTGAACCGCACCCCGTAATCCAGAGCCTGCTTCTGAGCATGCAGGCCGGTAAACGAGGGCAGAAGGGCGGGATGAATGTTTATTATCCGCTGAGGAAAGGCCCTTAAAAACCCTGGTCCTACCAGGCGCATATATCCAGCCAGGGCCACTATTTCTATATCGGATTCCTTCAGAAGACCTATTATCATGGCTTCGTAGCTATCGCGGTCCTCAAAATCCCCTGGTATAACGGCTCTTGCCGCAATGCCCCGCTCCACCGCTTTCTCGAGCACCGGAGCCTCATGATTGTCGCTAATCAC
Source organism: uncultured Syntrophomonas sp. (assembly GCA_964635975.1). Taxonomy (GTDB): domain Bacteria; phylum Bacillota; class Syntrophomonadia; order Syntrophomonadales; family Syntrophomonadaceae; genus UBA5314. The sequence goes on from CAZWPO010000001.1 coordinate 386,140, forward strand.
AATAAGAATCCGGGCATTCAGATCCCCACGCTGTATCGCATTATAGATTGCATCGAAATTACTGCCTCTTCCTGATGCAATGACGGCTAGATTAATCCGGCCGGATTCCCTCAACCTTATCATGCTATGATGACTCCTTTTTGATCCCCGGAGACGACTCCCACCTTCAAAGCTACTTCACCCTGGTCGGCTAATATGCTAATCGCCTTATCTGCAAGGTCTTTATCGATTATGATCAAGAATCCGATGCCCATATTAAACGTCCTAAACATCTCGCTGCGATTGACCCGTCCCAGGCGCTCAATCAGCTCAAATATCGGAGGGATAATCAGATTGGAGGCATCTATAACTGCTCCCAAGCCATCTGGAATTACACGGGCCAAATTCTCTTGAATACCTCCACCAGTAATATGCGCCATTGCCGCCACCTCAAGCTCACCAAGCAGCTGGCGGATGATTGGTACATATATGCGAGTGGGCTGCAGTAATTCCTCGCCCAGAGTCCTTCCCAGCTCCGAAACCTCTTGTTCCAAACGCAGCCCGCCATTTTCCAGCAGGGCCGAACGCGCCAGGGAGTAACCGTTGGAATGCAGGCCGGAAGATTTAAGGCCCAGTATAATATCACCAGCTTTTACCAGGCTGCCGTCCAGCAGTTTACTTTTTTCCACGACACCGACAGCAAACCCGGCCAGATCGTATTTTTGGTCATCGTAAAAACCAGGCATTTCAGCTGTTTCCCCGCCGATTAATGCGCAGCCCGCTTCGACGCAGCCCTGGCTAATACCTTTCACCAAATCCTCGATAAGTTCAGGCTTCAGTTTACCAAGGGCAATATAGTCTAGAAAGAAAAGCGGCTCTGCTCCGTGAACAAGGATGTCATTGACACACATAGCCACTAGATCTATTCCCACCGTGTCGTGGATACCCATCATCTGCGCTATTTTAAGCTTGGTTCCTACTCCGTCCGTTCCGGATACCAGGACCGGTTCCTGAAATTTTTTGCTGTCTAGAGCAAAAAACCCGCCGAAAGATCCTATATCGGCTAGGACTTCAGGGCGGCGGGTCCGGCTGACCCATTTCTTTATCAAGTCCACCGAACGGTTGGCGGCATCAATATCTACACCAGATGCCTTGTAATCCAGGCCATCATTTCCCATGCTTGACCTCCAAAAATATATTTTATCAATTAATGTGTTTGTTCAGATTTCAATTTTAATGGGGTATTTACCATCAAAGCACGCCATGCAGAAGCGGTTGCCTTTCTGACCCAGCGACTCTATCAAACCTTCCATGGAAAGGTAATGGAGACTGTCAGCGCCTATAAATTTTTCTATCTCACTTTCATCCATGGTGCTGGCAATCAGCTCTTCGCGTCTGGATGTATCTATACCATAATAGCAGGGATACCTGGTAGGAGGTGACGCCACAACCATGTGCACTTCGCTGGCACCGGAATCACGCAGCATTTGAACTATCTTTTTGCTGGTGGTTCCCCTGACGATAGAGTCGTCAACCATCACAATTCTCTTGCCGCTTACTACTTCTTCGATAGGATTGAGCTTTAGCCGTACTCCTATTTCCCTCATCTTTTGACTGGGTTGAATAAAGGTGCGTCCAACATAACGGTTCTTCATGAGCCCTTCCTCAAAAGGCAGTCCCGCTTCTTCCGCATAGCCCAGAGCAGAGGAGGTTCCCGAGTCGGGTACAGAAATAACCAGATCTGCATCGATAAGCGCTTCACGGGCTAGCCTGCGACCGGTTTCACGCCGAGCCTGGTAAACGTTTATCCCATCAATGGTACTGTCGGGACGTGCAAAATATATATACTCGAATATGCAGTTCGCGCTCTGAGGAGAATTGAATACCTGCAGCGAGCGCAGCCCGCTCTTGTCGATGACGATTATTTCTCCGGGATTCACATCGCGGATAAACCTGGCGCCGATAGTATCCAAAGCCGCTGATTCTGAAGCCAGGACATAACTGCCGCTAATTTCCCCCAGGCATAACGGTCTTATTCCCATGGGATCACGCACGCCTACCAGGCGGTCCTCGCTCATAATAACCAGGGCGTAGGCACCTTTCATATCAATCATGACTTTAGCCAGTGCGTCTTCCATCTGGTCCTGGGAATAGCGGGCCAGTAGATTAGCCACGACTTCGGTGTCTGTCGTAGTCTGGAATACAGACCCGTAGGTCGCAAGCCGCCGCCGAAGCTCCACAGTATTGACCAGATTTCCGTTATGTGCAACCCCCATCATTCCATTCAGATAGTGAAAAACCAGAGGCTGAGCATTAACCTGCGAACTGGAACCGGTTGTAGAATAGCGCACGTGCCCGATTGCGATGCTTCCCTTTAAGTTCTTGATATGCTCGGTAGTCATCACCTCGGTGACCAGCCCCATGCCTTTCTGCAGATTGATTTGTTTTCCATTGGCAGCGGCTATACCAGCGCTTTCCTGCCCTCGGTGCTGCAGCGCGTAGAGTCCATAGAAAGCGATGCGGGCAGCATCCGTATCGCTCTCCGGTTCGTTCAAAAAGATGCCAAAGACTCCGCACTCGTCATGAAATTTGTCATCTACTTCATAAAACACTCTATCGCTCCCTCCCAGATCCGCGCGGCTTCAGCCAGCGCCAGCGATACGAGCTCTTCTCCATTGCCTCTGAAAACCAGATCATTGCCTCCCACATGGCCAAGGATCAGGGCGCGAACATTTGACCGCTGGGCTTCAGATACTAGTTGATCAATATTTGACGGCTTGACGCTGACTACCACTCTACCAGGGGCTTCCGAAAACAGTATCCCGTCCCAGCGTTTTATCTCTGCAGGTATATCGACCTCAAATCCGATACTGCCCTTGATAGCTGATTCCGCCATTGCTATGGCCAATCCCCCGTCGGAAATATCATGGGCAGAAGACAGGATCTGGTCACGACCCAAATTTACTAGCAGCGCTATCAATGCCTTTACCTGGTCCAGGTGAATCACCGGCACCCTACCCTTTTCATGCCCGTAAGCCACGTAAAGGTGCTCCGATCCCCCCAATTCGTCCCTGAGGTCTCCCAATAATACGACCAGGTCGCCCTCCTGCTGGAAAGACATCCCACGGCGCTGTTCTATGTCTTCTAAAAGGCCTACCATTCCTACGACCGGGGTGGGGAATATAGCCCGTTCAGCGCTTTCATTATAGAGGCTAACATTGCCGCTGACCACCGGCGTTTCAAGGACCCGGGCCGCTTCAGCCATGCCCCTGATGGCATTTTCCATCTGCCAGTACACCTGAGGTTTCTCAGGACTTCCAAAATTCAAGCAATTTGTTAGCGCCAGCGGTTTTGCACCAACGCAAGCCAGGTTGAGGGCTGCTTCGCTGACCGTCTGCATACCCCCCTGGTACGGATCAAGGTAAACCAGGCGGCCGTTGCAGTCTGTGACCAGAGCAACGCCCTTTTTCCCGCCTTTTATACGCAAAACCGCTGCGTCACCATCACCGGGCAGTATTGACGTATTGGTCATAACCTGGTGATCATACTGTCTATATACCCATCTTTTACTGGCTATATTAGGTGAAGATAGCAGTTTCAACAAGCTTTCCCGCAATGAAACCGGGGGCAGATCCATAGGATTGAAATCACGCAATTCCTGGTAATAAGATGGTTCCTGCCCCTGGCGAATATAAACCGGGCACCCTTCAGTCAGGGCAGAGACCGGCACGGCGCCGACCTCTTCATCACCTTCAAAAACTCTGAACATCCCGTCATCGGTTACCCAACCGATCACAGTAGCATCCAGCCCCCATTTAGTGAATATCTCACTGATGCGCTCTTCTTTCCCGGGCCGCGGCACTATCAACATGCGCTCCTGGGATTCCGAAAGCATGACCTCGTAGGGAATCATTCCGGCCTCCCGACGCGGAACTTTGCCAACATCGACTTTGACCCCCCGGCCTTTTTTGCTGGCCGATTCTGCAATTGAACTGGTCAGCCCCGCTGCTCCCAAGTCCTGCATTCCAGCAACCAGGTTTTCCTTGATCAGCTGCAGGCAGGCTTCAATAAGCAGTTTTTCCATGAAGGGATCACCCACCTGTACTGAAGGTCTCTTGGCCGCTGAACTCTCCGATAGTTCTTCCGAAGCGAAAGTCGCCCCGTGAATACCATCTCGGCCAGTCTTGGCACCGACAATCATGATCGGGCTACCCACATCACTTGCTACAGCCAGGGCTATTTCATCAATATTGACCAGTCCTACGCACATGGCGTTGACCAGTGGATTATCCTGATAACTGGGATTGAAGTATACTTCTCCACCCACCGTGGGGATGCCCAGACAATTACCGTAACCAGCGATTCCGGCCACCACGCCGGAGAAGAGCTGCCGTACCCGCGCATCGTCAATGGGGCCAAAACGAAGTGAATTAAGGCTGGCTATCGGCCTGGCTCCCATAGTAAAGATGTCCCTGACTATGCCGCCCACCCCCGTGGCCGCACCCTGGTAAGGCTCAATCGCCGAGGGATGGTTATGACTTTCTATTTTAAAAACCAGGGCTTGGTCATCCCCGATATCAACTACGCCCGCGTTCTCACCGGGTCCCTGAATAACCCTCGGTCCGGTGGTGGGAAAGTTTTTTAAAAGAGGCCGGGAGTTCTTGTAGCCGCAGTGTTCAGACCACATTACCGAGAACATTCCCAATTCCAGGTAATTCGGTTCACGCCCTAGAATCGCTTTTATACTCTCGTATTCCTCATCCAAAAGGCCCATCTCACGATAGCTAAGTTCACTCATTACAACCTCACCTCCCTGCACCAGTTCAACATGGAAGTAAATATATTGAGGCCGTCAGTCCCGCCCAGCACCGCTTCCGAGCAGCGTTCCGGATGGGGCATCATACCCAGCACATTACCTTTTTCATTGCTTATCCCAGCAATATTGGCCAGTGAGCCATTGGGGTTGAATATGTCGTTTTCAACGCCCTCCGGGCTGCAATAGGTGAAGATAATCCGCCCTTCGTCCTGAAGTCTTTTCAGGGTATCTTGATCACAGTAGTAATTGCCTTCCCCATGGGCGATAGGTATCCTTAATACCTGTTCCTCCTGCAGTTGATTGGTAAAAGGTGTGTCTACGCGTTTGACCTTTAGCCAAACCGGTTCGCAGATAAAAGTAAGGCTTCGATTACGAAGCATGGCACCGGGAAGCAGACCTGCTTCCAGTAAAATCTGGAATCCATTGCAGATACCAATCACCAGTCCGCCCTGCCTGGCAAATTCGACCACCGCCGGCATGACTGGAGAGAACCGGGCAATTGCACCCGTACGGAGGTAATCTCCGTAGGAAAACCCGCCCGGAAGAATCAGTGCATCAAAGCCTTTTATTTCTCGCTCCTGGTGCCAGACGTACTCCGCCGGCTCCTGCAAAACATTACTTATGACATCGTAACAGTCGGCATCGCAATTCGAGCCAGGAAAAACCACGACTCCAAATCTCATTATTATCCCTCCATGATTTCCACCCGGTAGTCTTCTATTATCGGATTGGCCAGGAGTTTATCACTAGTTTCCCTGAGTTGTCTTTCCACCTGTTCCCGGTTGGCTCCTTCCAACCATATTTCAATAAATTTGCCCATCCTTACTTCGCTTACCCCGTCATACCCCAGTACATGAAGCGAGTTTTTAACTGCTTCTCCCTGCGGGTCTAACACGCCTTGCTTCAGGGTAATATAAATATTAGCCTTAAACACGCCCATACCTCCTTATTAGATCCCCAGATCATTCTCAGTACATTTCAAATTAATCAGCCCAGTACCGATTCAATACGGCGCACTACTTCTTGATAAGCTTCTTCTTCTTTTCCCAAGTCTCTGCGGAAGCGATCTTTATCCAACTTTTCCAGGCTCACTTTGTCCCAGAGGCGACAGGTATCAGGGGATATCTCGTCGCCCAGTATGATCCTGCCATCAAATTCGCCAAACTCGAGTTTGAAATCCACCAGTATGATGCCGATGCTGTCAAAGAAATCTTTTAGGATCTCATTTATCTTCCGAGCTTTAAGCTGTATTTCACTTAATTCCTGGTCACTGGCCCAGCCGAGCACCTGCGCATGGGATTCATTAATCATAGGGTCATGAAGCTCGTCATTCTTGTAATATAGTTCGATAATTGCCTCGGAAAGTCCTGTCCCTTCGGGCATGCCCACCCGCGAAGCCAGGCTCCCGGCAATAACATTACGAACCACCACTTCGATGGGAAGAATCCTGAGTTTTTTCACGATTACATTACGCTCGTCCAGGGCTTCAATGAGATGGGTCTCAATACCCTTGTCCTCCAGCAGTTTGAAGAGCAAATTGGAGACACGGTTGTTAACTATACCCTTGTTCTTAATGGTACCCTTTTTGGCTCCATCAAAAGCGGTCGCATCGTCTTTATAACTCATCAAAACCAGGGTAGGATCATCGGTGGCAAATATTTTTTTTGCTTTTCCTTCATAAAGAAATTCACCCTGCTGCATTATTGCAAACCCCCTGTCCATTTATTCCAGGCCGCAGCGCTTAAAAATATAATCAACCTGGCTGCTGTACAAAGACATATCGAAGACCCTGTCAATCTCCGATTCATTGACATGCTCCATTATCTCCGGATCAGATAGCACCAGTTCGCGGAAATCACTGCCGTCGGCCCAGCTCTTCATAGAATTTTTCTGCACCAAACGATACGCATCCTCGCGCAGCATGCCTTTGTTGACCAGAGCCAGCATCAATTCCTGGGAGAATACCAGTCCCCTGGTTTTCTGAATGTTCATAATCATGTTTTCTTCATATACTACCAGACCTTCTACTACGGCAATAAACTTTTCCAGAACATAATCGAGCAGGATACAGCTGTCGGGAACTATGACTCTTTCGACTGAGGAATGGGTCAAGTCCCGCTCATGCCACAATGATATATTCTCCATGGCAGCCAGAGCATTGCCGCGTAAAACTCTGGATAGTCCGGCGACTCGCTCGCTCATCATCGGATTGCGTTTGTGCGGCATGGCTGAAGATCCCTTCTGGTCTTTATGGAAAGGCTCTTCGGCCTCCAGGATCTCAGTACGCTGCAGGTTCCTCACTTCGGTGGCCATTTTTTCGAGGCTGCTGCCGACCAACGCCAGGGTGGTCATAAATCCGGCATGACGATCCCTCTGTATTATCTGAGTAGACACAGGACAGGGCTTTAATCCCAGCGTTTCACATACATATTCTTCAACCCGTGGATCCAGATGGGCGAAGTTGCCTACGGCTCCCGAAATTGCCCCATAAGCTATAAATTCACGCGCCTGCTTGAGCCTCTCCTCAGCTCGAAGCAGTTCCGTATACCACAATGCCATTTTCAGCCCGAAAGTACTGGGTTCACCATGAATACCATGAGTGCGTCCTATGTTCAGGGAGTATTTGTAGCGTCTGGCTTTATCAGCAACAGCGGTTTTCAATCGCGAAAGCTTTTCCAGGATAAGATCTGCCGCATCTCTCATTTGCATAGCCAGAGCAGTATCCAATATATCGGAAGAAGTCATGCCCAGGTGAATATATTTCGATTCATCTCCTACATATTCGGCAACATTGGTAAGAAAAGCGATGACATCGTGATGAACCTGGTCTTCTATTTCCTTTATCCGCTGCACGTTAAAAGCAGCTTTCTCTTTGATAACATTCACAGCTTCGGGGGGAATGCGGCCCAGGCTAGACCAGGCCTCGCAAGCGGCAATTTCTATTCTTAGCCAGTTGTTAAGCTTGTTTTCTTCAGACCATATGGCTCCCATCTGTGGAAGCGTATACCGGTTGATCATTAACTTTCCTCCCTGTTCTTCAAATATCCTGCAGCACCGGTTTTCTTTAAACGGGCATCCTTCTCCAAAACCTCCCCGGCCATACGAATTCTATACTGATGCAGTGCCGATTCCAGTTCTTCATCTTGTATAGCGAGAATTTCCAAAGCTAAAAGAGCAGCATTGGCACTTCCGTTTATGGCGACAGTTGCGACTGGTATCCCCTTCGGCATCTGTACTATGGAATATAGGGAATCAACCCCGTTCAAGGTGCTGGTTTTGATAGGGACTCCAATGACCGGCAACGTAGTGTAGGCAGCAATAATCCCCGGCAGGTGAGCAGCTCCCCCAGCGCCGGCAATAACCACTTTTATACCCCGTTCCCTGGCTGAAGCGGCATAATCGGCCGTCTCAACCGGCAGCCGGTGTGCTGAAGAAATCGCATATTCGTACTCCACACCAAACTGTTTTAGAATTTCTCCGGATTCTTTCATAATGGCCAGGTCGGAATCGCTGCCCATGACAATTCCCACTTTCGGCATCCAAACACTCCTCCCAAGCTTAATAATTCTGGAAGTAAAACAAATATCCCAGGTAGACAGTTTCTTAACCGAAACCTATCCGCCTGGGCTTTTATCCCTATACGGTGTAGTGCCAATAAGCACCTGTGTCACTCGGACCAGCCATAAAAATATGCGGAACCCTAGACACACTTTCGCGTTTCTTATTATGCATTTTAAGCGTCGGAAGAAACTGCGGCAGCAGTCTCAACACACCGCTGCAACGAGGCGGGATTCCAGAACCATCTGCTTGCTTTGTTAGCAGATAATCCTACAGCTTAAAGATGCGAATAAACATCTTTTTGCCTCGTTATAGTCGAACTTTCTACCTCGATATTAACAAAGCTTGTCTGCACTGTCAACTTGTGAAAACCTATATTTCAGATACCTTCAGGCCCCCTTGCAACGGTGATATGCCGTAAATTCCATGCGGCTAAACACCTTGCGCCAGTCCTCTTAAACGCGCCTTTAGGGCGCTTATTTCCCGAAGCAGTCGTTGCCTCTCCAGGGCAATTTCGGGAGGCAGCGCTTTCATTTCTCCAATCCATTTTTCTCTTTCCATATCCTCCAAACCTTCAAGGATAGTTTGAGCCAGACAGCTTACCAGGTCGATCCGAGATGATTCAGAAGAGTTGTACCCGGTTAGGCAGCTTTTAATAGGACAGCTGCCTTCTGTGATTGGTGTTTGATCCTGTTCAGGCTTCATCAGCAAGCGTATTCCTCCCTAAATGATTTTTTACTTTGAGTGTTGCCCAGACCGGGAATCTTTAATACTTTCTGGTGGCCATAAAGCTTATTTTCGTAATCATTCCAACAATACCAGCTAAAGATTTATAATAAAGACATTACATTACAAGGAGTGAGACTTTTGATGAGAGTTAAATACTTATCAGTCATTATGATGCTGCTGTTTGCCATGAGCATCAGCGCCTGCAATAAGGCCGGTAATGCCGGGGTACAGCCGCCTATACCTGAACCCGCTCCGGCACCGGTTAGCCAGGAAATAACACTCTACTTCTCGGATGAGCAGGCTATGTATCTTATAGCAGAGAAACGCCTGGTTCAGGTGGATAATGCAAGCGATGTCCAGCAGTTGGCCAGCGCAGTCATTAACCAACTGATAGCTGGGCCCAGCTCTAACAAGCTCACTAAAACCATCCCCCCGGAAAGCCGGTTGTTATCGCTAAAAGTGGAAAACGCCCTGGCAACCGTCAATTTCAGCAAGGAATTGCAGACCAAACACTGGGGGGGCAGTTCTGGTGAACTGCATACCCTGTATTCAATTGTCAACAGCCTCACTGAGCTTACGGGAATACAAAAAGTACAAATTCTGATTGAAGGCGAAAAGCAGGAATCATTGAAAGGCCATCTGGATATCAGTCAGCCGTTGATCCGGGATGCATCGCTGATGAAAAAATAGACTGGGAAATACAGAGAGTCCGGCTAAATAAGCCGGACTCAGACCGTAAAAAATTACTTATGTTTTCTATCTAAGATTACCTCAACCAGCAAGGGGGATTCATAACCCAGGCAAGTATTGGTGACAAGGTCTGTGTCACTGCACAGAGCCCGCTCAATCAACTGAATTTGTTGAGCACAGAAAAATGAGATTCTAGTGCCCTCTAGGGTGCTTCAATTTTTTGCTCGCTCTGCCAGGGTGTCACCGATAATTAGGGGCTCTTATTCTTGAGCGCGCTTTTTGGGTCTGCCATGCTTTTTGACACTTATGAGGAAGCCCCCGGTGGGTAGTGTCCTGATTTCCAGACTGGAGGACACACTCGTTCCTTTATTACGCATCAGAGCAACCTCGTATACTACAGGCTCTTCACCGCCACTGACAAAAAACTCGGCTTTGTCTTTATCTTCACTGGCAAGTAGGTCTGCCAGCGCTTTTCCTATCAATTCACTCCGCTTGTATCCCAGCAGTTTATAAAAGCGCTGGCTGGCATAGCTTATTTGGCCGTTCTTATCTGCCAATACAATGTTTTGCCCGGTGCCGTCGAGAATGGTCTCCAATTGGAGTGCCTTGGTTTCCGATATCTGCAAGATATCTTTAATGCTTTGCGTATAATTGTAACGGTCGGTTATATCGCGCAGGCACTCGATCGCCCCCAGTAAAGTGCCATCCTCATCATACCAGCGCATAGCCCTGCCCCATAGGTATCTGCCGCGCCCCCTTAGATTAGGAGTGGCAAACTCACTTATGACAGTAAACTTGTCGACTTCCAGTACCTGATAGTATTTCTCGACACCTTCCGGATTTAAAATCAGGTCCACCATGATCGGGCGCTTGGTATCGTAGAATGCCAGCGAATATTCGTAATCTCCTTTCCCCAGCATCTCTTCCGCGCTCACCCCGGTCAGCTCTTCCATGGCTTGATTCCAGGCTACCACCCGGCCCTCGGTATTGATCGCTAAAGTAGCGTCAGGAAGAAACTGAATAAGCCCCTTCAAACTCTTTTCCGCCTTGCTCAGCAGTTTCAACTGCTCTTTCATTTTCGTAATATTGCGTCCAATCCCTTGAACCGCAACCGGTTTGCCAGCTTTGTAAATCGGCCAAATGTTGACATCCAAATAAATATGATTGCCGGTTTGGGTGATAAAACCGGCTTCATAGGTAACAAAACGACCGTTGGCCAGGCGTTGATACTGGAACCCCCTCAGAAGCTGCAGGGTTTCTTCGTCAGCCAGTTCTTGAATGTTCATCCTCTCTAACTGGCCGGCCTGATAGCCTGTAATCCGCTCGGCCGCAGGATTTACCGATACAAAATTTCCTCCCAGATCAGTCACAAAAATCATATCACTGGCATTTTTAAAAAAGCCGTCAAATTCTTTGCGGGAATGGCGCAGCTCGTCATTGGCAGTTTTCACGGTAGTGATATCACGTATAACCGACACCAGGCGAAGTTCGTTCCCGACCATAAGACGCCGGCAGCGCACATCTATCCAGAATTCATGTCCATTGCAATCCCTGGCCTTCCACTCCATGGAATTGGGTCCTTCGCGTGGAGCCATACGCAGCCAGCGCTTAAACTCTTCACTGGTAAAAGGCGCTTCATCCGCGCACAGTTCGCCCATGTTCATCTTTATCATTTCATCGCGTGAGTAGCCGAACATATTACAGGCTGACTTATTGACTTCCTGGATATCAGTTGTATAAGTATCTTGAATTATAACTGCATCCCAGATCTCATCAAAAACGTCATGATAATGATTCGCCAATGCCTGAACAACCGCCTCAAAACGCTTAGTTTCACTGATGTCATCAAAAATCGATAAAAGACCCTGTTCAGTAGGATAAATCCTCTCCGCGTAGTAGCGATTGGCTATTCGGCATTCGCTTGTAGCCGAGGAATTTGTGGACAGCACCTGGAGATAAGCACGATGAGAGTCGGTGCCGATCAGATCTGGCATTACATCCAAAAGCACATTTCCCTCCAACTCATCGTTGGGTTGTCCAGCCAAACGAACAAAAGCATCATTGCAGTATTCAATCTGCAGCTCGTTATCAAGGACTAGAACCGGTGATTCAATACACTCTAGATAAACTTTGTACCTTTCATCGTTTTCCATCCCGTACACCTCCAGACTCTCATACCCCTGCCGCAACACTTCCACCCTTGCTATTAAGTCTTATCTATTCCGCACATTACTATCTCAATCTTTAAAGAACACGTTGTTATTCTTTGTTCCACCGCTACCCTGAATAATCCTTCTGCCATTTTGTATTTATTATAAAACACTTGGCCCCGTCTTGTACTCTTGTTCTCAAATAAAGAGGGTGGAATAAAGCATCCACCCTTTAAACCAGAGATTGTTATTGCTGCCCAGTCTTTATTTAATCTTTTCAGTATAAGACACCCATCCGCCGATGCCTTTTTCTTCAGAGTCTTTAACCAGTACCATGCTGACTTGTCTATTATCCTTTTCGGCAACGAATGAATAGGAGCCATCTGCAGACTTGGTAGTATAGGTCATTTTCCAGCCAGCCTGCTCGACAGCCGCTTTGTAAGCATCGGGAGCAGTGGCCGGAACCTTTTCCAACATAACCATCCAGTTCTTTTGATCGGCAGTAGAGTTTTCCATCACAGCGGTAATATTGCCACCGGAGAATTTAGGCACATCGCTGGGGAGGTTTGAGGGCCATTCGTAAGCTGACCCGATTTTCATAGATCCTGATCCGTCTTTATTAGTTATCTCCATTGATCCGTCTTTGCTTACATCTACTTTGGCATTCCCGCCGGAGCTTGACTCTAAAGACTTTTCAATGGCTTTTTCGGTTGCCTTCTCGCCTATCTTATCTCCAATAAGGCCGCAGCCAGAAAGCAGCAGCGCAGCCATAAGCCCGATAGCAATTATTAGAGTCATTTTCACGCTTCTCGTTTTCATATTCCATCCTCCAGTATATGTAAAATAAAGGCCCCGGACTTAACTCGTTTCTCCCTCCCTTTTTACAAAAGTCTTCACCAAAAGTTTATAATATTTTGTCATATGTGACAATGCCCGCCATTGAAGGAAACCGCTTATCGAAGGCCTTTAATAAAATTGCAATTATTTTCTCCTCTTATGTATACTTACGTCGCCAGCGGCAACATTTGAAGTTTTGTCGCCATGTTTCTACCACCAGAATAATTATTTCTAGAAACCGGCGGTTTTTCATATATCTAAATCAAATGTATACGCGAATGTTGATACTAGGGAGGAATATGGGTGAAGAAATACTGGCGGGGAATATTTCCACTGCTTCTCTTGGTAAGTTTCGGTATTGTCGTATATTTCCTCAAATTTGATCAAAATGACACTGAACAGCGGCGTATCCAGTTGCTGCAGGAAGCTCTAGCCCCCAAAACCTCTGAAGGAGCAGCCTTTTCATGGGCGGATGCAGTAAAAAACAGAAACGGCGCATGGCAGTATGCACTTATGGATACTGCTCTTGGCCAGCAGTATCTAAAGACATTTGAAGACAACAACTGGGTCACCGGTTTCTCCAGTCCCTGGGTGCAGAAATACCGTATTACCAGAGATTCAGTAGACGATAAAGGCAATGTGACATTCCAGGTTAAGTTTGACTGGTATACAAGTTCCGGATATGCGTATTCAAGTATAGCTTCGCTAATGGCAAGTTCGTTCAACAAGAGCGAGGTTAATGAGCACTGGTTGATCACTTACCTTGATTTTTCTTACGAACCTGATCGGTAAAATAATAAAGTTGAATTAAGCAAGATAGTTCGTACATCCAGGAGGTGAACGAGATGGACCTGGGCGATCGAATAATTGTGAGTGAAAAAAGACACCCCTTCTATATGTTTTCCGGCACCGTTATTGGCAAACGCGGTTTCCGAATACCTGGTGACCCTATGCTCCTCATTCTGATAAATGAACGCCAGCGCAGCTACTTGATACCAGAATCCATGGTCTCCCTGCAGCAAGAAAACGACCACCCCGTCAAGCTCAGCTAAAGTTTATAAGCTTAATTCAACCGTGGCGATGCAATGATAGTTAGATCACCGTTCACGCAAGGCTCCCGTTTTGTTCTCAAAATTAGTAGGATCGCCGGCATGCTTGGTGAGTTATTCACTGGCGCTTAAAATGTTTGTCTATAATCTGCTCAGCTAGCCTTCTTTGCAGGTCAGCCTGATTGGCCAGGAACAAAGCCATCAACAGCCACTCCAGCTTAGGCTTGTCATGGCCGCTGGCAGTTTGGGAGACCAGTGCACTGATCATTTCCGCTTCACGGCCACACATAGCGCAAAAATCCTCCCGGCTATTTTGATCAGTCTCCAAAAATATTTGATAAGTTTCCTGGATGAGTCCGGTGTTATCTGTTGATTTATTTTCCTGTCCGAATAAAGCAAACAAGTCGGCGATATCCTGGATAGATAAAATCTGTTTTAACCTGTAGATCAGGAGCAGCAGCATCATGTTTTCCCGGGAGTATTTCTTCTTTTCCGGCGGTAGGATGAGTCCGGCTTTAGCATAGTTGTTTATCATAGTTTTGGTGTAGATTTTATCCTTTGGGCTTCTCTTATACCCGGTCAACTTTGTATCCATAAAGGTCAAGACCTGGTCCATGTAAAGATCAATATCTGGAATATTAGGCGGATCTACTGGCCTGGATTCTAGTATCTTCTCTACCATTTCCTTGAACGCTTTCTTCATTGTTACCCTCATCTCTCTATCTTCCCCAAACGCTTCATTGCCCGATACATACTTTAATAGTATCATGTATAACATATAGTAGTATTGATTACTACATAGTGTAAATGGGGGTTTAAGCAATGTCGTTATATTTGGAGGATCGACAACCAGACCGCAAATCCAGCTGGCAAAGATGCCTGAAGTTTTTAAAACCCCGCGAACCGGTCAACGCCTTTACTCATTTTCTGGGTGCGCTCTTGTCTATTCCCGGGCTTATCTTTCTCATCAGACAGATCCCAGATAACGGTGATGCCCGGTATTATGCATCTGTATATGTTTTTGGCATAAGCCTGCTTCTGCTCTACTGCACGAGCGGCATTTACCATTTGATCAGCGCTTCGCCCAAAACCATAGCTGTCCTGCGCCGAATCGATCATATGATGATATATGTATTGATTGCCGGAACCTATACCCCAGTGTGTCTGCTGGTCCTAAGCGGTGCCTGGAGATGGAGCCTGCTGATCGCTGTTTGGATTTTGGCCCTGGCCGGTATCTTATTTAAACTGGTATGGTTTAGAGCACCTCGCTGGTTGTCCACATGTTCATATATCATCATGGGCTGGCTTGCCGCTTCTGCTTTCTATCCCCTTTCCATGGTGCTGTCACTGGCAGGTATGCTTCGTCTTATCGGCGGCGGCGTTTTATACAGTATCGGGGCTATAATCTATGCAACTAAAAAACCCCAGATAAACATTAAATACCTGGGATTCCACGAAATATTCCACCTGTTTGTTTTAGCAGGCAGTTCGCTTCACTACTGGATGGTCTTTCAGTTTGTATAGCAGCGGTCAAGCCAGCCAACCTCACTGGACCAATAAAAAAAGGGGTAGTAAGAACTACCCCTTCGTTCATCTCTCAAGCTTAATAACTGCGGCTGCGTCTTGCCTGGAAACAGTCCCTGCAATATACAGGCCTGTCGCCACTGGGCTCAAAGGGTACCATGGTATCCTGACCGCATGATGCACAGACAGTTTTGAACATAGGACGGTCTTCCCGGCTGCGATTTCCGCCTCCAAACCCTCCGCGTTGCTGCTTGCGGGCTTTTCTGCATGCCGGGCATCTGCCAGGCTCGTTTTCAAAACCCTTCTCTGCGTAGAATTCTTGTTCAGAAACTGAGAACAAAAATTCATTTCCGCAATCTTTGCACACGATGTACTTGTCTTCTAGCACAATTTTCATCTCCCTTCCGGAGTTGCTCTTGGACTAATTCCCCCAAAAAGGAGAGCATTTAGAGAACAAGGCAATTTCAAGTGTAATCCGAACTGGGCTTCTTGTCAATATGGCTAACTTCATTTAACGTTATAATCTGCAAATTTTCTTCATCTAACGGTTATTTTTACCCCCTGCTTGTATAATTTTTACATTAGACACACCATATCTTGGCGTGGTATTTAAACCAGTAACAAGTTCAAAGATCAGTGACTGCCATGGGTATGCAACCACTCGGGTACCATCCCCGGTCTGAAAACCGCACCAAAATCTGCTAAAGCGAGCGGCTCTGGCTGTTGGTCAACTGGCTCCTTGCGCCGAACTCAAGCAAATTCTTGGAGTCAGAATATAGGTTTCTCTCATTGGAATGCATTATCACTGCTATTAGCTTGGTATTCTGGTAACTGGCAGACGACACCAAACACGCGCCAGCGGGCGTAGTACGGCCTGTCTTTATCCCCGTGGCGACGGAAAGATAATTAGGGCTCTCCGGGGACAAAAGTTCATTGGTGTTTTTCATAATTAGCTTATTGTTGCTTGTATCGTTGGCAACATACTTGCTTGTTCCTACTATTTGCCGAAACAGCGAATTTTTCATGCTCTCCCGGGCTATCAATGCCATGTCGTAAGGCGTTGAATAGTGGTCGATGTTATGATATCCGTCAGGATTTATGAAACGAGAATTTCTGGCCCCAATTTCCCGCGCGCGTCGATTCATCATTTCATTAAACACCTGTAACGCTTCCCTGACAGGCATCTCCAAGTTCGATGATCGAGCCCTGGCAGTGTGAACTGCTATTACATAAGCAGCATCATTACCGGAGGGAAGCAGCAGGGCATAGAGTAGACTGCGCATAGTGAGCCTGCTGCCGACTTTCAGACCAGCCCGACTGCTAGCGGAACCGGCCATATTTATTTCTGCTCCCACTGTAACTATTTCATCAGGGCTGCAGTTCTCCAATGCCAGCAAAGCAGTTAGTATTTTTGTAGTGCTGGCTGGATATATAGTCTCCAAAGCGTTTTTGCCATAGATGACTTCGCCCTTTTCCTGGTCGATAAGGACCACTGCCCGGGCATAAAATTCGGGAATCGGTTGAGGGGGAGTGGGTGCTTCCTGGGCTGCGCGCTGTGGTTTTACATAAGTGTCCTTCCATGCTATACCCAGCAAAAACGCTCCAGCGGCAAAAAGCAATAGTACGGTAATAAGGCGTTTCATTCTACTGCTAGAAACCTTTCAATTTATGGTTATGAAGGAAGTATTAATAGCCATTTGCCCTGCTTCATATATATTGGGTAAATTTATGCGCCGATCATTATCAGGAGTTCATGCTAAAACCATATCTTAAGATTTTACCTGAAAAGATCTCGACTCGATAATTTCACCAGGAATTTTTTGATAGGCCAGGTTGAGATTCGGTGGTATTGTTACGGTACCAGTTTTAAATTCCTGCTGGGCTACGCTGAGCATCAACTTAATACGATTCAACTGATTGACTTCACTGGCTCCCGGGTCATAGTCAACCGCAACGATATTGGCCTGTGGAAATTCCTTTCTGAGCTTTCTAAGCATTCCCTTTCCAGTAACATGGTTGGGCAGACATGCAAATGGCTGAACACAAACGATATTGGGGGCGCCCATTTCAATGAGCTCAATCATCTCCGCGGTCAATAGCCACCCTTCTCCAGCGCTATGTCCCAGAGACAGGATACTTTGCGCTTTCCTGGACAGGTGGCTGATTGATTCAGCTGGAACGAAGCGTTTGCTTTTCGCCAGGGCGATGTTCATCTCTTTACGCAAGTACTCGATGTATTTGATCAGCATATGCGAGATAATCATAGCTTTGCGGCTTCCCGCCAGCTCATGATAGCGAAAAATCGAATCATGAAAACTGTACAGGAAAAAATCCAGCATGTCTGGAACTATCACTTCCGCACCTTCTTCTTCCAGTAAAGCAACTATATTGTTATTGGCAGTGGGGTGGTACTTAACCAGTATTTCTCCAACAATACCGATCTTAGGCTTACGCACATCAGAAATTTCCAGGCAGTCAAATTCTTCAACAATCTTACGCAGGTTGACCCTGAACTGCTTGGAATCTCCATCCAGCAGCTGTTGACGGCAGGCTTTTACCCATTTTTTATAGAGCAGCTCGGCAGAACCCGGAATCTTTTCATATGGGCGCACTCGGTGCAGGACCCGCATCAACAAATCGCCATAAATTATTCCCCTGATAGCTCTGCGCACCAGGCTGGTGGATATCTTAAATCCGGGGTGTTTTTCATTTCCTCCCAGGTTGGCAGAAAGAACCGGAATATGTCCAAATCCCGCTTCTTGAACAGCCTTGCGCAGCAGGCTTATATAATTGGTCGCCCGGCATCCTCCGCCGGTTTGACTTATTACCACAGTAGTTTTGTTAAGATCATATTTACCAGATTGGAGTGCATGGATCAACTGCCCTACAACTATTATCGACGGGTAGCAGGCATCATTGTTTACAAATCTATTCCCCAACTCAATAGCCTCTGGAAGCACTTCGTCAAGCAACTCAATCCTATACCCTTCCGCCTTGAATATATCCTCCAGAAATTCAAAGTGGATGGGAGAGAGCTGCGGGCAAAGTATGGTATGGCTGTCTTTCATCTCCTCGGTAAAAGATATGTAATCGAATCTATAGGGTTCTATATGGCTGCAAACCGGCTGTTTTTTCTTGAGGGCAGCTATCAATGACCTGATTCTTATCTTGGCAGCCCCCAGGTTGCTTATTTCATCAATCTTAATGGAAGTATAGATTTTACCCGCCTTGTTCAAGATTTCCTGCACCTGGTCTGTTGTAATAGCATCCAAACCGCAGCCAAAAGAATTCAGCTGGATAAGCTGCAGAGAATCGTGCTGGGCCGTTAAGCGGGCTGCGGCATAAAGGCGGGAGTGATACATCCACTGATCCACAACCCGCAATTCTTCATAATCACGGGCCAGGTGCGCAATAGAATCTTCAGTGAAGACCACAAATCCACAGCTTGATACGAAATCAGCCATTCCGTGGTTGATTTCTGGATCCAGGTGATAAGGACGCCCGGCCAAGACAATTCCCTGCCCGCCGTTTATCTCTAAATGCTCCAGAAGCTCTCGCCCTTTTTCCTGGATGTCCTTTTTGAATGCAGTATCTTCCTCCCATGCTGCCTTAACCGCTTTCTTTATCTCGCCTTTTTTTATCCCGAAGCTCTTTAGTTCTTCGTAAAGCCGCTGTATCAGGCGTTCTCTATGGTCATAGGGGAGGAAGGGATTTATCAGTTTGACCCCCTCGTCCTCCATTATCTCGAGGTTGTTCTTGATTACTTCGGGATAGGATATCACCATGGGGCAATTAAAACAATTATTGGCCTGGTCGACTTCCTTCCTTTCGAATGCGATTGCCGGATAGAATATTGTTTTTATACCCTGCTTTATCAGCGCCACTATATGACCGTGAACTAGTTTAGCCGGATAACAAGCTGATTCGGAAGGAATGGTTTCACTGCCCATTTCATAGATAGCTCGCGATGATGGCGGCGACAACTCCACTCTATATCCCAAGCTGGTGAAAAACGTATGCCAGAACGGATAGTTTTCATACATATTAAGTACTCTGGGTATGCCTATCACACCGCGAGGAGCATCTTCGCCGGCTAAAGATTTATACTCAAAGAGCCTTTTATATTTATAATCAAAAAGGTTGGGAATATTTTTTTGTTTCTGGTCTCCCAGCATTTTCTCACAACGGTTCCCTGATAAATATCGGTTACCATTGGCAAAACGGTTGATTGTCAGAAGGCATTGGTTGCTGCATCCTGCACAGCGTCTGGTAGAAGTTTGAAAGTGAAATCCCTCCAGTGCAGTTTTAGCAAACAAAGTGCTCTGATAGCCGGGGACATAACGATCCCGGGCCAGCAGCGCGGCCCCCATGGCACCCATTAAACCAGCTATATCCGGCCTAATGACTTCCCGACCGCTAATCGTTTCAAAGCACCTGAGGACTGCTTCGTTCAGGAACGTGCCGCCCTGCACAACTATCTTCCGTCCGAGTTCGCTAACGTTTCTCAATTTCATGACCTTGAACAAGGCGTTTTTTATAACTGAATAGGACAGTCCGGCAGAGATATCACCTACCGTCGCGCCTTCTTTCTGAGCCTGTTTGACTCTTGAATTCATGAATACCGTGCAGCGCGATCCCAGATCGACCGGTGATGGTGCCAGTAATGCAGTCTGAGCGAATTCATCGGCCTGCATGGAAAGTGATTTGGCGAATGTCTCCAGGAAAGATCCGCATCCCGAAGAACAAGCCTCGTTGAGGATCACATGATCGATAGCGCCCTCTTTTACGGCCATACATTTCATATCCTGGCCGCCGATATCTAGAATAAAGTCTACGCCCGGGCAAAAGAATTCAGCTGCAGTTGTGTGTGCTACTGTCTCAACTTCCCCTAAATCGACTCCCAGGGCTGCCTTAATGAGGCCCTCTCCGTAACCCGTTACCAGGGAATTCACGATCTTGGCCCCAGCCGGAATCCGGGAATACAAGTCTCTCAGAATCATAAGGGTTGAATCGACCGGACTTCCCTGATTTCCACGATAAAATGAATACAGCAATCTGCCTTCCGAGTCAATTAGTACCGCCTTGGTCGTGGTTGAGCCGGCATCAATCCCCAAATAGCAGGGTCCCTCATAGGTGGACAGGTCGCGTCTAAGTACACAATGCTGCTGATGCCTTTTGCGAAAAGCAAACAACTCTTCACTGCTGGAAAATAGAGATGATAGACGCCATACCTCGGGGGTGCTGATCTCTGGTGTAGACCTGAGGCGACGGGCGATTTCAGTCAGGCTTTCCGGTTTTTCCTGATTGGATGCCAGAGCGGCTCCAAGGGCAACAAAATACTGTGCCAGATCGGGAACTATGACATCCCGATCGCTCAAATTCAACGTTACTTTGAATCTTTTGCGAAGTTCAGGAAGAAAATGAAGCGGCCCCCCCAGGAAAGCTACCTTCCCGCGTATAGGCCGGCCGCAGGCTAAGCCGCTGATGGTTTGATTAACAACCGCCTGCATGATAGATGCCGCGATATCCTCACGGGCGGCTCCATCATTCAATAGCGGCTGGATATCGCTCTTGGCAAAAACCCCACAGCGGGCCGCTATAGGGTATATCATTCGCTGTTTAGACGCAAGCAAATTAAGCCCGATAGCATCAGTTTCTAAAAGAGAAGCCATCTGATCAATAAAGGCGCCTGTTCCTCCGGCACAAATCCCATTCATTCTTTGCTCCAACCCATTGCCGAAGTAGGTAATCTTGGCGTCCTCTCCACCCAGCTCAATCGCCACATCGGTATCGGGAATAAAGCGTTTTACCGCCTCTGTCCCGGCAATTACTTCTTGAATAAACGACAGACCTGACCAGGCGGCCGCTGACAAACCGGCAGATCCGGTTACGAGGGCTGTAACAGTCTGGTTGCCCACCCTTTGGAGAGTTTCTTTAATGCAGTTTTTAAGGGTATTCTTGATGTCGCTGTGGTGCCTGCGATAAA
This sequence comes from uncultured Syntrophomonas sp., assembly GCA_964635975.1. GTDB lineage: Bacteria > Bacillota > Syntrophomonadia > Syntrophomonadales > Syntrophomonadaceae > UBA5314. The sequence continues at coordinate 407,458 of CAZWPO010000001.1, forward strand.
TTTTGAAAACCGTTTGCATCTGCTGGTCTATGAGAACGATTTTGATGGTCGTCGATCCTATATCCAGGCCCATATGCAGCATTGAAGGATTTGCAATCAAAGAATGCCCCCCTCCCCATTTGCTAAAGAGAAAATTCAATCAGTGTTTGAATTTTCTCTATGATAAGATTAAAGAAAAAATGACCCGCTTGTCAATCGTCATCGCAACTCCTAACTGCTTGACTGAACAAGCAGCATTTTCTACAATGCTATTAAACAGTGTTTAAAACGGTGGTACATATCATGAATCAAACTATGACAACTAAAGATCGAATTATCAAAACAACCCTTGATATTATATCAGATGAGGGCTTTCAAAACGTGACTGTTAGAAAAATTGCCGCGCGCGCCCAGGTAAATATAGCTGCGGTTAATTACCACTTTGGCTCCAAGGACCTGGTCATTGACAAAGCACTGCGCTACGTCACTTCGCAATTAAAGAGAGTTTTCACGGTCTTGAAAAACATGGAACAGCCAGCACCGGCCAGGCTCCGCAGCTTTGTGCAGGCTTATGCCGACACTGTTTATCAATATCCTGACATCATCAGGTACATGGTCGATCAGAAAATACATCATGGCAACTCCCATGTTGAATACAGCGAATTTCTCGAACAGGAAGGGATCCAGCTCCTGCTGGAGACCCTCAAGGAACTTTACCCTGGTGATGGACAGGAAATGATATCATATCTCTATACTATCCAGATACTCAGCAGTATTTCTTTTTCTCTTTTGATGGGTGCTTCACTGGCTAAAGCTTGCGGCTATGACCTCATGCAGCCTTCAACCCGGACCAAATTCGTAGAACTCATGGTAGATCGGGTGCTGGACGTTTGATTGATTCCTTACCTTTAACAGCAACAAATCATTACATAATATGCTTCCGACTTATGCAAGCATTCCCACTACTGTTAATAATTATAGTAAATCACTTTTCATCACTTTCGCTACAATCCATTTGTTCTATCGAGCGAGCTATTCCAGTGTTTACATAGACCGTACTTTCACCGGGTAGATAGCGCGTGCTTGGCTGGGCACGCCACATCTAAAAGAGGCCGCCCCTTTGGGACAGCCTCCTGATTTGGACTTTGATAAACGCCAGTCGTTTACTCCCACTC
>CAZWPO010000002.1:0-1458 GCA_964635975.1 uncultured Syntrophomonas sp.
CATGGCGGAGGTGCCATATCCTATTCACCAGCTGACTGTGAATACAGCTATCAAAGCTACCTCTCATTTCCGACTATGAATTTAGCTTATAGTGGCGACACTTCTGCATATATGCTGGCCAGGTTCGAAAGAGATGTTATGCCCTTTAAACCTCAATATCTGATTATAATGGATGGTACTAACAGTCTTAGAGAAGGTGTGCCGGCAAGTGATGTTATATCGGATCTAGCCGTGTTACGCGATAAGTGCTTGCGCAATGATATCAGGCCGATATTTCTGACGCTTCCGCCAATAAATCCGGAGAATATATTAAGGGCCTTTAATCAACCAACTGCCTCCGATTGGCAGGAGCAATTTGCCGCCACCAATGCTTTTATACGAGAACAGACCTATTTCATCGATATTGAGCCCTATTTGATTGATTCTGATGGCAGATTACCTTACTGCTACGGTATTGACGGTATACATCTGGATATCGAAGGCAAGAAACTAATCGCTCAGATCATTAATAATAACTGGTCCCAGGTAACCCAATAATGAGGCATGGGAGGCATGGGGACGGTTCTCATGCCTCATTGGGCATTATTTTTCCCTGTCCTTTCCACTACTCCCTTGTCGACTTCCAGGATTGTGGCGATTGTTCGTTGCGACAGATTTGTCACACTTCTAAGATGTTCAATAATCTCAGTACGCAGGAGCTTATCTTCTTTAATCTGGCTCATTAGCAAACCTGGTCTTCTTGTTTGAAGATATTCTGTCAGATAAACTTTGCCTTCATCATACGTGCGTATTCTTGTATCATCGTGACAATCAATGAATGAAAAATCATCCTCTTCTTTAGAAAAATGTTCGAATTCTTTGCGCGCTGTTATCTCGTCTATCCCAAACATTCCTAAAATCAAGTCGGTTTCTACCCAACCTGACTTATCATAATAAGCGTATTGGGAGTAGCTACTCCATCTATAGCTGCCTGGCGTTTTCGAAATACCCGCCTTGACTGGATTATTGTGGATGTATCTTACTGCGGCTAATAAATAACGATCATTCTCGATAGTTTCACTTTTGAACCGGTCTTGAAAAACATGACCAACACGGTTATATTTCCAGTTATAAAACAAAGCATAGCGTACGGAAATGCCTTTCATGATTGATGCTAAATCTTCTTTGCTAGATTTCATTAGCAAATGTATATGATTGTCCATCAGGCAGTAGGCATACACTGAAAATTGGATTTCTCTTTGTTTCTTAATAACACCGTCTAAAAATCGCTGTTTATCCTCATCTTGCTGAAATATATTTTTTCGTTCATTTCCCCGGAGCATGATATGATAAACGCCGCTGTCAGCAATCGTTCTTGCCTGCCTTGTCAATCTTCACACCTCCCGATGCGTTCAGCTTACATTATTTGGTTGCTGTTAGCAAGACCTTGGCAAGGCATCAGAACCGTCCCCGTGCCTC
>CAZWPO010000002.1:1558-121331 GCA_964635975.1 uncultured Syntrophomonas sp.
TTGGCAAGGCATCAGAACCGTCCCCGTGCCTCCCTGGGTTTCACGAATTATCGGTCAATATAGGACGTATGGTTTAATTCTTTGTAGGTAAAAGGATTGTGTCATCTTATGTCGAATCCACCATAAAAGACCTTTGGAGATGATTACTGCCAATGAATGCAATGTATTTTTTCCTGCAAAGTATACCGGAGGGAATGGGGGTTACTGCCCTGAGCCTGGCCATCGCCAGAGTTCCTTTGCGCTGGATGCATATATTTTTGGGAGGCATCATTATTTCTGTTGCCAGCTATACCATCAGGGCACTCCCGGTTACTTTCGGTTTACACCTGCCGGTAGTTATCTTCCTGGTTTTTGTCTTGATGGTAAGATTCACGAATACGAAACCATCCCGGGCCATCATCGCGGTATTTGCCAGCATCTTCATTCTGGCCCTGCTGGAATTCGTTATCAGCAGCGCCTATTTTTTCGCCACCAAGATGGATTTTCAGCAAGCACAAGCCCAGCAGGACACCTGGGCCATCGTCGGCCTGATTCAGGCGGTACTGTTGAATATTATCGCGGTCATCGTCCAACGCTTTGTCAGGACCAATGAAGAGGCCTGGAAATCATGAGACAGTTTCATTTCAGTAAGGCATGGGCGGCAGAGCTGGCACGGCAAAACCAGCTCAATGATGACAAACAGGCAGAGATGGCCTATGCCATTCAGATTATCCTGATCACTCTAATCGATGCCCTGCTAACACTGGCATTCGGCGCCTTTTTGGGTGTTTTATGCGGTACCGCGTTCAGCCTGATGACAGTGGCAGCGTTTCGCCATAATGCCGGTGGGGGCCATTCCGAATCTCCTTATCGCTGCGCTCTCGTCACTATGATTATTTTCCCCCTGTTCGCTCTGGCAGCCCATCACATTATTATCGCCGCTTACGGATACATCATTATGCTCAATTCACTATCAATTATTGTAGGCTTCATCGCTCTATGTAAATATGCGCCCGCATCCAGTTCCAAGGCACCGCCCCCATCGCCCGGGCGACGCAAGATACTGAGAATGTACGCTCTGCTGGTCATGGCATTTCTGTCATCAATGATGATAGCCCTATATAAAAGTGATTGGATTATGGGGAAAGAGATGGGACTATGCGTAGCCCTGAGTATATTGTGGGTCAGCTTTAATCTAAGCAAAACTGGTGAACGTCTATGGGGAGTAATCGATGGTATCAACATTTATCGGTAAAGGAGGTGTGCAGGATGAAAAAGTTCATGATTCAGTTTTCAGGTATCGCAGCCGCTCTACTATTATTTGTAGCCAAGGTATCTCCGTTTTGTTTATTTGGACATTATCAGCCGGAAGTCCCGGAATCACTCAGGAAATAATCCAGTTCCGAAACAGGGGGTGGTGTTAAGCCACCTCCTTTTCGCGCTGCATGCAAAGGACAGCTTATGAAGGTTTTACACAGTGAACTTAAAAGACGTCAGGTAATGCACGAGTATATGACAACAACTCATATGTTCTGTCTGTTTATCATGATGTGGGCTCTGGGTCTGAGTAACAAGATGTTCTCCCTGGTGTCATACGATACGACCATGTTCCGTTTATTGATATTCCTGGGTGTTGCACTGCTGGGTTTTTCTTTGATCACCGCTTACAATACCAAATACGCCGAACAGATTGTTGACAGCAAGTTCACCTGGGTGGATCTTGTGTATATTACTGTTCCCCTCTTTATAGCCGGCTTTACCATATTTATTATGGGCGAAAAGGCTGATAACTGGAAGACGGTGCTGCTGCTTCCCGTGATAATCAGCGCGTCATTGCTGGGACAGAGGGCAGGAATTATTATGGCTGCGATTAGTACGGCTGTGATTTATCTCCATAGTATCTTGATGGGTCCGTCTTCAAATCTGTTTATCATTCTGGAATCAAATATGGTTTTGATCAGCGTTATGTTTATTATCGGATGGTTTACAGGCGGGCAAACAAACCTGGAATCCCAGTCCCGCCGGCAGCTTATCAAGTTGGCCAACACCGACCCCCTTACCGGGCTCTGCAATTTTGGTTTTTTTAGCGAACAAATCTCCAAATACATGGAAGAAGCAACCGATGATCAGCCTTTATCGCTCATTTTTCTGGATATTGATTACTTCAAACATTTCAATGATATCCATGGTCATCAGGCAGGAGATATACTGCTCATAGAAGTTGCTGATATTCTATCCACAAAAGTCAACGTACCCGGTTTTGCTACCAGATATGGCGGGGATGAATTCATGCTCATGCTGCCAGGATCAGACAGTGCCGCTGCATTTCAGCTGGCCGAAGATATCAGCCAGACAATTAAAGATCGAAAATTCCAGGGGGAAGAATATCAGCCCGATGGGAAGCTCACCATATCATGCGGCATTGCTTCATTCCCGCAGCATGCTTTAAACGCCAAAGAGCTTATAAAACACGCCGATGAAGCACTTTACCGGGCAAAAAGTCTGGAAAAGAATAAGATTGAAATGTACTACTCCGTTTTTGATAATTTGAACGTCAAGGAAGATGAAAAAGATCTGATTAATTCGATCCGCACTCTGGTATCGGTGATAAATGCTAAAGACAGATATACGTACGGCCATTCTGAACGGGTGACCAATCTTTCTCACAAAGTTGCCAGCCGTCTTGGTTTAAACCAGGAGCAGACCTATCATTTGAACTATGCTGCCTTCCTGCACGACATTGGCAAGATAGAAATAGACCGTGAAGTGCTGAATAAGGTTGAACCTCTGACGGCGGCAGAATGGGAAGCGCTTAAGATGCATTCCAGATGGGGCAGCGATATTGTGAATTCGGTAAACAAGCTGCGCCCGATTGTGCCTATCATACTTCATCATCATGAGAACTATGACGGCAGCGGTTATCCGGTCGGCCTGCAGGGTGAAGCTATTCCTATCCAAGCCCGGATCATTCGCGTTGTTGATAGTTATGACAGTATGATATCCCACCGGCCTTATCGTCAGAACCTCAGTGTAGATGCTGCAATGGAGGAACTAAGATCAAATGCCGGCACCCAATTCGACCCAAATGTAGTTTATCATTTGCTCGCCATTCTCAAAGAAGAAATGCAAGTTAGAGGAAATGAATAGGAACCCTAATAAGGTTTAATTACTGCAATCATACTGCCGCTCGGGGACCACTGCAGTGAGGATTGCCTTTCGATCGGAATAATCTTATACAAATGTCTATGGCATATTATGTCTGTTTTATCAAGGACTTGCCATATATTTACTACGCAGATTGTCAGGTATTAACGAAATATAATGAAAAGGCTCGATTATCATGCTTCAAATCCCTGGTAAATTAAGGAGGTATATTCTTGAGTGCAAGGAAGCATTCGAAAAAGAATATGTCTGTTCGGCGGCATTGGCATGCAAAGCTGCTCAAGAGTTCCCCCCCGCATTTTTTAGATATTATGAGGGCAGGGCTTTCATACCAATTCTATTTTGATTTATTTAATAATAGCCCCAATCCTATCTCCATTACTACATTGTCGGACCATATTTACATTGCAGTTAATCAAGCCTGGTTAGAAGCCAGCAGACTTCAACTGGACCAGGTTCTGGGCCGGTCTTTTAAGGATATTGTCTTTTGGGACATGCTGGAAAAGCTACCGCTTGAGGAAATTGAGAAATACTATCCATACTCTTCCCAAGACCATACCGGCGAATTCTGGCTTACCAGTTCCTCATCCAGGACTATTTGCTGGAGCAGTTCCATAATTAGTGATAAGCATAACTCGAATTCTTATGTTTTTAGTATAGGTCATGATATTAAGAAACCTGAAGAGGCAGTTGGCATTGATTTGGACGACGAACCCCACATCCTGGCTGTTATAAGAGATATTCATGAATTAAAACAGGCTAATGAAGCTCTGCGCCTGTCCGAAGACAAGTTTTCTACAGCATTTAACGCCAGTATCAGTGCCATGTGCATATCAACCATGTGCGAAGGCAGGTTGATTGAAATAAACGACAGTTTTTGCCGTGTTCTAGATTATAGACGGGAGGAGATGTTGGGGCGGACTGTATATGAACTGGAATTATGGGAAAATCCGGAACAGCGCAGGGAGATCGAAAGGCTCATAGTAGACCATAAATCGGTTCGAGATATGGAAATTCTTTTTGTCAGGAAGTCCGGCGAGCGCCGGGTTGGACTATATTCTGCTGAGGGAATCGAAATTGATGGTAAGCAATGTTTGTTGAGCATCGTAACTGATATTACAGATCAAAAAAAGGCAGAGGCAGAGGTAAGATATCTAAGTTTTCATGACAAACTGACTGGGCTATACAACCGCGCCTATTTCGAAGAAGAATTGAAACGCCTGGACACAAGTCGAAACCTGCCGATGAGTTTGATAATGGGCGACGTCAACGGTTTAAAGCTAATTAATGATGCACTGGGACACCACGAAGGCGATAAGCTTTTGATAGCCGTAGCATCTGTATTAAAACATTCCTGTCGTTCCGAAGACATAGTAGCCCGTTTGGGCGGAGATGAATTTATAATTCTCCTGCCAGGATGCTCATATGATGGGGCTGCGGCAATAGTGGATAGAATAAAAAAATCGGAAGCACTGCTATACAACCTGCTTATACAAACAAGTATCTCGCTGGGAATAGCTACAAAAACCAATGCAGAATTAGATATACATGAATTCATTAAAGAAGCTGAAGACAAGATGTACCGGAATAAACTGCTTGAGAATCGAAGCACCCGCAATTATTTCTTGAACTCCTTAGAGAAGACCCTGTGGTCCAGAAGCCATGAAACAAGGGAGCATTGCGAGCGCATCCAGCAGATGTCTTTAAAGATAGCCAAATGTGTTGATCTTCCTGCCAGCGAATTGGACAATCTCAAGCTGTTGGCTACCCTTCATGATATCGGTAAGATCGCCATCCCCAATAACATTCTCGACAGACCCGGAAAACTAACTCAAGAGGAATGGGATGCTATCAAGAAACATCCTGAAATCGGATATCGCATCGCCCTGAGTTCACCCGAAATGTCGCCGATCGCCGAAGCTATCCTACACCACCACGAGCGCTGGGATGGAGGGGGCTATCCCCTGGGGCTGAGGGGTAAAGACATCCCATTTTTGTCTCGCATTATTGCCATTGCTGATACTTTTGATGTAATGGTGAACGGCAGACCTTATCAGTCAGCGGTTACCCCTGAAGAAGCCTGGAACGAAATAATAAGCTGCGCCGGCAGTCAGTTTGATCCCGAACTGGTCAAAAGGATCAGCTCTAATAAATTTACTCGGCAGATTGTAATTGTATAGTTTTATAAAATGGTTTATTGTTTTCAGGACTTAGTTTTTGATCTCCAGGGGCATGCTCAATATTTTTGAAACATCACCCTCACCGATATCACCTTGATTGACCATGGCTTGAAGTACCTGCTGCTGACGCTCCCGGGCTGCCGGTAGATTGGCCATGAGATCATAGTAGCTGGGAGCTTGAGGAAGCCCGGCCAGGATCGTACATTGATTCTGATTTAAATCTTTGACGCTCTTCCCAAAATAGGTTTTAGCGGCAGCATCGATACCCCATGCGCCATGGCCGAAGTATATACTATTCAGGTACATTTCTAGAATCTCATCCTTGGTATATGCGCGGGTCACTTTTATGGCCAGTGCCGCTTCTTTCATCTTCCTGGACATGGTCTTTTCAGAACTGAGGTAATACGTCCTGACTAGCTGCTGGGTGATCGTACTGGCCCCTTCCGAATAATCACCGGTTTTTAAATTTGTCAGGATAGACCGTCCTATCCCCTCGATGCTTATACCAGAGTTGTCATAAAAGCTTTTATCTTCAGTATCTATTATGGCTTTTGTTAGTGTGGGCGGTACGTCATGTAATGAGACATAAGCGGTGCCATGGGATACAAGATTGGACTGCACCTGGAGCGGCAACGAATCTACATCAGGCAGTCTGCTATAAAATATTAAAAAAACTATAGAAAATACAATGCCGAGGTATAAGAGGATGATGGATTTTCTTCCGGTCATAATTGACTCCTCCCCTGGTTGCGGGTCGAATATATGGATTTATTACACACCAGCAGTTACCATCTATATACATGTATTCCACGTCTTATTTAATTTATCCTCTGTGTGAAGTTCTTTGAAACCCTGGCAGCGAGCAAAAAAGTCGAAGCACCCTTCGGGCACTAGAATCTCAGTTCACTACGCCGAACAAATAAGGTTGATTGAGCGGGCTTTGTGAAATGACAATGATATTCGGCTTTTTTGACGGGCATGATGCCCTTTATTATGACTTACTCAGCAGTTCCTTGTCTGCTTTTGCTTTTTCGGCAGGCGTTTCTGCTGCTTTCTTTCTTCTTATCTTTATGAGCCCCGGCTCCGGTCTGATTGAAACGTACCGGAACTCTAACAACCTTTATGCGCTTTTTTTTCATATAAACCTCTTTTGAGCGCGGCATTCAGTGGCTAAAAACCATCATCGAATACTCTAAAACAGGCTGCTGTGCTCATTTGCAGCCGGGAAAAAAACCTTAAAGTTTGTGCCATTGGGGCTGGTTTCTACCTCGATTTTAGCCTTATGCCTGGCGGCTATGGTATAACATATCGGCAGTCCCAGACCGGTTCCATTCTCTTTGGTGGTATAAAATGGCGTTCCAAGCTTGCTGAAACAATCGGAGTCTATTCCCCCACCTTGATCCTGGATAGATAATGCCACAAGATTATCATAATGTGAAGTACTAATGGTCAGCACCCCACCTGCTGGCATAGCTTCCAGACCATTGTTGACAAGATTCAATAGCATTTGCCGAATCTCCTTGTCATCAAGGAGCAATAGGGGTAGATCATCTGCTAAGTCTAGCAAGATATGCTTTTCCTGCATTGCAGCACCTGCTTTCAATAGCGGACAAATATTTTCCAGGATATGATTTAGTCTTGAAGGCACTAATTCAACGATTTTATTTTTAGCCAGTGAAAGGAATTCGGTAATAATCAAATTGGCCCTATCCAGTTCCCCTATCATGATGTTCAAGAACTCTTCGTCGTCTCGATACTTGTCGGCAAACATCTGCAAAAAGCCGCGGATGGAAGTCATCGGATTCCTTATCTCATGCCCTATGCTGGCTGCCATCTCTCCGACAATATTTAATCGATCCATTCGCAGCATGTCAATTTCCATCTGATGGCGCTCGGTAATGTCTTCAAGCAGGGTGAGTATGCAGGTAGTGCCTTCGATAGAGAGCCTTTCGGCAGAATAAACACCCAGGCGCTGCACGCCGCTTCGTTTTCTGAAATTTATCTCTTTAGGGTGAACCGATCCATGATCTAGTATTGCTTTTACAATTTCGTTCCGATCTTCGAGCCTGATCCAGAAACCTATTTCCAGCGACGTTCTTCCTAATATCTCCTCTTTTTCATAGCCGAGAATCCTGCAAAAGCTATTATTGACCGCCATGATCCGACCCTCGTGAAGAGTCGTTATACTCATGGTAACCGGGCTTGCATTGAAGGCCTTGGCGAACTTTTCTTCGGACGCTCGCACGGCGTTTTCCATTTGCTTGCGATGGGAAATATCCAGGCAGGCACTAACCATCCGCAAGGGCCGTCCTTTCACACTGCGCGCCAGAACTTTTCCACGGCTCAGAACCCACTTGTAAATTCCTTTTCCAGCACTGACCCTATGTTCCATTTCAAAGCGGGATGTTTTTTCCTCCAAATGGTCCTTTAATAATCTCATGGTTTCGATCTTATCTTGAGGGTGTAAAAAGCCTGCCCATGAGTTGAAGTCCATGGTAATTTCTTCTGAACCGCGATTCAAAAAAGAAGCTAGCTGAGCATTTACCAGAACCTCATCTTTTTCTATATCCCAGTGCCAGAATCCATCGCTGATGGTCTCCAGCGCATGAGTATAATCTTGTTCGCTTTTGTGGATGCTGCGGTTCGCGTTTTCCCTCTGAATTATTCGTTCTAAACCTATACACCCAAGAAGATGCGCGACCTTTGAGTAACAACTAATATACAATAGGATTTCCTTCCTGGATATAACTGGCACTTTCGCCAGGGCTTCCAGGTAAGATTCCACGTCAAATCCATATCTAAGCGCCTGCTGCTTAAAATAGTCTTCATCCGGGGGGGTGTGAAACACCTGCCCGAGATAAATCGTAGCAAGATGCTGTCCATCGATTACTATTGGAGTTGCATAATCCATCAGGCCGTTTAAGCATTTGGAACCCACATAAGGGCCGTCGAATAAATGATTTGAAATATAGCGATTGCTCTGCCGACAGTTATATTCGGTATGGATACAAGCACGATGAAATTTCGAGCAGATATCCTGCCAGCCAACCGCACAGATAATATTGTCATGAATATCATTAAGGCCATGAGAAATCCCGGTTGCTTCAAAAAATGATTTCATCAGGCTCTCTAAAACCGAAATATCTACAAGGTCTGAGAAACTATACTTATTGCTTGAAGATGAGGAGTACTTGCGCTCTGGGAAGCAGGGTAATATGCGGTCGCTACAATTCACCAGGACAGACCTCCGAATCATGATTAAACGGCTGATCATTTATTCCTTATAGTGAAAATTTATCATAATTATCATAAAAAAAGTGTCAAATGATGCTTGCTGAAGATGGCAATAAACGAGCAAATTAAAGGATAATTTTTACATATATGACTATTTGAATCTACTTTGGGCGTCTGGATGTTTTTAAGGACATAAATGGTATCATATCCTGGTGAATAAGGTAGAATATTTCATAATCAAATGGTTTTTCATTCGTATCCATACACTCGATCTATCAATTAGGTGTCTGGCTTAGTACAGTGGTACAGCAGTTGGATATAATAAAGATACCGATTCTATATGAAATGAAGCGGGATGGTTTTCAGATGCACTTTCAAGGCAAAGGGGGTTGATTCGTGGATCTCAGCGCCGAAGCCAGGCTGATCTTTAACGATAGATATGCGATGAAAAACGATCGGGGAGAAATCTTGGAAACCCCTGATGATGCCGTACAGCGCATCAGTGAAAAGGCGGCCGCTTCCGAAAGCATTCCTGATTTGGTAAAACGATGGACTGAAGAATTCAAATATGTCATAGACCATAAATGGTTTCTCCCCTCCACACCCATATGGTCAAATATGGGTAAACCCGATCGCATGCAGCAGCCCGGAGCCTGCTTCGTGCTGGCCCTGCAGGATGATCTTGAGGATATGTATAAGACCTTGATGGAGAGCGCCCTCATTTCCAAATATGGGGGCGGCATAGGATACAACTTTTCGGAAATCCGCCCCCGCGGCGACCTGATTCACTCGACTAAAGGCAGGGCGAGCGGTGTAGTTGAACTTATCAAGCTGTATGACTTCAGCGCCGCCATGGTCAGCCAGGCGGGCATCCGTCGGGGAGCCTATATGGGAATCCTAAACTGCGACCATCCCGAAATTGAAGATTTTATTTCGTGCAAACTATCCGGAGGCCTAAATAACTTTAATATCTCTGTAGGGATCAGCGACGATTTCATGCGCGCAGTCATCAATAATGATGACTGGATGCTGCGTTTCAAAGGCCAGCTAAGAAAAACCGTTAAAGCTCGCCAATTGTGGGAAGCGGTAGTTAAGGCGGCATGGTCCTGTGGGGACCCGGGATTGGTATTTCTAGACAGCATCGAAAGAGCCAATCCCATACCCAACCGGCCTATGAACTGTACAAATCCATGCGGGGAGCAGCCTTTAAGCCCTGGTGAATCCTGCCTGCTCGGCTCTATAAACCTTTCCCTCATGCTTGACGAAAAACACGATGCCATCGATTGGGCAAGACTAGGCCGAACAGCCCGAGTCGCAGTTCGCTTTCTGGACAATATGATCGATCAGGCCCAATATCCTTTTGACTTCATAGCACATGAGAGCCGTGCCAGTCGTAAGATTGGCATAGGAGTAATGGGCTTGCACGACCTCCTGCTGATGTTGGGTCTTTCCTATGACTCGCCGGCGGGAGTGGAACGCGCGGCCCAAATAATAGGCTATATTCGAGAAACTGTCGATCAGGCGACAGCGGACCTGGGCCAGGAAAAAGGCAATTTTCCACTATGGCATGATTCTGTATACGCTGCGGATCAGCAGCCGCGCAGAAATGCTTCATGTCTTACTATCGCCCCAACCGGGACCATATCTTTATTAGCTGGTGTTGAAGGCTACGGCATCGAACCCATATTTGCCGTTGCTTATAAAAAGGTTTTCCATAGGGATGGAATAATCGATAGACTGGATTTCTTTTCCCCGCTATTCGTTGAAGTTTGTCAGAAACGGGGTGTGACTCAGCCGGCTCTGCGAGAAACGGCTGCCAGGGGGAGCTGTCAGGGGGTGGAGGGTATACCTGCAGATCTGCAGAGACTTTTCAGGGGAGCCCAGGAGATAGATCCTGTAGACCACCTGGCTATGCAAGTCGCGATTCAGAAGTCGGTCGACAATGCTATTTCAAAGACTATCAATTTGCCTGCCACTGTGGAAATAGAGCTCGTGGCTGAAATCTATATGAAGGCCTGGAAACATGAATTAAAAGGCATATCCGTATTTAGAGCCGGATCAAAAGCAGGTGTTATTGAGATAGGCTATCAAACGACTTCTCGATAGACACTTATTCCAGATTCAGTTCCTCGCGAGTACAGAAGGCGTTTTCAAGTGCCGCACTTCTCAGAACATTGTACAATTCGGCATTGGTTGCATTGACATAAGGAAGCACGAACAACACTCCGATAAAAAGGGCCAAAACGCCAAGTAAAAACCACCCTATGAAGGATAGATCAAGCACGAATATACTAAATTTGTGTCCTGCCGTCATCTGCCTACTCAATGCCAGGGCACGTCTGTAGCCTATATTGGGATTATCAGCCAGAATGTAAGGCACCATCCTGTAAGCGTAGGACATTACGATGCCGGGAATGATGAGCACCAGATACCATAGAAAATTAATAAAGGCTCTCCACAACATAGACTTGATAATGTCAAAATACCTGACTTTACTGAAAGCATGGCCCATTAGATTCATATCGTATATCCCCGCCTGGCTTTCAATAAAGTATTTACGCCCACCTACCTCCAGGGGATAACCAAGAAATATACGAAAGGCTAAAGCCAGCAAAACAACTATACTTACAATAGCGATTACTGCAGCAATTATGAACATTGCGGTCATATCGCCTAAACCTGACATGGAAGTAGACAAAGAGTCGAAGTCTGCATCTCCCGTGTTCCAATTGAAATTAAAGGATGGACTGCTGCTTCCTCCGGCAATAGCTATTACCAGGCTGACAAGAAAAGCTTTCCAATAGCTTGGCCGCAAAACCTCTTTGGCCCTGGATTTCAGTTCTTTGCGGGTCCACATGCTCTCCCCTTCTTTCCCAAACAAGTTTATGGATTATCACAAAGTCCGACGTTTTATTTAACAGAATATTACCTGAGTACGGACTGTTTAATATATGGCAAAGCTAAAGAGTTCACGCGTTTTTGAAAGGATACTACTAATATTGTATTTACAAGTGATAATAGGCATAACAAATTAGCTGCAAGAATGATCATTCTCCAGCTCCTTGGTTATAATTCCGGGCATACAAAACATGCGTAATACCAGTACATTATAACGCTAAGATAAATTGATGCGGACAATAATAATTATTCTATATTGACTCTTATACTCCTTTAATCAGGAAAAACCCCTTTGAATATCTAGCAAAAAAATGGCAGGCAAAGCCTGCCATTACGTATAAAAATATGAGGGGTGCCAAATCTAATTTTGCTTATTATTTTGCCACAGACGCAAACGACTATCCTTTGCAGGTGAAAACGTTAGACTAAGCAGCATAAAATTGTAATTACCCCCAAATATCGATTTTCTATAAATGCGCTTTGCTTCATCAGGATAGCCGTGCACTCGGGTATCATAACAGAGTTGTTATACCTGCCGTCCGGGCAAGGTACCCCATTGAGATTGAGCACGCTGTCAGCAGGCGCTGCCAGTGTGCTTTTGTTTTTATATCTCCCTGGTCCAAAGAGATGCCATAGCAGGCCCACCGCCAACACATAGCGAAGCTCCGCCGACAGTCAGCCCCAGCCTTTCCATCTCATAATATAAGGAGACTATTATGCGCAAGGCCGTGGCGCCAACCGGATGGCCCAGTCCGATCCCGGACCCGTTATGATTGACTTTATCCAGATCCAGGTCGATCCCGAAATCTTGTTTTAGCATTTTCCCAACCCCTATGAACTGGGCTGCGAATGCTTCATTGATTTCCCAGTACTCGATATCTTCAAATTTCATTCCAGCCTGCTTAAGCGCTTTAGGAATGGCAACTGCAGGGCCCAGGCCCATAACCACTGGATCCACACCTTCTGCAACGATGTTTATCATTTTCATGATCGGCTTTATGCCGAGTTCAGTTGCTTTTTCTTTGGACATCACTACCACAGCGGCGGCTGCATCATTTATTCCGGAAGCATTAGCTGCTGTGACTACCCCACCCTTTTTAAATGCCGGAGGAAGCTTGGCCATAGATTCGAGACTGGCATCTGGTATCATATGCTCATCGTTTTCAAAGAAGGTTGAACCTTTTTTGCTTTTGATCTCTACAGGAACGATCTCCCTCTTGAATATGCCAGTTTTCATGGCGGCAGTCGCTCTCTGATGGCTAACCAAAGCCAGCTGGTCACATTCCTCACGGGTTATTCCATATCTCTCTGCGACATTCTCAGCGGTAATGCCCATATGACCTGGAACCAGGCTGTCGACCAAACCATCATAAAGCATGGCATCTTCTATGGAACCTGGTCCCATACGATAGCCCATTCTGGCGTTCTTAAGCATATAAGGAGCGTTGGTCATACTCTCAGCGCCAACCACCAGGGCGATATCGATCTTGCCCAGCGCTATATGGTCGCATGCGATCTCCAGAGCTCGCATGCCGGATGCGCAGTTTTGATTAACATTGCAGGCATTGCTTCTAAATGGCAGACCTACTGCCATCGCAACCTGACGGGCAGGAAGAGAACCCTGTCCATGCGGGTATATCATGCCCAGTACCAGTTCATCGATTATATCTGCAGAAATTCCTGCTCTTTTAATTGCTTCTTTAGCCGCTGTTATAGCCAGTTCTTTTGATGAGATGTCTTTAAGGGATCCCATAAACCTCGCTATAGGTGTTCGGCACGCACTTATCATTACAACTTCCTTTATACTCATTGACATATCCCCCTTATTCTCTCTTTCAGCCTTCTAAAACGCACCCCTTGGATTAAAAACATATACATTAGAGACTTACATTCCCCCCTTTACGTTCAGTTTGCTCAGGCAGCTGTAAGGCTTTGATCATATTACTAGCAAATACTATGCCAGCTCACTTATAACGGCTGTATATCCCATTAATGCAGCAATTGCCTGAAATAGCCATAAAATATTTCTAAAAAAGCGATGCAAAAAGCGACGCCAAAGGTTCGTTTTTTATTCTAAACCGTCCTGATAGTGACCCGGACTTGTACGCTTTTTCTTGTTTGATTCAGATTGCTACTGATGGTCTCATTTGGCTACACAATTGTGAAGATATATGAAGGAGTGAAAGAGATGTCCGAATTCCAACGTTCATGTCGCAAACGCAACAGTTCATGTTTCTCTGGGAAATATCAGTATATTATGTAATATACTTACCAAACAATAAATCTACGGTATATGCAGGGAGGTGAAAAATTCGTACGATAAACCAATATGTAGATACTTGCCCGAAAGCAAAATTATCGTGGCTTGGTAGGCAGAGCGGGAATGGTTATCACCCTACTGCAGGGGGCACAATTAGAAATTTGGGACGGCTAAACTGAGAACACAAATTTAGCAAGAATGCTTATGGTACATCCTAATCTACTGTCAATCCATATTTTCTCATCTTTCTATAGAGGACGGATTTGTTTAATCCCAGCATTTTTGCCGCCCGGGTTTTGTTATACCCGGTTTTTTCAAGTACCCGCTCGATGGTCTCTTTCTCCAGTTTCTCTACCGCGTCACCCAGGTGATCTATTTCGTCGTCGTGCTTAACCTCACTGACTGTTCCCTCGAATAGAGAAGGAAATAAATCGGGAGTAAGCTTGGTTTCGCGTTTCAGGACCGCCAAATTCATTGCCCGTTCCAGCAGGTTTTCAAGCTCGCGGACATTGCCGGGCCACGAATAGTTGTGCAGGAGTTTGACCGCCTCTTCAGACACGGATTCAGCATTCGTATCAAGCCGCCTGTTGATTCTGGACATAAGATCTTCGATAAGCAGGGGCAAATCAGCCAGGCGTTTTCTTAATGGAGGAAGATTCAAGCGCACGACATTTAAACGGTAATAAAGATCTTCGCGGAACTCGCGGTTGGCCACCATTTTTTCCAATTCGCGATTGGTGGCAGCTATGACTCTTACCTGTATCGAAATCGGTTTTGTCCCTCCCACTCTTTCAATGGTGCGTTCCTGAAGGACGGACAACAGCTTGGTTTGCATGTTTAAAGGCATATCTCCGATCTCATCCAGGAAAATTGTGCCGCCCCTGGCAAGTTCAAACTTACCAGGTTTCCCCTCTTTTCTGGCTCCTGTAAAAGCGCCGGGTTCATAGCCAAACAGCTCTGATTCCAACAGGTTATCAGGCAAAGTAGCACAATTTATGCGGACGAAAGGGCCTTCCCGGTTGCTGTTGTTGTGTATGGCCTGGGCAAACAGTTCTTTACCGGTTCCGCTTTCACCGGTAATGAGAATAGTTGACCCGGTATGCGAAAGCTGCTTGGCCATCGACTTTACAGACAAAAACTCTTCGGTTTGTCCGATGAGATCATCAAAAACCCAGTTGGCTCTGTAAATCTGACGTACTTCCTGTTTATAAAAATTCAATTCCTTTTCGGTCTCAAGAAGTTTGTTAACCAATTTCTTGGCTCCAGACATATCCAGAAAGATACTCCTGCCAACCGCTCCGGTTATTTTCCCATCTTTAATTATGGGTGTTCGCGTGATTATCGTGTCTTTACCGTTTATAGTCCAGGTGTCCACTTCGTGGACCTCACCGGTGCGGATAATCTCAGGAAGCTTTGAATGAGGAGTAATCTCTAGTACATGCTTCCCAACCACATCCTCCTTCTTCATCTCCAGAAGGTCGAGATAGGTTTGATTCATAAAGGTAATGATCCCTTCCCGATTGACTATGACATAAACCATATAGGGATCAAGGACTTCTGAAACGGTGGTATAGGCTCTCTCTATCTCCTGCATCTTCTGCATGAGCTTGCTGGCCCCAGACATATCCAGGAATATTGTCTGGCCTATCGCGCCGATGATTTCTCCATCTTTGATGATCGGTTGGCGTGTGACAATAGTATCTTTATTATTTACCGACCAGACGTCTACCGCATCTGCCTTGCCGGTCCTAAGTACTTCAGGAAGTTTGGAATCAGGGGTTATATCCAGGATATACCTACCGATAACCTCTTCTTTTGGCATGCTCAGCCAATCCAGGTAGGTTTTGCTTATCCATGTGATCCTTCCTTCTTTGTTGATCACCACGCATGCCATGTACGGACTGTCCAGCA
This sequence comes from uncultured Syntrophomonas sp., assembly GCA_964635975.1. Classification (GTDB taxonomy): domain Bacteria; phylum Bacillota; class Syntrophomonadia; order Syntrophomonadales; family Syntrophomonadaceae; genus UBA5314. The sequence continues at coordinate 17,183 of CAZWPO010000002.1, forward strand.
AAGACATGGCTATCACATTCAGTTCACGGGCTTTAAGCTCTTTCATCATCTCTTAAATTCTCCCTCAAGAACTCAGATACACGTCTCTGTTTGCATTATTGACTTTTTCTATCGCCATCCGCACAGGTAGTGCTCGGCAGCATCGATTATTGAAAAGATTACAAATCCCATAAAACTCAGTACTACGATGCCGGCATACATGTCCAGATAATTTATCCTTAACCAGGCATCCATTATGAAATATCCCATCCCGTACTCGGTGCCGAATGTTTCAGTAAAGAACAAGATCGATACCGCTGTCCCCAAAGCCAGCCTGGTAGCGGTGAGGACTTCTGGCAGCGATGCCGGAATAATCACTTCGCCGAGCTTTTGCATTTTGCTAGCTCCAAGAGACTGGATAGAGCGGAAGGTTTCCTTGGGTATTGACTTGACCGCATCTCGCGATGTGATAACGATCTGAAAAACAATTATCAAAATGATCATAATGAGTTTAGAAAGTTCGCCCAGTCCAAACAGCAGCATCACCACAGGAAGCAGCGCCAGTTTAGGAACCGGATAGGTAAAATAGATCAGCGGGGAAAAGAGCCTGTCCACCCGGGCAAAATAACCCATAAGGTAGCCCAGTGGAACCCCCAGGGCAATCGATACGGCTATCCCTGCCAATATCCTGCTCAGGCTGTACAGAGCATGGATTTGGATCTTTTCTGAAAATATCGCAAATATCTTTGCAATAACTGCAAAGGGTGAAGGAATAATTGGAAGATTCAGTATTAAGGATAATAAGTACCAGAACACCAAAACTACCAGGGCGCTGTAGATAGCTCCCTGCCATTTTTCTTTCGCCAGCAATTTGATCATCCTTCACGAGATTATTTGATTGAATAACAACGAAGATCAGCTTATCTTCATACCGCTAAATGGGTGTTGTTTTTATGAACATCCCCCAGCATACTGCGCAGGCGGGCAGACATCTCAAAATACTGCTCCCGGTAGCTGACGCTGTCACATTGGAAGAAGGGATTGTTCAAGACTTCTAATATCCGCCCAGGAGCCGGAGAAAATACCGCGATTTTACTTCCCAGGTACAGTGCTTCATCTACGCTGTGCGTTATAAATATAGTCGTGACACTATGCTCTTTCCATATGTTCAAAAATAGTTCCTGCATCTCATCACGAGTAATGGCATCCAACGCCGAGAAAGGTTCATCCATGAGCAAGAGGTCCGGTTTAAGGATGAAGGCCCGGGCGATAGCAACTCTCTGCTGCTGGCCTCCGCTCAATTCTTTAGGATACCTGTTCAACAATGTGTCAATACCGAGTTGATGCAATATATATTTGCTGTACTCATCCAGGGACTTGATCCCATCTTTTATTTTAGTGCCCAGCAGTACATTCTTGTAGACGTTCTTCCAGGCCAGCAATCCGTAGTTTTGCAGAACCAGGCCAATCCGCTGTTTTTTTGGATTTATGGCCTGGCCGCCAATGCTGACCTGACCTACATATTCTTTTTGTATGCCTGAAAGCACGTACAGGAGTGTCGATTTGCCACATCCTGATGGTCCAATAAAAGTGTATATCTCTCCCTGGTTTATGTGTATGTTTACCCGGTCCAGAGCCAGTGTATCTTGATATTTACCGCGATATTTGACACTCAGGTCCTTGATATCAATCATTTTAAAATTACCTCAGAACACTATCATCAACCAGGGATTTATAATCATAATTGCCTTTGATCAAATCTTTTGATTTCAGCCAGATGACTACATCATTAAAGGTTTTTTCATTGGGGAGCTCTGCTTTTGTGTATGCAGGCAGTTTAAGGATATCCTTAACCTCAACCGGAAACGATTGCTTCTCGATGACAAAATCAGCATAACTGGCCATCGGCTCCTTCTGTAGGTACTCAACAGCCCGGTTGTATGATCTCATTATCGCCTTGACCTGTTCAGGATTATCCTGCAGGGTGGTGGCTCTAAAGGCAATGACTCCAGCTTTACTCGCCATCTGATCAGTGCTGTTTAACACCTTTGCCCCATATTTATTGACCGCCAGGCCTGCCAGCGGATCGGGCAGAATTGCGGCATCGATTTTACTCTCTTGCAGCATCAATAGCCGGGTATTCAATGGAGGTATAGCATTTTTCTTGATATCAGCAGGCTTAATACCTGCGCTTTCCAACATTCTATCGGTGGTGTATTCCATAATAGTATTGGTCGATAATCCTACCTGCTTTCCTTTTATGTCCTGGATACTCGTAATCCCCGAGTCCTTCCCGGCAATCAGCTGAATATTGCCATCGTTCTTCGCTACCATTTTTAAGCTGATCCCGCCTTCATTGGCAAAGACCACAGCTAGCATGTCAGATACCACCCCGTCAAGCTGTCCGCTTTGCAATGCTGCGTCTCTATCTTTGGCGCTTTTAAATGGCTCGATTTTTACCGATACGCCTTCTTCCCTAAAATAACCGTTCTTGTCAGCGATAATAAAAGGAATCGATTCTACGTCCGGCATAATACCTATGGTAAGTGTCTTTACCTGGGGCGCACTAGGAGAATTCTTTGTGCAGCCAAGCATATTGCATACTAGAAACAAACTCAACAATCCAATTAAGACTTTCTTCATTTTTGTTCTTCACAACCCTTCTTGATTTCCTGGAAACAAGTTTAATACATCCGCACTTAGAAAACCAGACTTAATAAGCAAATAAATACCATAAATAAACTATATATACTATTATATCCATTATTGCTGTCTAAAAATGTGTCTGAATACACTCTCAATTATATGTGTAAATAATGCCTGGTACACTATTATTTGGGTATGTATAAATATTCACGGTTATACCTGCATATATTGTGGTACAATAGGCCTTGGATACCTTATCATCTATTTTTTTTGAATTATATCCAGCAATTATGGCAATTTAAAGGCTATCAGCAGCTTTTCGCTCATTGTTTATCTGCATTATTGAAGGGAATTTGGCTATTCGCAGCGAATGAGTATATGTATATTATCGAAAGGATGAATTGATGAAATTCGCAGAATACTTGAGAGACCTGAAGGATTTAACTATTGCCACTATCTACAATATCAGTTTCCAGCATAAATCATTGGCCTGCCTTTTAATTTTTTTGTTTACCGTAACTCTGACAGTTAATGGCGACCGGGCTTTTACTACCTCAGAAAAAATGAATGATGCAGCATCAATCGAGTCTCCTGTTGATATCGCCGATCAAGCAGAAACGGCTCCTATTCGATCTGAGTCTAACGATCAAAGTCCGGTTACGGCTAACACCGTTCAAACCAGCACTTACACCGTAAAATCCGGAGATACTCTATGGGATATAGCCATTGCCTGTAAGACTACAGTTGAACAGATCATAGCATTAAACAATCTCAATGGAGAAAATCTTTCCATTGGGCAGCAGCTTCTGGTCGCGGGCACTGTACCACAGAGTCAGGAAAACAAGCCTGTGCAGATCGCCAAACGTTCAGACCCGGCTGTAAGTCGTTCCGGCCAGTCATCCCAGGCCGGGCCAACAACTTCGGTTGTTAAAAAAGCTGCCCAGTATCTTAACACACCCTATGTCTGGGGCGGTGCCAGACCGGGCGGTTTTGATTGCTCAGGTTTTGTTCAATATGTATTCGGCCAGTGCGGGTACAAACTACCCCGGACGGCCGCGGATCAAGCCTCGGCTGGCAGCAGTGTGTCTCGCAAAAACCTGGCGCCCGGTGATCTGGTCTACTTTTCAACCGGCGGAGGCGGGATCGATCACATAGGTATATATGTCGGCAACAACAAGTTTATCCATTCCAGTTCTCCACGTAGCGGAGGAGTTATATACACTTCACTTTCCGAATCATACTATGCCAATAGTTATGCGGGCGCCACCAGGGTTACAAAATAGTTATTATCTAGCAGCAGATACCGAACGCTCCAGCAATGTCTGGAGCGTTTTATTTGTTTTCCCAGTCGTTGAGATGAATAAGCCGGGCTGATTTTTCATAAGACTATGTTCAAGAATAACCGTATTGCTAATATGAAAAGGAGACTCTACTATGAAGCATAAAGCTGACGACCGCCGTGACAATGTTGAAGCTATTCAGGAACACATCGACCATACCATAAAGAACATACGCGAAACTGAGGATACAATAGCATTGAGCGATAATCAAACGACTATTCGTGATCTAAAAGCTAAAAACGAACGCAGGAAAGACGCTTTGCAGGAGATGAGAAAAGAAATCAAAGATGAGGCTGATGATCGCCGGCGTGGATATGAATAAGAAGATAGATAATATAAAAAGTCCTGTCACAACAGCCTGACAGGACTTTTTATATTACTTCCTGAAGCTCTTTTGTTGAGACATTTATACATACATGATTCCCCCGCTCCCTTATTATACCTTCCAAGCCTTCAATGTCTTTATCTGGTTATAGATTGGCTCAATAAACAATTGATCTATCAAATGAATATTTTGCAGCTTAGATGGTAATAATTTCTGTAAAATATTTGGATTTGGAGGTTGACATGGTTATATCTCTTTTGGAATTTGACAATCTGAGTGAAAAGGACAGAAAAAAGACTTTACAAGAATTAAAAAGCGAGATCGGCGTTAGTGGTCTAGTTGAAGCCTGGAGCGTATCAAGAGCTAAAATCTATAGTATGCTTCATGAGCTGAATGTTCCGGTCAATCCAAGGAAACCTCGAAAAGCGGGCGAGGAAGCCCCATCAGGCAGCAGCCATCCACATGGGAAACGAAGCAGGAATAAGGGCAAAGATGAGAATAATGAAAAAACCATCCCTGAATATGCACAGTCATACCAGGTGCTAAACGCTGACGGCCCAAAGTTTACGCTTTCATTGGATACCCAGGGGGAAGCTTCAGCGATAAGCCAGACTATACAGCTCTTACTCAGTTCAGGCAAGTTTGAACACACTAATCTGCATATTAACCTGCGCCTTGAGGAAGTGTAGTTCTGTAAAGCAGTTCTAAATAAAAAGAGCCATGAGAAAAACACAAACGATGTGCTCTCATGGCTTTTGTATTTACTCTACATTTTGTAGTACATGAGATTGTCCATCAGATCATTATCGATCGGCTGAGGCATTTTGGAAGTTTTAGCCTCCCATATATTGCTCATCTTGCTGCTACCATAATTATATTGGGTTATTATCTGGTTATACTGAGGATTAGTTATAAGAAGGTCACGAATGGATTTAGCAAAAGGACAGTATTTAAAAAGTATGCCCCTGACTACTTTATTCAATCTGAGCATTCCTCTGGATTCGTAACTTATCCAAGTAGCATAGTCTTCGGCGAATATCTCTCCAACATGGTTCCGCTTGCGGTCAATCTGAACACGGATTTTTTCTTTCATATCAGTCGATAAATTGCGGTTCTTTTTATATGTCTGGATATAGTCTGTATATTCAGAATAAAGTGATTTATCAAAAGCGCGGTTGCCGAGAGATCCAGAGACATTCTTGGCAAGTTCCCAGCGGAATTTTGCAACTACATTCAGCATAAGATTGTCTAGATTTTCATCAGTAAATATAGGGAAGATGAAACGGGCGGCAGATGTTTTGACTCTCCCCGCGATTTCCTGCCACATTACTCCCCTGCTGCCGAAGGTAGGCAGCAGAATAATATCCGGCATAGCCGACTTCATAATTATGTAAGTCATGGGATTAGGTCCATTATTGTCATGATATACAGCTTCCCGGTAAAAGGCTGAAAAATCGATGTTGATGATTTTCTGCAGGCTTTTTACTATTGCAGTCGGCGTAATCAGCGACCTGGACAGATCCGCCCCGATAGTTTCACTGCATATAATGGGGAAATAGCCCCGGGTTCGACCGTAGCACAATCTCTGTCCCATCTTGAAGAGATTGTCTACCTCATGCCGCAATCGTCCTTCCAGGTCTCTTTCATAGACAGACCGGTCTTTCTCGCTGAGCTGACCCTTTTTTTTCCTCTCCCTGAAGACATCAAAATAGTCCTGTTCATATTCATTTACCGAGGGATTAACTTGCTGCTCATAAATCAGTTTCAGCCAGTCGCTCAGATAATACACCGAAATAGATTGCTCTTCCGATTGGGTTTCCTGTATTAAAACATCGCCGAGTACTATAAGTTGTTCTGGTTTTAAGAGGCGTTCGTCCATGAAAGAATATTTCAGGAAAGCATCGTAAAGATCGTTGCGACTGCCATGATGCCAGGTTTTTTTTGCTACTTCGGGGTATATTTCGAAAAATAATGATATTACACTATCCCTTGCTTTCAATGACTCGCTGTTAGACCGCTCGCCATTTCTATTGAAATAAGTCTGTACGCTCTGCTTAAAAAGCTCGGCTTTATCGCGTGCAATATCTGAATAAATCAAGATATTTTCCATGGCATTTAAGAATTCCTCAGGGATCTGATCTGCTGATAAAGCTGGAGTTTGCTCGGCGATTTGTGTATAGATCTGTTTTTCGTTGATCATATGTTGTCTCCCCGCTGATATTTTTTATCGAACTGGTTATATTAAACATAAAAAATAATGTTTACTAAAAATATTAAATTCTATATGTTTTATCGTTGAATTAGATAAATTCCTTGAATATACATATATGCCACCATTATGGTGGCATCAGACCGTCAAAAAAGCTGTATATCTTTGTTGCTTCAGAAACCCCACTCAATCAACGTACTCAGGTACGCCTCAATCACGGGCTTTCCGAGCGCCTCGATCTACAACTTTTTTGCTCGCCCTGCCAGCTTGCCAACTTCTTTGACAAGCTGATGCCACCATTATGGTGGCATTTCGGTAAATAGATTTAGGGATGCTAGGTTTGCGAAAAATATTACTGGTTTTTATCGAAGATTTTATCAAATCTATCGGCTATCCGAATAAAAGCTTTCAGCACATTCGGATCAAATGCGTCCGGAGTAGTCCTTTCGTCACCTTCGAGAATTATCTCCATAGTCTTATGATGGCTGAGAGCAGGTTTATACGGCCTTTCCATTCTAAGAGCGTCATAATGATCACATAAACTGACTATCCTTCCTTCGATCGGAATCTCTTCTCCTTTTAGACCCCTGGGATAGCCTGTACCATCCCATTTCTCATGATGGCTCAGGGCTATTGTTTCTATCATCTTTATCTGTTCATACTGCGAACCGGAAAGGATATTCGCCCCAATATAGGTGTGGCTTTTCATGACTTCGGTCTCTTCACTGGTAAGTGGTCCGGGTTTTAACAGTATGCTGTCAGCTATACCGATCTTGCCGATATCATGCAGTGGTGCGGCAAAGGCCAGCAGGCGAAGCCTATCCTCGGGCATACCAAGCTCGCGGGCAAGCAAAGGAGCGTAGAATCCCAACCTTCGATTGTGGAGTCCGGTGCTTACATCGCGCAATTCTGCCGCGCTAGTCAGCCTCAGTACAAGGTCGGCGCATAGTTCCTCGACCATGGTAAGTGCGTCAGATAATTCTTGTGTTCGTTGTTCTACGGTTTCTTCCAGATTCCGTTTATATTCTTGATCCCTCTGTGCATACTTGATCAACTTGACCGACTTGTCCAGCATAGCCAGGAGCAATTCTATATCAACAGGCTTGAGTACAAATGAATCCACACCCAGGTTGATAAGCTCTAATAAATAGTTGGCTTCGTCGTGAGCTGATATAACCGATATCAGCTGTTTATTGTTAATGGTTTTTATCTCTCTCACCATTTTCACACCGTTCATAACCGGCATGTTGATATCGGTAATTACCAGGTCATAGCTCTTACTCTTATACTTATCAAGACCTTCCTGCCCGTTGGCAGCATAATCTATTGCGGTGAAGAAATTGCTGAGCAGTCTGATCGTATTCTCTCTGAGCTCGAAATCATCTTCAACATAGAGTATACTTACCCCCTGGGCTGCGGTTTTTAATTCTTTCGCGCTAACCACTGTTCCGATTCCCCCAACTAATGGATTGGCAGTTCTACCGTAAAACATGCACCATTTTCTCTATTTGATGCCCTGATGCGACCCTTGCAGTGCTCTTCGACAATTGTTTTTGACATATATAATCCCAGCCCGGTTCCTTTTGCCGATCCTTTTGTGGAGAAATAAGGATCATAGATTCTTTCCATGGTCTCTTCAGGTATCCCGCCCGCGTTGTCCTGGATCTCTATGATCTGATATCCGTCTTTCTCATAGCCAGTAATGACAATTTTAGGTTCAAGCACATTTCTTTCCACGAGTGCATCGGTCGCGTTTTTTAGCAGATTTAGGAAAACCTGCATCAATTCCCGGGGATAAGTCGATATCTTGCTGTAAAACATGCAGTTCTTGACCAGGGAAATATTTTTATATTCTATGGACCGTCCTATGATGCCCAGCGTATTCTCGATGATATCATCCATCATGACTTTTTCCTGGGGATTATCGGGCTTGAAAAAGTGCCGGAAGTCATTGATCGTTTTTGAAAGGTATTGTGCATGGTTGTTTATCTCCAGCAACTGCTTTATGAACTGATCCGGATCGAACATTTCGAGATCAATCAATACTTTTAGATTGCCGGAAAGAGTACTGATGGACGACAATGGCTGCCTCCATTGATGGGCTATCATCCCTATCATCTCACCCATAGCTGCTAATTTAGAATTCTGAATGAGCAGTTGTTCCTGCTGCTGCCTTTCGGAAATTTCAGCTTCCAACAGTCTATTTAACTGATGGGATTCGATTATCATCTGGTTTAGAATCTGCTGCTCATTGCGCAGCTCTTTTTCCTGATATAAATGGCAGTTTTCGACCTTGTTCAAACCGTTATAAACGGCTAAAGCCATGTTATAGCAGGAATTATATCCGCATGCAGCACAGTTCCGGAAATCCTTTTCATCTTCTTTATACATTTTCTTATATATGGATTCTAATTCTTCCTGAGAAGGGATCTTTTGATTGTTTTTCGAGGACAAATCTTGATAATATGGGTATTTGAAACTGCAGGTTTCCATAGCTTCATTGATAAACAGCTCAAGGAACACCTCATTTTCCGTATTTCTGATTCCTGATTCTGATCGCCTGGCTATACTCATTTCTATTTCATCAATAGTCATACTGCTGTTGATGCATCCAGCACCCATATTGCAGCCCTTTTCGCAGCTCAATATATCAACGATCATCGGCAAATCCTGCTTGCCATTTTTTATGACCCGGCTCAGGTCTTCAAGATATCGCTGATAGATAATAGGCCCCTCGATTTTACTTATCGAACTGGGGAGTGTCTCCGGATAACGATGGAGATAGGATTCTTTGAGCCCTCCAGGTGAACTGAAGTTTACGGCGATCCCAGCCGGAACCGGTCCATCAAATACATCGTCTGGCATGTCCTCTAGCGTGATATTATTCTCTTTGAAAATTTTACTCAACGATAGGAATGTGACATTGTAGTCTACTGACCGGCTTTTCTGAAATTCTCGTCTTTTGGCCAGACATGGGGAAATAAATAGCAATGAAGCGTCTGGATGAATGCTGCGCAGGTACATTGCCAGGTTGTGCACTGGACTTCCGATTGGTGATAAATATTCGATAAGTTCTGGATGATGGAGCTCTATATAAGTCACTACAGCCGGGCAGGGCTGTGCTATTACAGGAGACTTAATATTCCCGGAAGCAATTGCTTTATTATACGCTGCAATGGTGATCTCCGCTCCCAGGGATACGTCATATACTGCTCTTATGCCCAGCTTTCTTAACGCGGATATCAATTTATTCAAATTGAAATTAGCCTGGGCAGATGGTGCTATCAAAGCAATAATATTTTTATGATTGAGGTCCGTCAGAAATATTTCGCTATCGTCGATCGGGTAACGCGCACTTTTTTCGGCTTCACCGGCGTGGCTCCGGATACAGGCTTCTATGCATCGGCCACAACCGATGCATAAATGATTGTCAAATTTTACCACGTCACCGCTACCATCGCTGCACACTTTTACAGGGCATACAGCAATGCACTGATGGCAGTTAACACAAAATTCTTCATTTATACCGATTACTGGTATGAATTCCTCCATTTCGCTGCTGGATTCATCGAAACGGCGAAGGCTAGGTATTCAGCAGGTATTATGTAATTTTTTGAATCTATATTCCCTTAGCTAAACTTAGTCTTCTGATGAATCCATTCCGCCTCCTCTCCTGGACAGTACAAAAACGATTGTTACATTATCTTGAAAAGGCATATGAAAAAATCCGCTCAATCCTCTATTTTTATTATCGATTAAAAATCGACATATTTTAGCAAATAACAAAAAAATATGAGAATAAAATGGTTTTTTATTCTCATATTATGTCATCTCTATAGTTGTTTTGTTATCTTTTACCTATTGGTACAATATACAACCCCGATTGTGCCCAGCCCGGTGTGCAGACCGATGACCGGGCCGATGGAGCAGATATCCACTGGAATGCTGTACATTTCAAACAGCGTCTTTTTTAACTGGGCGGCTTTTCCCGCTGCATTGATATGGTGGACTATCAGCGTCCTTAATCCCCGTTCTTCATGATCTGTTTTGATCAATTCTAATATGCGATTCACGGCCCTGGAGGAACCACGCACCTTCTCAACCAGATGGGTCATCCCTTTGTCCATGTCCACTGTTAAAATCGGAGTTATTTGCAGAAGGGACCCCAACAGTGCTGAAGCCGTCCCAATCCTTCCGCCCTTTCTCAAATATTCCAATGTTTCGGGGGTGAAGTAGAAATGGACTTTCTCCCTCGTATCAACAGCAGCCTTAATGGCATCCTCCATATTGCCTCCAGATCGGACAATTTTAGCCGCAGCTATCGCCTGCAGTCCCAAAGCCATACAGTTGGTATGGGAGTCAAGTATTTCTATTCGTCGATCCGGGTATTCTTTTGATAAACGATCCCTTGCGCCCAGGGCTGTAGAATAGGTCCCGCTCATGGCTGACGAAATAAAGACTGCGAGGACATCGTCGCCTCGGGCCAAGCTCTGCCGAAAAACCTCGTATATCTCTCCCTGTGAAGGTTGTGATGAGGTTGGGATAATGCCGGTCGTTTGTATCTTGTTATAAAAATACTCCTGGTCTATTTCAGTTTCCAGAAACGATTCATCCGGAAAATGAACGCTAAGCGGTATTATTACTATGCCGAGTTCATGCATTATGTCTTTGTCCAAATATGAGGTGCTGTCGCTTACAACTACTATACTCAGAACTGATCCCCCTGTTCTGTCTCTATTATTCCTGCTGCATCAAGTTTGAACCAAGCAAATATGCGATCTGCTCAATTGCCGAATTTGATGTATTCTTTGCGGTTCGAGCTGGTCTCTATGGTCCAGAAGTGAGCTTCCCCCCTGGAGAGCCTGAAGATTATCAGTTCTGGGCTCTCCGGTGTCATGCCCATTGCTTTTAGGAAAGGCCGGTCATTGAGACATTTCTTCCTTAGTTCCAAATTATCTAGAAATTCAATGTTACCACTGACCCGCAACATCATGCCCCCATTATTGGATGGACTGAAGAAGCCCAGCTCGACTTTGGGATTATTTATCAGCTGTTTATACAAGTCTTTAACCGCGCCGGTTTGAAAGTAAAAGCCGCTTTCATCGGCGAACCACATGCCGAGCGCTCTAACCCTGGGCTGGTCGCCTTCTGCGGTAGCGATCCAGGCAATAGGATTCTTATTGGCAAATGCAACGCAATCCAAAAAGTTCATACTATTCCTCCGTTTCCCTGCAATATTAGACGCACAAACCTTCTTTTCATTATTCTACTATACTCAGGAAAATAATAGGGAAAAGAGTGTATTTTCTCCAGCCGCGCAAGCCGGTTTAGTGGCTTCCATTTATAGAAGTAGTTTTAACACCGTCAAATGGATGTATCGACGAATGAACGGGAATGCCCTTCGGCCTGTCCAGAACTTCGATCTCCTGATAACTTAACCTTCTAGAGATCGAAAGCTCAGAAGCCTTACCCAAGTCTATCTCGACATTTTCGCCGATTATACGAATAATCGGGCAATGTGATCTGTATTTGTTCACTGCCACTACTACGGCAAGATCTCCGCTGTTAAGTTCTACAATGCTCCCCATGGGATACATTGCCACATTGGAAGCGAACGCATCAACGATTCTGGCGTCAAAATAGGAGCCGCTAAGCTTTTTTACTATCTTTAAAGCATCAGTAATAGTGTAACCGCTTCGGAAAGGCCGGTCAGATATTATAGCGTCAAAAGTGTCAACCACAGCAACGATTTTTGCATATTCATGTATCTGGGCGGCTTTTAAACTGCGCGGGTATCCCTGCCCGTCTACCCTTTCGTGATGCTGGTACGCGATATGGGCTGCCTGAACTGACACTTCTCTATAGGAGCGCAGAATGTTAAAGCCTATTTCAGCATGGCTCTTGACATGCTCATTTTCTAATTGATTCAAGCTCCGGGTCTGGTTTAAGATAGCTGGGTTTAATGCAATCATTCCGATATCGTGCAAAAGCGCGCCGAGTCCCAGCTCAACAAGGTCAGTCTCGCTGTATCCCAATGACCTCCCGGTCATCATGGCAAAGATTGCAACATTGATGGAATGCATGAATAGATAGTCATCATAACTTCTGATATCCTCTAATTGGATCAAAGTATTGCGATTGCTAATGATGTTGTCCAGAAGCACATTGACACTCTTTCTGATCTCGATCATATTGATGGTTTTTCCTGATGCCAGATTTTTTAGCGAGTTGTTAAGCTTGATAGTCAGAGACGAGCGCAATTGTTCGGAGATGATCTCAGGAACGTCAATGTCATCTATTCCATCCTGGATATAGATAGATCCCAGGCCTTTTTCCCTGAGTTTATCGATGTATCTGTTCGTGAGTTTGGTGCCTTTGGTAAGTAAAGCATTCCCGCGGATGTCTAGCACGGTCCGTGCGATGATCATACCGGGTTTAAGTTCATCATAGGGGATTCTTCTCATGGTGCGTTCCTCCCTGAACGATAAAATGACTAATTCTCAAGCCATCCTTATTAGCATAATCGATATAAATATGGGTTTTCTTTAATGCGAACCGGTCCGTCTGATTCATACGACCCGGACCGCAATAAGAGCTTTTTAAGCAATAATCAACCTTAATGGGCCAAAAAAGGATATCCTAGAAGTAAATGAAAAGGAGGCACCGTTATGGCAGCCATTCTGGATGGGAAATTGCTCGCTGGCAAGATAGAGAACAAACTGCGTCAGTTGATCAATACTAATAATATAAATCCTGGGCTGACAGTAATCCAGGCAGGCCGGGATCAGCCTTCAAATATGTATGTGACCATGAAGCAGAAGGCCTGTCAGAGGATAGGCATATCATTTAGATCTGTAAATTTGCCCGCAAATGCCGATGAAGCCGAAGTGCTAGGTGTTATAGAAATATTAAACAAGGATGATAATACTGATGGCATACTGGTCCAACTCCCTTTGCCTGCTCATATCGACGTGGAAAAAGTGAGTGAATCTTTATCCCCGGCCAAAGATGTCGATTGTTTTCATTCCTATAATATCGGTCGGCTTTTTCTGGGTAAGCCAGGCTTCACGCCCTGCACTCCTCTGGGCTGCCAGGTTCTCTTAAAGCACTATAACATTCAACTGGAAGGCAAAAAAGCTGTGATCATAGGACGCAGCAATATAGTGGGTAAACCGATGGCTCTGCTATTTCTTCAAGGCAATGCAACCGTAACAGTTTGCCATTCTTATACTGAAAATATCGAGCAGGAAATCGGTCAAGCCGACATTGTGGCAGTGGCGATAGGCAAGGCAAACTTCGTAAAAGGCGAGTATTTGAAACCAGGCGCTATAGTAATAGACTTCGGGCAGCACCGCAGCGATAGCGGTATTATCACCGGCGATGTTGACTATCAAAGCGCTATAAGCCGGGCCTCATGGATAACACCGGTGCCTGGAGGGACCGGGCCAATGACCGTGGCCACAGTCCTCTATAATACCGTCAAAGCTTTTACACAGAGAAGACAGATCAATTTTGATGGATTATTAGATATTTTTAAGAATATCTAATATTCCCGGCTTGATGCCATCTGACAAATAGCTCATAGGCACGGAAAACTCGGGAATACCTGCCGCATAGGCAGCAATCTCATATTGCTGAAAATATATCACTAGTTGATCGTCTTTGATATAAAATTCTTGATCATCTTTTATCCCGGAAAATGCACCTTCAAAATAGAACTCAGAACTGATGCTTATTTTATCTTCAATAAACTGGTTTATGATACTCCGGTAATCAAATCCGGAAATGAAAAGGTCTCCCAGAGCTAAATCACTGCCATTGCTTAGATCGATGTTGTACGCTTTTCGATCGGTAAGACCATGGGCACCACCCATGTATTGATAATAGTCCACATACATACTAAGAATTCCCGGCGCCATCGAACCTATCTCATAACTAGAATAGGACCCAAAAGGATTCTTTTCTCCTCCGTATGTCCGGCTTTCTTCTAAGTATTCGGCGAGACCGGATGCTACAGACGACTTGAAATCCTGAGCATCTTTTAACCAGCGCTCATTCAATACTGATTTCACCCCGGAAGGTAGACCGCCATTAATAGTAGGAACCTGCATATCCACTACCATAGCATCGCTGCTTTCCTTTATAATACGTGAGCTTATTATTAGTCTATCCGCATCCTTTTCAGAAACCTCTACTCTTATGGTAAAACGCTCTAAAGGCTGAACGCTTTCCCACGGCCTTGAATATACCATACTGACCTCGGTCGTGCCTGCTCTGAGTGCTCTGAACCGCCAGTAATCAGTCCCTCCCCCGCCAACTACCTGAGGGTTGGAGTTTGAAGGATTGTAATAGGAATCAAGCAGCAATAATATGCTGCTGTCATATGGTTTGCTATAGTCCCACTTAAAACCAGTACTCGGGTTGCTGGGCAAAGCCAGCACAAAAGACTGTCCCACCACGGTATTATATTCCATTCCGTCGCTGTTTTCATCTACATCCACCTGCCGGTTGGCAGCTTTCGAGCAACTGCTTAGAATCTGTGCTAACTCAGCTCTGCTCAGGGGCTCATGGGGGCGGAACAAAGCGTTTGAACCCTTCATGATCCCGGTGTTGGAAATAAAAGCCACGGTCTGCTGTTCCTCGGAAGTTAACGAATAAGTATCGTCATAGACCGGCATCATCATTATCATGGGCACATCGATATCTTTAGCAAGAAAACAGTGTTGAATGGCACTGGCCATTTCCAGACGGGTTATAGATCGGCTGGGGTAAAAGAATCTATCCTGAACAGGAAATACTTCATTAAATGCGCAGACCACCAGCGCGCCAGCATACCAGTCGTCACTGATTACGTCATCGAAATAATCGCTGGCCAGAGGCTGCCGGATAAATAGCACCTGGCCGAAATCTAAATGAAAAGCAGGCACCAACACCGCAGCAGCCTGCGCTCTGCTTACTTTTTCGTCAGGGGCGAAAATCCGGTTTCCCAGATCGTCTACGGACATTCCCTGCATTAAGCCTTTCTGGATAACTTCATTTATAGCCGACTCGGCCCAGTGGCCCTGGATGTCAGTGAAGCTGTCTGGAGCAACAGCGGCGCTGGTCGAAATGCTGCTCAATAACATTAAAACAGAGCAAATCATTATTATCGACAGTATGTATTTTTTCATTAACTATACCCCCGATTCATTATTCCTGTTTATATTTACGAGATATTTGTCCACTGCTTTCATGCTTAAATATACTGGATTGGCCAGGTGGATTAAGATTATATTTTCCCTCTTATCGAGTCAGTCTCCTCAGCGCTAAGGCGTCGTTCAATGGCAGCTTCTGATGATGTGCTCAGGTCAATGGTGATGGGAGGCTTGATAGGTTTTCCGTCAGAGTCATAAATGATACTTATAGTGGGTTTATCAGAATTTATCCGCTTTACAGCAATTACAACCGCTATATGCCCGGTATTGAGCTTCAGTAAGCAACCGATTGGATACATGGCTACATTTGAGGCAAAAGCTTCAACTATTTCAGAATCAAAATAACTGTCTGCATGGTTTTTTATGTATATAAGAGCGTCAGTTGTGCTCATGCCTACCTGATTGGGATGGTCTGCCACCAAGGTATCAAAAGTATCAACTACAGCAACAATTCGTGCCATTTCCAGGATCTCTTTACCTTTCATACCACGTGGAATGCCGGTTCCGTCAACCCTTTCGTGGTGCTGGTAAGCGATATGGGCGGAAACTGCTGATATTTCTTTGTAGTTGCGAAGAATGTTAAATCCGAATTCCGGATGCTGATTGATTTTGTCTTCGTCCAGATTGACCAGCGCAAAGGGATCGCTAAGAACGGACGGGTCAACTACTATCAAGCCTATGTCATGCAGAAGAGCACCCAAACCCAGAACAGACAATTCTTTTTCCGCGTAGCCCAAAGAAATTCCGGTCATGATAGAGTAAACCGCCACGTTTATGGAATGGGTAAAAATATAATCACTGTAAGCTCGAATGTCCTCCAACTGGATCAATACACTGCGATTCTGCAGGATGCTGTCTAAAAGCATATTGACACTGTTCTTATATATATCAACATTAAGGGCGCCATTGATATAAAAAGTCTTGAGGGAGGAACTCAGCCTTTCGGAAACCTGAGAAAAAACCTCGTCAGCTATAATCTCAGGAATATCTCCATCATCCAGACCGTCTTGAATATAGATGGAACCAACCCCCAGCTTGGCCAGGCGAGAAATATATGTTTCTGATAAAGTTGTATTCTTGGTCAACAATGCCCTGCCCGTAAAACCAACAATGGTACGCGCCAACACCATCCCCGGTTTTAACTTATCGATGGGTACCCTTCGCAAATAATATACCTCCAATATTCCGTCCGAGGCTTCAGATTAAGGTAATATAAATAATAGTATGCCATTATGGAAGATTATTTCAATAGTTTAGAGGGTGCCAAAAATATACAGTAACACACCCCTGCTCGCTGATCTGCTACTCATGCCTTAACAATATGGAACTAGAAGCATGATATCTTATTAACTTATAATCCAACTATCATTACGTAATAGTTAATTTTATCACAAATTTACCTTGGATTTAATGCAATATATTTCTATTAAAAGCTTGATTCCACTATTTGTCCTGCCAGTTCTGGAGTGATATCATGATTCTCACCTAATCCAAACGGGTGATGCATCCGCAGTCTCTCGACCGTCTCTGCAGCGGCCCCCACACTCAATCCATAGTCTCTCAGCCGGGTTTTCATGCCCAGGCTCTCAAAGAATTGCCTGGTTTTTTGTATAGCCAAGCTGATTTTTTCGTCTTCATCTTGTGATTCAATGTTCCATACCCGCTCTGCATATTGGAGAAGCTTCAGCCGTTTGTCATGACGCCGATTGTAAAGCAATGAAGGCAGTATAATCGCCAGTGTCCGGGCGTGGTCAATACCGTATAAAGCTGTCAATTCCTGACCGATCATATGTGTAGACCAGTCCTGGGGCACCCCTGCCCCAATGAGTCCATTCAATCCCAGGGTAGCACACCACATCAGATTAGCCCGTGATTCATAGTCATCTGACTTATTCATTGCTCTGGGACCTTCTTCGATTAAAGTAAGCAGGATAGCTTCTGCCAATCGGTCCTGAATCTTGCCGCCTACAGGATAGGTCATATACTGTTCCATAACGTGCACATATGTATCGACTATTCCGTTGCTGGTTTGACTCGGGGGAAGAGAATAAGTGCTGGTGGGGTCAAGTATAGCAAAACGGGGGCGGATCAGAGAGCTGAAAAATGCCAGTTTCGTCTTTGTCTCTTTTCTCGAGATAACAGCTCCATCGTTGGCCTCCGACCCACTTGCAGGAAGAGTAACAACCGCCCCAAGAGGCAGAGCTTTTTTCAGTGCCGAGCCGCCGCTTTCAACTATTTTCCAGGGATCTCCTTCATATGATGCAGCCGCGGCAATAAATTTAGTCCCATCGATTACTGAACCTCCACCAACAGCTAATAGGAAAGACACATCTTTTTCTCTAACCTCTTTGACGGCACAAATCAGGGTCTCATAGCTAGGATTCGGTTCAATGCCTGAAAACTGATAAGTCTCATGCTCCCTAAGCGCATCGAGTATCTGATCCAAAACCCCATTTTGCTTCACACTGCCACCGCCAAAGGTTATTAACACCTTCTCGGTCTTTGCAATTTCCTTAGCGACATCGGCTATACGCCCTTTTCCGAACCTTATACGGGTGGGATTGTAAAACACAAAATTCTTCATTATTTTGGTCTCCTATCTGTTATTTCGAAGACGTTTAGGCAAAAATCTCCAGCGTATGCTGGAGACCTGTGGTTCATGGATTTTTGAGTAAAAGTACCGCTTAATCAGCTAGTTTTTGAAGGTCATCGGCCATCATGGCAATTTCCCCTATGCGAGCGCTCATCTCCTGGGTGGCAGCCGCCTGTTCTTCGCTAGAGCGAAGAGTGTTTTTGCTGCTGTTAACTGTTGTTTCGACCTTACCTTTGATCTCTTCGATTAAGCCCTTTATCTTGACGACGGTTTCTTTTGATTCATCGGATAGTTTGCGTATCTCTTCAGCAACTACGCCGAATCCCTTACCTGCCTCCCCGGCACGGGCTGCTTCGATGGCTGCGTTTAGGCCCAGCATCTTGGTCTCATCAGCGATCTGCTTGATAAATCCCAGGACTACTGCTATTTCATCTGATAGCCTCATGATATCCATTATGTCATGATTGAGCTGGTTTTCATTCATTGAGATCTCGGTAGCCGATGCGGTAATCTCCTGAACAACCGCTGATATCTCCTGCAAATTGGTATTCAATGTCGCAGAATGCTCTCTTAAACGGTCGATCATCTCCTCCCGTGATTCTACCAGTGTCATCATTAAACTGGCGCCATGAGAGTCAACAACGGCTACTTCAGGAGCTTTCTTTTCATAGATTATTTGTTCCACTTTGCCAGAACCTGTGGCTTCGATTATTAGATTCAGTCCCGGCAGAGTAAATATAATGTCCATATCTGTGTAAGTCGGAATTCCTCTCTGCCTTGCCCTGACCATGCCAGGAGCGTCTTTGTTCAAGTCGCATAAACCGATAACATTTATTGAAGGTATTCCATCCAATGCCTTGAGTATCGAAGAACCTCCTTGTCCGCCTCCTACGATCACAATGCTAGTCGCCAATTCAAACCCTTCTTTCTGCAAAAAATAGGCGATTTTATAAACTAGATCCTGGGTTTTTTTTGACATAATCCATGACTAAAAAAGGATTCGTTATATTACGTCCAATTCCTGCTAATACAATAAATAAATACAATAAAAAAGCCCCCCACCAGGGACTTTTTTATTGTATTTCATTATCCTGCCATCTGGCAATCATCTGCATTTTTCCCTGGCGGTCCATCTTTTTTATCCTATGTTCTAGAGCCTGGGCTTCTGAACGGTTCGATAATTCTTTACAGGCCAGTAAAATAACCGGTGTCCTTCCCCGGGTATATTTAGATCCGACCCCCTGCTGATGTTCGCCGATCCTGCGTTCAATATCATTGGTTACGCCGGTGTATAAGGTTTTATCACGGCATTCGAGTACATATACGAACCAGGATATGGGAAACACTCTCCTTAAGGTGTTCTTCTATGGCAGTCCTGGATTCAGGACGCAATATTATGATCCTCATAATGAGAGAACTCCATGGAAAAACCCGCCCGGCCCTGGGTCAAAGAACGCAGAACTGTAGAATAACCGAACATCTCCGCGAGCGGAACACATCCCCTTATTATCTGGGTTTTATTGATCATTTCCATGGATTGGAGCCTTCCCCGGCGGTTGCTGATGTTGTTGATTATACTACCGGTGAACTCTTCCGGAGAAGTGATCTCAAGACGCATAACCGGCTCCAGTATGTGTGGACGCGCCTTTCTTAGACATTCCCTGGCGGCCATCATTCCTGCGTTCCTGAAGGCCAACTCCGAGGAGTCCACTTCGTGGAAAGATCCATCCAGCAGGGTGGCTTTAACGTCTACCACCGGGTAGCCCTGCATTACACCCTCTTCGAGGGCCTGCTTAATGCCTGCTTCTATCGCCGGTATATATTCGCGGGGGATCGCTCCGCCGACTATTTTGTTCACAAATTCAAAACCTTCCCCAGGCTCGAGTCGCAGCACCACATGCGCGAATTGCCCTTTTCCGCCGGTCTGCTTCACATAGCGGGTGGTATGTTCGGCTGACTGTGTTATCGTCTCTTTATAAGCCACTTCAGGTTCGCCGACATTGAATTCTACTTTGAACTCGCGGCTCAAACGCTCGGCAACAATTTCCAGGTGCAGCTCGCCCATACCCGAAATAAGGGTTTGACCGGTCTCCTGGTTGTAAGAGAGTTTGAAAGTGGGATCTTCAGATGATATTCTGGCCAGAGCCTCGGAAATTTTGTTCTGGTCTGATTGACTTTTTGGTTCGATAGCCATTTGAATTACCGGTTCAGGAAATTCAATAGACTCCAGGACTATCTCTCTCCCTTCATTGCACAGGGTATCACCGGTATTAATTTCTTTGCAACCAATGAATGCCACAATATCCCCGGCTTCCACAGCATTCACTTCTTCCCGGTGATTTGCGTGCATTCGAACCAGACGGCCTACCCTTTCTTTCTTGGATCGGGTGCTGTTATAGACATAGCTGCCAGCTTTGATGCTGCCGGAATAAACACGTGCAAAAGCCAATTTTCCAACATGCCGGTCGCTGACAATTTTAAAGACCAGGGCTGAGAAGTCACCGCTATAATCGGGATGCATCGGGACAGTATCGCCGCTCTTTAAGCAAATCCCTTGAGCTGGTTCAATGTCCAATGGTGACGGTAAATAATCGACAACTGCATCAAGCAAGGTTTGAACGCCAATATTTCGGTAGGAACTGCCGCACGCAACCGGCACGATTTCCCCGTTTATAGTACTGGAACGGATAACCCTGGACAGCAATTCTTCGCTTATTGTTTTGGAATCGAAGTACTTTTCGAGTATTTCTTCATCAAGTTCGGCTAGTTTCTCCAGCATTGATTCATGCCATTGTTCAGAGATTGGAATATACTGGGCGGGTATCTCCCCTGCCGAGATCTGATCTCCATTACTGCCTGAAAAAGTATAGAATTTCATTTTCACCAGATCCACGATTCCGGAAAAGATATCATCTTCAAAAATAGGAAGATTAATTATCACCGGATTAGCTCCCAGGCGCTCTCTTAACTGTTGTACAACGCGAAAGAAATCTGCGCCGATGGTGTCCATCTTGTTTATATAAGCAATTCTCGGCACCTTATATTTGTCAGCCTGACGCCATACCGTTTCTGACTGGGGTTCAACCCCTCCCCGGGAACAGAAGATGACTACGGCTCCATCAAGTATGCGAAGACTTCTCTCCACCTCGGCAGTAAAATCAACGTGCCCGGGAGTGTCTATAATATTTATTTTATGTTCTTTCCAAATACACCTGGTAGCTGCTGAGGTAACCGTAATGCCTCTCTCTTTTTCATAGGGCAGATAGTCCATTACGCTTTCCCCGTCATGGGTTTCCCCAATTTTGTGTGTCAGGCCAGTATAGTACAGGATTCTCTCAGTAGTGGTGGTTTTCCCTGCGTCAATGTGAGCAATAATACCGATGTTTCTAAGTTTTTCTAACATGATATCGATTATTCTCTCCTTTTAGGCAAAAAATATCGGCATAAGCAAAAAGCAATGCCGCATCGTTGGTACCGGGCACAGCTATGTATAGTCAAGCACCCAAAATATAATTTTATTAGATAATTATAATGCTGTCAAACGTTTTCTAAAATACTCTCATTCCTCAATCATGTTAAGGGGCTGCGCAAATCAAACTGCTGAATATCATATCGTTTTGACCGGTAGTAAACTAAGGAATTGTAAAGGCCCGGATGTTTCTTGAGAAGCATTTCATCAATGATATAAAAGTCAGTAATTACCATCTCGTCCTTTATGAGTTTCAAGCGATCGAAAGCAAACCAGGCTAATTCCCCTTCCGGGCAGGTATAATAGTCTTTTCTTTCGACAGAGGCAGCAAAAACATGGACCAGATGGTGGTAAAGCAGAATATTATGATCAGCACCATCGAAAATCAGCTCGCTAACCAACCCCTGATAGACGGGGCAAAGAAGATCAATTCCCGTTTCCTCTTTTATTTCACGTTTCACTGCTTGATCAGTATGCTCGCCGCTGTCGATCTTGCCTCCGGGAAGACTCCATTGATCAATGAAAGGATCCTTATTACGTTTTAGAAGAAGTATCTCGTTCCCGCAGGTGAGACAGGCGATCACGATAGGGATGGGTTTAATCTTATGCATTCATGGTTTCCTCTTCCCGGCATTTTTTAACTAATTACTTATTGAATTTTACCATATCAAAGCAGCTGTCTTTTGGGACGAATTTATATTCATAGTCCCATATTGTTAATTATATAGGTCATTAGTAGTATGTTTTTTTAATTTTATCTGGACTATTATCGCAATAAAATGTATAATAGTATCAAAATAGACATATAAATACTATCTTTTACATTGTAAGGAAATCCTTATCTCAAGTAAAGAGAGGAATTGTTTGCATGAAACAAGCTGCAAAAAAGGAATTAACAGAACGAGATTTTTTGTATGACAAGAAAGTTAGCTGCCCGATTTGCGAACAAAAAGTAGATGTAAGGGTCGTCAGGAGAACCTCTTTGAGACTGGAAAGCCGGGATAGTGATTCAATGCCGGTTTATAAGTATATAAACCCTCTTTTCTATGACATATGGGTATGTAATTACTGCGGCCATGCTGCTTTTGAAAATAATTTTGAAAACGAAGTACCGAAGGAACAGATTGCTTTGATGTTTGAGAATGTAAGCTCAAAATGGAATTATAGAACTTATCCCGATATCTATACTCTTGATATTGCTCTGGAGCGCTATAAACTGGCTCTCTACTGTGCACATCTTCGCAAAGCTCCGCTCTCAGAATTAACCATGCTTTATTTAAAAATGGGCTGGCTGTTTCGTCTCAATGTCGAAGACCAAAAAGAAAAGCAGTGCCTTGAGCAAACTGTCAGTGGTCTTGAATCCCTTTATGATGTAGGCAAATTCCCGGTTATGGGTATGAATGAAAGCGCTGTGGTCTACATGATCGCCGACCTCTCCTTCCGCATCGGGAAGAGCAAAGAAGCTTTACTATGGCTGGCAAAAGTATTATCAGATATAAATGCGAAGCCAGGATTAAAAGACAAATGCCGTGATTTAAAATATTTGATCATGCAAAGCCAGAAAGAAGAATCGGTAGATCAATAATACAATCCATCTTCGAGGGATGGACCATTCTGGCGGGCTATAATCCCCCCAATTTCGACCGGCGAGGAACAGTGAGACCATCCCGAAAAGAGGGCTAGGCACCTGTAAACAGCCCTTTCTCGGATCTGATCCACGGTTTCACTGCGCTCCAGGCCATCACCTGGATGTAGATATGAAAATGATTGTTCGAAATATTCGGTACTATATGTAGGCCGATAAAACAAAGCCAGGGTTGGGTTGAGCCGACCGCTGGCCAGGAAATTGGCTGTAAGCAAAGTCAGATAAGCCGTCCGTTTATTCATTCTCTTCAGAAAGCCTGCCTGTGAAGCCAGCGCTTTTTTTATCTGGCTTAAATTTTCCTTTCTACCAAAGAATAATGAAGCCATAAGCTCGTAGAGCTGAGAATCACTAATATTTTTTCCGAGCAAACACTTCTCCAAAAAATTGGTCTCGATATCTCTGAAATGATGGGAGAAGTATATATCAAGATTCGCCTCCCACTCCCGGTGAGAACAGATAGCTTTTATTCGTCGGCCCTGGTCTGCATCATAGTAATCGCCAGTAAGGGAGTAGATCAACGGGTGAAATTCCGCGTCTATAACAATGTGGGTAAAAAGTCCGTAGATAAACGGCAGTAGATACTCAGGGACCTCATCACGATAGCTATTGAACAATCCCTTTATTGGTTGGAATGTATTCTCTTTGCCCGTGCCATGAAGATATGCTGCAAGAGTTTGAAAATATGGGCGATATCGTCCCCTTAAATAATAAGGCGTGTCGAAAGCTACGGCTCCAATATAGTAGAGACAAATATATTTCTGCAAAGATTCCTTTATCCATGAGGACTCCATCAATTCTAGAACCTGTCTGGCAATAGTAAAATGTGTAAGCTCTTTGGGCAAGGTCCAACCTCCAAGTTAACTGTCACTACAAGATTTCCAACCATACCTGCCTTTAAATTCCACAAAAGACACGCCGCCCAGTTCTTGGGCCAGCAGTGTATCATCATCTTCTTTTACGAGCAGGTACAATTCCTGGTGGCCGGGAGGACCAACCGGAATTACCATTTTTCCACCTATTTTTAACTGCTTAATCAGAGTTTCTGGAAATTTCCCAGCCGCGGCAGTGACAATAATCCGGTCATAAGGTTGGTGCTCCGGCCAGCCCTGACTTCCGTCACCAGTTAGAAATCTCACATTTGTGTAACCCAATTTCTCGATCTTTTCTCGGGCCGCATCAGCAAGCTGGGGAACGGCTTCAATGCTGTAGACTTCCTTGGCGAATTCAGCTAAAAGCACGGTTTGATACCCGGATCCGGTTCCAATCTCAAGCACTCTGCTGTCTTTTTGCAGGTCTAAAACCAGGGTCATCTCCAGCACCAGGCTGGGCTGCGAAATAGTCTGCCCATACCCGATGGGTAGAGCTGTATCACAATGGGCCAACGATTTATTCTCGTTGTCGATAAAGATGCTCCGGTCAAGATTGCGAAAGAATTCAATTATATCATTACGACTATTGTCCATGATCATTCCCCTTTCGCAACAGATATTGACTTCGTTTCTCCTCCATTGCGGTTTTCTGAGGCAGCTACTCCACCTGACACAATAAATGTCATGAGTTCAGAACTGTTGGCATCAAGCAGGTATACATGATCTTTGGGAAATACTACAAGGTTGCCGGCAAAATTATATGACTGAGGCAGATAAACGGCTACGTATTCGTCCAAACCAAAGTTATTTAGACTGTCGCAGGTTATAAAACCGAGTGCGTGAGCACTGCCCTCACCTGACAACCTTACCATTACCGGTTGACTGAATGTCTTTTTGTCTCCCAGGAATGCATTAATAAGGTCTTTGACTGATGAGTAGATCAATTTAACCAGGGGTAGACGTTCCATCAGGTCATCAAACCAGTAGAGAAGCCTTCTGGTAATAAAGTTGGATACCAGAAATCCGATAAGAGTGATGATCACAATGATCGATACGAAACCAACGCCCGGAATGGGAATTCTAAGTATACTATCAATATAGGTGAACACAAGATAAAAAATATAAATAGTCAAAATGACAGGAACAGTAAAAATTAGACCATTGATAAAGTATCTTGATAACCTTTTCATGAGTCTCCTCCTCAAATAAGAGAACTATGCATTAAAGAACATCCACTTAAGCTTACGTTTCTCTTTATTGTATTCCTTTAAACCAGGCTGGGAAAGTTTTTCTTCCAGCAGCGAAAGGCATTATATAGATTCCAAGTTGACACCCAAGGATTAACTTGGATAATGATAAGGAAAGCAATATTTCCAACAAAAGGAGTATAAATATGTTTGAGCAGCCTAATTCCCAGGGATGTTTTTTATGCGGCGTCGAGAATGACAGGGGTATGAAGCTGACCTGGTTTACTGATTATGAAAGAAATTTAGTATTTACTGAAGTGCAGGTAGCAGATTTCTATAACGGATATCCCGGAGTAACCCACGGAGGCATTGTAGCCGCTCTGTTGGACGAAACCAGTTTTCGTGCTATCGCTCTGGAAGAAAAGGATGCTTTTCTGGTAGATAAAATATTTGTTACCGGCAGCCTCAGCATCCAATATCGCAGGCCAACCCCAACCGGAGAAAAGCTTCAGGTGGTGGGATGGATTAAGCGTGCAGGAAAAAGCCGTTACGAAACCGCTGCCGAAATAAGGCTGGAAGATGGTACCGTGACAGCTACCTGCAAAGCCCTGGTTATGCAGGCCCAAAACGGTTTCGTTGATGAAACGGATTCGATTTAGGGAACAGAGAAGGCACCGCATTAGCGGTGCCTTCAGCTTCAGACTATCTATTTGCCAGTCGGATGGTAGTGCGTGTGCAGAAGCTCATGAGATTTGTGTCCCAGGGGCTCGTGCAGGAAGTCTTCATAAAGCAGGGTGACTTCAGGATTTTCATGAGACTTACGAATTGGAAGTCCAGCATCCTCATCGTATATTGCTTCGATTCTTTCGACCTTTTTAGCTATTGTCGAAGGAATTGGCTGTCCACCGCCGCCTATACATCCGCCTGGGCAGCACATTACTTCGATGAAGTGATAGGGAGAAGTGCCAGCCTTTATCTCGTCCATCAGTTTGCGTGCCTGGCCGAGTGAGTTAGCGACCGCGACTTTGACTTTGGTTCCAGCCAGGTCAACTTCAGCTTCCTTCATTCCGGTGAAGCCGCGTACCATTTCAAAATTAACATTATCCAGCTTATTGCCGGTTACAACTTCATATACAGTTCTGAGAGCTGCTTCCATAACGCCGCCAGATGCTCCGAATATAACTGCTGCGCCGGTATAGGCACCAAGCAATGAATCGAACTGACCAGGTTCCAACATGTCCCAATCGGGGCCGCCGATGCGGAACAATTTGCCGATTTCCCTGGTGGTAAGAACCAGATCAACGTCTCTGTATCCGCTGGAATTCATTTCTGGGCGCTGAGCTTCGAATTTTTTAGCGGTACAGGGCATTATGGAAACCGAGTAGACTTTTGAAGGATCAACGCCTGCTTTTTCCGCCCAGTAAGTTTTAGCGAGGGCGCCAAACATCTGCTGGGGGGATTTACAGCTTGATAAATGGTCTAATTGATCCGGATAGAATGTCTCAATAAAGTTGATCCAGCCGGGGCTGCAAGAGGTCATCATAGGAAGGGTACCGCCTTCTTTGAGGCGTTTTAGCAGCTCGTTTCCTTCTTCGATGATGGTCAGGTCAGCGGTAAAATTGGTGTGGAAAACCTTGTCGAATCCCAGGCTGCGCAGGCCGGAAACAAACTTGAGCATATCCAGGGATCCGGTATTCATACCCAATTCCTCTGCTACTGCTACGCGGACCGCAGGGGCAATCTGTGTTACAACTATCTTGTCAGGATCGGCTACAGCAGCCAGGAAAGCTGCCATTTCTTCGTTTTCTACAATGGCGCCGAC
The DNA here is from genome assembly GCA_964635975.1 of uncultured Syntrophomonas sp. Lineage (GTDB taxonomy): Bacteria > Bacillota > Syntrophomonadia > Syntrophomonadales > Syntrophomonadaceae > UBA5314. Next base: position 44,461 of record CAZWPO010000002.1, read on the forward strand.
CGGGCATACGAGTGCACATTGGCCGCACATTACACATTTGGTTTCAATAAGGAGTTTGGCATCAACAGTGCGAGGCACGCCGTTTACTATCTCCAGAGCGCCGACCGTTTGGATATCATTGCACATTTCGACACAGCGTCCGCATAGCGTGCATTTGGAAGGGTCGCGGACCAGCGAGGGGGTGGAAACATCTTTCGGCTGCATGAAGGGTTTGTTCTCTACGTCTCTAATAATGAGGGTTTCGGCCAGAGTCTGCAATTCGCAATTCTGGTTGCGCGCGCAGTTCAAGCAATCTTGAGGATGGAACTTGAGGATCTGCTTCAAGCTGTCAGTCTTTGCTTTAATAGCTGCAGGACTGTTGGTCGTTACAACCATTCCAGCAGCAACTTCGGTTCCGCAAGCAGTCTTAAGCTCCCCGTTGATTTCCACTGTGCACACCTTGCAGTTGTCTTTAACTTTAAGGTCGGGATGACTGCACAGCGACGGCAGGACAAAACCAGCCGCGGCACAGGCTTTCATTACGGTTGCACCCTCTGGGACGGCAACCTCAAAGCCGTTTACTTTGATACTTACCATACTCTTACTCCTCTCCCGCTCAAAACTTTTTTAGGCTCCTTAGATTAGTCTAATTACCAAAAAAACTAGTGTCAAGTAGTAGATTTTTAGGAATCGTTAAAGGGTCCCAATAGTCAAGGATGAGCTGGAGCTATTGAGTTAGAAAGGCTTATTTTGGTATTCATCTGCAGCAATTATTTTGCTAATGATGATCTGACAATTATCCCTTACCTCCCCGACGTTTGCGACGAGGTATCATCTGTGGGTGGCGTAGGACTCTGGGCGTATTTTGAATAGCTCTTATCGAATTAAGAAGCAGACCCAAAGAAATCCCACTTAAAAGCAGACAGTATTTTGCCAGCAGCACTTCCTGGTTTACCTTGAGATAGGCAGAGGTAAATAGCGTAAATCCAAATACCAGTGCCCAGGCGATTGCTCTTCCGGCCCTCGTGTTGTTTTGAATTGCTTCAGGTATTTCCGGTATAGATACTTTTAAGGATAGATCGCCCAGATCAGCTTTCCTGAGCACCTTTTCGGCAAGCGGGGGGATTTCGATCAGAGATGTCGAAAATATTTTGCCTTTTTCTTTGATGATCTTCAATATGCTATCCTGTTTTGGGGCTATCTGATCTATATATGGCCTGGCTACGTCCAGGAAACTTATTTCAGGATAGATGTTTACACATATTCCGTATAGTGTTCCCAGAGCCCGCCCTAAAAACGTAAAATTAGCCGGCACCTGAAAAGGCTGCTCGTATAAAAGGGACTCCAGGTCTTCGAGTATGGCATTTATATCGGTCTGTGAAAGCTCTTTAGTGTTGCCCAGGGTCTGTTCCAGGAAAAGGCTTACCGCCCGAACGATTACATGTTCGTCAGCATCATAACGAATGAAACCGATAAGCTTCAGGTATTCCACCACTTTCTGAAAGTCGCGATTGACCATGGCGAATACCATGTCAATAAGTGTATCTCGCAGATCCGGTGGGATCTGTCCTACCATGCCAAAGTCGATCATTATCAACTTACCCTGGGGACTCACAAATAGATTCCCGGGGTGAGGATCGGCATGAAAAAATCCGTCTATAAGGACCTGTTTTACATATACCTGCAGCAGCTTGGCTGCCAGGGCCTGCCGGTCGATTGCGAGCCTTGACATTTCATCCAGATTGGTAACTTTTATGCCATCGATATACTCCATGGTGAGGACCCTGCGGGTAGTATATTGCCAGTAGATGCGAGGGATGATCAGATCATCATCATCTGCATTGTTGCCGGCTATTTTTTCGGCATTTTTCCCTTCCTGCTGGTAATTGAGCTCATCCCAAAGAGTACTTGAGAATTCTTTATATATCGCGTCAAGATCAATAAATCGCTCCCAGTCTGTCAATTTTTTAACCACCTGTATTACCCGGCCCACTGCTTTTAGATCAATGGAAACCAGATCCTCGATACCTGGTCTTTGAATCTTAATGGCCACTGTTTCGCCTGAGGACAGCTTTCCCAGATGCACCTGCCCCAAAGATGCCGAAGCAAGGGGCTCGTCTGATATGCTTGCGAATACATTAGCCAGCGGCTGCGCGAATTCTTGTTCAGCCAGACTTTTCAAATCCTCAAACGGCACTGCTTGCACTTCATCCTGGAGCGAGCTCAGTTCTTCAATACTGGCCTGGGGGAGAATGTCTACCCTGGTGCTGAAAAACTGGCCCAGCTTGATCAAAAGTCCACCCAGATCGACTGCTGTTTCCCTAAAATTCCTGGCCTGGGTGCGAGCTAGTTCGGCTCTGGCTTCCTCCACCCAGGTCTGGGAGTGCCACAGCCTTTTATATTTTAATGAATAGAAAGCCCAAAAAATACTTAAGAACAGCCTGATGACTGTCCAGAAGCGTTTAAAACCATGCCATGATCGCTTGCTCATAGAATTTTCCCTCATTTATATAAGCTGCACTAATTATAACAGAGAAATCAATTGATACCAAAGATAGCAGGGATACAGCCGCATTAATGAGCGAACCGGAATGGTATGTAAAATAGATGGCCCGGCATCGACCGGGCCATATCTGAATAATGATTTGCTGCTTGACAGGTCTACTTGGGATTGATGATTCCCACCAGTTGATTAAAGTCACCAAGTCCCGAGAATTGAAGTTCAAAGAAATTCTCGCCGGTACTGGCCGGGGGGAAGCGATCGTAGTATTCTTTGCTGACTTCTGCCATAATCTTTTTGCCTCCCGCATCCATCAGGAAGTAGTAGCGAAAGTCATCGGATTTTATCCGCTGTTTGAGAGTAGCTCTAGTAGTGAATGAGACCGGTTGGTTTTCTTTTTGAGCTTCAGAAAGGCTTGGATAAACAGATAGGACCTCATAAGCACTGCTGGCATACTCTATGTTAAGCTTTAGTTTATCAAAGCTCGGTTTGGCTCGATAAGTATCAACATAGCCCAGCACCACCCCTACCTGATTTCCGGTTGAAGCCTTCTGGTAGAATTCCTGGGAAATCTGTACATAGTAAGGAGATCCGGACATACCTGGCACATCGACCTGCAGATAGAGGCCGTCATCACCCTGTTCTTTGCCGACAACACTAGCTTGCATCATTTTTATATCGGTAGTATTGTAGATGTATTTTTCTGCGGGCGATAAAATGGCCCATACTCCAAACGCGGCCAATAATAGTAGAATTAATGCTAAAACAACCTTCCATACTTTACCCATTTAAACTCACTCCTCAATAAAAGTAGGGGCAACCACCGCAAAGCGATCAGTTATCCGGTCTCCCAGCCTGGTATAGATGCCTCCAAAATCATTACCGATCAAAAACGCGCCCAGAATTGGATAGGCTGCCAGATAACGTTTATCATAGCTGGTATAAATAGCGGCATCCACTGGATAAATATCCACCATTTTCTGATATATAAAATTCTCACCGGCCAGAGATTGAATTTCGCTCTTCTTCAAGTTTTTAGAAAAAACTACCCCTTTCCCCTCTCTCTCCATATAGGGCTTTATTATACATTCCATTTCCGGCCATTCCAGAAAGGTGGGTACTATGTATCTTTTGATAATTTCCTTCTCTTCCGTGGAATAAAATCCTTCTCCGAGAAGCTGCCACACTATCGCCAGAAAAGCCTTGCTCTGCGTGAGCAGCGCGACAGCCGGATTTATCATAAAAACATCTGTTAATCCTTTTAACAGGTGTTCGGGTCTATTTTCTGTCGCCCACCAGTCCAACGGATAATAACGGTATAAGCCATCTACGGCTTCGCCATATAGCTTAAGTCCCGGTTCTGAATATTCGAGTGCTGATACATCACCCAATACGACTCGCTCGACCTCGGGCTTCAGGAAGCGGGCAAGCTGCAGGATATTGGCCCAGTCTTCTTCATAAGCCGCCATTGCCACCAGGCCCAGCACATTTACTTTATCTTTGCCAGAATCGGCTGCCATCCGAGAGAATTGTTCTCGGACCAGTACTGGCAACCTGGAATTGGGGTCAATGGTATTCCTGTGCATACTGTGCATCAAGCGGTTAAGTCCATAGCTTTCCAGCCCGGCAGGCGTGTCGGTATTAAGTTCCAACAATCTCAAATGTCCGTCTCGATCGATCGTCCAATCTAAACGAGATATAAATGACAAACACTTGCTCCGGTCATTGACCAGCAGGTGTTCCAAATTTTCAGTCAGCCCCAATAGCGGAGCAAAAAGATGGTAGTTGCTGCATATCAGATCCCTGGTCTTTACAAAAATTGCGGCCAGACTCTCGCTGGCGTCAACTAGTTCCCGGTATATCAGATCTGGCAATATTAGCGCATCCAGGGAGAATGACTCGCATGCACCAGTATAGTTGTTTGTATACGAATGTTCAAAAGCTGCTCTCTCAGCAATCATTGTCCATGTTTCACGCCGCTCTTGTTCGCTGGACTGCCATTTATCAATTTTCAGGGGGGGTGGCCCCTGTGCTGTTACACCTACCGGCGTAAACCAAATCGTGTCATCGTGGCTCAGGTAATCCCCGGACCAGCGCACGCAAGTTCCAGAAAACTCACCACAGGTGAAATATATACCAAAATTGCCAAACGCAACCCGGTTTTCGTACTCGAAGCCGTTAAAGAAGGGTACCACCCTTCGTTTGATCGGCACAAACTCCTGCATTACATGGGCTTGCTCAGACCTCGTAACATAGTCGATAGTTTGCTGCCATTCCTGATCGTTCATCATGGAACCTATGTATACTGTTTCACTATAACGTCCAAAAACTGATTTCAAAACCCATTTTTCACGCTCAGCTATAAGCTGTTGTTGGTCAGAAGGGTCAAACATACGTGTATAAGGAATAGTTTGACGGATAGCCCGGGATTCCGGCTCGCTTAAAGATGCGGGCGAGCAATTCAAGAGTTCCCATAAATAGGCAAACATGCTCTTGGCCTGCGGTACTATCGAACGCGGGTCGTTGAGCACCATCACCCTGCCATCCGCTATGAGATCTAAGAGTCTATCATAATCGTTAATCTCATGGGAGAATTCACTGGGATACTGGCGCAATAATATATCGATAGGTTTGCCAAAGGCGCTGCATACACCTGCACGCACCCTAAGATTATGGCCCCCTAAGATGCTGCACCGGTATCCTTTTGATTTTAAAAGATCTGCGTATAAAAAAGCCAGATGGCTCTCATCATAATGGTTGGGGTCGACCAGGATTCCGATCCCGGGCAGTTTTGCTCCATTTCCAAAGTCCTGCCATAGTTTTGTGACACCACCGCTAAAGGCTGCGGAAAAATTCCGGTTTGGATTTCCTGGTGGATTCATATAGTCAGAGACGATAATTTCTCTTTGAGCACATGGTTTGTCATAGTTGAATTCTGAAAAAAAGATGCCTCCACTGGCACGCTCAAAGGCATCATAGCGAACCCAGAAGTAAGGGGGCAGCTGGTTAGGCAGGTCTAGAATTCTCTTTTTGAAAGGGAAATCCGGCAATATCAACTTTTGCTGCAAGGATAGATCGACAAGATACTGTTTAACGATGCGGTCGACAAGCCTGTATAAGACTTTGGCCGTGTCAAGCATCTCGCCAAAGATCTCCCGGTCCAGATACTGAGCCTGAGGTGCAAAAATCTCCAGTTCTCTGGAAGAGCTGACCAGGTAGTATTTAAAATTTAAGAATTCGCTCAGTTCTTGCGGCTGCATCTTTATGACTTCTTTCCTAGCCTGCGGCACTGCCTTTGGATATATGATAGCCTCCCACTGAAGATGTCTTTTTTGAACCGGCGCTAGCCCAGGTGGTACTGCGGGTACCCGATGAACCTGTGTATATCCAGGGCCGGTAATAGTAACCGCTGCCCGGGCTGTAATTGCCGTAGCCCTCTTCTTCTTCCTGCCACTCCCGTTCGGCGGCAGTTCCCTCTTTTTCCTTTTCCAGGACCGTTTTTGAACTCATAGCACCGGAAGCCAGTGTATCAGGCATCAGGCCAAAATTTGACAGTGCCAGTGCAACTGCAAAACTCAAAGCCATTGCTTTGTTTTTGGACAACAGGCTTATGAGCTGGTTTTTCTCTTCTTGAGTCTCATTTTCTTCTTTTTTTACTAACATTGGTATCCCCCCAACAAGACGGTATTAGCTGCTCTGTGTTATTTGAATAGCAGTGGATGCAGATGCCTCAGCTCGACTGTGATTCCCTGACTTCTTAGATACTCCAGGTAAGCGTTGGTATCATCTCTTAGCTCACCGCGGTGATAAAACATTACATGAGAAAAGCCAAGCACCTGCAGCATATCAATTCCGGGTAAATCATCGGCAGTGATCTCATACTGGTTATTGAATCTATCTAGTAAAGTCTTTTTGGACAGACTTTTCCTGAATCGGTGGCAATCCAGAATAAAAACATAGCCTCCTGGCTTACACGGCTCGAGTGCCTCCCCGTACCCGACCAGAGCATTTACATAGGGTTCTCCTCCGATCAGGCCGTTGGGATGGAGCGGGCTGGAATAAACTAATACCGGCTTTTTATTCAAATGCGTCTGTACCAGGTATGCAAGGCGCATCCCTGCAACCGCGGGTATATCAAATATTACCAGCTGTTGTGCTGTCATTGTTTGCAGCTCGGGAGCAAGCTGCCTGAATAGACGGCTCTTCTGTTTATTGACAGGCTTAAGCACAAATTCGGGATAGTGCTGCAGTGAAACAAAGTTGCTCTTGCGGATAAAACACTCGAAGGGCCCCGCGCCCTGCGCCCATCGTCTATATAATTCCCGGCAGTCCACCGCCTGCAGTGTCTTTGTATCAGACATCTAAGTGCTGCTCTCCACTAAACAAAAAACCCGATTAAGATTTATATATTGTTGATTACCTTCACTATCACGGATTATCGCCACACCATTTTCAAATCGTTGGATATGGCCATCCAAAACATAATTGGTGTTCTGTCGATTCCAATCGTCAATTGTAGCATAGATATAGATTTTCATTTTGGCTTCTCCTTAGCTGATGCTGGCGCCCACGATGAATGAGATAGCCAGAAAAGATGCAAAAACAATGGCTCCGACGGCGCGATTATCTTTCTTGAGTTCATCATCAGTTCTGAACTGCGGTGTGACCAGGTCAAAAACCAGCCACCCGATCAGCATGCCAGCTACCCCAATAGCCCCCCAAAGCAACACCCCGGTAAAACTGCTGTTGGATAAGATGGCAAAGCGAAGGACATTAGCCAGACCCAGGACCAGTCCGCCCGTGGCAAGGCTCACTGCCACATTTCCTTTTTGGATCTCGTGGAGGTCGTTGTACCCGGTTATCAGAGAGAAGACCAATGCACCGCATATAATTACCAGAAGCCCGGTCAAGTAACAGACTCCAGTGGCGGCATAAGCATTCATGCCTGAAAAACTGGTTACGATTCCAACAATACTCAATAAACTCAACCCCTTTTGGAGAATAACTATAAATATTATAGCCATTAATGTAATTACTAAAAAGTGGTTTCCCTGGTTTGTTTTTTCATCTAGAAGAATATACGCGTTTTGAATCATTTCCCTTTACCAATTAATTTATCGAACTATATCATGAATTTAATTAGAAGAATAAAAATATTGATCAAGACCTTTGAAAGATATGGCCAAAGCCTGACTGCCAGCACCGGTCGATGCGAATACAACACCTACGACCTTACCCTGACTGTTCAACACTGGACTCCCACTGTTTCCCGGAGCAATGCTGGCATCGATAATCATTACCGGCTGATCGATGCTGCTCAAGGAACGATACCCCAAGAGCGGTCCCTGCACGGGAATGCTTTCATAACCAGCAGGATTACCGATGATAGTGAGTATTTCTCCGGGTTCTGGGAGCCGGTTAAAATCACTTTCTAAATAAGGAAGGTCTTTTGCGTTTAAAGAAACAATAGCTATATCCATACCAGGAAGGGATCTATAATTATTGGTAGTTATAAATCTGCCATCTGGGAAAGTGACGGTCAGTTCCCTGGCATTGTTAACAACGTGCTGGTTGCTGACTATCAAACCTTCGCTGTTTATATTAAAGCCAGTTCCTGAATGACGATTAACAGAAATGACGTTCTCGATCACCAGGCTGTCTATGACAACTACCGATGGTGTAGATATCCTGACCAGATCCTGCTGGCTAAGGCTGTGGGCTTGTTTTAAAAATGAAGGCATGCCCTTCATCAATATGCTAATTTCGGGGAGAGCCAGACCCAAAAAGGCCAGCAGGCATACAAAGGCTACTACTTTTATAAACGGCGTGCTTCGCCTGGGATAGCCTGCTTCATTGGGTTCGATATTGTCCATCGACGCTTCTTCATGATCTAGATGATTTTCTTTCATAATGTCCTCCTAGCCGTTTGGCGGACGCAGTAGATTAAATACTCTTCCTACGCGAGGCGTGTAAAGTGTAATGGCTCCTTCCGGGCATAGTTCCTGGCAGCAATAACAGCGCAGGCAGCGCTTGTAATCAAACAGCGGCAGGCTTTCCTTCTCCTGTTCCGGCCACGCCAATGCAGGTGGCTTTTGCGGGCAGCAAGCCAGGCAGATTCCGCAGCTTTTGCAGCGGGTTTCATCGATAACCGGCCTGGGAACGATGTGCTCCCTGATCCATTTCGTTTTGCCTGAGAAGTCCCGCGCTGGCCTGGGCGACGCGAATGAAACCTTTCCAGCCCAGGTAGGAACTTCACCAAGGATTTCGATGTTTTCCTCCGCGCATTCACCCAAACCCGCTTCATTCCCTATACGTATCGTGGGTACGCTATCTGGCCTTATACCCAGCCACCTGCATGCAGTCGCATCCAGGGCTACCGGGTCTCTGGAAAGCAGTATTATTCCGAGGTTTTTTGGCTTTCCACCCCGGGGACCGTTTCCCTCCATGCCAACTATGCCGTCAAGAACGAAAAGACGTGCTTTTAGAGCCAGGTTGATATCCACCAGCATGCGGGCAAAATCATCCTGGTCGGGCAATTTCAGGTGATACTCTCCTTTTAATAGACCCGGAATGCATCCGAACTGATTCTTGACCGCACCGGTAAACCTCATCAAACCATGGGTCTTGAGCTTTGGTATGCTTATGAAGCCGTCGCACTGTGTCATGGCCCGGGCAACGAACAGTCTCCTGTTCCGGACAGCATCATCACTGTATACATCGGTTCCGTTTTTGAAGTCAGCCGCTTCGATGCCAAGATCCTCAGCAATTTCAGCGAGCCCGCAGGCTTTTGCAACTCTATCCATGCTGCCGATAGCAGGAGAATCACCATATGACAAAAACAGACCGGCTTTTTGCAGCAGCAGAGCCAGGGCACGAAATAGCTGCGGGTGAGTTGTAACCGCTCTTTCGGGCTGCTCCGCCGCCAGCAGATTCGGCTTTAATAACATCTTTTCACCAGGATGAAAAATGGACCTGGCGCCTCCCAGGAGGTCTAAGCCCAGGGCTATGGCCTTATCAACTCTTCGTGGTTCATAATCTTCACATAAAACGACCGCGACACGAGATTTCACTTCCCTGTCCCTCCTGAATCTATCAATAAACTAATATTCTAATTATATCCTCATCTGCCCAAGCAACTTGCGTCAAAGAAAGCAAGTCCAAGCATCAAGCAAAAATGCTTAAATAAAAAGCTCTCCAGCTTAAGAGAGCAAGCATAACATTGGGTAGAGATTCTTTTTAATTAAAAATTTCAAAACTTGGGTATGTGCAGATTACTTACCATTAGCAGCGATAGTATGAATACAGCCAGCAGAATAATTCCGGGACTTAAAAAAGCTGCTGCTAAAGATACCATCGCCAGAAGCAGACCGGCGACAGTAATTGGAACGCCGAGGAAATAGTCGTGGATATTTAGAATGTTGAAACGGGCCAATCTTAAAGCGCCGCAAACCACAAATAGTATAGTACAGAGAAGGCCCAAGGTGGGGTAGCGGCCATGCAGAACCTGGGAAAACAGAAGAATAGATGGAGCTACGCCAAATGATACCAGGTCGCAGAGCGAATCAAGCTCTTTGCCCAGTTCGGAGGTCGTTTCCAGCTTCCTGGCAATTCTACCATCCATTCCGTCCATTACTGCCGCAAGCAGAATCAGCAGAGCAGCCATACTATAATCATCGGCCAGAACATAAATTATGGATAGAGTTCCAAATACAATATTTAGTATCGTAACAACATTGGCGAATATCTTACTGAGGGAATCGCGCAATTACCGTCTCTCCTCCCTTAACCTTATCCCCTGCCTTTACCTCTAATTGCGCAGAAACCGGCAGATACAATTCTGTGCAAGAACCAAAGCGAATTAAGCCAAACCTCTCTCCGGACATCAATACATCACCGGGTTTGACCCAGCATACGATGCGCCTGGCAATGAGTCCAGTGATCTGCACCACTAAAATGCGTCCGTATTCGCTGAGTATACCCACACGATTGCTGGCATTTTTTGATGCTGCCTCCAGCTTGTAAGCAGGAAGAAATAAACCGCCCGTTTTTTCGATCCATTCGACTTTGCCCTGAATGGGGGCTCTGTTCACATGAACGTCAAAGATGCTCAAGAAAATACGGATCTGTATGGCTTCATCATTTATATAAAGGTCTTCGTGAACCCTGTTTATCCCTAAAATCTTTCCATCGGCTGGTGCAAAAACCAGGCCTTTATCCGGCTGAATCACACGTTGGGGATTGCGAAAGAAAAAAGCGCAAAATAAACATAATACCATCGGGATGATCGCCCATTCGTAGTAAGGGGTAAACCACAGTGCCACTGCAATTATGCCCGGTATAGCAACGAATAGCCAGCCTTCCCTGGCAATTGGACTGTTGTGTTTCATTTAACTCTCCTCAAGTTGAAAATCTTACTATGATTTTTATTACCATATTTATGCTAAGCTAATTTATATATATCTTGCTTAGCCAATTGTATCATTTACCGGGTGAAGTAAAAAAGAGCTTTATTTATCATTAAGCAATATTATTTACACTTATTTAGCAGTTTTCACCATCTGCTTTACTAATACTGCACTTTACCGAAATAGATTTAAGCGTGAACGGCATCGAAATTATTGCTTTTATTTCAATATATCTGCAATGGAGGGATTTTTGTGTCCGGGAGACCACGTATAATGCTAGTAAGCAATAAAGAAGAGATTACAAACTTGGTCAGCGATTTGCGCCTGATATCTCGTTACGATCTTTTTTTGGTTGATCCTTCGCCATTAGCCTTTGAACACGCAATTGCCAGCAGCCCGGACCTGCTGGTGATAGATATTGGGGAATCGAGACCTGAGGAGAATCAGCTCCTCAAAAACTTTAAGGAAGATGCCAGAACTTCTTCAATACCCCGAATAGCCATCTTGAATAATGAAGCAAACCTCCCAGATAACTATCTAGAAGACGGCGCTTCTGACTATCTGGTGGCGCCGGTACGCGCTTGGGAACTGCTCTTGCGCATCAAACTTCACCTGCGCATCAAAGAATACCAGGACGAGATTGCGAGAAAAGGCAGGGAGTTGGAAGAGTATACTGATCTGCTCCTGGAAATGAATTCAAGGCTGGAAGGTGTGGCGCGAAAAGATGAGCTCACTCGCTTATGGAATCGGCGCGCATTCAACGAACAAATCGATAACATACATAATTACTCGATCAGATACCAGCACGCCTACTGCCTCGTAATGGCTGACCTCGATCATTTTAAGGAGTACAATGACATGTATGGTCACCAGGAAGGTGATAGAATTTTGGAACAGGTGGCTTCAGCCTTGATCCGTTCCTGCCGGTCGACTGATTTCGTCTCCCGTTTCGGTGGTGAAGAATTCGTTATCATATTGCCGGAGACGGACAGTATTGCCTGCAAATCAATCAGCCATCGGATTCTCAATTCGATACGAAGTTTGAACATAATGCATGAAAATAATGAAGGAATAGGAATAGTAACTATCAGTTTGGGTACATCAGAATATACTCCTCAGAATAACGCCGGGGAAAAGTGGGAACATGTCTTAAGACGCGCCGACCAGGCCCTGTATGTGGCCAAGAAAGCTGGCCGCAATCGAGTTTGCTATAATTGATGATCCTGATCATCATATAGACAAATTGTTTTCTGGGCCAGTTGGCTTCCCTTCGGATATACGAAAATAACCGGGAGATTGTGGCAGTCTTTACCATTGTTGGGGTCTATATTCATATATTCAAGGTGAACCCTTCTCCGACGCTCACCCGGCTGCAAGTGCCGCATATCAGGAATATGTTTTTTTACAAACTCGTCATCCTTCAATAGAGAATATAGTTTCTCGCTTATTTGGCCGGAATCATTCCTCTCTATGAGGTCAGGTATACGGTGAGGTCCCTGAAACAACAAATAGTCGAGTTTAATGAACTCATTATACCTGCTCCCCGGATGACGATGCCGAAAGAAATCTGCCAGCAGAGAGTATTCAGCAGAACGTTTGTGCGCTCTATTGAAATGATTATTTTCTATCCAGAAGCAGGCTAGCTCTTCAAAGAAGTCGAAATATTCCCCTTCATATATCTCATCGACTGCAAACGCTATAGTGTGTGAAAACACATTGCTGTTGAAATAACGCTCCAGCAAATCTTCCACCCGGTGCAGCATTACTATCTGCTCATAGCTGATATGCTCTGCTTTCAATATTTCATAAGGCGGATGCTGCTGGGCGGTGTATCCATATAGACCGCAATCAGCTTCTAGGGGCGATCCCTTTAAAAGCTTTAAAAAACCGAGCTGCAATACATGGGGCCTTAAAGACATAACATCGTTAAATGATGTTTTGAAACGCCCGTAGTCTTCATGCGGAAGTCCAGCAATCAAGTCAAGGTGCAGGTGGACCTGCGTTTCTTGACGGATTCTCCTAATACGATCGCCGGCAATATCCCAGTTGCTTTTTCTTTTTACTGCTTCCAGTGTATCGGGATTGGTGGATTGGATACCGATCTCAAAATAAAATCGTTGGGCAGGGACGATCTTGAGAAAATCGATAAATTCATCGGAGATCAACTCTGCCCTGATTTCAAAGTGACAGCGAACCTCATCGCTCTGTGCTAGCAGGTACTTCATTATTTCTAAAGCCCTTGACTCACTGGCATTGAAGGTCCGGTCAACAAATTTTATTGCTCTTATCCCCTGCTCGAGCAGGTAGTGCAGGTCTTTTTGAATACGCGCCATGGAATGCAATCGAAGAGAGTGCTCCAACGATGACAGGCAGTACCCGCACTGAAATGGACATCCTCTTGAACTTTCATAGTAAATGACGCGGTTTTCGAGATCGTGGAGACAGTTATATGCAGGGCGGGGCAGTTGGTCCAGATCTTGAACCGGTTTTCGATCGGGATTTTCGATTACATTGCCATGGTGCCAAAAGGTAATCCCGTCGAGATTTCCAGGACTTTCTTCGCGATACAGCTTGCCCAGGAGATCAGGCAGTGATCGCTCTCCTTCTCCCCTGACGATATAGTCAATATCCGGATAATTCCGAAGAATCTCGCCGGCGTTATAAGATACTTCGGGCCCGCCCAATATGATGCGGGTTTCGGGTACGATAGATTTATATTCCCTTACCAGGCGCAGGATTATTTCTATATTCCATATATAACAGGAAAAACACAGGACATCTGCCCTAATGCCATAAATATCGGCCAGTATGTCGCTGCTGTGCTGATTTATGGTATATTCGCGCACCATGACCGTACATTCGCCAGCCTCGCAGGCGCTCGCCAGGCAGGCTATTGACAGTGATGTGTGCGTATATTTTGCATTTAAAGCGACAAGCGCGACTCGCATGATATTCTCCATGTGGGATGTTATTCTTCACCTATGATTTTTATTTCTGTATTAAGATCTATGTTATAGTGCCTCTGGGCTAGATTCTGAATGTGGGCGATAAGGTCCAAAACATCGCGAGCAGTGGCATTGCCCCGGTTGACAATGAAGCCGGCATGCTTGGGGGAAATCTGGGCTCCGCCTATCGAAAACCCTTTCAACCCCATCTGTTCGATTAGGGGCCCTACATAGAATCCTTCGGGACGTCTGAATGTGCTGCCGGCGCTGGGCATATCGAGCGGCTGTTTAGCCTGGCGGGCATGTGCATATTCTCGCATTTGTTGAAGTATATCCTCCCGCTTCCCCGGCTTTAAACACAGCCTGGCTGAGATCACGATTGCATCCAACTCCTGAAATACGCTCCGCCGATAGCCAAGATTCATATCCTGCTTAAGGTATTCTTGCAATTGGCCATCAGGTGTCAATACAGTTGCCGACTCAATGAATTGGGATATTTCGCTGCCGTAAGCTCCAGCATTCATGACGACCGCACCACCCAGGGTGCCCGGTATCCCTTCGGCAAACTCCAGTCCAGACAATGAATGCTCTGCGGCCTGGTAAGCCAACTCGCCAAGACTCACCCCGGCTTCAGCCTCTATATGATTTCCGATAAAACTTACCGCGTTTAAGCATCTTCCGAGCTTGACTACTACTCCCCTGATCCCCTTATCTCTTACCAGCAAGTTGCTTCCCATCCCAAAAACAAAGCAGGGAATATTATTGTCTCTGCAGTAGGAGACTACGGTTTTTATTTCATCAATTCCATCGGGGAGCACCAACGCATCCGCCGGTCCGCCTATACCAAAAGTGGTGTGCCGATCCATGGGTTCGTCTAATAGTACACGCCCGGGCAATATTGCGGATAGTTCAGAAAGCATCATGCAAACACCTCGTATGTTCTCAAGCTATTCTATGAATAAATGCCTTAATTATGCTAGGCATTGATTTTCACAGCAATTTTGGGCGCCTCCGGCATAATCCATATTGTTGCATCTCTGCCGTATTTGTTCAACAAATCAGCGATAGCTTCTTGCAGATCCGACACGTCCTGCATATATAAATTCTCCACCAGCGTGTCTGCCAGAGAACTGTACAGGTAGATATTGGCATCCTGTAATATTCTGCATATAGCAAAGGCCTTGTGCCCTCCCAGCTCGAAGCTTTTGTAGAAACGCTCTATTATATCCTGGGGACAGGAGGCAGTTTCGATCCATTCAGCAAATGTTTCCTCTCCTAGTCCTTCCCGGCATTCTGCCGTCAGAAGAATGGTGCCGCCCTCTTTTACTGCCAGGGCGGCTGAATCCAAAGCTTTTTGAGCCTGGTACATATTGATATCCTTCGGATATCCGCCGCATGAGGCTATTACAATGTCAGCCCTTTGTTTTATCGGCACAACATTCAAAGATTCGCATACGCGTACTGCCTTTAACCAGGAATGATAAACATCACCCGCTGCAGCGTATATTATTTCGTTCTTTCCAGCCAGAACAACATTAACAGCAAAGTCAACACCAGCCATGCGCGCCGCTTCGATCATAATACCGCTTACCGGATTATTTTCGTAGTTGCCAAGGCATGCCCGGGGATCGTTCATCAACTTGTGATTGGCTTCAATCAATGAACGGGAGGCTACCCCGGGAAGGACGGATTTTCTTCCACCCGAATAGCCAGCGAAATAATGCAATCCCACCACTCCGGTGCTTATCAGCAAGTCAGTTTCAGCCACCCTGCGGTTTATGACCAGCTCCATTCCATTACTCAATCTACCTATGTTGACGAGGTCCTCATCACAATTATGATTTTCGATTTTGTAATGTGCGCAAATATTTTCGCCAAATATCTCCCGGTTCTCCTCAGGTGTATGCGGTCTATGAATACCCAGTGCAACCACTAGCGTTATATCCTGGTTTTCGATCCCGGCAGCCTCAAGCTCGTGTAAAATGGGCGGAAGTATCTGTGAATGTGGGGTTGGCCGGGTCATATCATTAACTATAATCACTGCATTTCGCGCTTTTTTCCCTCTGGCAATTTCATATAATGTCCGAGTTTCCTCCGGGTTTATCATGGCATCAGAAACTGACAAGTTGCTGTCGGTACTGCCAGGTGAGACAGGGGCCTCAATAATGCCCAGTAGATTATGGGCCGGGATATCCGCCTGGACTTTTTTATCACCGTATTTAAGACTGACTATCATCTACTATCCCCCATGTCCATTTGAATCAAACTACAGCCTAGATTATATTATATATTATGG
This sequence comes from uncultured Syntrophomonas sp., assembly GCA_964635975.1. Lineage (GTDB taxonomy): Bacteria > Bacillota > Syntrophomonadia > Syntrophomonadales > Syntrophomonadaceae > UBA5314. Next base: position 60,586 of record CAZWPO010000002.1, read on the forward strand.
AAGCAGGCCACAAATCAAGAAATCCCGGAGCGGTATGAACCGCCCCGGGTAGTATAGGATGTGATGTTAGGAAAATAGGTATTGTAATTCAGGATCTATTCGATATGTTATTGCCTGAATTAACCCATTGTAGAAAGAGAGCCATCATCACATAAGTTTATATTATCATAATATCACATCTTCACATATTGATATATCTAAAAAATAACGCCCTGCCAGATATTGCCGCTGGCAGGGCGTTTTATTATAAGAAAATTATGATTTCCTGGCTATATCTTATTAGTTTTTCTCCAGATGCCCTGGGCCTCTGCCGCCTTTACCAAATCGTCTCTGAGATCCGGATGAGCAATGCCAATCAGGCCCTCTGCCCTCTGCCATGTGGTCATACCTTTCATGGCGTATTTACCGTATTCAGTAACTATTACATCCGCTACTGATCTCGGGTCAGTGACAATGCCTCCGGGTGGCAGGTAGGGAACAATTCTGGATTTTAATTTTCCATCTTTACCCTCATTTGCTGCCGGCAGGCATACAAATGATTTGCCGCCTTTTGATAGCCAGCCAGCGAGCACAAAATCCAGCTGCCCGCCGGTTCCGCTTATTTGGCGAACTCCATCTGACTCCGAACAACACTGCCCGTAAAGGTCAACTTCTATAGCATTATTGATAGTAACGAGTTTGTCGTTTCGTGATGCAATATAGGGTTCATTTGTGTAATTAACCGGGAATATTGCACATTGGGGATTTTCATCTACAAAATCATAAAGAATTTGGGTGCCCAATGCGAAAGTATAGACCATTTTACCAGGGTCTATTGATTTGTATTTGCCGGTCAATTTACCTGCATTGGCCATATGAACATATGCATCGACTAGCATTTCGGTATGACAGGCCAGGTCTTTAAGGTCGGAATTAGCTATAGCCATACCTATAGCGTTGGGCATTCCGCCTATACCCAACTGAATGCAGCAGCCATCGGTGATTTCTTCCATTATCAGATTGGCAACTTTCTGATCTATATCACTGATTGGAGGGGCCGCCAACTGGGGCAGTGGATTGCTCGCTTCTACGATGTATTTTACTTCCGAAATGTGGATTGCCTCTTCATAACCGCCCAAACACCGGGGCTGTTTATCATTTACCTCGACAATAATCACTTTCGCCCGATCACATACAGCCTTGCTAAAGCTGTTTTGGGGACCAAAGTTGAAGTATCCATGTTTGTCCATGGGGCATACCTGCATCATAGCAACATCAATCGGCTCAATCCTCTCACGAACATAGCGAGGTACTTCAGAATATTTTATCGAGGAATAATATACCGGCTTGCCGGTCTTCGCTACTTTTCGGTCAGCACCAGAGTAATGCCAGCTGTTCCAAACAAAGGATTCTCCAGTTGGATCCACGGTGTTAACCTCGGTGGGGTAAGGATTTACCACCGACCAGATCTTGACATCTCTCAGCTCGTCTTTTCTTTTTGCCAGAGCTTTGTCGAGCTCCCTGACCTGCCCGGTAAATTCACCATAGTCTACCCAATCCCCCGATTTGATCACTTTCACTGCTTCGTCTGCCGATACCAGTTTCTGCCTGTATTGATCTGCCAAACTCATTCATCAATTCCCCCTTGCTTCTTTATAAGTTCTTCCTCCCCTATTCCCTACTACATTAGTCATTGCTCTCTTTATGGATATCCCCTGCCCTCCTTTCGTAGCACTGTAATAATTAGCTAAAGTGAAAATGCATGAATACTACCAGCATTCTGCAGGTGAGATAACTAATTGAATTGAATCGTTTATGAGTCGTGCAATAAGCAGATTAAGTTTTTCCTGGTTGAAGCTCATTTCCTGAAGTAGCAAATCATTTGAAAATCAACGAGTTGACAAGTAATATGCTGCGATTGGATAGGTGTAAAGTGCGGTGAAATCTTAAACACTGGTCTAAGGGAATGATATTTATGCTCACGCTTATTTATTCATATCGGACCGCGTTTGAAGATATCCTCTGGTTGGGCTTGGCAGTAATGGTTGCAGTTATCAAGTAGCCTTACGTAATATTTTACAAAATATCTTGTACCCATTATACATGTTTTTTGTCACACCGTCTGTATTTTATCTATGTTATAATAGGCTGTGTCTTTTAAGGCTCGTTTTTAACTTCTTGTTAAGGAGGAATTTGGTCATGGATATAGCTGCTCTCAAAAAAGCGCTGCTCGACCTATTGGGGAATGAAAAAGTCCTGGTTCAGGATTTAGATCTCATGTATTATTCCTACGATAGCAGCTTTTTAACTAAATTGGAACCGAAAAACCCCTACGCGGTAGTTATGCCCAGGTCAACCGAGGATGTTCAGAAGGTCATGAAACTGGCCTATGATAATGATATCCCCATCGTGCCCCGTGGAGCCGGTACCGGCGAAACTGGCGGCTGTATAGCCGTGCAAGGCGGCATAGTTCTAGATCTTTCCACTTGGGACGAGATTATCGAAATTGACGCCCCCAATATGCAGGTAATAGTCCGCCCGGGCGTCATCCATGCCAAACTCAATGAAGCTTTAGCCCAGCAGAACCTCTTTTTCCCACCCGATCCGGGCAGCAGTTTGATGTGCACCATTGGCGGCATGGTCGCCAATAATGCCAGTGGTTTGCGCGCTGTCAAATACGGCTGTACCGAACAGTATATCCTGGGTTTGGAAGTGGTTCTGCCCAACGGCGACGTCATAGTGACCGGCGGTATGAAAGCCAAATGCATCAAAAATGTGTCGGGCCTAAACCTGACAAAATTAATGGTTGGTTCTGAAGGAGTTTTAGGGATCGTCACCCGGATTCGCCTGCGGGTTTGGCCTAAACCAAAGGCCCGGGGCATCGCCATGGCGGTCTTTGATAAACTTGATGACGCCCCGGCATCAGTTCTAGACGTATATCAGGCCGGCGTACTTCCTTCCGGAATCGAGATCCTTGACAGCTCTGCGATTATGGCGGTCAACCAGTTTAAGCCGGATATCAATCTGCCCGATGCTCAAGCGATCCTGCTCTTTGAGGTTGACGGCAACCCCCCCAGCGTTGATTATGAAGGCCAGGTGATTCAGGACGTAGTTGGCAAAAGAGCCCGCACGATAGAATGGTCCACCGAACCCAAGCGCATGGCTCAGCTCTGGGAAGGCCGGAGTGTTACAGCCACAGCCGCAGCCAGGGTTCGTCCTGACGGCACCAGGGTCTTTGCCGGTGAAGATATAAGCGTTCCCCTGGCCCGCGTGGCTGACACTTTGAGGTCGATCAGGGCACTGGGAGACAAATACGGCATTAAGGTGGTCAACTATGGGCATATTGGCGACGGCAATGTTCACACCGCCCCGGTCATAAATCCGGAGGTTCAATCAGAAGTTGACCAGGTGATGAAATTAGTCGATGAGATACACCTGCTGGCCATTGAGCTCGAAGGATCCACTACCGGTGAACACGGTGTTGGAGTAGTTCGCCGTGAATACGCCCCACTTGAACACGGCAAAGCAGTCGATTATATGTATGGCATCAAGAAAGTATTTGATGATAAAGGTATTATGAATCCTGGCAAGTTGTTTTAGCTAAAGGAGAAGAACCATGGATTTCAAAGAGCTGCCACCCGTACGGGATCAGATCATGAAATGCGTTCGCTGCGGAAAGTGCCGCAGCGTATGCCCGATTTTTGAAGAAATCAGAAATGAAACTGCCGCACCGCGGGGACACGTATTTATGGTACAGATGCTGCGGGACGGAAAAGTCCAACCTACCACCGAGGTGGTCGAGCGATTGACCAACTGCCTTATGTGTGAGACCTGCAGCATCAACTGCCCGTCGGGTATTGATATCCACGAGTTGAACGCTGCCGCACGGTCCTATATCGCGTCTAAGAATCCCAACTTGGCCAAAAACCTGGTATTCCATTCATTATGGACCCGGCCGGGACTGCTCAAGACATCAACCAGGCTCATGCGCAGCGCTCAGAAATTAGGCCTTCAATCCATGGCCCGGGGTATTGGCCTGACCAGAATGCTGCCGGGAGATCTGCCTAAAGCTGAAGCGATTCTAGATTCACTACCCAAAAGGACCGCCCGAAGCGTATTGCCAGAACGGAGCCCGGCAATCGGTGAAAAGAAATATACAGTGGGTTATTTTCTGGGCTGTGCTACTGATCTGATCAATCCATCTGTAGCCATAGCGGCAGTAGATGTGCTGACTCGAAACGGCTGTGAAGTTATAATTCCCCGGGATGCTAAATGCTGCGGCCTCCCTCAGATAGCCAACGGGAAGATGGGAACCGCCAGGCAGCTGGCTGCACATAATGTCAATCTTTTTAATAGCTACAATTTCGATTATATCATCACGGATTGCGCATCATGTTCGTCGGCGCTAAGTCATAAGAATATGGAATTTCTTTCTGGTGGACCGCTTGATGAAAAGCAGGCCATGGAATTCGCTGATAAAGTTATGGATTTAACTCAATTTCTAATAGAAAAGCTTGATATCAAGATGCCCTCTGCTGCTGCGCAGGATCTAGTCAAGGTTACCTACCATGATCCGTGCCACCTGGCTAACGCCCAGGGAATCAAGATTCAACCTCGTGAGCTTATAAAACTTGTTCCTGGTGTTGAACTGGTTGAAATGGACCTGGCCAACCGCTGCTGCGGAGGATCAGGCACATTCGCTCTGACCCATTATGATCTTTCCATGAAGGTCCTGGACAGAAAAATGGCCAGCGCCATGGCCACAGGCGCGCACATTCTGGCTACATGCTGCCCCAGCTGTACTATGCAGCTGCGTTATGGGGCTAAGCGAAACAAATGGGATGTGAAGGTTCTTCACCCGGTTGAACTGCTCAGCCAGGCCTATAAAAAGGCCCAGCTGACTTCGGTAAGCTGATCCCGCTTGATTGCAAGCGGAAGCATACAAAATTACAGCCCGTTGATCACCATTTTGTATCGGCGGGTCTTTCTGTCTTCGCATGCTCTCATGGTGTCCTAATCAACATCTCAATAAAGATGTGAAGAACAAGTGTTTCATTTTCCTGAAGCTGTGCTATAATGTAGCCAAACAGATGTATGGGAGGATTAATAAATGGTTAATGATAAGGATCTCAGCGCTCGCCAGGCTCAGATTCTCCAATATGTTAAAGAAAAAATCAAGAGCAGCGGATACCCTCCCTCAGTAAGAGAAATAGGCCAGGCTGTTGGTCTGAAGTCAAGCTCTACGGTTCACGCTTATCTATTGCAGCTCGAAGAGAAGGGCTTAATAAGAAGAGATCCCGCCAAGCCTCGAGCAATTATTCCTACCGATGGACATAACGGCATCGATGACAATAGCAACACTCTGACCCTCCCCGTGGTAGGTAGTGTCGCAGCAGGCACGCCAATCCTGGCAGTCCAGAATATTGACTCCTATCTATCAGTCCCAGTGGATTTTTTGGGCAAAGGCAATCATTTTATTTTAAAGGTGCAGGGTGACAGCATGATTGAAGCGGGCATTATGGACGGTGATTATCTTATCGTGAAGGAACAATCGGATGCGTCAAACGGGGAGATAATCGTGGCGCTATTGGAGGATGAAGCAACCGTGAAAAGGCTGTATAAAAGGGATGGATATGTGGAACTGCGCCCGGAGAACTCCGCCATGAGTCCCATAATAACTGATAATGTATCCATTGCCGGAAAAGTTGCCGGATTGCTACGGCGCATGTAGTTTTATCAAGTTCGAGGCATAAAGCTCCAGGCACTGGAAGTTCAGTCCGCTTCGTTTAAATAGATTTATCGATTAAAACATACAAGAAAATCCGTGACCGGGACGTACGGCTAAGTACGTTGACGGAACGGATTTTTTGCATTGCACAGATTTTTGTTTTATGGTGATCAGGGTTAGAATTTGCCCAGGTATTCGTCCAGCTCCCACTGATAAACACGGGAACTGTATGCCTCCCACTCCCTTGTTTTAGCCAGAACAAAGCGGGAGTATATATGTTCACCCAGCGCATCCTGGATAAGTTTATTGTTTCTAAGTTCATCCAGCGCCTCATACAGGTTTTCGGGCAGGGATTCAATCTGGTTGAGCTTTCGTTCTGCCAGGTCCATTTCATAAATGTTCTGGTCAACTGAGGGCGGCGGTACTATCTGGTTCTTAACACCATCAAGTCCGGCCTTTAATATGACTGCCAACCCCAGGTAGGGATTGCAGCTGGGATCGGGATTGCGCACTTCGATGCGGGTGCTTAATCCTCTTTTAGCAGGTATGCGTATCAATGGACTGCGGTTGCGATGAGACCAGGCAATATATACAGGCGCTTCGTAGCCTGGAACCAACCTTTTATAGGAGTTTACAGTGGGATTGGTTATAGCTGCGATAGCCCGGGCATGTCTCATGACCCCGCCAATAAAATACTTGCAGGTTTCACTTAATCCGTCCTCTTGTCCGGGGTCGTAGAAGATGTTTTGTCCGTCTTTAAACAATGATATGTGCATATGCATACCTGAACCATTAATACCAAACACCGGCTTGGGCATAAAGGTGGCATGCAGATCATGGCGCTGAGCTACAATACGCACGGCTATCCTGAAAGTTACGATATTGTCAGCAGTCTTTAAGGCATCCGTATATTTGAAGTCGATCTCGTGCTGGCCGGGCGCAACCTCGTGGTGTGCAGCCTCTATTTCAAAGCCCAGGCTCTGCAGAACTTCGACCATATCTCTTCTAGCTTCCTCGCCTTTATCGACCGGCGGCAGATCAAAATAACTTGCTTTATCATGGGTTACTGTGGTAGGCATCCCGTTTTCATCAAGATGAAAAAGGAAAAATTCAGGTTCAGGGCCAACCTGCATGCTGTATCCCATATCGGCAGCTTCCCGCAGCACTCTTTTCAGGGTCTGCCTGGGGCAGCCTATGAAAGGTTCGCCATTTGGATCGTAAATATCGCATATAATTCTGGCCGTTTTAGCATCTGAAACCGTACTGCTCCAGGGAAGCACTAAAAAAGTATCCAGATCCGGCCGCAAATACATATCCGACTCTTCTATTCTGACAAATCCTTCAATAGAAGACCCGTCAAACATTAATTCTCCATCCAGGGCTTTTTGCAGTTGATCGTCTGTAATCGATATTGCTTTTAAAACGCCAAGGATATCCGTAAATTGCAACCTTATAAACTTGACGTTCTCTTCTTTCATTCGTTTCCAAACATTTTCGGCGTTCATCTCGGCACCCCCACAATACTAATCCCTAATTAATCCTGATTAGGATATCACAAGAACGGATACAAGGCAAACTGTATACTAGAATACTTTAAGCAAAAAAGTAATGAACATAATCAGGGCGATTATTAAGTGAATAAACATCCCGGAAAACACTCCAACAACTGCACCAAGGCCAGCTAGAGCAGCCTGGCGGGCGTCACCTTTGACTATAAGTTCCCCAAGAAAAGCTCCCACCAGAGGTCCCAGCACTAAGCCCAGAGGCGGAAATATAAACAGGCCAATTATCAATCCCAGCAGGGCTCCCCAGGACCCGGCTCTACCTGCGCCGGTTAGTTTGGCGCCCCATAGTGCTGAAATATAAGACATAGCCATGGCAAATACAGTCAAAGCGCCCATTACTGCAAGATATTTCACGCTTATGACCTGAAAGCCTTCATACCATCCATATGCGGCGATGGCAACAAAAACCAGTCCGGATCCAGGCAGAACTGGGAATATAATTCCCACAATACCTACCAGCATCAAAAGGATGACTATACCCAATACTATCGATTGGCTCAACATGTTTTTAGTCCCCCTATCCACTTAAGCCGACAATATGAATTCCTCGATCAGCTGTTCACAAACATAGCGGCAGTGTTCATAAGTAAGCCCTCCCTGGAGAAAAGCGCAGTATGGTTCTCGAAGCGGGGCATCACATGATAATTCAATTGAGGACCCTTGAATAAATGTCCCCGCAGCCATAATTATTCCATCAACATAACCGGGAAGATCTCCATACTCCAGAGAAACATCGCTGTCAACTGGCGAACAATTCTGAACTAGCTGACAAAAGCGCCTGACCTGTTGGGCATCTTTCATTTGTATTGACTGTACGATATCGCTGCGTTCTTCGTCCCAGCGTGGTGCCACCCGGTAGCCATGCTTGTCAAAAATATAAGAAAGAAGCATAGCTCCTTTTAAGGCTTGCAGGACCACATGGGGAGCCATGAATAAACCCATAAAAAAATAACGTTTGTCAAAAGGTATCGATCCCATCTCTTTGCCCAAACCAGGAGCAGTGATTTGCCAGGCCGCGAGCTCTATCAGTTCAGTTTTCCCACATATATATCCGCCGTTTGGAGCTAGACCGCCACCCGGATTCTTTATTAAAGATCCCGCTATCAGGTCTGCACCTATTTGAGGAGGTTCTTTATCTGAGGTAAACTCACCGTAACAATTATCGACCATAATGAGAATGTCATTTTTGTATGCCTTGACTAAATTTGCTATAGATCCAATCATGGGAAGGGACAACGACGGTCTTAATTGATAACCACGTGAGCGTTGTATTAAGACCATCCTGGTTTTGCTGTTCAAAGCTGAGCCCAATGCATCGAGGTCTGGGTAGGCATCAGGTCTAAGCGCGATTTCCTGGTACTCAATGCCTCTCTTGGTAAGAGCCCCGGGATGGGGTCCAGATATTAGATTGGCAAGAGTGTCATAAGGGCGTCCAGCAGCAGATATTAGCTGATCCCCAGGTTTTAGCAGGGCATGTAAACAGGCCGATATAGCATGCGTGCCTGAGACGATCTGCGGTCTTACCAATGCTGCCTCGCTGCCAAAAACACGGGCATACATCTCTTCAAGCGCCTCTCTGCCGATGTCAGAATAACCATAGCCGGATGAAGGATGAAAATGCAGTTCTCTAATTCGCAATTCGCGAAAGACTTCAAGGACTTTTTTCTGGTTACTATATGCCACGTCCTCTGCTTCCTGATAACGATTCATTAATTCTTTTTCCGCCGTTTTGATTATCTCTTTTACATTCATTATTTCACCTGCTATTTATCTATGGTCACATTGCTTAAACAGACTTTTTCCCAACTTGGATAATTATAATCGTTTCGTTATTTAGGGACAAGGACGGGCAAAGCCGCTAAAACCGCTTCAAGCGGTTTTAGCCCGTCAAATTCAAGCCCATTCATTAATCTATTAAACCATTAAATTGACCTTGATTTTAATTGGAAGGCGGCTGAGAGATGCTCATTTCTTTTTTGTGATATAATCTGCTAATCATCGCTTTAACTTTATCGACTTCTTCACTGCCTAATTTTCGTACGATTCTATATTTATCAGTTTTCTGAAGTTCCACCTTAAATGGCACAGCCAACAGCGTACCTTTGGAATCACTTATTATATGCATTTCCGGAAGATTAGCGTTGTTCTTAGTTACCCCGGTTACCATAGCTAATTGACCAGTATTTAATAACAAAACACAACCTATTGGATATTTAGCAATGTTTTCAATCAAAGCTTCAACTATCTCGGGATCGAAGTATACATTGTTCAGTTTTTTCAATATGGTCGTTGCTTCGGAACTGGTGTAGCCATTACGGTTCGGGCGATCTGATACAATAGCGTCAAAAGTATCAGCCACAGAAACCACTTTTGCATATTCGATTATTTGATTACCCTCCAAACCTCTTGGATATCCGGTACCGGATACTCGTTCATGATGCTGGAACGCGATGTGGGCTGACATAGTGGAAACCTCTTTATAGGTTCTTAGAATATTAAATCCTATTTCCGGATGGCCTCTTACTATTTCAAGCTCCGATGTGTTTAATGGAGTCTGTTTTTTTACGATACTCTTGTCAATCATAGTCATGCCAATATCATGCATCAATGCACCTAAACCCAGCTCCATCAACTTGGATTCGGTATAATTCATGCTCATTCCCACCATTATGGAAAATACAGCCACATTAATCGAATGAAAAAACAGATAATCATCATGACTATGAATATCGTCCAGCTGAATGAGAAGGTGGCGGTTGCTCATTATATCCTCAATAAGCAGGGATACCCCTCTTTTAAGATTGTCTATATTGAGTAAGTTCCGATTAGTGATCTTTTTTATAGTAGTATCAAGGGTGCTTGATACTGCAGCCAGGGCTTTTTCTGAAATCACCGGCGGTATTTCCACATCAGCCAGCCCATCTTTAATATAGATTGAACGGATCCCAAGGGTATTAAGCCTTTCTATGTATGTTTCGCTCAATCGGGTGTTCTCGGTGAGTAAGGATCGTCCATCTAGCCCCACTACAGTTCTGGCAATAACCATCCCCGGCTCGAGGTCTTCCCAGTAGATTCTCTGCACGTAACATCCCCTCCCCAGACCCGCCGTCCATTTACTGGCAACTGCTCCAAGTTTAATCATCGTAAGACTAGATTACTCTATTTGACCACAATTATCTTCCGCCATTGGTCCCAATTTGCTAAGGATCTTCACCTGTTATTTTATTTTGTCATAAGCGTTTGTTGGTCGTTTCACTACCTTTCAGCGATACTTCAGAACGTCTTTCACCACAAATTACAGATGTCTTATCCCACGGTGTACCCCAAGGATAAGACATCTGTAAATCAAATCGTTTATGCGTTATAACCGGAAGCTCTGGTCTTTACTAGATCTGAATACTTTCAGGATCAGGCAGGTCATTTTCGTTAATGGTTATCAATTCCTTGCGCAGCAGGTTATCACGGTCTACCAGGCGCAGCGCCTGGAGTCTTATCGACTTTTCCACCAGGTTGCGCACGAACCGCGCATTGCCGCTGTAAGGGTGTTTGCTGCGGTTAAATTCCATAAGGGTCTGCTGTAGCTTCCAGCGGCAGCGGTTGCTCAGTTCATAGTCCCTTTCCTGGTAGAGCTGTAGTGCTATCTGAAAGAGCTCATCACTGCTGTAATCTCCAAAATTTATGTGTATAGGGAAGCGGGATCTAAGGCCCGGATTGGACCTGATAAACTGCTCCATTTCCAAAGAATATCCTGCCAGAATAACGATGAGGTTTTCCCGGTTATCTTCCATGGCTTTTACTATGGTGGCAATTGCTTCCTGCCCAAAATCCTTCTCACCCCCTTGGGACAAGGTGTAAGCTTCGTCGACAAACATTATGCCGCCCATCGATTTGCGGATCATTTCCCTGGTCTTTTGCGCGGTATGGCCTATAAACTCTCCTACCAGGTCTGCTCTTTCCACTTCTACAAGGTGGCCTTTTGCCAGTATTCCCAGGTCCAAAAATATCCTTGATAATATCCGCGCTACTGTAGTCTTCCCGGTTCCGGGATTGCCTTTGAAAACCATATGCAGTGCATTTGGATAGGTCTTTAAATGCATCTGATTGCGACGGTTTTGAATCAGCGAAAAGGCCGTCAGTTCCGCGATGGTTCTTTTCACTTCTCTCAATCCTGCCAGCTGTTCAAGCTCCTTTAATGAATCGATACGCGGCAGCGTGTTTCTGACTTCCCTGCTCACGCCGATACTGTCGTTCTGCGTTTGGGGCTGGGGGAACCTCATCGATATCTCCATGCATCACCACTCCCGGTTTATCTAAACTAGTATATGTTAAACAGCTAGAAGTGGTTACAATAACAGAGAGGCTGCCTCATCATGTGAGACAGCCTCAGACCGTCAAAAAACCCGAATATCTTTGTCATTTCACAAAGCCCGTTCAATCAACGTACTCAGCTACGCCTCAATCTCGGGCTTTGTTTATTCCGCAATCTTCAACTTTTTTTTTACGCTTTCATAATAATCATTTAGTCAAAGAATGTCAAAGTCTAAAATCATGAAATATTTTCAAAAATAAGATTTGTGCTAAATAATGTCCCTCTTTTTCCTTATTAATGCTTCATAATTAAGAATCTTATTCATACCTACAGCCCGACCGCGCTGTCTCTACTGAACAGATAGAGATAAGTCTCCTTAACCTTCCTGTTCATAAGTGTTTCCAGAGCCTGGCAATATATCTCCAGCTGGGGGCGGTATTTTTCAACGATTTCTTTGATGTCTTCCCGCTCGAAAATGCTGTCAGTTTTATAATCCAGTAATACAATCTCATCATTCTCAATAAAGCACATATCTATGACGCCCTGAATCATGAAGGGCTCACTGAATGTTTCATTTATATCCAGGAATTCTCTCCCCTCCTTAAGCAGGTTAAAAGGAAGTTCCCTGAAAACCTGTTTTGCGGCTATGACCCTTTGGCCAAGTTCGCTCTTAAAAAAAGTCCATAGTTTTTCAACATCGATATATTCAGCATATTCTCGATCAATGATCTCCCGTGAGAACATGTCTTCAATTTGTTTTTCTATTTCCTGACGGTTGGCCACCCTGCCAAGATCGATTTTTTGCATAATGAAATGGATGAGGGTCCCCCTTTCCGCCGGCGATAGTCTCTTAGTCTCAATCTTCGAACTCTCCAGATACCGCAGCCTTCTGGTAAGTGCCGGTATATCCTGTTCGAATTGAGCAAGGCTGCGGTTTTTCATCTTCCGAATCTGGGTAGCACTCAATTTTGACGGAATCTGGGAAGCATACTGCCATGGATAAACCCATTTCAGACGCCTGATCAGCACATCATCAACGTGTTTTTCAAGTTCATCTTGCTCACTAGACAACTGTGCATCTGCCGATGCTGCCTGGAGGGTACCGGATAAAGAATCCATGTTAAATAGTTCTATTTGCCAGCGGGACTCATCATCTTTCATTATTTCTATCAGATTCTGGTCGGGAAGCCATTTGCGAAGCACTTCTCCGTCCTCGTTTCGTATCAAAACAGGTCCCAGCCAATCCAGGAAACTTCCTGCCCGCGCCAGGTTGAAAGCATCAAGCGGCCTTATCCACCGTGAACAGGATTTTTCAAGATTGGGGACCGTGCCCATTAGAAAGAGGCGATTTCGGGCTCTTGTCATAGCTACATACAAGATCCTCATTTCTTCTGAAAGTCCTTCGCGGGCAATCTTCTGCCTTATTACCTGTCTGGGCAGGGTGTCATGATAGCAGCGCAGTTCCAGGTCAATAAATCTTGGTCCCAAACCCAGTTCACGGTGAAGCAGCATCGGAGATGATGTGTCGCGGGTGTTAAATTTCTTGCCCAGACCAGGAACGATTACCAGGGGGAACTCAAGGCCTTTGCTCTTATGGATGCTCATTATCCTCACCAGGTCGTCATTTTCTCCGAGGGTCCTGGCTACTCCCAGATCGCCACTGCTCGATTCCACCTTCTCAAGATAATTAATAAAATGATAAAGTCCGGAGAACGTTGTCGATTGAAATTGACGTGCCCGGTCCAGCAGTATCTTCACGTTGCCCTGTCTTTGCTGTCCACCGGGGAGTGCACTGACATAATACAAGTAACCGCTCTCCAGCATTATTTCCCAAATAAGCTCATCTACAGCTAGGAAATTAGCACGTTCCTGCCACTTCTTGATGCGGCTGATGAACTGCGATGCCTTTTTAGCAAGCTCGTTTTCCTTATTGTTTGCATAATAACTTAGCGCATCAAAAAAAGCGGCCCGGGGTTGTTCCACTCTGATTTCTGCCATTTCTTCAATAGTAAATCCTCCTATACTGGAGCGCATCGTGCTCAGAAGCGGTATATCCTGCTGCTTGTTATCTATAATGCGAAGCAGATTCAATAGGAGTTTTACCTCTATAGCATCGAAGTAGCCGGTATTTATATCAGCGTAGACCGGTATGCCCATCTCCGTAAAGGTTTCCCAAAAAATATGTCCCCACTTCTGAGTGGCCCTCAGCAAGACCACCATATCCCGGTATTCCAGGCATTTTTCTTCACCGCTACGCGGATCCAACACAGGCTGGCCCAGGGATTCCTGGATATAGAGACCAGCTAATCTGGCTTCGCATTCTGCCGTCTCAAGGCTCGCAAAATCATCGTTTTCATCATTTGAATTTTTTTCTATGATAGTGACCTTGACCGGCTGTTTTTCGTGCATTGCTTTTGCCTTAGCTTCCCATCCCGTATAAAGAAACGATTCTTCGTCATAGTCCATTTCTCCGAGATCCTCACTCATTATTGATCTGAAGATGGTGTTGACAGCGTGAAGAATCTCTGGATCGCTCCGATAGTTAGCTAGTAGATCTATGCGCTGCTTATTATTGCCGGATGATTGTGGATACTCCCGATATTTCTTGAGGAAAAGAGAAGGATCGGCCAGTCGGAAACGATAGATGCTCTGTTTAATATCTCCAACCAGAAAAAGATTGTCATCTCCGCAGATAGATTGGATAAGGTATTCCTGGACCATATTGCTGTCCTGGTACTCATCAACAAAAATGTAACTGTAGCGGTCGCGAAGTTCATCGGAGACCTGAGGATCGCTGAGTATTCTTAATGCCTGGTGCTCCAAATCATTAAAATCCAATAGATTTTTTTGGGCTTTAAGTATTCTGTAACGGCTTTGAAATTCATTCACCAGTCGAGTCAGGCACTGCATATAGGGGTGGAGGTCAAGGATATCCTGGTGGAACTCGTGGAGTTGTCTTCCCTGTAGAGCCTTCTGAAGTTTGACCAGGCTGTTTTTGGCTTCATCCCTAAGGGATTTTACATGTAATCGCAAATCCTCTCCGGCATCTTTTGCGGCCCGGCCCAGCCTGGGTATCTCAATACTTCTTATGGCCCCCATCAGTCCTTCAGGCCCCTGCCCATGAGCAGCGAGCAAAACTTGAATATTATCCATGTCAAGATCTAATGTGTTCAAGTAGCCCTTGAAAGATTTATCGCCTTGAATCAAGTTACGGGCAGCATCTAACAGGCCGCGAATGCCGTATAACTGCTGCCTGATTTGCTGCATCAATTGCTTCACCCATGAACTTGTTAAGAACTGGTCGTATGTGCAGCCGAATTGACCTGCCTGCTTTTCGAGCCATTTCCAGGGCTCGGGCAGGCTGTGGACAAAAGAGTGGAGTCGTTCGATCAGATCGGCCAGAGCTTGATCATTCTTGCTGCCGGAATACATTTCCGCCAAGCCGCTAAAGGTCTCTTGGCCCATCTCATATTCGAACTCGAGCAGTTCTTCCAGGGCTTCGTTTTTTATCAGGCGGGCCTCGTTCTCATCTGCAACTTTGAACTGCGGATCAATCCCAATGACGTAAAAATAATTGCGGATTATTTCTGTGCAAAATGAATGAATCGTGCTTATCGAAGCACTCTTGAGCAAATACAACTGCCGCCGCAGGTATTCTCCCTGGTCTGGATCCCCGTCCAGTCTTTCCAGGATGGCCTCACTGATCCGTTCCCGCATTTCGCCTGCCGCCGCCTGGGTAAAAGTCACTACCAGAAATTTGTCCAGGTCGACTCCCTGGATTACCAACCTGATGATCCGTTCGACCAGGACCGCTGTTTTGCCAGACCCAGCACCGGCTGATACAAGGAGACTGCAGCCCATTTCACTGATGGCCCGGTTTTGCTGTATCGACCATTCCCGCATACTGCTATACCCCCCCTTCTTTCTCGATGCGCTGCAAAACCTCATTGGCATCAAAGGAGCGCAGGTTACGGTACTGGTTGCCGGGCAGTCGTCTGTCAAACTGGCAGATCGCTTGATAAAGACAGTTCTGACAGGCAGTCCGTCCACCGATCTTTATCGGCTCGATGTCGATGTTGCCGGAGCTGAGTTCTTCGCCGATCGTTGCCAGTATTTTGTCAACATGCCGCAACAGCAGCATGAACGAAGAATAGTCAAGTGCCGAAGACCTGTTAGCCAGGGTCAGGTCTTTTTTGATGGTGACCGGGAGATAGGTAGATGAATTTTCGGCATCAGAGTCCATCATGCGGATTACTTTGATATCGTTTAACACCAGTCCTTTGAAGCCCAGCTCTCTGGCAGCCAGGGCTTCAACTTTCTCTTTTATCCGCTCCTCGCTCTCCACGAGCGGATCATCGATGTGAAAGAAAAATAATCCCGCCGGCTGCACGGAAACGCTCCGGCTTTCATAAGCAGCCAGGGCTGCTTTCATATAGATGATCAGTTGAAGGCTGAGCCCATGATATACATCCGACAGGGTCAGATCCTGGTACCCGGTCTTGTAATCCAAAATGCGCAGGTAAATATCCTGTTCTTCTCTACAGATATCGATCCGGTCGATGCGACCTTCAACCAGCACTGACTCTCCATTGGCCAGCTTAACTTCAATGGCTGGAAGCAGGCCCCCGTGACCAAAACGAATTTCATATGCCCACGGCTCGAAGCAGCCTCTCTGCAGTTCCTGGCTGAGGGTCCAGATGACCCGACGCCCTATTCGCTTCAGGCGATTGGAGAGGAATCGATACCTGTGGCTGCTTTCCAAAACATTATTGCCGTATGCCGGTATCATTTCATCCATGATTCGATCACTTATTGCCTGACAGGCCGGATAATCGAGCTCATGCCATCCCCCAGCCTGCTTGTCGGCCTCCAGAGAAAATTTATGCATAAAAGTATGAAAGAAATCACCCAGGTCGGGCGGCTCAATCGAATAATTTTTCCGTTCCTGGGCCTTTAAGCCGTAACGAACAAAGTGCGAGAAAGGGCACCTGACGTATTTCTCCAAGCGGGAAACGCTGGTCCGAACGGGCCGTTCATAAATCCTGCTCAGAAGGTGCATCGGGATCTTACCTGGATTATTACGATAAGAATGTGCGGCTTCAGCCATATTCAATATCGCCGTCCAATCATCCTGTTGTTTAAACCACTCATATACTTGATGCCAGTGGGATATCGGAGCAAAGTCTGAGTTCACGATCCCCAGGTTTTTGACCAGATATTTGAACGTTCCGCCTGGCGTACTGACAAGTTCCAGACCTGCTTCGATACCGCACTTAACATCACTTTCAATCTGCAGCCTTGGGAAAATCCGGCGCAGCTGTCTGATCAAAAGAGAAGGTCTCAGCGCACGACCTTCGTGATCGGCCATAGGGTATGTAATGGAGAGATGAGCGCTGGCTTTGGCAAAAGTATTGTATATGAGGAAATTTTCTTCAGCGCTTATTGTGCTGCGGTCCCAACCCAGTTCCATACCTCTTTCAAGCAGTTCTCTGCGCTCTTCGTTGTTGAGCAATCCCTCAGGCGGCATATTGGAAGGAAGAACACCATCGTTGCAGCCCAGAATAAACACAGCTTTCACATCCTGGCTTTTTGAGCGACCGATATTTCCCACCAGCACTTGATCGACCATCGGGGGTATTATAGCCAGTTCGTATGAACGAAAACCAGTCTCTAAGAGCTGGCGAAACTCTTCCATGGTCAAGTCGATATCAGCTGCCAAGAGCAGCAGTTGGTCCATTATCTGCCAGACAATATTCCAGATCTGGGCGTTTTCCATGGCCAGTTCCCATGTCCCGTTATCGACCTGGGCAGTGATCATAGCTTCCAGCCGCTCTCCCACCCCCTGATTCTCCATGCTATCAAAAAGAGCAGCAACCATAGAGCGGCAGCCGGAAGCGTTGGTCCAGGCCTGTTCCAACTCAAGCAGCGGCTTTATGACCTTATTGCGTGCAAGCTCGTTCTTTTCTCTTTCAGCATCTTCGCCCCATTTAAAAACGTCCTTCCATCTGAGTCCGTTTATGCCATACTGCAAAGCATAGTTCTCGAGATCTTCCCACTCGTCGCTATCTAGTGATGCTAATCCCGTCTTAAGCAGTGAAATGATATCATTGCTCCGGTAGCGACCAATGATTACATCCATGCAAGAGAGAATGAAGCGGACCAGCGGATTATTGCTGATGCTCCTTTTCAGGTCGAGGAAACACGGTATCCCGTATTGCTGAAAGGTGCGCTGCACCAGAAAACCATAGCTGTTGATATCTGCGCAGACCACGGTCATATCTCTCCATCGCCATCCGTTGTCCCTGGCAGCAGCTATTATACTCCTGGCTGCCATATCGACCTCGCTATGAATATTACTGCACATCCTCACGCTCAGTGCCTGAATTTTATGGTCGTAGACCTTACCGGGAAAAGCCATTAATTCCTGTTCCAAATGCAGTAGTTCACGCTGGCGCTGGCGGTCAGCCTGCTCCGGGTCGATAAATGTATACCTTTCTTCAATTCCATTCTCCCGGCAATATTTATTAAACTTGCCCAGAGTTTTTTGAGGCAATTGAAACAGGTCGCGATCTCTGTCCAGTTTTTTTGCGTCCATGCATAATGTAATATTGGTTTGACTGCAGGTAGACATGAGCTGCATTATTATTTTCTCGCTTATAGGAGAAAAGGTGGTAAATCCGTCTATCCACAAGCGGCAGTGTTTTAGAAAATCCGACTGGTGCATCTTCTTCATCAGCAGCAGCAGGTAATCATCAGAATCCATAAACTTGAGCTCGCTCATGAAATCGTTAAAATATTTGTAGATCAGGATGGTATCTTGGATTTTTTTTGCCAGCAAGCGGTCCTCAGACAGGTTCCCCAGAATGGCTGACAGCTCATCAGTACCCATGAGATTCTGTTTGAGTTCAGACAATAAATCCGCGCACTGGCCTATAAATCCGGGGAGTTTGGAAGCTCGCTGGTATACGCTAAGCCGGCTCTGAACATTGTCGACCGACCTTCTTATTGCCATTTGACGGCCTTGATTATCGATCAGGGTCGAAGTATTGCCGCCCACTTCCTCAAACACGCGCTCAGCTAGACGGGTTGGGCTCATCACTTCAAGGCGAATCAGCCCGGGCAACCGTAGGGAATTGATCAGATCCCTTTCTGCCTGGAGGGTATACTGCTCCGGCACAAGTAGAATTAAACTGCCCTGGTGTTTTTGTTCAAGCGCCTCGGCTATTTCGCCAAATATGTATCTAGTCTTGCCCTTACCGGCCCGCCCCAAAATATACCGTACCAATCCTGCTGCTCTCCATTCATGATCATAGGGGGACATCCCCGCTTTTCAAAGAGCGACGCCCCCGGTCCTTCTATTAGATTATAGTTTTTTTGGGATCATCATGGTAGAGTGGCCAGTTATGCAAGCTCGCTTATTTTATTAATAAAATGCGACCGCCAATAGCCAGGAGAGCAACACCAAGCAAGTCCAGGTAATGGAATTCGTATTTTTTCATCCCAAATAGCCCCAGCCCGTCGACCAGTAATGCGGTCAGAATCTGGGCCACAACTATGGCAGTGGTTGCATTTCCCACGCCCACCTGGGGAATCGTACGAACCAGTGCATATATGATCAAAACATTCAAAATCCCTCCCAGGAATGCATACCAGGGCACTTGCCCCAACTGCTCAGCATTGATCCAAGTCACCCTGCACAAAACCATAATTATCAAAGCGGTCACGCTGCCAATAACATGGACCAGCAGGGTGGAGGGCCAGATGCCGATCGCTTTTCCCAAAGCGGCGTTAAATGTCCCCTGCAGCGCCATGGTCGCACCCGCCAGGGCTGCCAATCCCAGGTATAAGAAATTCATAATTTTCTCCCGTTTTTGACTTATTGTCTGTTATTATGAAGCTTTTATTCAGCTGCCGTTTCTAAATAAAAGTAGCTAGAAAAATAATAAATATTCCGAACAGGAGTCCTTTCAATGCGTTTTTCGCATCATTCCTTCTTGCTTCTGGCCATAATTGGAAAACCACTATATAAGTCATGATTCCTGAGGCCAATCCCAGCAGCCCTGGTAAAACCGCCGGAGAGTAATCGATGGTGATTTTCCCCAGCACAGTACCCAATGGAGTAACCAGTGCCACTATCCCAACCTGTAGAAGGACTTTTAGTCGCCGGATTTGACCCATGATTAACGGTGCGGCAATAGCCATCCCTTCGGGAATATTGTGCAGAGATATTCCCGTGGCTATGACCAGGGCGGTCCGGGTCTTCATTTCAGCACCCAGAGCTATGGCCATGCCCTCGGGGAGGTCATGTAATGCTATGCCAAGCATTATCATATATCCCAGTCTTAGCAGGCTGCTTTTTGGCCTATAGTACCTTTTCATCGCCTTCTGGTAAACGGACATCAATATAAATCCAAGTGTTATTCCTCCCAGGGTCCCACCGCAGCCGGGGTAGATAATTGCCGAGGGCAGCATGTCAAATCCAACCACAGCCGACATCACCCCGGCTGCCATTCCCAGGAATAAAGCCAAATTACTGTTAGTCCAGTTTCTCTTGGCGAAGATCAGCACCGCACCTAGTAGGGTGCACAGCCCGGCAGCAAAGCTGATCCATAACCAATCGTGAAAAGCCATATCTCCTCCTTGTTAAAAGCTTTTTACATGTTTATGACTTACAGGCCTGCTTTAGTTTCAAGCATCAAAAAAAGGCGAACAGTTTCCACTAACCAATTCATTAAAATGGAGTATCGGGGACACTGCCAGATCGTTATCGGAGTCCTAAAAGAAAAAAGCTGGAGACATCTTTTCAACTCCGTTATAATTCATGTAGCTTGAAAAGGGGGTATAGGAATGTTCAGTATCACTGTTAAAACGCGGCAAAAAGAGGAACTGGTAGATATTAGTGCAGAGGTCAGAAGACTGCTTACGGATCATGGCATGGGCAAGGAACTCTGCCTGTTATATGTCCCTCATACTACCGCTGCGCTTACTATTAATGAAAATGCTGATCCGGATGTAAAACGGGATATCATCCACGGTCTGAATCTTATAGTTCCCGACCAGGCTGATTATCGTCACATTGAGGGAAATTCTGCCGCCCATATCAAGTCCTCTCTTCTGGGCGCTTCTGAGACGATCTTTATCGATCAGGGCAAGCTGGTTCTGGGCACCTGGCAGGGGATCTATCTGGCCGAGTTTGACGGCCCGCGCAGCCGCAGTGTTCTGGTCAAATTTGTTTGACCCTTTTGACTTATTCATATTCTGAGCAAGGACAAAGGAGCTGATTTTCTAATCGGTAATAAAAACACCTCCCCTGACATAATTTTCATCAAGGAGGTGTAGTAAATGAAGATAACATTTTCTACCGAATTGAAAGCTCTTGGCAAGGCTCTGCTTGCTTCCCTATTGCTGGCGCTCCTGTCTGCTGTAATAGTTTTTTACAGCAGTATCAGTGAAGCAATCCTTCCGACCCTCGGGAAGACGATTCTAGCTGCCACTGTTTTCATTGCAGCCTGCATTGCAGCCCGGGACCGTGGTTCTAAAGGCCTGATTCGAGGTATCAATATGGGACTGGTTGTCTTTATCTTGACCATCATTGCCACAGTAGCTCTGCAGCCTGGTTCTCTAGCACTGAAAAGCTCTCTCTATGCTTTGTGCCTGTGTCTGCTATCAGGCGCAATAGGCGGTGTAGTGGGTATAGGCATGCACAAATAGATTTCCTCTTGTTTTACAAATGTATATTTTTCGGAATATCCGGCATCCATGCCGTAGTACTGCCTGTTTATAGCGCTCCACCAAATGACACAGCCTGATATAATAAATATGAGGGCCAGAATAATACGAAATACTACGAGTCTGGCCATAATAATACCTGCCTTTCACGCAGGATAAACATGCTCTACAAGACATCACAGGAGTTCAGCAGTTTTAACCCCATATTTTCATAAGAATATTTCTTAGAAAAACTGGAATCCTAACGTAATAAACACGCACTATATAGCCCTCCCCAAATTCAATTTATTTCATTCTATGAGAGGCTGCTCAAAAAAGTTACACTAATCATGGTTTCGGTTTGAGAAGGGATGATCGCCAAGCCAGTAGATCAATTCGGCGGGCAGGTCTGCTTTTTTTACTGCCTTGATATTTTGCATCGGTACGCTGCTTAAAAAAGTGCGGCCATATGGCTTGCTGAGAATGCGTGGATCAAGAATTATAACTGCTCCATAGTCTTCCTCGCTCCTGATCAGACGGCCAATGCCTTGTTTGAAACGGATGGCGGCGTCTGGCAGCGAGAAATTCTTAAATCCATTTTTGCCTTTTAACTGGCAGTCTTTAAGACATGCGCTGGTAAATGGCTCAGAAGGTGGACGGAACGGCAGCTTGACTATAATAAGACAGCGTAAAAGCTCTCCTCGAAGATCTATACCTTCCCAGAACGTATCCAGCCCCATTAGTATCGATCTATTCGAACTGGTGAATTGAGTCAGCAGTGCGGTAAAATCGCCATCTTCGTTTTGAACCAACAGATTTGCGCCTTTTTCCTCAATATGCTGGCGGACCAGATGAGAAACCTCCGCAAGCTGCTGGCGGGAGGTAAAGAGCACCATGGTGCTCTCACTGCTTATCTCTACCAATTCTTTTAAAACGTCAGCTGACTGCGGATTAAAACCACGGCTATCCGGATCAGGCATATCAGATACGCAAAACAGGCAGGCCTGCTGTTTATATGGAAAAGGCGAGTCTTCCAGCAGAGTATTGAGGCGTTCCTGGTGGCGGATGATTTCCAGGCCCAGATGTTCCACTGAGTAATCAAAACTGCGATTGACAGTCATAGTGGCTGAAACCATAACCAGGCTAGCCAATTTGGAATAAAGTCTTTCATGCAGCAGATCGCTCATCCCTACCGGTGATGAACAGATGCTAACCGGCTGTCCTGCACTGTATTCTATCCAGTGCAGATAATCCTCGTGGTTTATGCTTTCTTCCATAACGTGATAGGCGGTGTCGGCCGTGCCCTTCAGCATTGAGATGTATGTGACCAGATCGTTCTCTTCCGCCTGTCCGGTGATTGACTCTCGCAAGTTTTTGAGTCCGGTAAGCAGGAGGCTGGTCTGCTCCTGCCACTCGAGATGAGTAGTGCTTAGATCATAAAACTCTTGTTTTTCAAAAAGGTATTCATCCATGACCACAGAAAAGGCTGATAAGGATCGCTCCCTCTTTATTCCGGCCAGCCCGGCGAAAAACGACCTGCTCAATTCTTTGATCCTGATGATATGATGCTCATTTTCCAGGCATTCTTCTTCCAGCTCTGGATAGTGCTTCCTGATAGCAGGCAGTAAACCATGATCGTGTTTGGCGAAGTCTCCCCCCAAGCGGCTCAGGATCTCATTAACGTCTGGCGCAGAAAATACGTAGGAAAGCTTGTCAAAAGCTTCCCTATCCAGATTATGAGCTTCATCGACGACCAGGCAGTGGTATTCAGGCAGAATCCGATTGTCGATAACCAGGTCTGATAGAAGAAGAGCATGGTTGGTAATGATAATATTTGCCTGCTCCATTTTCTTGGTCAATTTGAGACGAAAACACTTCTCCCTGAAGGTACAACGGTCACGCAAGCAACTTCCGCGATCAGCTGCGATGAGCTCCCAGTAGCGCATCAGCTTGCTGTTGATGTTTAGTTCCTGACGGTCGCCATTTACAGTTGACTCGGCCCAGGCAAGAATTGAGCTTATGAACCTGCTTTCTTCCTGATCCAGGCTTCGCCGCCCGCTGAGGATACCGATATACTTGTTCCAGCAAAGGTAGTTCTCCCGCCCCTTAGCTTCCACCCAATTAACGCTGCCCCCCTGCACCAGACGGCTCACATCAGGCATATCTTTCTCTGATATCTGTTTTTGAAGGGCCTTGGTTTTTGTGCTTATGACCACTCGTTCCCCAGTGTAAAGAGACCAGAAGACCGCTGGAACCAGGTAGGCAAATGTCTTCCCCACACCGGTTCCGACTTCGGCCAGCAGGAATTCACTGTTATCCAAAGCTTCGCATACTGCCCGGGCAAGCCTGCGTTGTTCCTCACGAGCACGGAAACCAGGGACTATATCAGCCAGGCCCTGGTCGGGTTGAAAATGCCCCATTACCCGCTGCCAGTCAAAACTCATGTTTCTTATCTGACTCCTAAAAAAAATTATTAACGAAGCAGTTTAAGGAACTCCTTCAAAAAGATGCTGCCGGATCGGTTCTCTAATTAAAATCGATTCTATTGACCAGATGGCGGCCTTTTATCTTCTCTACCTTGTAGATACCTTCGATCTGCACTTTTCCGGCTTGCAGGATTTCTCGAAGTCTGTCCAGATCATGCAGATGGACCTTTATGGACAGCCCGCAACTTGCCGATATTTCCCGCAGTGTGGGGATAACCAGTATGTTTTCTTTACAATTTTTCAATACCTTTTCAGCCTTCAGCGCGTGCGAAGTCGTATTGAAAGTAAATAATCCGTAATTTCCCTCCGAAAACAAGTCCCTTTCCATATGCCTACCTATTTCTCCAACTTGATATCGCCGGTTCTAAAAAAAGTGCCGGTGCATCTGCATAGTATTTTATCACCGCAATTTACTTCTGAGGATGCAAATACCAGGCTGCGGCCTGCCTTGATCACCTGTCCTCGAGCAGTCAATTCGCTTCCCAGGGGAAGCGATGCCATCAAGTGGCTTGAAATCTCAGCAGTGACACCGCGAACCCCTAGCGTTCTAACAGCCTGTCCCATAGAAGCATCAGCCAGAGCGATATATAATCCGCCGTGTATCA
Organism: uncultured Syntrophomonas sp.; assembly: GCA_964635975.1. Classification (GTDB taxonomy): domain Bacteria; phylum Bacillota; class Syntrophomonadia; order Syntrophomonadales; family Syntrophomonadaceae; genus UBA5314. The sequence continues at coordinate 84,966 of CAZWPO010000002.1, forward strand.
CCCCCAGCGCGTTTGTATGGGTCTTTTCAGCAATGCAAGACAGCTCGGCGGTGCCCTTGCCCAGGATTTTAAGTCTCATTCCCAGTAGTTGATAGAAGGGGGTATTTTCTATTGTCTTGGCTATATACTCAAACAACTCATCACTTATACCCGCATTAATAAGCTTATCCACTCTAGATCCTCCTCAAAAAATCAGCTATGTATTTTTGCTCTCCTTAACTTAAATATTTTTGAATAAAAAATCAAACATTAATATAAAAAGGAGTGCTGTATTTGCCCCCTAAGAAGAAAGCTATACTCTCAATTATTTGCGTTGCGCTGGTATTGATATCGGGATTGTTATATGGGGGCTATTACCAGGCTCCCAAACCAGCCCCCAAACCGCTGCCATCGCAGCCTGAAGAAATTAATGATCCCGAATGGTATGTTCAGTTCACCGTAAAAGGTCAAAAGGTCACCGCATATACTGGATCAAGTGCCGGTACAAAAGCCTCTTCCGGGGATGCGTGTTATTTGGGAAGTGTAGCAGTACACCCTATCTATCCGGGGATCGATCCACGCAAGCCAATCATCCCCTATGGAACCGAGATAATATTGAATGAGCCGATAGTGGTTCAGGGAAATAGTTTTAGTTCCTTTACCGTAATCGATACCGGCGATATCTATTACGGACGATATGGAGAAACCCCATACTGGTTCGATGTCTATTATGGGAACGCAAATTATCAAAACATTAAAGCATCCCGGGAATTTGGCATTGACACCCGGGATTACACCTGGATAGAGAAATGGCGTTAATTATCTATCCCGCTCGTGCTGCTTCACATAATGTTCGATATACGACTTAACCTTTGCAGCTGGTGTAAAATTCCCAAAATGGCCCTCGCATAATATATCTGCTTCCAGCGCCAGGAGAACTTGCATGGATTTTTTCCAGGCCTTCATGTCAGAGCCCCATTCCCGGCTGAAAGGACCGTGTATATCCTGTCCGAACAATACGCGATTGCCGTCAATGTCTGTATAAATTGATATGCCTCCACGGGTGTGCCCGGGAGTGTGCAGGCAATGTACGGTCAGATCACCCAGCTCAAATGATTGATCGCCTTCTATAACTATATCAACATCAACCGGCGAATACTTTACACCATACAGGTCAGCTCCGGTCAGGTTCGGTCTTCCGCCCTGCACTGCATCCAATTCAAGGCGATGAGCGATCACCTGGGCCCAGGGCATCATCTGCTTCATATAGGCCAGCCCGCCGATATGATCTATATGTCCGTGGGTTACCATCAGGTATCGTAGGCCTTTTAAATCGAAACCGGTGGACTGTACATTATCGAGGATTCGCCCGGCGCTGGATCCCGCCCCCATGTCGATCAAAGCGCCCTGGGACTGACTTTCCAGCAGATAAACCGAACAGTCCTCCCCCTTGGAGAGGCTTCCCCCTCCTACTTGATAAAGACCCTCACTCACTTTTATGCTTTTACCCACGCCTGATAACCTCCGTTATTTCCCGTAGCAACTGCTGCAGCGCGGCTCATAAAGATCTTCTCCGATCATAATAAGATTGCCCTTTTCCGGATTGTAATCACCTTTGTACCATGTATATCCAGCGTCGGCCCCGCAACCGCACACTGCAGTTAGTTTTAACACGTTATCAGCAACCGCCATCAACTGCCCCATCGAGCCAAATGGCTGGCGCCTGGCATCCATGTCCAAACCACATACAATAACTATTTTGCCTTGATCCTTTAAGGATTGGCAATAGTCCACAATCCAGGAGTTGAAGAACTGTCCCTCAACCACAGCAACTACATCCGCATCGGTGCCGACCGGCTTGTATAGCGTAAGTACTTCTATGACATACTCTTGCCGGGCCGAAGCCACACGAATCATGTTGCTGTTTCTCCTGTCGATATCGGGCTTAAATAAAACCACTTTTCTGCCCGCAAAGCTGTATCTCTCCAAACGACGCATGAGCTCAGTAGTTTTACCCGCAAACATCGGACCTGTTATTACTTCAATCTTACCCATGCTTCCTCCCTGCAGCCACCCATTCAGTATTATCATATTTGTTGATCAATAACTATCCTGGTCCATCCTATTTTAAGGCAATCGGACCGTTAGAGGTAGTTTCTCCAAGCACAATATTATTTCCTCCCTGAATCCACCAGCTCAAACGGCCAAAAATGAATTGCTCCATCTCTTTACGAACAGAGATGGAGCAATACCAATCTATATAGATCTGTATTATATTACTGCCTGATTGAAACCATTGAAATCAGGTTGCTCTAGTAGCACCCTGGCTATGCCTACAGTGGTCTCCCGTAAATTCCTCAATGGAACGACCATATTTACAAAACCCATACTATAAGCATCACGAGCTTCAAAAATGCCTTCCAGCAAAGCCCTGCCTTCTTTATTGTTAGACTGAGAATGCCAGCGGATACGAGCTTCTTGGGGCCAATCGGTTTTTTTGGGAGGAAGTGCAAAGCGGGCGTTGTCGGCGGCAATTCTAAGGTCACAGCTCATGGCGTTTTGGAAACCAGCCCCTATACAATATCCCGCTATCATAGCAATCTGTGTTTTTGAGGAATTGCGCCTGAGGGAAAATAGTTCAGTCGCACGTGGATGGATGGTACCCTGCAATTCGTCTTTCAACTTGCAGTTTCCGCCAGCGCAATAAGCATTGTTGTCACCGGTGATTATTACGACTTTGATATTATTATCAAGGTATACATGGAAAAGCAAATCATAATACTCTTCAACAAGATCAGGAGTGGCTCTGTTAAACGATTCAGGTCGGTTAAACTGAAGGATGGCGATATTGCCTTCTAGGCTTATCTTTAGACATCTATAATCATGGTCCAGATACGACATCCTTTAAACACCTCCCCGGTCAAAGAATGAAAACGGCATCCTTATATTTAAATATATTATATCATGCAAATATCATGCCAGATACAATTTGTTCGTGAAAATATTCCTTTGTCGTATTTTCTCACATAACGCTCGAAAACCTACGCCATTGTATTACATTACCACCATAATGTGGAGAAGTTCGAGCATATATGATATACTGACTGACATAGATGATAATGCATTGCGGGGTGAGTTTATTGCCCGATATATTACTGACTAAAGGGCAAAGCATGCGCATCGAATTAGCCGGCGCAAATGACAATAATGAATCCCGAAAAACTATTCATTCGATTGTCGAGCAGGTTTCGACCTCTGACTTTGTTGTTGAGGTGTTCGAAGAGGACCGAAATGAATGCTCTCCCATCAATAATGCCCAGGTCAATTTGCTCGTTGGTAGAAACGGTCGTTTATTTACCGGTCAATCAAAAATCCTGGATTTTGAAACAGATACCCATGCCTGGTTAAAACTGTCCTCTCCGGAGAACATCCGGCGTATAGAAATGCGCCGTTGGGCCAGGGTGCCTGCTGATTTAAATATTCACTATCATTTACAGAGTTACAGCTGGTCCCAATATCAGTCTAACACATTGGACATTGGCGGCGGCGGACTTCTATTCAGCAGCAAGCATATCGTAGATCCAAAATTGATGCTGGAAGTAGGAATAGAACTCCCAGATAAGCGTTTGATCAAGAGCCTGGTCGAAGTAAAACGCTGTGATGGAATTAACACTCGTTGGGGTGACAGGTTTAAAATAGGCTGCAGTTTTCAGTATATTAAAGAAGATCATCGCGATATACTAATTAAGTATATATTCGATAAACAACGAGACATGATCAAAAAGGGCCTCCTAAGCCCGGCTAATTGAAGATACTTACTATACACCATTCATTACAGGAGGATTACTTGTGTTAAATTCTGTTGAAGGCACTTCGCGTTCGATCATTCGAGATATTGGTCTCGCCCCCGATGGCCATAAGAAACTGGAGTGGGTGCGCCAGCACATGCCGGTCATGAATTTGCTGAAAGAGGATTTTGAAAAGAGCCTGCCTTTCGCGAATTTCACCATTGCCTGCTGTCTTCATCTTGAAGCAAAAACCGGCTATCTTTTGCAGACTTTGAAAGCAGGAGGCGCGACGGTTATTGCCTGTGCTAGTAATCCACTGTCGACTCAGGATGATGTAGTTGCTGCCCTGGTCGATTCAGGAATCACTGTTTTTGCTCTTTACGGCGAAAGCAGCGAACAGTACCACGATTTCATTAAAATGACCATGGACTGCGAACCAGATGCATTGATCGATGATGGAGCAGACATGGTGAGTTTCCTCGTTCAGCAGCGCCCCCAGCAGGCTGCAAGAATACTGGGTGGGTGTGAAGAAACTACTACCGGAATCATTCGTCTGCGCTCAATGGAAAAGGAAGGAGTCCTGCCCTTCCCAATGATGGCGGTTAACGACGCCAACATGAAATACCTGTTTGACAACCGCTATGGCACCGGTCAGTCGGTTTGGGATGGAATCAACCGGACTACCAATCTGGTGGTTGCAGGGAAAACAGTCGTAGTCGCCGGCTATGGTTGGTGCGGCAAAGGCGTTTCTATGCGAGCACTGGGAATGGGTGCAAAAATAATAGTAACCGAAGTCGATCCCATTAAGGCCAATGAAGCCCTGATGGATGGTTTTGAAGTTATGTCCATGGGGGAGGCAGCCTCCCGCGGAGACGTCTTTATAACCGTGACCGGGAACATCAATGTCATTCGAAAAGAGCATATGCAGCACATGAAAGACCATGCTATCATGGCCAATGCCGGTCATTTCGATGTTGAGATATCCAAACCCGATCTGCTGGCCCTGTCGGCGTCTCATCGGAGCATTAAAAACAATATTGAAGAATACCTGCTTAAAGACGGCCGCCATCTTTATTTGCTGGCTGAAGGCAGGCTGGTAAATCTGGCGGCAGGTGACGGGCATCCGGCTGAGGTGATGGATCTTAGTTTTTCGTTGCAGGCCCTGTCACTGCTTTATGTGCTCCAAAACCATGCCATGCTGGGCAAATCCGTACACAAAGTACCGGAACACATCGATAAAAAGGTAGCCTTGATGAGACTCGAATCGCAGGGTATCGCCATCGATTCCCTTACATCCGAGCAGGATAAGTACCTTAAGGACTGGTCTGAATAGGCCTCGCAAAGCACTGAATATTCGCACCGCCTGATTCACATAATACTAGCAAGTTTGGTGAAAAGGCGGTTCATTTTTTATGGAGACAAAAAGCAAGACCTATATCTGGACCCTGTTTGCAATCCTTATAGCTCTGATGGTGGCTGCCTATATTATGAACATCTATTTTCAAAGTCCCGCTCCTAAAATAAAGGGGGCCGATAAATATCTCAACGATAACACTAGCCATGCTTCATTTGTAAGCGTACGCGATGAAGATGGCAGGGTAATCCTGCAAACCGGAATGGCTGTGGAGCCGAACGACGAATATATAAGCCAGGACAATACCCATTACGTAATAACGATGGTTGAAGGTGCCAATGCCCGTGCAACCCTAAAGCAGGATAGCCAGCGCTCATCAAATCCCGCTCCAGACCAGAGCATTCCGGTCGTCGCTGCAAACAAACCTCGCCATGTGGCAATATATACGACCCATACTGATGAATCATATATCCCCAGTTCCGGTACCGAGAGTAAACCAGGCGATGGAGATGTATACCGGGTCGCAGCTTCACTTGGTGAAGCACTCGGGAAATCAGGAGTCAGCGTCTCCCAGAGCCTCAATCAGCACGAACCCCACGACATAAACGCATACAGCCGCTCCAGGCGCTCGTTGATGCAACTGCTCATGCGGCAGCCCGACGCGGTCTTTGACATCCATCGTGATTCTGCTCCAGGTGACGCATATACAACTTCCATCAACGGTGTCAGCACCAGCAAGGTCATGATAGTTGTTGGCGCATCCAATCCCCACATGAAAACCAACCTGCGCTTTGCTTCTCAAATAAAAGAAGCTGCAGACAGCCTCTACCCTGGACTAATGCGCGGCATCTTCATAGGGCGCGGCGATTATAATCAAGATCTCTACCCCACCAACCTGCTTTTCGAAATCGGCACTCAAACCATACCGGCGGATGATGCCCAAAAAGCCGCCCACTGCCTGGCTGACGCGGTGTTGACTGTCCTTAATGCCCAATATTAACTTTCTTAGACAAGTCTCTCTTCTGATTCTCATACTATGTTTACTGGTTTAGTGATAATATTTACTATGAAACCTGTAGATACCCGCCCCATTTTGGACCGTTAAGCGAATCAAAGGAAGGCGCGTCATGAAAATGTCACGTAAATGGCAGATACTGACTATCGTCTGCCTGGGAATATTTATGTCCACTCTGGACGGCAGCATATTAAACATCGCCAATCCCACTATTGCCTTGTATTTTTCAGTCAGTATGCAGCAGGTACAGTGGGTTGTTACTTCCTATATGCTGGTGGTTACGTCTTCCCTGCTCTTCTTCGGGAAACTCGGCGACCGTGTGGGAAGCGATAGAATATATACTTACGGCTTCTTATTTTTCACCATTGGGTCGTTATTTTGCGGTCTTTCCTATTCGCTGCCTTTTCTAGTCGCCGCACGCTGTTTTCAGGCCCTGGGAGCCAGCATGATGATGGCTACCGGCATCGGTATTGTATCCAACAGCTTTCCCCGCGAAGAACGCGGCAAAGCCTTTGGCATAACCGGCTCTATCGTCGGGCTGGGCAACACCATCGGCCCCAGCCTGGGGGGATTACTGGTCGGCAAGTTCTCCTGGAAGCTTATTTTCTTAGTCAACGTTCCTATCGGCATACTGGCGTTTCTTTTTGCATTACGCTACCTATCCGTTGAACAGGAGCTGTCGGAAAAAATACCCCAGGACAAAACCGGAAATATTTTATTTGCCATGGCAGTATTCGCACTAGTGCTATCCGCTGCGCAAAACATTAATGTTATCTCATATTTACCCGGTATCGCTCTGTTAATCCTGTTCATTTTATACGAACGGCGCTACGCTCCCTCCCCGATGCTGGACCTTGATCTTTTCAAAAACAAGTTTTTTACCTCGGGAAGCATCCTGGGAGCTATCGTCTACTTTACTCAAACCGCGGTTTTCTTCATACTCCCTTTCTACCTAGAAAGGTTGCTGGGATTCCTCCCTGCTTATTCCGGTCTAATCATGACCATTCCGCCACTGGCTCAGGTGATAACTGCGCCCTATGCAGGCAGCCTGTCTGATCGTATTGGCACTTCACGCCTGGTATCACTGGCTTTTTTCCTGATGACCAGCGGATTTTTAATTCTCTCTTCCCTGGGCACGACTATAAATCTATCTCGCATCGTTATAGGGCTGGTCATATTCGGTGTAGGTGTAGCCAGTTTTGGCTCGCCTAACAGCAATTCGATTTTTGCTTCGGTCCCCAAAACTAAAGCCGGATATACCGGCGGTTTTCAGGCAACCATACGGAATTTTTCTTTCTCCATAGGGGTGGCAGTGTGGGTCAGTCTTTTCTCTTTCGGCTTCGCTTCCAGCCAGAAGCACCTTGATTATTCCCAATCCTACGCGCAGGCCATCCACTGGGTTTACCTGAGTGCCGCGATTCTATCCGGCCTCGGTTTTGTTCTTTCACTGATTGCCGCTAAAAACAACCATGATCAACCCATCGTTGAACAGAATTCCACTCCTTTGACCAGCCCTAAAGATTCTGATATAATCAGTAATGCAATTAAGCGCCCGTAGCTCAGTGGATAGAGCACCGGCCTCCGGAGCCGGGTGCGGAGGTTCGATTCCTCTCGGGCGTACCATCCTAAAAATCGGCACTTTCATGACCACTGGAAGTGCTTTTTTTCTTGTTTACTGCAGTAGTTACTTCAGCAATATGCCTCTCTACCCCTAAGCTTATCAGGAGAACGAAGATTAGCTATCCTTTATCGAGAAGATTTATTGAACAAAAACAGCTAAAAGATTCTCGGTCGTTATAGAGACAGCTATTTGTGCTAAAGATAAAAGCCCTATGTGAAGTATTACGGAGTTATTAACAGATAAGCATAATAAACCCTCAGATATGTTTTTTTTTCCATATCTGAGGGTTAATGGCCTATATGTCTAGTGATGCTTCCCTCCGCATGAGTTATCTCTGATTGATATTAGTCCTTCAATCCAACCGATCCGATCTTATAACTGGTAAATGCTCCAGTTTCATCTGTTAGAACCTGCACCCAGCAATCAGAACCATACCATCTATAATCACGAATTATCTTCTTACTTTCATCTGGCTTTTTGGGATCTGGAAGAGCATATTTTTCTTCTGATAGAAAAGCTTTGCCAAATATAGCTTCAACATCAGAAAGGTTTTTCACAGAACCATTCTGCATCTTGTCAGATACTGCTTTATAGTCAGCATTTGTTGCTTTAAACCCGGTTTCAGTTCCTTTGGGAACCACGCCCCCAAATCCCCGGCTAATAAGAATATTTTCTTTGTTTACTTGAATCCTAATCGATGCTTGTGGATTTGCCTTATTAGCTGTGTAAGTACACGCTCTGTCTCCGTCTTTACCTACACTTGATAGTCCAGATGATACTACCAGTCCACCATCGCTGAGTATTTTTTCTACTTCTTCCAATTTCATTCCTACTGACAACTTGGTAAATGGCACATACTCTTGAAAATTCGTATAAATCTCAGCACTTTTATTAATAGAGGCTGCAGATTCAGGCTTAGTCGAAGTTTCCTGTGCAGGTTGTTGTGATGTCGACTCAGATTGGCAGCCGACTACAAAGCTTGTCATCATTAGAAGCGCGAACAGAATCAAAATGGTTTTTTTCATTGGTATATTTTACCTCCTCATTTTGTGATATTGTGTCGTATTATTTGTTATCATCGACTTTTCTCGTATATTTCTTAATATTACTTATTAGATGAGATCCTTCAGACTTTATATGTTGGCTAAAACATTATACAAAAGATCCTATTATTTTTCCGGAACCATATAGATCTCTACAACTAGATTATCCCTTTCCTGGTAAGCGACGATTTTTATAGGCAAATCCCGCGTGTTTACGAATTTGTAATCCCAATCGTTTTTACTCACCGCAGCATCATCTCCTAGGTCGGCATAAGAAACCCGACCGGTATGACTGTGCCTCTCGGTTTCCAGGAATCCCGATAATACCACCGCTTTATGCAGCAGGGTCGCGGTTTTGCATATTCCCCCGCCAAATTGTTCATCGGTCTCAGTGTTCCCATCCTCTGTTTCGACAAGCACTGTTCCAGCCTTATACCCCTGCTCCGGGCTCGTCTTCACACAGGAATAAAATGAGAATTCTTGATCTGGCTTTATGATGGACCCGGTTAACTGCCGGGCTGCTAGCATGGCATTCGTGTTGCTGGCGTTTGATAAAACGTTGGAAAATTCCACTTTGACGATCGGTTTGAGGTAGCGTGTCTGATAGAGATAGGTTTTAGCTTCACTATACATATATCCATGCAGCTGGTTATCCACGCAGCTGATATATGACGGATAGGCCCATTTTTCGCCGCCTAAATAATATGTGATTCCCTGAGGGCGTATTCTGCTATTCTCCTTTATTACTATATACGGGCACTTGGCAGCATCGGAAAAATCAACGAGTGACAGTAAATGCAGATTAGCTTCGTCAACGAACAAGACCGGTCTGACTGTTAAATCTAAGGTCTGGTTATTGATGAGCAACACACTGCCCTGCAATAATTCATCATCTTTAAGCTTCGGTATGCGGGAATCTCCACCTTGTGATGGCGAAGGCGTGCTGGTGGCAACTGAAACTCCGTATAGACATAAAGAAACAACGATATATATGATAAGCAATATATTTCTACTCGACTTGATGCCCTGCATCCCTGCTGCTCCTCCCAAAAGTAAAAACGCAGTAACTACGTTTCTTTTCCGCCCTTGTCAGATACTTAGCACAGCAAAAGAATGAGCTGCTTCAATTAATTAATATAATTAGTCAAATTCGCCCTGTGCACCATAGTTTAACATTGATAGTCCTTATTTGCAATATTATTTAATACTTTTTGGGACCCGGTTGCATGTTAATGGTTTATTAACGATAATTGGCCTGCATCCGCTTTCAGATGCAGGCCTTGTTAAAATTTCAGCTTTCGAAAATCTACAATTTATAGTTTGGCCGAAAAGTGCACATGTTGAAACTCAAAAATATTATTTATTTATGTTCAGCCAAATAATCCTCATATGTCCCCGGCGTAATTGCCATTTGATCAAAACGGTAACTTGATTCCAAATTTTCAATGCAGCCGCTTATTTCTCTGGTAGCTCCATTGCTGCTCGTATAATTACCGCTAACATAATATATTATCTGATATTTTTCCTGGTCAACTGCATCCAGGTTCGTAAAATAACCGTTGTTAAACCATTGGCTCAAACATGTGTCAAAATCCTCGTCTTTTCTGACAACTACACGCGGGCTCAGGAAACCAACAAACCTGCTCCCATCCGGATATTCCCATAGGCCAAAGTAAATTTGGCAAACCCTGGGCCAGTCTTTGGGATTATTAAACATCCCACTATATGCCCAGGGAGTCGTTCCTCTATTAAAATATACTCCGCCTCCGAATTCTGCAGTTACTATTGTTCCATTATTCATGACTAATTTTCCATAACCGCCCGGAACCCCTGCAGGCAGGTTTGTATCAAAATACCCTTCATAGGATCCCTCCATCCAGGGTAAAATACCATACAATTTAGGATCATCAACCAGGGTGAAGGAAGATTCCAAAAAAATGTTTCCATTGATTCTGGCCGCCAGGACCCACTGTCCAGGAATATATTTCTCTTTGGGAAGTATAGAACTAACCCTGCCAGCTTCTACCTGCCGCAAATCACTGAATACTAACTGTCGCTGGCTTCCTTTCACATAGTACCACTCGCAGACCACTGTACTGATATCCCCCTGGACAGCTATTTGTCCGAAGACCTGGGGGGAGTGTATGTCGAAGCGGTCGACCCTACCATAAATGTCCCTCATTCCACGCATGCTTTCGTCATAGCCGGGATACACTTCAATATTAACCTGATTGATGCCTTTTGTAATTGATACTGTCTCAGATGAAGGATCATAATCAACCCTGCAAAGCGCTGCCTCTGCTATAACTCTTAAAGGCACCATGAGCCGCCCCTCGATTATTTGAGCCGGTACATCACTGTTTATCGTTCTGCTTCCCAGGTAAATGTTGTTATCCCCCACAACTACGAACATGTTTTGTCCGTTAATAATACATGCCACGGTATTTTTTTCAGGGATCCATTCGATGTTGTGCTCGGGAACGCCCAGCGCCTCGAATACCCCGCGGAAAGGCACCATGATACGTCCTTGGGACCTGGTCGGCGGCACATCAAAGCTTATCTCCTGACCATCAACAAATACTCTGGTAGATTCATCAGCATAGGCTGGCAGAGGAACTGCTATTGCAGCTAGAAGAAGTGCGATAATTATGATCGGTCTTATCAAAAATGCTACCTCCCCAATACAATTTTTTTAGAGCCCTTAACAATTAAATGCAAGTCCTGAGTTCTTTAATTTAACCGGTGCAGGTCTTACTTGATTTCCTTAAGTGATCCACCCCTTTTGTTTTAGTTCATTTATTTTGCTCCTGGCTGTCGCTACTTCTCCTGGATTATCATTCAGGTGAATGGTTTTGTTCAAATACTCTATTGAACCAGCATAATCACCAGTTCGTAATTTATATAGCCCATAAACCAGGTTGGCGCGGGAGTTGTTCCCGTCCAATTCTATCGCTCTAGAGTACGCACTGTCTGCCCGGTCGCTCTCGCCCAGTTTTTCATAGAGAATACCTGTATTAACGAAGATATCAGCGTCATCAGTGCCCATATCTGATATCTTTTTGAAGCTTGCCAGTGATTTCTGATACATTTCCCTGCTTTTTGAATCGCCCAGACTTTCACACCAAACCCCATAGTTGTAGTAATCCTCCGCCAGGTCGTTGAGAACCAGAATGTTGCCTGGTTCCAGAAGTAGAGCTTCTTCCAGCTGGGTAAACGCATTTTTGTAATTGCTATTTATGGAGACAGTATCCTGCTGCTGAACATTGAGGGATATATACAATCTAGCCAGGCTGGTCTTGTAATGCACATTTTGGCCATCCAGCCTAACCGCGGTTTCGAATTCCTGCACAGCCAGACCGTAATCGCGCCTCAACACCGCCAGTTCACCTTTTACGAAGTGGGCAATATGATCGGCAAACTGACTATTAGAATTAATCTGATCCAGTGTTTGCTGAGCCAGGTCCAGACTGCCAATTTTTGCGTAGCTTATAGCTAAATCCCGATAGGCAGCGACATCGTCTTCGCTTTTTACGGTGCTGGAATCAACAACCGCCTTAAAATACGGGATTGCTTCTTTGTACTTTTCCTCTTGATAATAGGCAGTGCCTATTATGTATTTGATCTCATTGTTGTTTGCCAGCAGCCCATTATTGATATTCTCCTGCAAAAGTGAAATGACATTGTCGTTTTCATTCTGCTTCAAATAAGTTTTCGCCAGGTCAATATAGGCTTCCGGCTCCTTCATTACGCTTATTGCCCGGATGAATTCTTCTTCAGCTAAAGTGTAGTTTCGCGAGTTGTAGGCCTGGATTCCCGCCTGCAGATAGGCATCAAAATTTGCCTTTTTCTCATCTTGTTTGGACTGATAAAGGTAATTGATCCCCCAGCCGCTGGCGATAACCAGGAATAATGCAAGCATGATTAACGATCTGACCTTAAGCCTGTGTACCCGATATTCGCGGTTCAGTGTGTGTATGTTTCGTAGATCATTCAGAAGTTCAGCTGCGGTCTGATATCTCTCGGCAGGATTCACCTTGATGCATTTTTGGATTATTTTCTCAATACCTTCTGATAATCCGGGGTCGATCTGCCTGACGGGCAGCGGTTGGTAAGGCGGTTCCAGAGGGCTTTTACCGGTTAGGACATGATACATGCTTACGCCCAGAGCATATATATCGGTTCTGGCATCGGTCTGGTTGCCTCCATATTGTTCAGGCGCAGCATAACCGCGGGTGCCGATGTACCTGGTGTCGCTATCCTGCTCGGCTTTGTATTCGCGCGCGATTCCGAAATCAATGAGTCGGACCTCATTCTGGGAATCGATTATGATATTGCTTGGTTTCATATCCCTATAGATGATGGGGCGGGGCTTAAAGGAATGAAGATAGTTCAATATTTCCGCAAGTTGTTGAAACCAGATCAGAACGTTTTTTTCGCTACAGTTTTTACGATGAGATATGAGCTCTTTCAGGGGTACGCCCTCAAAATATTCTTCGACGATATACAGATAGTTATCTTTTTCAATAATGTCGTTGATCCTGGGAAGTCTAGGATGCCTGAGTTGTTTTAAAATATCAGGCTCCGCCAAAAGGCCTATGCTCAGACCGCCGGAGAGGTCTATCTCTTTGACAGCACAGAGTGTGCCTATTTTTGAATCGCTCGCTAGATAGACTACCCCCTGCCCTCCCGACCCTATAGTGGCATTGATCACGTATCTGCCGTCCAATAAATGTCCGTTTTTGAGGCGGCCAAAAACCTCTGAATTACCGGATCTGCCGATTTCCCGGACGTTTGGCTCCACTTCCCTATGCGGCATATTACTGGCTTTGTTCATGGTCGCCGCGTTGGTTTCTCGGGTGAAGATAGCTCTGGTCCCATCTTTCCGGCTGGCATGAGTACTCTGCTGATTTTTAGCGATGTCGTTACTTGATTCTGAAATTAGTAATGCGGATGTCTCTTTGTCTGAGTCAGATTCAGAAGCTCCCCGATAAATTTCATCTGAAACAGATTCGGGCGCGATATAATAGTCGGCCATACTCAATTCTGTTTTAGAGTCATCCTGTAAGGGCCAATTGCCAGGCAATGCTTCCGTTCCCTGTTCCCCTGCAGCAACAGCTTTGCCGCAATTATTGCAAAAGCGATCCTCATCGGGCAATTGTCTGCCGCAATTGTGGCAGTAATTCATTCTCTCTCTCCCTTAATAAAACCTTATTAGACTAATTTAAAATATCTACCAGCATATATTTATCAACAGAGAAGTATTATCTAGCCCCATGAGCAGTCAGCAAGTCAATCATGTCTGCATATCCGGCCAGTCTGGCTAATTTTAATGCGGTGTCACCATATTGGTTTTTTAAATTGGGATCAGCTCCGGCTTCGAGAAGCAACCTGGCTACTTCCAGACAACCCTCGTGTTCATCAGGGGGATTTCCAACCATGGTAGCCTCCATTAGCGCGGTATACCCATTATAATCTCGCGCATTAACATCGGCTCCATGCTCAATGATGAGTCTGGCTGCTGTTGATCGTCCCCGCAAAGCTGCATCCATTAATGGCGTCGCTCCCCATTTATTTCTATTAGAAACACTCGCGCCATTCTCCAAAAGGAAAGCTGCTATGTCTTCGTGTCCCCATATACAAGCCCTGCCCAAAGCATTACTCCCATTTTTATTTTTTGCATTTACGTTTGCACCCTGCGCTAGCAGATTTTCAACCTTGTTAATGTCACCTTTTTCCACTGCTTCAATCAAAGAAGTGTCCAATGTGACTTGATCTCTTGCCGGTTCCGGAGCTTTGTCGGTTTTCAAATCCCGGCTCTTATTTACAAGCTTGGCACTGGCATTTATCGGGGGATCTCCCCCAAGCAGAGATTTCGCTCTCAGCTCTTCTTTCATAAGTGTTACCGGCTTCCAACTGTAAATCAGTGCCCGGGCCGTGTAAATCTTGACCGTGGCATCGGCAGTATTCATAGTCTGCAGCAAGGCGATAGCCTCAAGGTTGCCAGCATCGGCCAGGAGTGCTTTTTCAGCAAATTCTCGTGCTTTCTCCAGATCTTGAGCCGTGAAATAATACATTGCCATATCGCTAAAGAGGAATTCCGCCAGATTGTTGCTGTTAATTTCCCTGATGAGCTGTTGGGCATCAGATTGATGACCCAGCTTTGTCATAGCAATTGCACATAAGATCCTGGCCTTATAATTCTCAGGCTGCTTGCCGAGCAGGTCCTGGTAAATATCTACGGCTTTTTTATTATCACCTGCCGCATAATAACTGTAGAATTCAAGCATTGCTGACAGCTTCTGATCTTTGATACCGATACTCATATCCCTCAGATCTTTCCATTTTCCATCGTAGATGTCTTGTAGAACCAGGTAAGCCTCCTGCTGATTGATATTGATACTCAGTGACTTAACAATTTGGCTCGCTGATTCTTCCTCTTTGCCATGCTGTTTGAGGAAAACGGCCAGAGCATTATATGCCCGGTATTCATTCGGGTTATTGGCTACCGCCTGCCGCAGGATGGATTCAGCTTTCTTTATTTCTCCCTGCTTCTGATAGACAATCGACAGTCCGAAGTAGGATTCCAGGCATCGGGGATCAAGGTCTTTAAGCTCCTGGAAGGCTTTTTCTGCTTGAGCCAGATCGTTTTTATCTATATACATTCCGCCCAGGCCTATCTGTAAAACCTGTCTCTTGCCTGTCTCAACTACGAGCAGGCCTTTGTCATAGGCCGCTTTAGCTTCTTCCCAATTTCCCTGCAGAGTGTATGTGCGGGCCAGGCCCTGATAAGATTGAACTTCCATTGGATCTATCTGAATAGCTTCGTTGAATGCCAGTATGGCTTTTTCATAGTCACTCTGGCTCAGATATTTTACCGCTATATCCAGCTTCTTCTGCACCCGGGCTTCAGTACCATAATTCTGCCATCCCCAGAGACTCGTGACTAGAATAATTACAGCTAGAATACAGCTAAAGATAAGTATTTTATTATTACTACCGGTTCGCTTCTTGCTTACTGGAACCGGTGTGAACGGTGAATCGGTATTGTTTCTCAACGATTCTCTGGTTTCAGTATGGTTCTCTTTCCCTGACATTTCTTCAATCGCTGTATCCATTTTCCCGGCATGACCATCCGCTGCTTTCCCGCATTGGTTGCAGAAGCGGTTTTCTTCAGGCAGTCCACTTCCGCAATGAAGGCAGTATCTCATGAGCTCCCTCTCCCCTGGCAAATTACTGGTTCCTAAGATCGTTGGTATGTCTCAAAAATGCCTGTGCTTAGTTGGTATTGAGTCGATTGCGTTCTTTTTCGATATTGGCCTTGTACGAATCCAGGCTGCTCTGAATCCTCTCCGAATTTGTCTGCGCCTGGCTCAAACTCTCATCTAAAGCCCCGTCATCTGACCGTTTTACTGCATCGGCTCCCTGCCTGCACACATTGCAATATTTAATAGAATAATTCAGCATGTTAATGAGCTCGTTATGGATCGAGGGATTGTATGAACGGTCCTTGAGCGTTTGCGCCCTGCTGAGCAGTGCCTGTCTTTGCGATAGTGATGTAGCGCAGGTGCTATAAAATTCATCAAGAGAGCCCTGGCCGGCGGCCAGTTCATTCAGCATCCGTATCATGTTTATCCTCATCTCGTCATATTCATCTGCCATCTGCTCACCTTTAGCCAGTTCTGCAAGATAGGCCTGGTTGGAACTACTCTTATTAGTTTGAGTTGTACTGGGCTCACTAACTGCAGGCACACTGCTTTTTTCTGATGCATTTGAAGCTGTATTGCTGGTCTGAGTACTGCCAGCCTGGTTATTTACCGATACTGTTTTGCTGGCAACGGGCTGCTCAGTATTCAGCTTATAGAACAATACTGCTCCGCCCAGCATTATAAAAACCACCGCAGCTACCCCGGCGATTATCAGCCAATTTTGATTTTTTGAATCTGCTTGGCCCAGAACCGGTGGTGAAATGGTTAATGCGATGTTTGGGCTTTTTTCAGTGCCCGATGATCGTTCGGAAGCTGAAAGAGGAGCGGAGGTCTGCGCATCAAGAGATAAAGTCATAGTTTCGCCTTCAGAGCTGTTGCACCTTTGACTCTGCGCTCCCGACAGAGTTATGTTCTCAGGCAGGTTTAACGCTACGGTTCCCTGTGGCAGTGATGCTCTAAATGCTTCAATATTCTGAGGGCGATTGGCGGCATTAAGGTCTAAGGATTGCATGATAGCTTTTTCCGACTCAGTCGAGATTTCTATATACTTGCTGAGAGCTTCAAAATTGAACGGATTTTTCGATGGATCTATACCGGTCAATAAAAAATGCAATGTTGCGCCCAGTGAATATACGTCCGAACGTGCGTCGGTTTGATTTTGCCCGTACTGCTCCGGAGGTGCAAATCCGCCGGAACCATAGGCTACGGTATCTGCTGTATTTCCCGGCTGAAAATTCCTGGCTATTCCGAAATCGATCAGTTTGATTTGTCCCTCGGGAGTGAGCATAATGTTGTCGGGCTTTAAGTCACGGAATATTATAGGGGGATTTTGTTTATGAAGGTATTCCAGGATATCGCACAGCTGATGAGCCCAGTAGATCACTTCTGCTTCGGGAAGCGGTCCTCTCTTCTGTAGCTCTGCCTTGAGCGTATCCCCCTTGATATAATCCATCACCAGGTACCAGCGCTGCTCCTCCCCGGAGAAGAAATCGTAAATCACCGGCAGAGCATGATGGCGAAGGTTGATCAAAATCCGCGCTTCTTTTTTAAAACTGTCAATGGCAGCTTGCAGATCACCGCCTACCGCACCAGTGCTCATCTCCTTGATGGCTACGGGTTTATTCTGCAGACGGGTATCTAAAGCAAGATATACAGCTCCCATCCCACCTTGGCCTATGGTTCTTACGATACTGTAACGCCCGTCGAGAATGGTGTCGGGATTCAGTTTTCCGGTCGGAGTCGCTGCCAGACTTAGACCGCAAGCGCCACAAAACTTGCTGTCATCGCTGTTTTCTCTGCCGCAGGCTGGACATTTCATCAAACTACCTCGCTCCTTTAACTCAGTAATCAACTGAAGCACGCCGGCCAATTAATTGGTCATTATTTAAGTATCCGTTTTATTTAATCCATTAGAAAAATTCGTTCTCCGATGATTACGGAACCAATAATGTCATTCGTGATTAGAAAACTGATCTTGCGATTTCCATCTTTTTTATAAGAAAGAGTATAATTCTTGCTGCTGGGATCGCCCCATTCTGTAGGACCGATCTCACCTTTTCCATAAGCATCGATTACTTTCTTCACCGGATCTCCGGGTTTTATCCCGGCTGATTTATTATTTGCGTACACGAATATCGTTGTGACCTTTCGGCTTTTGCTATCAAATATAATTTTGCTGTCGGGATAATCCCACCAGTATATCCCTTCATGAACATTGCTCTTCCCCGGGGAATCTCCGATTAAACTTTTAATCTGGTCTTCACCCATACCAATTGTCGCTCCTTTAAAGAAAAACAATTCATCTGGTATATTGCCAGCCGTCGTCAGAATCTGCTCATCGGTTTTCGCCGAGACTTCGATAAATTTAAACTGCTGTTCATTGAATTGATATTCCCGGGTAGAAGTATCATTGCGCTCCTTCATTTTTACGCTACCCGCCGCGTAGTGCCCGTAAACACCTTTTAAAACATAGCTTAATCGCTCCGGTTTCCCGTTTCCGCTTATCGTTGCTGATCCGCTTTTTTCATACCATTCATTGCCGGGCATACCAGCCTGGTAACTGTTTTCTACTGTCGGCTCGGACCATATTTCTCGCAATTGGGTTCCATCCCAGCGAAGAATACTGGTCATTTCCACTTTTACTCCGGTTCCGCCGCTGATCGGAGTTAAATAAAGATCTCCGTAAGTATCGATATAGGGAGTTTTGTAGCCGTAGCGACCCATTTGATCGTGATACAGCAAATGATAGCTGCCGTTAATATACTGTAATACGAACGCCTCCCTTGCGTATTTATGGCTAAGAACAAATTCCGGCAGCTGATCTCCTGTCAAGTCAAACCGGCTGATAATTAATTTTTCAGGATCTTCCGCTCCAGGGTAATTGGCTCTTATGAATGATATAATCTTTTCATCCGGAGAAACGCAGGCGAGATCGACATTGGCTACCGCCAGGTTTTCCTTCACGATGTTCACCGGCTGCCAATTATAGAGCAAGTATTCAGCAGCATAGATCCTTACGCTTCCATCATCGGCGTTTATTTCTTGCAGCAATGCTATCGCTTCCAGATTGGTCCCATTGGCCTGCAAGGCATTTATGGCAAATTCTTTGGCTTTATCTTTGTTCCCTGCTTCCAGGTAATACGACGCGATATCACCGAACAGCCATCCATTCATTTGCGCTGCAAGACATTGAGCTATTAGATTTTCTGCTCCAGCCCGGTCTCCTGTTTTTGACATGGCAACAGCAGCCAGGATCTTTACTTTTATATTGCTTGTCTGGCTGGCGTGGTTCTGTTTATAGAGACTTACGGCTTTGGAATAATTCTGCTGGTAGTAATAGCAGCAGAACTCAAGCATCGATGCAACCTGCTGGTTGGATACTGATGCAATTTTGGCCTGCACTTCACCCCAGCGGTAATTATACATGCTGTTCAATATCAGGTAAGCTTCTTGCTGGTTGATATCGAGCTCCAGAGATTTTACCAGGTTTTGAAATGCTTCATCTCTCTTCTGGTTCTGCTCGAGGAACAACGCCAAAGTATTGTATGCCCGGTAGTCACCAGGATTCTTTTCGACAGCCTGGCGCAGGACGCTCTCGGCTTTCGCATTATCGCCCTGCCGCTGATAGACTATAGCCAATCCGAAATAGGCTTCCAGGCAGGCGGGGTTGTTTTCTTTAAGTCCCAGGAAGGCTTTTTCCGCTTCCGATATATTACCTTGATCTATGTACATCCCGGCCAGGCCGATCTGCAAGGTCTGCTTCTGGTCAGACGATACGGCCTGCAGTCCTTTATCATAAACAGCCTTCGCATCCGCAAATCTGCCCTGCAGGGTGTAGGTCCTGGCCAATCCCTGATAAGCTTTAATCTCCTTGGGATTTATCTCGATGGCATCGTTGAATGCTAGAATGGCTTTATCAAAATCGTTCTCACTCAGGTACTTTATCGCCAGTTCCAACTTCTCCTGGGCCCTGGCCTCAGAAGTATAGCTCCTCCACCCGAAAAAACTGCCTGCCAACAGCAGTACAGCTAAAAAAGAGGCGATGATGATATTCTTGTTCGCTTTGTTCGTTTTTGGCGCTGATGCCCTAACAGGAATCCGGCTGTTTAAATCTTCTACTTTACCGTTATCATTAGTTTCGCTTATACAATTCGCGCAAAAAGCCTCATCATCTGGAATCTCCCGCCCGCAATTGCCGCATTGCTTCATTGCTGCTCTCTCCCCCGCTTTGTTTGTAGCCCTCATCTCTTTCCATGTTCGTTACTGGTTCTGACAGCACTTTTACGCTCAACAGTTACTTATCATATATTCCCGCCAGCTGTTCTATGAACTTAGCTCTTTCTTCATCTTCAAATCCTCGAAAGACTACTTCGGAGATATCAGCATGATTGAACAAAAATTGATATTCAACCCCCAGGTTTCCTTCGGGATACATTACTGCAACATAGTCGTATTCTAGGGTGGTATTATCTCCATCAGACTGCTTTATGCCAAATATCATTATCTTTTTTTCTGCCCCTTTTAGTAAAACCACAGAGCCAATCGGCAATAGATCCTTTATCATTGAACAACAACTCCTTTAATGCTAATAACTCAGTTTATACTTCCATCTTGCACTGGTCGTAACTGTCGGGTTGGTATAACAGTTTGCAGCTTTATTATAAGCAGCCCGTAATGAGTTCGTAACCCATATCGATCCGTCAATTACACCATCGGATATAGCTTCAGTTAATTTCTTGCCGGTTAATTTCTTTGATCCCCAGTCCAATGCCATACTTACTCCAACTGTTGCAGCACCAACAACGATTACCGGGGCTCCTGCAACGGCTGTAGCACTAATAGCAGCCGCAACGCCGGCTGAGATTAATGTATACTTAGCGACATCAACTGCAGTTTCGCCGATGGTCTCAACAACTGCGCGTCGTGCCGATATCTGTCCGCTTTTTGCTTCATCAGCATTATCGAAGGCATTTTGAGCAACAGATAATATGGTTCCGCCCCAGGCAAAAACGGCCCTGGCGCCTCCGCCGGTGAAATCGGAGAGGGCCCTTTTTATCCCGCCGCTCTCATACCTCGTGATGTAGTTATCGAGTTTGTGAAAGTTGTTGTAAAACCTTGTGCCCCATTCACCTGCTCTGGAATATTTTCCTCTAAACATATCATCAAGCCCGACCAGACGTTTCATTCTCACCTGATGGGCAACATCCGGGAGCATTCTGGAGAGTTTTTTGAGCCCTGCTTCACTCTTTTGCCATTTCCATAAGCCTTTGAGCTGTGAGTTTGTTCCTTTCAAAAAATCGATGACTGCCCGAGCACCCACTTTGGTTGAATATCCTAAAATTCCGTAATCAAGCCAGTTTGCAACAGGTTTTAAAACATAGGAGAAGAGTGAACCCAGTTGCCCGGCCTTTCCCGCGTAGCCGAGCAGCCCATTCCAGGTATTGAGGCCAAACATCGCCATGAATGAACGCCTTAAATTATCAATTAGCGAAGAGGCATTTTTATTTAAAAGGTCGTCAGCCTGAATATAGCGTGCCAATGCATCACTAACAAAGCTTTCCATGGTTTTCAAGTGAGCTTCAAGTACTGCCGCAGAATAACAAACTTCATTCATTCTGGAGCCAATATTCCTGCGGGCCTTTATCTTGTTGTCAAGGTGTCTCTGGATCCCCGACAGGTTGTTTCTGCTTGAAGCTTTTACGACGGCTTTGCTCAACTCATGATTGTCAGCTGTTATTCTATTTCCCTTAATCACAATCTGCGACATTTCCCTCATCACCTGGCTGCCCTTTCTTCCTCTTCACGTCTTATTTCTCTGGCTACTGATACTATGTCATCGGCTAAAGAATTCAGCTTTGATGTCAATTTACTAATCTCATTGTTCATCTTTTCAATGGCCTGGTTTACATACACCATTTCCGTAGCCTGCCAATCGGCGTTTATGTTACCTTTGAAATTGTTTAACCTGTTTTTGAGTTCTCTTAATGCGGAAGCATAATCATCAATTTCATCAGCCTGATTTCTGGCCCGCCCGACATTAATCATTTCATCACCAACTTTTTTGACTTAAGCTTGCCTTTTTGGACGCCTATGGATTATTGAGCAAACGGTTTAAGCCGTTTGCTCATAATGTCCAAATTTTTTATTTAAATGCGCTGGCATTACTGTCTATAGCTGATTCGGTCTGGTCATATGCGGCTACGGTATCATCTAAAAACTTGGCATATGATTCAACAACAGTTCGATATTCCTCAAACCTGGGGGTCATGGCATTAAAGTTGCCTCTGATGGTGTTTGAAGCGTCGCTCTGCCATGTTGAGGCCAGGTTATCCATTTCCTTTTTGATATCTTCCAGCCTGGCGGTCAGGTTTTGATTTAGAGTTCTGATAGTTGCAGCCGTTTTGCTTACTTCCCCTGATCTAATGTTGATTCCTTCTATGTTCATTTGCCAAACCTCCCTCTCTTAATCAATTAGTTAGTTAAACGCTTTGCGCCGGCTATGATCTGTTCCTGAGTATTGCGATAAGTCTTGGCACTCTGTTTCAAGAACTCAGAATACTGCCTCATCAATGCCACCATCTTCTGAAAATCATCCATAAAGCCCTTGATCTGGCTGACAAATGCCAGATTGTCAGCCCCCTGCCATGCCGCTCCCATGTTATCAACCTCTTGAAAAAGCAAGTTGTATTGTTTTTCGTAATCAGCAGCCTGGGCATCCATATTCTGCGCCGCTGCTTCCAATCTAGCCGGATCTACCATGATGTTTCTTGCCATTTTTCTGTCCCCTTTACTTTGATCTTTATTAACAACGGGCTGCTGCAGCCTCGTGTCAATACCTGAATAGTAGTAAGTTTCTAATTGAATAATTTTCAGGTGACCACCGTATGCAATCCCTCCTATCAAAACTGGTTCTGATATGTTTTGATTACATAACCATAATATTAAAGCAGCCTTGCAATTAACATGACGATGCTATGATGTATAAATGACATATAGCTGACATAAGACATCATCTAAATCAACATCAGTTTGGAACCATTGCGCAGGCCAATTTCCCCTACCCGAAAATTTATATCCAAAATTTTGCCGGTAATCCTATCGCATATCACGGTGTCCGCTGCTGCAGAAAAATGACCGTCTGATAGCTCACCCAAAGCCCCCGACAGCAATGCCAGTATTTCATGAATCTTGCTGCTTAATGGCAGATATACATCATAACTCTTTCCTGCCGCCGGCAGGTATACCTCTACTAAAATATTATCCACTATGCCTCCACCTCTGTTTCCCTGGTTACTGAAGACAGTATCTTGATAAGAACTGGCTTCCCTTTGGAAACCACATATCCTGAATCTTCACCGATGTCCTTGTAAAGATCGTTGGTTATTTTTGCCAATTTTAATTGATATTGATCGGAAATCCCGTTGCCGAGCCAAATTCCATCGTTCACGGAGACCTTGGCTTTAAACCAGCTCTCGTATGCAAATGCAGAAATGTTTGAAACCGTGTCCACAATAATGAACCTGATATTGAATGAGGTTTCTCCTTTTTCCATGATCAACCTGAACTTGTCTCTCGCATCTTCCGATATCTGAATCATCAGAGCCGATAACGAACTGATAATACACGTGAGCTTTTCAAATTCAGGCACTTCATTATTCTGCTGTTGAGCATCCTTCGTGGTATTGTGTCTGAACACCACGGTATTAAATATACTGCTTATTGCACTATTGAAATCTTTATCATAATAATCATACTGGCGGGCCTCATCATCAGCGAATTGACCTTCCGGGTCCAGGACGGTGACATCTGATTTTGTTTTAGCATTTATTATCTCTGCTAAACCCTGAGCAAAATCAGAATATTCATTCATCTGTGATAAAACCAAAGTGACATATGAATTTTCGAAGTTAAAGTAGGAAATGTTCAGGCCGTTCTTTTCTATTCCTACCGGGATTTTGTTCCCCTGACTGCTGGCTATATCACGTGCCAAATATTGAACATCGATTTTATCCGGCAATATGGGTATGTATTTAGCTGGAGCACCCGGCCATTTCCCCAGGTGTTCGTTGCAGTAGGAACGTATATACTCCTGAACCCCTTCTATGTCGGAGATGATGCGGGCGATCTGAAATTCATATGTCTTTTCGCGCTTGAATATGCCTCTGCCCTTAAACTTTGAAGGATACACTCCGCCTATGCTGCCCAGGACCCCCGAATAATCGGACTGATCGTTAAGCTGCAAAACATAAAGTTGTTTGAAATTTTGCAGAATACGGAACCGGACTGCATTAGTGTTCAAGGCCGTCAATATGAAGTAGATCCCGTACTTTAAGCCTTCCCTGGTCAAGTAGGCTATCGTTTCTTCTTTATCATCATAAGTTTCAGTAAAAGCCGAATAATTGTGAATGATAACGATTACTGCTTCCATTTCCTGTTTAGATGCTCTTAAATAAGACTGGTAATCTCCTCCATAATCAGAGAACAGCTTCTTGCGCCTCTGTATCTCACGGTTTAACATCTTAAACAGATTATTTATTTTTTCATTCTCATGGGATACCAGTACATCACCTACCTGAGGTGCTCTGGCAAATGAGCGCAAAGTCTCGGAGCCAAAGTCCAGGATATAGATATTTATCTCTGAAGGCGTGTGATCTTGAATTAAAGAGTAAATCAGGGTCGTTATGAATGTGGTTTTCCCACTGCCGGCTGAACCATAGATCACAACATTACCCTCCTGGGTCAAGGGCAGGGTCATCACCATTTGTCTTTGATTTTCCGGATCATCCACTTCACCGATCACTGGATCCAGGTGGTTGTTTATCGGTTCGGGCACATGATATTTTCGCTTTAGTTCGTCCACCAGGATCATCTCAGGAATTGGCTCAAGCCAGAGCGGCCTAACCCTTATATTTTCCTCTCTTGCAAGTTTAGCCAGGTACTTGTTTATCTCGTCAATCTGCTTAGGCGGTTTCTCGACTAATAATCGTCTCTCAGGCCTGACCTGCTTAACTACACGCCCCAGGTGATCTATGATTACCACGCTGTCGTCCTTCTTCTTTTCTATCCTATCGACCGGCTGATAGGGGGCTCCACACCACGCGGACTGGCCCAGTTCGAATAATTCATTAAAACCCACCTGGGCGAAAAATCTTCCCGTAACTGTCAATTCCGCCGCATCGGGCCGTTTTATCACATCCATGCTGTCAGCTTTTTCCTGCACCTTCAGGCATATACGGAATCTGCTGTTGCTCCATATCTGATCATCAACCACGCCCGATGGTTTTTGAGTAGCAAGTATCAAGTGAACGCCAAGGCTTCGACCTATTCTGGCGGCACTGACCAGCTGCTCCATGAATTCTGGTTGTTGGGTCTTGAGTTCCGCGAACTCGTCTGAAATGATAAACAGGTGCTGGAGGGGTTCGTATACTGCTCCTTCTCTGAATAATTTCTGGTACTGATATATATCAATATTGCTAGTATTCAGCATCTTACTTGCTTCACTGAATATGGCCTGTCGCCGTTTCAACTCACTTTGAATTGATACCAGGGAACGATTGACGGCTGCTCCATCAAGATTGGTTATAGTTCCTGCCAGGTGCGGCAGGTGGGTAAAGGCGTTTGCCATCCCTCCACCCTTGTAATCGATTAAAATAAAAGCCACCTCATTGGGATCAAAATTTACTGCCAGGGATAGAATGAAGGTCATGATGAACTCACTCTTCCCTGAACCAGTCATCCCGGCAATTAGGCCATGCGGTCCATGGAACTTTTCGTGCAGGTCAAGTTTGAACAATTCGCCTGTAGTGTCGATACCTATCGGGGTTTCCAGGGTGAGTACAGGGTTGTTCTCCCTCCATCTGGTTAATGAGTTCAGATGTTCGATTTTCCCGACACCAAACATTTCCAGGAAGGTCATCATATTGGGCAGATTATAGCTAGAACTTGTGTTCAAATGAATATTCGCCAGGCTGATAGCCAGTTCCTCAACATCCTGCCGCAAATATAGATCTGGACGGAAAGTCACATACTTGCCCGAAATATCGTTTTTGTCATATATTTTAGAGTTGTTGCCATCCAGCTCAACAACCATGGAACACTCTTTGGGAAGATTTTTCAGTTCATCGTAAAGAGTAACTAAACTAAGTCCATAGTTCTTTTTAAGCTGAAGGATGCTATCAACCACATCAGCTTTACTAGCGAGCGGTTTGCTAATCGCAAAGATAACGTAATGCGGAGTTATTTCTTTAAGATCTTCATCGTTTCTTATTTCCTGCCTTTTGACGATCTCCTTTTCCAAAACGGCAGAAAGCTCTTTGACTTCATTGGGATTAGTAGCAATAAAACGGATACTCTTTCCTGTATCCCATGTATGGGGAAACCATTTCACGAAATCCCAGGTCCTAATGTCATGCTGATCATAGATAAATGCAAGCTTCAATTCATCATAACTGTGTAGAGCTGCCAATTGTATGATTAAACCTTTAACCATATCAACGACACTGTTTCGATTTCCTATTATTCCGCTGATAAAGTTTTCTTTTAAGGATAAAGTTATGGGAACATTCTCTAAAACCTTTGGCTCATCGGCGAGCTTAAACAATTCCTCCTGCAGATCATCCTCCTCAATAGTAAATTTTCTTTCCGGGTACTTGATGTCTGCCTCTAAAGGAATTGTGCCCAGCCCCAACCGCAGTTTTAAAAAATCATTTTGGCCGATAGTTCTTTCCCATAAATTACGCTGCCGAGTTACGACGCGGCTGACACACTCGTCAAGAGTAACATGGTTTTCATGGAGGATCTGGCTCTGATGTACACATTCATTAGCAATCTCTTTGCGAACCTGCTCAAGATAATTCCGATACTTCTCCTGCCGGATTTTTTCTCTTTCGATACGCCTCTTCTTTTCATATCTTTTGGTTAAAATCGGCCATAGAACCATTCCAATAAGCATGCTGAGCGACATAACCAGGGTAGGCATCGCCTGCATAATATCTCCATTATTCCTTTTAACATTTTGTATGGCCAGTAAACCAGTAAACAAAGAAGCCATTCCCATCGTGATGGATGGCCCCAACATTAGTGCCAGCGGTATTTCTTCCAGGTTGCCCAGAGGAGTAGGTGGATCTATCTTGAATTCCGCTTTTTTGATGTCCCTTTTAAATCTGGGTGAACGGTAGAACAGATCTTCTTCCAAGGACTCATCATCGTCCACTTGCTCTGTGCCATCCAGTACAGGTTCAGCTTTGGGCAGTTTTTTAAGTGATTTGTCCCAGTTTACCTTGCCATCCGGATTATTCATGGCTATGAAGCCATTACCTACTATTATTTCAAGTCCCAGGATATATATCATGTCACCCGGATTCATTACCACGCTGCTGACTCGCGATCCATTTGCGAAGGTCCCGTTCGTACTGTTGAGATCGTTTAGTTTTATGCTCCCATCATCTATCAGCAACTCGGCATGTTCAGAGGAGGTAAACTGGTTGGCATATGAAATAGTGCAGTTTTCAGAACGCCCTATAAGCAGACGTCCCCGCGGCGGAATCAATAACTTGGTAAAATGTCTCCTATCTTCACTGGTGGGCTCTGAATAAAGAAGTATTTTCTCATTTGATCGCTGATTATTAATAGTATAAAAAGACAATGGTTCTAGAATGATATCCTTGATCTTTCTATTATTTTTGTCTTCCAAAAATGCCTTTTTATTTGATTTTAAAACCCAATTGCCGTCAATGCCCTCAACACTTATGATTCTTTCTTCATGACCGCTGTCATTAACCTGGGTTATCCAATACTGCCCTTCGCACTTTTCCGGTAAAGCATAAGATAGAATCGAATGCTTTTTAAGAAGTCTCAGCTGCATTCATATCACCGTTCCATCATATTGATTGTTATTATTAAGCAAGATACACTTAGATAATTTTGACAGACCCATTATAGGATTCGCCGCATACTATGTTTTCCC
Source organism: uncultured Syntrophomonas sp. (assembly GCA_964635975.1). Classification (GTDB taxonomy): domain Bacteria; phylum Bacillota; class Syntrophomonadia; order Syntrophomonadales; family Syntrophomonadaceae; genus UBA5314. Next base: position 112,936 of record CAZWPO010000002.1, read on the forward strand.
TTTATCATCGTGTTGCATTTTATCTATATTTGTCGTTTTATTACTGATGGTGTGTTGCCTGGCATTTCAGACCGGAATTATGCTGCTGCCTTCCTCTTTTTAGAGTAGCTTACAATTAAATAGGCAGTTGTCATAAGCAGCAACCCTATAGATATTTGCTGGGCCGGAGACAGGCAACTGCCTATAAGTTGTCCCCGGATATCACCGCGCTCAAATTCCAGAAAAAACCTCAGAACAGGATATGTATAGAAAAAAAATATCATTCTTTTCTCTCTTATTACGAACTGTGCCAGGAGAAAAAGGATTAACAAAGCTGATGATTCTACCAAAGCAGTGGGGAATCTTTCAATAATATAATTGCCAACAGGAAGGTTGATAACTTTTCCAAAACAGCAGCCAGCCAGTGCACAACCCAGGCGGCCAAAAGAATGAAATAATAGAATTGAAGGAACAAGAATATTGAATATCTGTGAAACTGGATATTTTTTCACCAGTAGCCAGACATAGCTCATTAGCAAAAACGGCAATAATCCAAAATAATATGTATAGCCGGCAACCTTAAATCGTTCTATAAGACTGTACTCCATGATTCCCGGTATAACAAACCAGTTTAGAAAGTTTGCAAAAAATAGAGAGACTAAAAATATTACTGCCATTTCCACAAGCAGCTGGTCCTTCCTTTTTTGACCTATTTGAACTTCATCAAGATTGTGGATCAAGAAAAGAACTGCGAGCAGCAATCCCAAACCGCCCATAACATTATATATTGGGAAATTGCCCAAATCTATTAAAGGATGCTTCTCAACCATTATTCTCTCCAACAATCAACTACCTGCTGGGCAGCAATATCTTTAGCTCCGCCTAAATTAAGGCTGTTCTATGCTTACATCATCTTTCTGGGTAAATGCTATAATACCGGCAATAACAAAGAGTATCAGCGCTATCCAGGTAAAAATGTCACTGAAAGCCGTCATTATCAGGAAAATGAAAGAAAAAACCGCGCTGACCATAAATCCAATACCTGCTTTAAATGAATTTGATCGGCTCATAAATGCGGATATGAAGCCCGCGATAACCGGTATCACTCCTATAAGCATCAATGTGGCGCCTGCGCCCCCCGCGCCGGCTCCGGCCACCACGGCGCCGCATAAGCTCGCGCAAAAAAGGTTGGGAAGTGAAAGGATAGCACCAATGATACCGCAAACCAGCGGGGCGATAGATTTTTTCTGTTCCATATAACAGAACCTCCTCAATAAAAATTAGCTAATCTGGGGTCAGCTTAATTTCACCTCCTGTTGTGTTTTTTATTTCCGTGCATTGCTTATAATGACCTACTTAATATTAATGAGAAGATTAATACTAGTACATGACAAGAGTCTAATATTCTTCTGATAGGACGCTTATAAACGGAACTTTTTATTGTTTTACTACCTGGTTTCCAAGGGGCTCAAGTTATTTCGACATTTTTCATCACATTCATATAGTATCATTGGTCCACTATATTTTTTTAAAATTTGCATTATCTCACGTTTTGCCAGCCTAAATTCACGATTAAGCTGCTTCGTGGGATTACTCACCCCTAATACCCAGAAGTTTATTAAAGTTTCAGACTGATCTGATGTTTCCCTTATCTAGCTTATCTTCTGATCTTTTTTTGACATCATGATGGCCGATAATATATAGAACACAATTATAAAAACAGCCAATACAGCCCAATAACTGGAGAAGTATCCGTTAAGATTGCTCCATTCGGAGGAATAGACAGATACCCTTCTATTGATATCCAAAATACCTCCCGCTACTAGTTCGTATCCCCACTTGGATATCACGATATCAAAAATATATCGCAATGATTCAGGCTTTATTTCCGTTAATCTTATCAGAGCACCGGATAGGATGATCTGGGGCACGAGGAAGATTGGTACCAGACTTATCGCCTTGTCTGGATTTGATGCCGCAGTCGATATGCTCAAGCCCATCATTATGCTGGCCAGCGTAATCAGAAAAAATGCTGCTACACAAGTCCAAAATGAAGGCAGACCCAAGAAGAGATAGATAATCGTAAGGAAAACGAGGATTTGCATGAATCCTATTATTGCCAGTATACCTACCTTGGACATCAGATAGGAAGAGATGTTGAGGTTGATTCTTCGTTCACGACGGTATATCGGAAGTTCCTTGACAATTTCACGAGCAGAGTTTGATGTTCCAAACCATATAGCCGTGAAAATCATGATGGATACACACATAGACATCTTGGACCAGCGATTAATTTCACCTCTGTTATTATCTTGTACTGCATCAATCCTTGACATTTCGATCTGTCCGGATGTTATAACTTTCTTAATATCTGTGTCGTCTTTTGATATGGAGCTTTTTTGAAAAGTAGGCGCAGTGTTATAGAAGGCCATGCTGATAATTATGGCTATTATAATGGGTTGCAACGCCAACAACAGCAGGTTTTTCCGATCTCTTGTCAGCAAAGTCGCATATCTTTTGCTCAAGATAAGCCACTGTTTAAAGGACGAATTTCTATCTCCGATGGGCCGTCCCTGTGCTTGGATCTGTGGGCTAGACTGTGGTTTTGAAATGGGAATATTACTTTTCATTAAATATCTTTTTATATATGGTGATTCTTTATACCTCTCTACCAGGGTAATAGGTTCTGATTCGTTTATAATGGTGTATATTTCGGAGAGGTTTTCGGCCCGGAAGTAGTCCAACGCCTCTTGAGGAGTACCGAAGAAAGCCAACCTGCCGCCTTCAGTCAGAAATGCTATTTTATCGCATAATTTTATATTGAACGTTGCGTGGGTGACAATAAAAATGGTTCTGCCTTGATTGGCAAGGGTGCGCAGCATCTCCATCATTTTGGTCTCGAGACCCGGATCAAGCCCCGATGTAGGCTCATCAAGTATGAATATACTGGGTCGGGTCAGGAGTTCAACCCCGATGCTGACTCTTTTTCTCTGCCCTCCGGAAAGGTCCCGAACCAGTACGTCTTTCTGTTTCTGAAGATTGACTTCCGTTAAAACGCGATCTATATTTTGAGAAATTTCCTTCTCGCTGGTATCATCGGGCATACGCAGCCTGGCGCAGTAGAAAAGCACCTCTCTTATAGTGAGGTCTAGATGAACTATATCCTCCTGGGGCACATACCCGATCATAGAACGGAAAATCCGGTATTCTTTATACAGGTTACGGCCATTTATTAATATCTCTCCTGAATCAGCAGGACTCATTCCGGTCAGGGCTTTCATAAGTGTGCTCTTACCGGCACCGCTGCCTCCAAGAATGGCTACGAATTCACGCGGTTGTATTCTGAAGCTAATGTTATCGAGAATTTTCTTTTTGATACTCGCACCCGGGATCGAAACGCTTCTGCTCAAGCTGTTTACTTCTATATTGACCTGGCCTTCGTTTTCATCGTATTCGATCAACTTATACCCGTCAAAGATGAAGCGAAAGCCGCAGATCTGTATCAATGAATGTGGATCAATCTGGCTGGATCCTTCCACCCTCTGACCATTCAAATAGGTGCCGTTGACACTATTCAAATCAAGAATATAATGTTTTTCATTCTGCGAAATGATTCTCGCGTGAAACCGAGAAACCATAGGGTGTGAGAGCACTAAAGTATTGGAAGGGTCCCTACCAATGGTAATGCTTATCTTGCTCAGGTCCAGTGACTGGGTTGATGAACCTGCCGGTTTATATTCGCCGGCCCCCATGAGTGAATGGGTAAAGTTCTCATTTTCAGGATTTTCTAAAACGGGTGCTATGGGGTTTACTTTTTCTTCTTCGACTAGACGAATAGTTGTTTCGCCTAATCTAAAAGTCTGCCCTGGCAGCATCGGGCTGGAATCTACGATTCTTTTATTATCAAGATAAACACCATTACTGCTGTTATTATCGAATATAGTAACTTTTCCATCAGATGCAACATCTATTCGCATATGCTCTCTGGAAACCTTCTTATCATTTAAACTCAGATCGTTAGACTGCTTCCGTCCGATTAAGAATGTTCCCGGGTAAAGCGCCAGGGATTTCCCCGCATCCGGTCCATCGACTACTTCCAGATTAATATTTCCGTCCATGTTCTCAAGCTTTCTCCTGTTAAAATGTTTTCTAGCTTAATTTGGTTATCTTATTTCTATATCCGTTTACACTAAAGCTATATTTCATACTGTTGGTATCAGCTACCTGAAAACAATCATTCGGTGAAACTCCACAGTGCTAACGCCCCACCTATAATCCAGACTTATCTTCTTTTACAGCTAATATCTGGACTCGCTTGTTCGTTAACATTTTTTTACCCTGTCATTGTTTAAAATCTATTCTCGGACGAGGGTCATCGCCACTGGATTAACCGCTGGTTCTATACTTGTTACCTTTCCATTACTCCATTTATAAGTTGACCTGTACCTGGTCCCAGTAAGTTTTTTCCCCCCATCGCTTATAGTCATCACCAGTTTACTAAAATAACCACCCGCATCAGCTATTTGCTGTGCAATGTCATAAGTCATTCCCTGATGCTGGCCCTCTTTATAGATAGCCTGCACGTCCCGTATACGATAATAGAGCAATACGCTATCGTTGGACACGATTCCGTCGATCGGAAAATCATAATTATATGATAGACTGTGTCCCTGACCAGAGATTGAACTCCTGTTTTGAACCAATGTCTGGGTAACTACTCCTGCTTCATCAATCCATTTGCCGGTTAGATTTGATTGATCAACCCGCGCAGGTGCATTATTATTTGCCTGCGAGCTGTTTTGGGTTGCTGACTGGATGGTCACAAGATTGCTATTGGGATCATATTTTACATAACATGATAAGGCTTCTGCCACAAAGCGCAGCGGTACCAGGGTTCGACCGGAGACTACTATAGCAGGCACGTCCAAATTTACTTCGGCTCCATTTTTATAAGCAGTTCGAGATCCTATTGTCAGGTTGACATTGGTGCTACCTTGACAAGCGTTTATCGTCTGAGTATTGGCATCCCATGAAACATTAGCTCCAAGAGCATCAAATATTCCACGCAGTGGAACCAGCAGTCTGCCTTCCATGAGAATAGGCTGCACATCGAAATACAAAGTCCTGCCGTCCAGCACTACCGATGGTGTATTCTCAGCATTTACATGATAAGGAACAGACACAAAAAACATCAGTGCACATAATAACCAGCAATATTTTCTCATACTAAATCAACCTCCCGTTTATCTACGTCCATGTTATATCTTTAGATATATCTCCTAAATGCGATAATCATAAGTCTCACCTTGCGGTCGACTGTCATAAGTTTCCCCCTTGGGCTGACTGCTGCTTCCCGAACCAGACGTACTGCTTCCGCTGGAGGAAGGAGTTGTTGGAGTTGTTGACTTTGAACTCGAACTTGAGCTGCTGCTGGTGCTTTTCTCGGTTGATTCACTCGTGTCTGAGGCTGAATCCTCCGGGGTAATAGTAGGCTGGCTATTTTCTGTCGTTGGAGCAGTTGCTGTGGACGGTGTCGTTGGAGTTGTTACAGTCGCTTGAGATGGTGTCTGCACAGTTGTTTGCCTATTGTTATTATTGATAAACACTGCTGCGACGATAGCGAGTATTATCACCGAAGCGACTGCTATTGCCTTTAGGCTGCTTTTTTTCTTTTCATTTTTGGGGATAAGCGCTTTGCCAGCATCTTTCGGTCCCGTACTAGCGTTACCTGGAATAGGCATTGTTTGGTCCCCGTCTTTTAGGCCGTCCTCAGGTTTTATCGCATTAGCTATTGGGGTTTCCGCGCTATTATCTATCGGTTCCGATTCATTCGTCTTTTTCTCGAATAATTTCTCAGGCTGCAGTGCCAGAGTATTGGTTGAACTCTCATCAATGCTTATTGGCTCTGCTTCTATCTCTTTCGCTTTTCTCTCCTGCTCTGGAGCAGAATCAGTCATTACTAGTGTCTCAGAATCTTCTTCCGGGGTGCTTTCCCCCCGATAATCGTCTTGCTGAGAGTCAACAACTGCCTGGTCTTCTTGCATAACAGTTGCTTGTAGTCTTTGCTCATCCTCAAAAGCGAGAGTTCCAGACTGTCCATCCTTTACGGGCTCAGGAGCTGAGCCTCTTAATTCTTCTTCATTTACTAATGGTGATTCTATGATCGACGCAATGGATTTCTCAGGAATGATCTCAAGCGCATCGCCCACAGGGTATGCTCTGCTTGCTGCAGGCGAGCTATGCCCTAGAAAGTGTTTCCTGCTGAATACGTGCTCCGCCCTATTTTCACCGGTCAAAATCTCCCAGAACTGAGCTATAGTTTCCGGCCGATCTTCGGGTTTGAATTCCAGGGCTTTCATAACAGCTTGATTCAGTCTTGGCGAGACTTTTTGATATTTAGCCGGTTCCTCGAATAGGAACGGATTGGTTTTAGGATCTATTCCGGTTATGAGGCAGTGAATTGTTGCTCCTAAAGCATAGATATCTGACCTGACGTTGGTCTGTCGGTCTCCATATTGTTCTGGCGGGGCAAATCCGGTTGAGCCATATGCCGTAGTATCAGAACCGACACCGGGCCGAAAATGCCTCGCTATCCCGAAGTCAACAAGTTTTATCTGCCCTTGAGGTGTTAACATAATATTCGAAGGTTTTAAATCGCGAAAGATGATGGGAGGATCCTGTTCGTGCAAGAAATGAAGTATCTCGCAGAGCTGCTGGCTCCAGTTTATCACCAGGGATTCTTCAATTCTTCCCCGCTCACTTAAGACAGCCGAAAGGTTTTTGCCTTCTATAAAGTCCATTACCAGATACCAGCGGTCAACTCCTCTTGGGAAGAAGTCAATTACGCGGGGTAATGCAGGGTGGCGGAGGTCTATAAGGATAGCAGCTTCCTTTTTAAATGCAGAGATGGCTGCCGTCAGGTTTCCCTGGCCTACAGCGTTGGTGCTCATTTCCTTAATAGCCACGCGCATATTATTCAGGCGCTGGTCGAGAGCAAGATATACAGCCCCCATTCCACCGCGTCCGATAGTCGTAATTATTCTGTAACGGCCTTCAAGCATACTATCCGAACTCAAACGGCCGGTTAGGCTGTCGCTCAAGTTGACCCCGCATTCACCGCAGAATTTCTTGTCATCTGGATTTTCGCTGGTACACACCGGACATCTGATCACTCGTTACTGCCCCTTTCTCAGCAAATAGGATTATTTCCGAACTATATAATGATTTCTTTGTACTTGTGCCATATAACCCCTTGCACTCCTGAATATCATTGCTTGTTCTCAGTATGCGATTGCCTCGAGAACAAGCACTTAATAGAATGAATGAACATTACCGGCTTCCATGGCAATGCTATCGAAGCGATAAGATGGATCAAATCCCGGATAATGTCCCTCTATGTTCTTTGATGAACCATTTGAATCTGTGAAGGTCCCTTTAACGTCATAGCAAAATTCATAATTATTTGAGTCGAGGTCTGCTTTCGAAAGAGCCTTTACGTAAGGAAATAATGTCCCTACAAACCGACATCCGTCAGAATAGGTCCATGAACCAGAAATATAAGCAGACATGATCTTGTCCGGGGGGTTGATCCCGCCTCGAAATCCATCGGAACATATTGCGTCCAAATCATCAAATATCGAAAAATCCCCAATTACATTAGTACCACTTTCTAGTTTTAATTCCCCATATCCGGATGGTTCTTTGTATTGGCTGAAATAGCCTGAGTAAACACCGTTTTGCCATGGCATTTCACCATAGATGCCAGTATAGTCCTCTATTACAAAGTCTTTCTCCTGCGACAAGGTCCCCCCAATTTTTACAGCTAAATGCCATTTGCCTATCTTAAATTTAGTATTGGGTAAAACTGAAACAGCGGTATAATTGGATGTCTCACCCAAGTTGGAATGAGTCAGCGGAGAATAAAACGCTGTGCTGTAATCTTCAGATACTAATTCTTTGTTTTTGCCGTCTATGTAGTGATACCAATAAAAAACGATAGTATTTTCTACCTTATCGGTAAAGAAACATGCTGCCGCAATTTCTTGCGAATCTGCAGCGTACAAGTCACAGTAATCAGGCATAGATTCCCAGGGGGAGGGATAAACTCTTTTGGCAAAATCATCATAACCTCCGCCCATTTTCATCTGCATCAACCGGCTGCCGCTTGATAAGTAAACGATATTTGCATCTGAATCAAAATCCACTTTGCACATTGCAGCATTGGCTATCATACGCAATGGAACCATGAGTTGCCCGTTTATCATCTGAGCTGGCACATCGCTTTCCAGGATTTTATCCTCTAGATACGCATTACTATCCCCCACTATAACAAATAGATTTTTCGTATTAATGACACAGCCAACTGCATTTTGTTCAGGAATCCACTTTATATCAGATGCACCCATTCTTTCTAAAAT
>CAZWPO010000002.1:121431-150234 GCA_964635975.1 uncultured Syntrophomonas sp.
ATTTACATAGAAAAACAGGGACTAAATCCCCGTTCTGCAATCTTCAATAAATAAATCAGCTTCACTTATTGGTCAATATCCAATCGGTATCCGTACCTGGGAATGGTGACGATGCTATCTCCATGTTTTTTGAGACGCTTACGCAACCTGTATACAAGTGAGTTTATTTCGTCTGGACCAACATCAGGAACATTGCTTACGGGATCAATTGATCTTTCCGGCCATACACGGTATTTGATTTCTTCCAGGCTAGTAGCCTGGTTGACTTTTTCATAAAGAGTGAGCAGCAATTCGATCTCTTTCCCAAAAAGCTCAATTTTATTGCCTTCAACGAAAACTTCTCTTTTTTTTCGGTCAATTGCGATAGGACCTTTCTTTAATTCCGGAAAAGATTCTAGAAATATGAATCCACTTTCTAAATCTACGGTGTGCTCGATTTGACTTTGAAAGGATACAGCTAATCTAAACAAAACCGTTCCCCGAGCCATGGAGATAAGGTCATTGTTTTTCAGAGCATAGAGTTTCCGTGGGACAACATCTGCGCCGTTTATCTGCGTACCATGCTTGCTATCTAAATCTGTAAGAGTCACTAAGCCATCCTTCATTGTCAACTCGAGGTGTTGTTTACTTATGTGTGGATCCAAAAATTGCAGGTCAGGCTGATGTTCTTTCCAGGGTCTTCCTAGAACTATAGAACCGGGAACCATAATAATCTCGGTCCCGCTGTCATATGGCTCACCTTTTTCGATGGTAATGAAGCATTTGTTGTTAGCCATAATTCCTCCTGAATATAGCGAACTAAACAAATAAATTATATCGCAAAATTTAGGATATGATAGAAATATTTCAAATAATATTTATCAGGAATATATCAGATGCTTATCATTGCAGCATTTTAACTAACGATTATAATAACTAGCAATATGAGTTTGATAAGGGAGAAGTTTAATTTGAATACATATAGCGCGGATTCTTTTCAGGTTGCGGCAATTAGTGATGTCGGTTTGAAAAGAAATAATAATGAGGACAAGTGGCTGGTATCCTTCCCCCAAAACCGCCGGGAAAAGAAAAAAAAGGGTTATTTATTTATAGTAGCTGATGGGATGGGCGGATGCGCCGCCGGTGAGGTCGCAAGTAGCCTGGCTGCAATTGAAGTTGAAACATACTATTATTCAGCTCGGGAAGATGATACCATTGATGTTTTAAAAAGAGCAATTCTTCATGCCCACTCACAAATCAATATCAATAGTAGAGCTAACAAAACATTTGCAGGTATGGGCACAACCTTCACCGCCATAGCTATACTGGGCGAAAGATTATATCTTGCTCATGTCGGGGATAGCAGGGCCTATTTGATCCGCAATAACATCATTAACCAACTCACTCATGATCATACATTGATTGAATGGCTATTATCTAATGGTAAAATCAGCTCTGAGCAGGCCCACAACCATCCGCAGCGACATATTCTCACCCAGGCGGTGGGCGGGACAAATAATGATCCCGTTCCGGAGACGGCGGAGTTTATTTGGATGGATAATGACATTCTATTGCTCTGCTCTGATGGTCTGCATTCGCTGGTTGATGATGAAGAGATCAGCGGGCTTATCAGTCAAAATGAAGACCTTGAGCATGGCATCCGTAAATTGGTCGATCTTGCTAACCAGCGCGGTGGCAATGACAATATTACCGTAGTGGCGGTTAGAAAATCAAAACAGTCAAAAAGCATCTATGGAATATTAAAGAATCACGTCCATAATTTGCTTTCTATACAAAAGCAGCCTCCCAAGCGGTCTACTTAATCTTCAGGGCGTTCTTTGATAATCAATCTTTCCTAATAAATTTATCCTTATCCAAAAGCATGATATTGGTAGTGGCGGTTGCCACCAGACGTCCCTGACCGTCTAGAGCTTCGGCATAGAAATGAGCGATGCTTTTACCCATCGATTTTAAATAGGCACTTACCACCAGCTTATCGTTTTCAAAGATAGGCCTTTGATAATTAATATTTAGATCGACTGAAGCCATGGTCTGACTGCCGGTTTCTATATAGAGCAGCGCGCCTACCGTATTATCAAAAGCTGCCCCGATAAAGCCCCCCTGCATGGATCCGCGAGGATTAGTAAAAATGTGCTGTACCGGGAATGCACAGGTCAATTTCTCGCCCTCAATATAATCAACAAATTCGGGCTGCATTATTTCCCAGCAGCTGGCGGGTTCTCGTGGAGCCTGCAGTCTTTGCTCAAGTTTTTCCATTCCACTGGATGAACTCATTCTCCTCCCCCCTAACATCTAATGTCTACAGCGTTAAAATTCTATACGATGCGTCATATCCCTTCCACACAAGCCTCTTCAAACGATTCAAAGCCGTTTTTTTCTATGCAGGCTCCCTTTTCAGCGCTGGACTTGATAGATTTACAGCATCTTCCCTGCAGCCTGATGATGTTTAGTCAATAATATCGCGAATTTTTTCTATACTTAATCATATTCGGTTCATTCTAATATTTTTATATCTTCATCATTAATTATAATCTGAACGATTGATCCATTGCCAAGGCCATCTCGCCACAGGTGTTCTCTGTCACCCTGAATGTGGTGCAATAAGGATCGTAGAACTCCGCCATGTGTGGACACCAGGATGGTGCCCGCGTGCCTTCGGGTTATCTCCAGCAGGGCCGGCCAAACTCGTTCCAGCAGTTCGCCTGGCGATTCGCCCCCGGGTATTTTGAAAGTCCCGGTATTTCTATACCAATCCTCATATTCTTCTGGATATCTTGCGTATACTTCTGTGAAAGTCAAGCCCTCCCACTCTCCAAAGGACATTTCCCGCAAACGGGGATCCACATTAACCGGGAGCTTGAAGTACTCTGCTATTATACTGGCAGTCTCTAGAGTGCGGCTTAAATCACTGCAGTATATTGCTTCGATATTATCATTCTTTAACCGCAGCGCTATTTCATGAGCCTGCTTCCTACCCGTATCATTTAAAGCGATATCCCGGTGTCCCTGGTATTTATTATAAAGGTTCCAATTGGTTTCTCCGTGCCTTACTAGAATTATTTTCACTCTAGAATACTCCTTCATGCGCCAAGCAGGAAATTGTTTCATCTTTTACTTTGCATCCCTATCGCCAGCTACCAGGAACAGTGCTTCACTTATTTAGTACAGAATCCCGCAGGTATCTCCGGTAAAGACCGCCTGAAATCCAACTTATCCTCAGAGCCAGAAAATAGGCATGAAGCCGGATGTGAGCGTCGCTAAAACATATACACTCCCCCGAACACATACCTGCGTATCGCAAACAGGAATGCTGGTTTTGATACTGTACTGCCTCGCATCCATATTGGGGCTCAATATTCAATCCCCCGCCTGGCCGATATTCCACGTTGATAAGGATGTTTGATCAGCTTGATCTCGCTTACCAGATCAGCTATCTCAATGAGTTCAGGCGGGGCGTTTCTGCCAGTCATTACCAGCTCAATTTCGCCCGGCAGCACCGACAGCCAATTAATAACTTCTGAGCTCGGAAGCAGCCCAGCGTCAAAAGCGTTTATGAATTCGTCCAATATGAGCATATCAAGACCGGCTCTGATTGAATCCCGGGCCAACTGCCAGGCCTGATCTATAATGAGGCGATCGTTCTCTTCAATCTCATGTGGATCAATCCAGCACTTGTCGCATCCCTGACAGCCCATCTGGCCGCTCTTTACCTGGTCTGCAAAAGGGCAGGGACGGCCGAACTGGTATACCTCAATCCCCAATTTTGCCAGAGATGCCAGCTCGCCTGTAAAGGAATTACCTTTCATGAACTGGATGATTCTAACCCTCATACCCTGTCCAAAAGCGCGTATGGCCAGCCCCAATGCCGCAGTAGTCTTGCCTTTCCCATTTCCAGTATAGATTTGTATCATGCGTACGGCTCCAATCAAGATAATACGTTTAAATCACTGTACCCCAAATAACACCTCAAGCGTGACAGTTGGAATTATCCACAGTCCCTGCTCGATGTGGGCTCCCTTGCAAATGCCCACACCCGTCACGAAATATTCCTTAATTATAGAGCCTCCCGGATCCTGTCCAAAACGACGTCAACAAGAGCCGGGTGACCTGCCAGATGCTCTGTCAGAATAATCTCCACTTCCGGGTGCTTTTCCTTTTCATGCTCTAATTGCTGAGGAATATCCTGGCTGATATGGCTGCCGGTGCTTAAGAAAAACGGCATAACAATGATTCTTGTTACTCCCTGAGATACCAGGTCGCTTACTACTGCCGGGATATCTGGCTCGCCAAAAGACATAAATGCCGCCTGGTAAAGCATTTCAGAATCCCGACTACGGATCTGGTCAAGCATTTTGCTAATCTCCTGGTTGGCAGCTTCTTTTTTACTTCCGTGGGCCAATACTATTGCAGCTTGTTTCAAAGTCAGCACCTCCGCAAATCCCTCTTCTACGTGAGTATACTTCATTAAACATCCTGGCTCTTATTAAAAATGTTTTCGCCAAAATGAAAGCCTCTACCCTGAAGGTAAAGACTTTTTAATGCGAAGTAATATAACGAATCGATCCTTCATCGAGGGGTAGTTTTAATAAGTATATCTAAAATATCCTGCTCAGGTGATACTTGACGCGTTCTATTTCCAGCTCGATAGCCTGTAAATAGCTGACCTGCGGGGGTTGCGCCATTTTGATGAACTCATCCATAGTGGTCCCTGACAAAACCGCTACCCGGGCAAAGTCTTCCGGTTTAGTAGACGGGTAACTGAAGGCTGTTTTACCGGTCATCGCAGTAAATCCCACACTCTGTGCGATAGCAAGCTCCTGTTTTCCATAGGCTCCATAAGGCCAGCAGAGAATGTCGGCCGGGCTGCCCAGCTTTTCTTGGATTATACGGCGTGATTTTATCAGGTCATATGCGATACGCTGGTCGTGCTGGGCGTCATTTTCCGGGCCCATATTAGTGCCTGAATTTGCCAGGACTGCCGGAAGGACTTTCCCTGACCGGGCATCGGGTATTTCATCGTGCAAGTCGTATGTATGTGATTGTATGCTTACCAACCCTGAACTCTGCATAGCTCTCATATCCTCCCATGTCAGGGCTGGATAATCCCCTATTACTCCATTCTCTATAAATTTACCAGTGATGAATATAGTAGCTGGGAAATTATATTTTTGCAGCAGCGGGAATGCAATCTCAAAATTGCTCCGGTAGCCGTCATCAAAGGTCAGTGCCACGGTGTTGCGTTGAATGTGCCTGCCCTGGCGCATATCCTCGAGCAAATCCTGGAGTGGGACTACCCGGCAGTTCTCATTTAAATAGGCCATCTGCGCATTGAAAGCCGCGCGCGAAACAGACCAGTCGTTATCTTCTTTTAGTTCACTTAGGTTGTGATATTCAAGAATCGGGATGGCGTGATTTTGCTTGTACATAGTCGAGCCGGTTAATAATAGAAAGGCCAGCAGCACCGCGAATGCAGAACCTAATAAGAATATTGCAGTTTTCTTTTTCATGTTCCAAGTCCTTGAGAAAATATTTGCTGCCTATGTATACCAGGCCACATACATCGAAATGTTATCATGTCAAAGATTTTTTGTCAAAAGTTTGGATTATACGCACGCTACGGGCCTGATCCGGCTTTTCTTCTAAACAGCAGCCTTCCACGGTGACGAAAACTCCCTATAGCTATTGAAGTAAGCAGAACCGCAACTATCAACAAGACAATCTGCCAGTTGCCAGTACTGATTAAATAATGCCCTAATCCCGCATAGATAGCTGCCCAAATAATCTTTCCAAGGGCGGAGGACACAAAAAAAATTCGGAAAGGTACACCGCTGGCAGCTGCAGTTACGTTTATGATAAGAGTAGGAATGACCGGGATGATTCGAGCAGTAAGCAGTATAAAGAAAACACGCCTCTGGTCAAGGTCGCGCAGGTCAAAATCATACTTGCCCAGTACATGATTTATCAAGCGCTCCCGAGACAATCTTCTGGCCAGGAAAAACATCGCCGCTGCGCCGCTCAAGGCTCCCAGGTAAGCCAACAGGAATCCATAAAAATACCCGAAGATTGCTCCGGCTGCTGCGGCTATGATTGCATAAGGAATAACCGGAAAAACAGCTTGAAAAAAGAATAATAAAAAAGCCGCCATGGGGCTGTAAATGCCATAACTCCTGATCGTCTCAGCTGCAGCACTGATGCTGGAAAAATCTATTCCCGCTCACTCCCTAAAAGCTTTTCTATCCATTCTATGGTAAGCTGCTCTCGAAGCGCCCACCGATCGATAAATCTGTGGTCCGCACCGGGCACCATAACAAGCTGACTGTTAGGCAGGTTCTGGTGTAAATTCCGGGCGTTTTCAGCTTCCACAAGCTCGTCTTGCTCTCCATGAATGATCATGGCCGGTCGATGACCTATCCTGCGGCAATAAGCCGGTAAATCATGGCGTTTTAAATCCGTTACAAAATCCGATCCAATTGTAAATTCTCCCCCATCATCTGACAGGGTTAACGAACTGCCATTCTCCATCCGTTCGTAGTCTGCCCCAAAAAGGCCTCTAAAAGCCTTTTCCAGCATGAAGGGTGTCGACCAGAAGATAAACGCTTCGACTCTATTGTGGGTGCCGCCCGCGAGTATAGTGCTGCCGCCAAAACTTCTGCCCAGTAGGATGATCGGACAGTTGAAATGTTCCCACGCATAATCTATGACCGAATTCAGGTCCTGGGCCTGAGTGGACAGGGTCATATCCTCAAATTTTCCAGAGCTGTCCCCGCTGCCGCTAAAATCGAAGGCCAAAACCCCCAATCCCATCTGGCCTAGCCGTCCAGCCAGTGAATATATGCGCCCCGCATTCTCCTTGGTGCCTCTGAAGCCGTGGCATACAATGAGTATTCTGGTGAATTTCTCCGGCAGGAAATAAAGGGAGGCCAGCTTTCTGCCTCCCGATTCTATAAAGCCTTTATCCACGATCAGGGACCTGCCTCCTAACTCGACTGTGGTTTATGGGGTTTTCGCTGTTCATCTGCTTCGTGGCGAACCCGGTTGTTGCAAAAATCACAGATAAAGACAGCTATCTCTTTGTTCTGGTCCGCTAATTTCTTAAAATCCTTATGATCCTTGTCCACATCATACGATTTCCCGCACATCAAACAGCGGGCAGCTACTGTATCCATATCACTACCTCCCATCCGAGTTCTCCTCACCTTTATACTAACAGAACATCGATTAAAGCTGAAGACAATACATTCTCTAGTAATACCTGCCGGTAAGAAGATTTATGGCTGAAACAATTCTCAGGCCAGTCCTGCAGTCGCACTTTTCTGATGCTTCCCCGGCTCACGGGCATCTCGCGTCCCTGTTCCTTGAATTCCGACAGCGACAACCTTACCAGATCGTCCATCCCCAGGTTTGCAACCCGGCTTCGGATCTCATCAAAGATGGGATCAGTGTGACAGCATATATAGGTCTGACATAAGAAAGGGCGAAACGCGTATATATCGCATAATCCCTGCCGGTTTAAGAAGATGCAGCTTCCTTTCTTCCTCTTTAAAGTTATGTCAACGATTGCGCTTTGAACGTCTACTGATAGGTAATTAAACGCGGCAAACAAATCTATGTTTAAAGAACGGCATATATTCATTACATCAATACTGCTTACTGGCAGGGGTTCATGGCAGCACAGGTGGCATCCTTGACAGGAATTGATTTCTTTCGGCCAGAGCCTGGGCAGGTCTCCGTTCTCAATAAAGAAATTGAATTCATCGAGCAGATCCTGCAGGTTTGCACTCTTTTTTATCATTTTTATTGAAACACCGGGTCCACCTTTCTGCCGGCCTTTTATGAATTTAAATTTCTTCATATACACCCCCCTTACTGAAGACGGTATAGTCTTTGTTTAAGAATACTTCATATGGAATCCATCCAAAAGTTATTAATGCAAAAGGACGGACCGTAGCGCGGTCCGCCTTGAATATCAAAAGATTTTTTCAGAAGTCCTCTATAGCACTTTGAATACCGCCAGCGCATCTTCCAATTGAGCCACGATGTTGTTCAGCATGTCGACTGCAGCGCTCACTTCTTCAATACCCGCCATCTGTTCCTGGGCCAGCTCGCTGACGATATTCGCTGCCTGAGAGTTGTCATCAGCCTTGTAAGCCACCTGTTGAATTGAAGTGATGGCTAATTCAGCACTAGCAGCCATCTCCTCACTGGCCGCTGACATCTGTTCAATTTGTCCATTTACCAGCGACAGGGCATCTATGATCATAGCGAACGCCTGTCCGGCGTTTGATACCGCATCGGTTCCCAGTCCAACCTCTTGGGTGCCTTCGTGCATAGCAACAACGGCTTTATCAGCTTCGGTCTGGATCTCTCTTATCAATTCGGCTATCCGTTGAGCAGCCTCACCAGACTCTTCAGCGAGCTTGCGGACCTCTTCCGCAACCACAGCAAAGCCCTTGCCCTGTTCACCTGCGCGTGCGGCCTCTATAGCCGCATTCAAAGCAAGCAAATTGGTCTGGTTGGCGATACTGGTTATCAGATCTACTATCTGACCTATGGCGATAGACTTCTGCCCCAGGCTTTCTACCAGCTGGGTCGAAGAGTTTACCGTACTGGATATTATCTGCATCTGGCTTATTGCCTTGTCGACCTGTCTTTCCCCTTCTTTAGCACGGTTTGCCGTCTTGATCGCCGAGGAAAGTACATCCTCTGAATTAGCCGCAACCTGCTTTATTGCTGCAGTCATCTCCCCGATAGCGGCTTTAGAGTTTCCGGACAGCCTCGCCTGCTGGGCCGCATTTTCCCTCATCTCAGAGGTCTTAATGGTCATATCCTCCATCAGTCCGCTGCTCATCTCACAGCGCTTGGACAATTGCTGGCTGTAGTCGCTCACGTTTTTAGTTAAATTTTTTGTCTTGGTAACCAGCGTCCCGATCTGGTCTATCATCAGGTTGACATTTTGCGCCAGTTTGCCTGGTTCGTCTTTGGAATAGTCAGGTAGTTTCTCGACCAGATCGCCCTCGCTAACGCGCTGCACCGCTTCTTCCAGACGCCCCAGGGGTTTGTAGACAGTGTAGGCAATCAGGAAAGCCGCCAGGAATCCCAACAATATGCCAATTATGGAAGCTATTATCATGCTCATCTGGAAATCGGCAACTTTGTCGTCATAAGGTTTGGCAGGCACTCCGATGAATACCATGCCCACAATTTTACCGGCTGCGTCTTTTATCGCCTCGTATGAAGTAAAGTTGTCAGTTCCCGCCACGTTGGCCCGGTTATTGTACGGCATTCCTCGATTTATCACCTGTTCTACTACCTCGGGAGCCGCCTGGGTTCCTACCGCTCGCTGCCCGTCTTTCATGACATTGGTAGCTACCCGGGTGTCGCCGCGAAAAATGGTCACATTATCACTTGTCAACTCCCCGATCTTGTCGATCACATTATAATTGCCTTCAATGAGCAGACTGCCTTTGTGGAGTTTACCATCAAGCAACTGCCATTCGCCGGGATAGTTCGTATCGATTATGTATTTGGTCATCTCCAACTGGGCTTGCAGGGACTGCTGCGCGGTGTTCTGGATGTGTTCTGACATCACCCTGGTCGCATAAATGCCCATCACACCCGTAACTGTTGCCAAAATCAATGTAAATACCAGAACAAGTCGCAATCTTACCGATATTTTGCGGGCTATCAACTCATAAGATTCCATCAGACTCACACTACAAAACCTCCTATGGTTTTTTCAGGACATTATGACCATTCCCGTCAACAATTTCGACACTTACAAAAATATTCCTGCAGCTACTCTGTCAATATTTTTATATATTCGACACGCTGGTAGTTATACGATCCAACTATGTTGCCGTCCTGATCGTATATGTAATTCAGCGAAGCCCCCCCGACATAGACTTTGCCCACATCCTCCACGCCAAGGTCCCTGATGTAGCCGGTGACTTTGTCATTCTCCGAAAAATGTATTTCCGCCTTGATCAGTGGCGCCTCGTTCTTTTTCTCGCCGGTGAACAAATGGCGGTAATTGTAGTCACATCCGCTCACGAAGAGAACGCTGAGCAGTAGAAAGCACGCAAGCCTTTTTATTATTTTCATCGCCCCTTCCTCCTCGCAACTTTAATACTGGCTGTATTTATCCGGTTTCTATTGCCAAGCATCGATTTTTTCCTCTTATTCCACTCTTCCAACTTTTTATTGACCAGGAAGTGTATAGAGCCCTGATCAAATCGCCCATCCGCTTCCCGCTGGCCTGCCGTTATTCCGCTCAATATCTCCAGGCCCTGGTCGATATGTTCTACTGCCCAAATACTGAACTGCTTCTTATCCACCGCTTCTATTACGGATTCATCCAGCATGAGCTGGCTGAGATTCTGTTTGGGGATGATCACCCCCTGGGAACCGCTCAAACCACGCTGCCGGCAGACCTTGTAATACCCTTCAATTTTCTGGTTGATGCCGCCCACCGGTTGAATCTCACCGTTCTGATTGACCGATCCGGTAACCGCAATACCCTGATCGAGCGGCACCCCGGATATAGCCGACAACAGGGCATAGAGTTCAGCACTTGATGCACTATCGCCTTCGATACCTTGATAACTCTGCTCAAAGGTCAGGCTGGCAGAAAGGGAGAGAGGTTTGTCCTGGGCATATTGAGCCCCCATGTACCCGGATAGAGTCAGGACTCCCTTGCTATGTATGCTGCCGCTCATAAGGATTTCTCTCTCTATGTTAACCAGACCCTTCTCTCCCATAAATGCTTTGGCTGTAATGCGTACAGGTTTACCGAAAGAGTAATCGCCCAGCTCATACACAGCCAGTCCGTTCAATTCGCCGACCTTCTGCCCGGTCGTATTCAACAGCAAGGTGCCCCTGTCAATAAATTCTTGCACCTTTTCTTCGTACATTGAGGAGCGGTATTTTTTTTCTTTTATTGCTTTGTCAACATGCTCGCCGTCAACCAATACGGCCCCATCATACTGGGCCATACTATTGGCTTCGTAAATTATTTCGACCAGCCGGTTAAACATCGTGGAGAGTTTTTCCTGATCGCCAGCCATACGGCCGCCATATTTCACCATCTGGGCCACAGCCTGGGGCGTAAAATGCCTTATTTTATGGAGATTGCATACCGATGCTATAAATCTGGCATAATCCATGATGCCTTTGCGATTGCGCGGCATCTCCACATCGAAGTCAGCCCGCATTTTGAATATTTTCTGAAAGTCCTCATCATATGAATACAGCAGGTAATAATAAATCGGCTCGCCCAGAAGAACAACTTTCAGGTCGACGGGTATGGCATCTGGCTGAAGAGTCTCGGTGTTGGTGATGCCGTACATGCGGGTCACGCTCTCAACCCTTGATTCACGTGTCTTGAGCACCCTCTTCAGAGCATCCCAAACATAGAAGTTTCTCAGCAGATCTATGATATTCATGACCAGAAATCCACCATTGGCCTTGTGAATCGATCCGGCTTTTATTTTGCTAAAATCGGTGGCCAGTACTCCGAATTCTCCTTCATATTCTATTTGACCGAAAAGATTGGAATAGGTAGGATTGCTCTCGTATATTATAGGAGCATTTTTCAAGTTTGAGTTGTCGACAAAAACATTTACCTGGTAACGCCGCAGAGAGTTCCGGCGGGTGAAATTGCGAAAGAAGTTCGCTGCTGGATTTTCCTCCTGTTTGATAAAAAGATCGTGGTTGTCTAAAAGATCCTGCTGCATGTTTTCCAGATGCTTAACGATTTCTCCAAATCTACGGTATTTCTCAAACAGGAAGGATAAATATGGCCTGGTTGCCGAGCGTATCGTCTCCTGTTCCAGGTTCTTTATCTTAACTTTCATTTGCTTCTCTTTTTCCTTATATAAGCGGATCCCTTCATTGATTTTTTCCTGGACCAGAAAGCTCCGCCTGCGGAGGTCCTGCCGTTCTTCTTCGGTCATGGCCATGTAATCTTCCTGACTGAGTACCTCGCCATTCTTTAAAGGTATGCTGCTGATGCCGGTTGATGAATGAGATATAGTGAAGCCTATCTCCCTCGCCTCTTCTTCTATCCTCAAATACATGGCGCTGGTTTCTTCAGAAAAATTGGTAGTGAGCTGGGTCTTGCTATTTTCGAATTCTTCGCCTTCCAGAGCCTTGACTATGCTGGCTATCATCTTTTCCATCTGGGTAGATATGTCTTTGGCGAATTCCCTGCCTTTACCTGCTGGCAGCTCTAATCGGCGAGGACAATCCGGGCTTTGAAAATTATACACATAGCACCAATCTGAAGGTACCGGCCTCTGCAAGGCTTTTTCCTCCAGCAGATTTCGAGCCAGGGTGGTCTTCCCGGTCCCCAGCGGTCCCGATAAATAAATATTATAGCCTGGGATCTCTATATCCAGGCCGAAGTTCAAGGAACGCAGGGCTCTTTCCTGCCCGATGATCCCTTTTAATGGCTTGAGATCAGCGGTGGAAGTGAATTTGAATACTGAAGGATTGCAGCTTTTGGTCAACTGCCTGGCTCTAACCCGGTACTGTTTGTTTTTCAAAGCGGACCCCTCCCAAGTATTTATATTTAAATCCCGAGGGCCTTTTTTCAGCTGTATGTGATATGACAACTATAATACTTAGCTTTTTTGTTGGATATTTCCTTCTAGTTTAGAGCATTTGTTTGCAAATTTATTCACTCCACCCGGTGTGAACACATTAAAGTGCGGGGTTTTCAGCTCCGCACTCTAAACGATTATGACATTCTAATAATTGCCGAATGTCGATCATTTAATCCCTGTCGTCCGTTTATCGAAGCTACAGATTGAAATCACTTCCGCCGATAAACTCCCGCAGTATAGAATTGGGGGGCACCAGTTCCAAAGGAATGGTCCTCAGATACCCAAACGCACTCATCAATCGGCGAGAGTGCAGGTATTCCGGTTGCTCTGGTCCAATCTCAGCCAGTTGGGGCTCTATCAAGCCCTTCAAGACCGCTAATTCATAGACCAACGAGGAGTTGAACATTACATCAGCATTCTCCTGAAAGGGGAAGATATTTCTTTCTTCGCCGCTCCTGACTGAAGGCCAGCGTTTTATCGTCTCCAAAGCATTTAGGGCGCGGCTGCGATTGTCGCGAACTATTCTGCGAATCAACCTGAGATCAGTAGTGGGAATCCGGTTAACATAATCAAAATTCAGCTGGGTCAGAGCGCTGATATATATCTTATATTTTTGAATTTTGGGAATTCTCCAGGTCAATGCTTCATTCAAGCCATGAATGCCTTCCACAATGATCAGTTCTTTATGAGGTACTTTCATAGGCACAGTCTCTTCTTCACAGCGCCCGGTCTTGAAGTTGTAGATCGGCATCTGCACTTCTTTCCCTGAAATCAAACGGTTGAGGTGGTCATTGAACAAGTCGACCTTTAAAGCATCCAGGCTTTCAAAATCATAATCGCCATTGGCGTCCTTGGGCCTGGAATCGCGGTCTTTGTAATAGTTGTCCAGGGATATAGTAACCGGTCTTCTCCCGTTCACTCGCAGCTGGATATATAGTCTTTTTGCAAAGGTCGATTTACCTGAAGATGAAGGCCCCGCGATCAAAATCAGTCTCAGGCGAGGATTTGAGCATATCTGATCAGCTATGAAGGCGATCTTTTTTTCATGCAGGGCTTCATTAATCCTGATCAGGTTTTCCGTATTTCCCTTCTCGATGTGATGGTTCAAGTTAAAGGCGGTCTCCGTATCCATCATATCAGCCCAATCCTTGGCTTCATCAAAAATGGCAAACAGCTTGGGACGCTCCACCCAAGGTTGGATGAGATCAGGCGATTCAGACTGCAGTGTCTGCAAGATCATTCCTGGCTGGTATTCCAGCACCTTGAATTGAGTTAAAGCTCCGGTGTTGGGCAGCAGGATCCCATAAAAATATTCGTATAAGCCATCCAGTTCCTGGATCAAGAAATAGTCCCTGTCCCAGTAGGAAAATAGATCGATCTTTTCAGGCTGAATCTGCACGCGGAATATCTCAAATGCTTCATCCCTGGAGACCCGGTGTTTTTTGATGGGCAGGTCCCGGGCGATTATGGTCTTCATACGACGTTCAATGGCTTCAACCTCTTTGGCATTGGTTTCCTGATCTTTGAACTCGCAGAAAAGGCCGTTCGATAAGGTGTGCTTGATAATCAGTTTGCGCTCGGGGTACAGCTCTTTACAGGCTTTAAGCATCACCAAAATTGCGGTATGCAAGTAGACTTTCATGCCCAGCTCTGAGGAGACATCGACTATTTCAAGGGAACAGGATTGCGTTAAAACATGATGGAGATCTTTAAATTCATTGTCGATTATGATTCCCACGACTTGATGAGGCAGGTTTTCCATGCGGGAAATAAATTTTTCCGCAGTAATGCCGGCTTCGGCATGATGTATTCCCCTACCCTTAACTTTTACTTCTATATGCTCGGTTGTCAAACCAGGCTCCTGAATTGCCATAGCGAATCCTCCTACTCTCCAGATAATCGCTTATACATTGAAACAACTGCCGCCCACGAACTCTCGTATTATGGAATTAGGCGGGACCATATCCAGTGGAATCGTTTTGAAATATTTAAACCCCCCTAATATGCGCCGGGAGTGTATATGATCAGGATGATCCTGCCCAATGGATTCCAACTGGGACTCTATAACACCTTTCAGAGCTGCCAGTTCATAGACCAGCGAACTGTTAAACATCACATCAGCTTCTTCTTGAAAAGGAAAGATGTTTTTCTCTTCACCCCGCCGCACTGAAGCCCAGCGTTCAAGAGTCTGCTTGGCGCCATGTGCCCTGCTGCGATTGTCCCGAACAATTCTCCTGCACAACCTGACATCAGTCGTAGGAATGCGGTTGACATCATCGATATTTACCTGGGTCAACGCGCTGACATAGATCTTGTATTTCTGTATATGTGGAACACGCCAGGTTAAGGCGTCGTTCAGTCCATGAATACCCTCGACAATAATAACTTCTTTATGAGGTACACTGATTGATTCACCTTTTGGATCACTACAGCCATTTTTGAAATTATAAATGGGCATTTCTACCTCTTCACCGGATATCAAGCGGTTGAGATGATCATTGAACAGATCGAGTTTCAATGCTGCCAGGCTCTCAAAATCATATTCTCCGAATGGATCCAGCGGTGTCAAATCTCGGTCGACGAAATAGTTGTCCAGGGATATGCTGACCGGCCTCCTCCCATTCACACGAAGCTGTATCATGAGTCTTTGGGCAAAAGTAGTCTTCCCGGAGGATGAAGGCCCAGCTATCAGGATCAATCGCAAACGTGGATTGGAGCAAATTTGATCAGCTATCCAGGCAATTTTCTTCTCGTGCAGAGCTTCATTGACACGTATGAGTTCTTGTATGCTGCCCTGTTCGATGTGCTGATTCAATGTTGATACATTCTGGGTATCAAGCATATCCGCCCAATCCTTGGCTTCATCGTAAATAGTGAAAAGCTTGGGATGTTCGATCCAGGGCATTATTTCATCAGGTGACTCCGGTTCCAAAGTCTGCAGGATCATCCCGGGAGGATAATCGAGCACTTTAAACTCTGTCATATACCCGGTTCTGGGCAGCACGTGCCCATAAAAGTATTCATACAGGCCATCCAACTCATGGATATGAACATAATCCTTATCCCAATAAGAAAATAGTTTTACCCTATCTTCCTGCCCCTGCCGGATAAATATTTTATTGGCCTCTTCTTTGCTCAATATTTTTCTTTGGATTGGGAAATCCCTGGCCACTATTGTCTTCATGTGCCGTTCTATATCAGCTACTTCTTTAGCATTGGTCTCATGGCCGGAAAATTCACAGAATAGGCCATTGGATAAAGAATGCTTAATGATCAATTTGCGCTGGGGAAATAATTCCCGGCAGGCTTTTACTATGATAAAAATACCGGTTCTCCGATAGATTCGCATACCCATTTCGCTGGTCACATCCACCAGTGATATGGTACCGGACTTAGTGAAAGTATGATGAAGATCCTTTAATTCATTATCTTGGATCAGTGCAGTTACTTTATGCGGCAGGTTCTCCATCCTGGATACAAATTTTTCCGCACTTATTCCTGCTTCAGCTAGATAGGTCCCCCATCCCTTGACTCTTATCTCAATATGCTCGGCGCTTAAGCCGGGTTCTATTGTCGCCATCGAAATCCCCTCCAACTCCCTCATAGCTTCTATTATACACAAAGCTCTTTATAATGGACTTTTTTCTGCTCGCTGTATATTCTATCAAGCAGATCCTGCATCCCCACCGGCTTTTTGATTTTATCGTATTTTTTCATCATCCCATTAAACTCTGGAGGTAAAAACGGAGAGGGATATCCTCTCCGTTTTTACCGTCAAAAAAGCTGTATATCTTTGTTGCTTCGAAAAACCCGCTCAATCAACGTACTCAGGTACGCCTCAATCACGGGCTTTCCGAGCGCCTCGATCTACATCTTTTTTGCTCGCCCTGCCAGCTTGCCAACTTCTTTGACAAGCTGAACGGAGAGGGATATCCTCTCCGTTTCTTATTCACTGTATTGATATTGTAACGCCGCGCAGTTTTTGCCGCCTAGTGGTAAATAAAAGCAAAGTCAGGGTTTAGCGCAGGCTGGCACCAAAAGCATTGGTCAACCTATCAACAACCTTTTCTCTAAACTCGTTGGCTTCACTATCGGTAAGGGTCCTCTGGCTGGACTGCAATGTAAGCCTGAAGGCCATACTTTTCTTGCCGGCTGGTACCTGATCGCCAGAGTAGAGGTCGAATACCTCTACATTTTTAAGCAGGCCACGGTCTTCTTTATTAATCGCTTCCAGTATGCGAGCTGCTTGTATTTCCAGCGGCACCAGCACCGCAATGTCCCTCTCTACAGACGGATAACGGGCGATTTCTTCCTTAAGTCGCTTGCCCTGGCTCAACTCATAAAGGACTTTGACATCCAGTTCAAACGCACAGGCCCGCTGGCGAATGTTGTAGTTATCCAGAACAGTGGGATGAATTTCACCGATAATACCCACGTTCTTTCCGCTACATTGGATGCAGGCAGTTCTTCCAGGATGATAGGAAGGATCCTCGTCAGGTATAAAGCTAATGCTTCCTATTTCCAATTGTCCGAGCAAATCTTCTAAAATACCTTTCATATAGAAATAATCCATCTTAACATTTTTCTTATGCCAGTAGGATTCCCTCTCTCCGCAAACTATGGCGCCTATCTTTAATACTTCCTCAGGCAATCCGTCGCCACAGGGATAGAAAACCGTACCGGTCTCAAAGAAGGACAGGTTCTGATTGCGCCGGGACAGGTTGGTCGCAACACTTTCCAGCAATCCGGGCAGCAAGAGGGTGCGCATCACGCTCTGCTCTTCCGACAAAGGGTTGGAAAGCCTCAATACGTTCCGGAAGCTGCTCTCGTCCGGCAGATTAATGCGGTCATAGACTGATGCACTGGTAAAAGCGTAGTTGACCACCTCAAAGAAATCCCTGGTCATCAAAGCGCTGAGTACCGCTTTGAATTTTTGGTAAGAGTCCATCCCTCCCTGGCTGGAAGTCCCTTCCGGAAGACGAGCGGGTATCTTGTCATAGCCATACAAGCGGGCAGTCTCTTCAATCAGATCAACTTCGATCTGCAAGTCAGGACGATATGTTGGTACTGTGACTTGCAAAATATCCTGCTTCTTGCTGACTTTAAAACCCAGTCTTTTCATACAATCGCTTATCTCTTTGATGCTTAATTCAGCACCCAGCAGGAAATTTACCCTGTCGGGTCGCAAGGCGATTTTGACCGGCTTCCACTTCCCGGGATACTTGTCGACGATCCCGGCCACCACCTCGCCGCCGGCCAGTTCCTGAATCAGAGCCGCGGCTCGATCGACTGCGAATATTACACCGCCGATGTCGGTGCCTTTTTCGAAACGCATCGAGGAATCGCTGCGCAGTGCCAGCCTTCTTGAGGTCCGGCGTATATTGGTCCCTAGAAACCAGGCTGATTCCAGCAGCACATCACAGGTGTCTTCATTGATCTCAGAATTCTCACCGCCCATAATGCCGGCCAGTGCAACACCCTTCTCACCATTGGTGATTAGTAGCATATTCTTGTCCAGAGATCTTTCGATCCCGTCCAGAGTCACTATCGTTTCTGCTTCTTTCGCACGTCTCACCAGTATTTCTTTTGCATCGCCCAAAAGATGATAATCAAAAGCATGCAAAGGCTGGTTGGTTTCCAGCATTACGTAATTGGTTACATCGACAAGGTTGTTGATGGGACGGATTCCCGCCTTCTCCAGGCGCTCCTGCATCCAGGACGGCGATGGGGCCACTCGGCAGTTCTTTACCAGCCTCGCTGCATAGCGCTGGCAGAGATCGGGATCAGCAATACCCACCTTAATATAGTCGTTTATATTTTCCTGGTTCTCATTCAATATTATTTCAGGAAACCTGACGTCGGCTCCGGAAAGCGCAGACACTTCACGGGCCAGATTGATAATGCCCAGACAATCGCCCCGATTGGGGGTCAGGTCCAGGTGTAGGATCACATCATCCCCTGCTTTATCAACCCCTTCGATTGCTACTCCGGCCATAGTCAGGCGATGAGCCAGTTCATCGGCGCTCCATTCGATATCTACATAATCTCTTAACCAATTCAATGGTACTGCCATATTTTCACCTCATTAATTATCTTTTTCTATATTTTTATTCAGGTGCTTTGGCGGCTTTCCGCGGCCTAGAACTGCCGCAGGAACCTGAGATCGTTGTCAAATAAGAGTCTCATATCATCGATGCCATATTTGAGCATGGCGATTCTTTCAACACCCATTCCGAAGGCAAATCCGGTCACCTTTTCGGGATCATATCCTCCATACTCCAGGACCCGGGGATGGATCATCCCTGATCCCATGATCTCGAGCCAACCGGTCTGGCCGCATACCCGGCATCCGCTACCCTGGCACATTACGCATGAAATGTCCATTTCCGCGCTAGGCTCCGTAAAAGGAAAGAAGCTGGGACGGTAGCGGACTTTAACATCATCGCCGAACGCTTTCTTGGCAAAGGTCATTAATACGCCCTTCAGGTTGGCAAAGGTTATGTGCCGGTCAATCAGCAGACCCTCGACCTGATGAAACATAGGCGAATGAGTCGCATCGTCATCTTTTCTAAATACTCTTCCCGGCACCACGATCTTTACCGGCAACTGAGGATACATCTTTTCCATAGTCCTAACCTGCACCGGTGAAGTATGGGTTCTGAGAAGAATATCTTCATTTATATAAAAAGTGTCCTGCATGTCACGCGCAGGATGGTTGCGCGGAACATTTAAAGCTTCGAAGTTGTAGTAGTCCGTTTCGATCTCCGGTCCTTCAGCTATTGAGAAGCCCATGGACATGAATATCTCCACGATCTCATCAGTCACCCGGCTCAATGGATGTTTTCCGCCTCGATGCGCCGGTAGGCCTGGTAGAGTCACGTCGATTATCTCTTCGATCAGCTGTTTCTTTAATGCTCCGCTTTTAAACTCTTCGATTCTGTCATTTATCATTACTTCCAGTTTGTCTTTGATTTCATTGGCCGCCTTGCCGGCCTCAATCCGTTCATCCACTGCCAGGTCTTTGAGGCCTCGCAACATCTGGGTTATCTCGCCCTTTCGTCCCAGCATCTTGACCCGGAATTCATTGATCTCCTCGATGCTAAGCATCTGAGGAATCATTTCCTCTGCGTTTTTCTTCAACTCCTGCAATTCTTTTAACATGGATATGCTTACCTCCTTCAAGCAGAAAATAAAAAACTTTCGCCCCAAGGGACGAAAGTGCCTTTCGCGGTACCACCCTATTTAATCCAACCAGAAAATGGTTTGATCATCTCTTTGTCGATAACGGCTGTGCCGGCAGAGCTTACTACAATTTCAGCTCCCTGCTCCCAGGTGAATTCGCTTTGCTTTGATCCCTGGCTGTATTTTCAGTCGATGATACAGCCTCCCTGGAAGGCTATCCAGCAAGCTACTTGTCCTGTTCCTAGCATTTATTACTATACAATTACTGAGTTATGACCATTTTATAGAGAAGATAATAGATAATGCAGCCAGATGTTTCAAATAGGTGCCACAGGTTGTTAGCCTCACTTCTCATTCAAGGGCCACCCTTCAAAATTAATAAAGGCTGAACTGGGGCTTATAAATCAGATTAACCTGGCCTGGGCAATTAGCAAGCGCTTTTTTGCCGCATAGCCTCACTAAGTATTATAGCACATGCACTGGCTGCATTTAAAGAATTTACTCCTTCTTTCATTGGAATTAATAGCATTTCATGGCATATTTCCATCATGGATGAACCTAAACCCCTGGCTTCGCTGCCAATCAGAAGGACAATATCCCTCGATAGATCAGTCTGATAATAAGGGAGCGCCTTTTTTACCGAGGTGCCCATCAATGTATATCCTGATGATATCAGTCTGAGCAAGTCTTCCCGAGCTATTCCATGGATCACCGGGATGTTTAGAATCCCGCCCATGCTTGCCCGGCTGGCTTTTGGGCTATGGGGATCAGCGCAATCAGGAGACAGTAGGCATCCCTGCCCGCCAAGAGCCCAACAGCTTCTAATAATAGTCCCTAGATTGCCCGGATCCGATACAGCATCCATCATCACCCACAGACCTCTGCGTTCCAACGCGGTTTCCAGCCCCCAATGCCTTATGCTCGCCACAGCAACTATACCCTGGGGATTGCTGGAGTCGCAGATACTTCTAATAATCTTTTCGTTAACCAGGCAGCACTTCTCATCACCCATCTTTTCAATAAACCAGCGGTATTTCTCAAGCAGGTCTTCCTGCACAAAATAACGCACCAGTCTGTCGCCGAAGAGGATTATTTCATCGATCAGCCGTTCCCCTTCCAGCAGAAATAAGCCTTCCTGCCGTCGATATTTATTCTGCTTCAGGCTGGCAGCTTGCTTAACTATTGGGTTGTCGCGAGAGGTGATTTGCTTCACTTTTCTGCCCTGTGCTTTCATAGAAATTACCGCACAATAAAAGTATGGCCTTTTTAGGGGCCATACTATAATAATTCTTTGCTTTTATTTACCCGAACCTTTGGCCAGCTCAGCCAGGGCGGTAAATCCCTGAGGATCATTAACGGCCAGATCAGCCAGCATTTTGCGATTGATATCCACCCCGGCAACCTTTAAACCATGAACCATCCTGCTGTAGGTAGTACCGTTGTTGCGCGCAGCGGCATTTATGCGGGCGATCCACAATTTGCGAAAATCGCGCTTTTTCAGCCGCCGGTGTATATATGCATACTGCCCGGATTTCATAACTTGCTCTTTTGCCACCCGGAAGAGTTTTGACTTGCTACCCCGGTAGCCTTTAGCCAGTTTCAATATTTTCTTATGTCTTCTATGTGCAGTCACTCCGCGTTTGACTCTCGGCATTACTAAAACCTCCTGCTAACTGTAAATATGTGAGCTTAATAAGGGATCAAGCGAGTGATTCTCTTGTTTTCGGCTTCACTAACCAGGCCTGCCTTGCGCAGGTTTCTTTTTCTCTTCGGGGACTTATCTCCAAGTAGATGACTGGCATAAGCTTTGGATCTTTTGACTTTGCCGCTCCCGGTTTTTTTGAATCGCTTTGCGGCACCCCTGTGGGTCTTGATCTTAGGCATCAAGCTTCCTCCTTCTTTTCGTTCTTGTGTCTTTCCGTATCCAATTTTGGAGTAAGTATCATGGTCATATTTTTACCCTCTACCTTGGGATTTTTCTCAACGGCAGAGATCTCGACCAGCTGACTGGCCAATTTATTCAAAAGCTTCTCGCCCAGATCGGGATGAGTTATTTCCCGGCCTCTGAACATGATGGTGGCTTTAACCTTGTCCCCAGCCTCCAAAAAACGTCGAGCGTTTTTAGCTTTGACATCGAAATCATGGTCCTCTATATTAGGACGCAGTTTGACCTCTTTAACGGAAATGATTTTTTGTTTCTTTCGTGCTTCCTTCTCTCTCTTGCTCTGCTCGAATTTGAATTTACCGAAGTCCATCAAGCGGCATACCGGAGGTTTAGCAGATGGAGCTACCTCCACTAAATCCAGTCCCTTCTCAATAGCAATTCCCATAGCATCGCGAATAGGAACAATGCCCAGCTGTTCACCGTCTTCGCTTACCAGTCTCACTTCTTTTACCCTGATGTCTTCGTTAATTCTCCAATCTTTGCTGATAAGAAGTTCACCTCCCAGTAAAATTAAGAAAGCGGGTCGCAAGAACCCGCTTTTCAATACTCACACATACCCATGTTAGGGTTATAGCCTTGAGTCATTGAATACCCTGGTAGTGCTAACCCCAAGGTGAGAAGCAAAGCTCCTGCTTAATAACACAAAAATTATATCATATAGTTTTTCCCATTACAATGCAATTTTCGATAAAATCGCCATAACACTTATTAGGAAATAGCCTTGTCGTCGATCTCTTTGCTGAGCCTGGCTAAAAATTCTTCTGTGCGAACAGCCCCCTGATCTCCCTCTTTGCGATGGCGGACTGAAACAGTCCCTTCCTCAGCTTCCCGATCCCCCACCACCAAAAGATACGGTATTTTCTGCATCTGCCCGTCCCTGATTTTGTAGCCCACCTTTTCACTGCGCAGGTCGGGTTCTACGCGGATACCCGCTTTTTCTAGATTAGCCAGCACCTGGAGGGCGTACTCATGATGTCTTTCCGTAATGGGAATCACCCGGGCTTGAACGGGAGCCAGCCAAGCCGGAAACGCACCGCCGAAATGCTCGGTCAAGATGCCTATGAAGCGCTCGATGCTTCCATAGATTACGCGATGGATCATAACCGGGCGGTGTTTTTCACCGTCTTCGCCAATATAATTCAGATCAAAACGCTCCGGCATCTGAAAATCGAGCTGGATGGTCCCACACTGCCAGGTGCGATCCAGTGAGTCCTGAAGATGGAAATCGATCTTGGGACCATAGAAGGCGCCGTCACCCTCATTTATCTTGTAGGGCAGTCCTTTCTCATCCAATGCCATTTTAAGAGCATTGGTAGCCACTTCCCAGGTCTCAGCATCCCCAATCGATTTTTCAGGCCGGGTGGAAAGCTCCACATGGTAAGGAAAACCAAACAGGCTGTAGAAGCGGTCGATCAAGTCAATAACTCTTTTTATCTCGTCGATGATCTGCTCGGGCAGCATAAAAATATGGGCGTCATCCTGGGTAAAGGCCCGCACCCTCATCAAGCCGTGCAGCACACCCGATTTCTCATGGCGGTGCACCAGTCCCATTTCACCGACGCGCAGCGGAAGCTCCCGGTAGCTGTGCAGAGACTGCTTATATAGTAGCAGTCCACCAGGACAGTTCATAGGCTTGACACAATAGTTCTCTTCATCTATCACTGTAAAATACATGTTTTCCTTATAATTGTCCCAGTGCCCGGAACGGTGCCAGAGTTCTTCATTGAGTATTATTGGAGTGCGCACCTCAGAATACCCGGCTTTGCGGTGCTCTTCCCGCCAGAATTTCTCCAGTTCATTGCGAAGGATCATGCCTTTAGGCATAAAGAACGGGAAACCCGGTCCTTCGTCCAGCACCACAAACAAGCCCAACTCTCGTCCCAGCCTGCGGTGATCGCGCTTTTTGGCTTCTTCCAGTTTGTGCAGGTAATCATCAAGAAGCGCCTTTTTGGGGAAGGAAGTGGCATAAACTCTCTGCAGCATCTGGTTCTGCTCGCTCCCCCTCCAGTATGCTCCAGCCAGGCTCATGACCTTGAAAGACTTGACCTTACCGGTAGAAGCGATATGGGGCCCGGCGCATAGATCAATAAACTCTCCCTGTTGGTAAGTGCTGATAAGAGCATCACTAGGCAGGTCGTTGATCAATTCCACCTTATATTCTTCATCGTGCTCCGCAAAAAGCTTCAATGCCTCATCGCGGCTAAGCTCCCTGCGCACAATGGGGTAGTCTGCCTCAATTATTTTTGCCATTTCATCTTCTATCAGCTTGATGTCATCGGGTGTAATAGTATGTTCGCTGTCGAAATCGTAGTAGAATCCCTTGTCTATAGCAGGCCCGATAGCCAGCCTGGTCCCCGGCCAGAGCCTCTTTACGGCTTGGGCCATGATATGGGAGGATGAATGGCGGTAAACCTGTAAGGACCGCTCATCTTCGAAGCCGATAAATTCAAGGTTTCCATCTTTATCAGGAGTTCGGTTGAGATCTGTCAATACACCATTATAGATTGCGACAACCGTATTTTTTGCTAACTTCGGACTTATATCCTGGGCTATCTGCAAAAAACTGATTCCCTCCACATACTCCTTCTGATTCCCGTCTTTAAACGTGATATTGATCATCTCATAAACCCTCCTGATACTTGCAATGATAATCTCTTCTTATCTAAACATTATTGAAAATATAGCAGATTTGGCGCATAACCGCAAATCCAAGTAGCGGTCAGCATATTACTATTGAATCATCGCCCTTTAAAACACAAAAATTCCTCCAAAAGAAAACTTCTTTCGAGGAATTATCAAACGAACTCGGAGTTCTCGCTTTTCTTCAACTGCCCTTGGTCGTTTTGCTCTGACCGGGATGGCATTTTTCACACCCTAAACAATCCTGGATCCTTTCCTTAAAAACTCTCCGTATCATAAGCACTGATTCGCAGGCAAGATGCTCCTCCTGGCAGTTATGAAGAATTATTTTTTTAGGTGCTATAGTTATGAGGATGCTTACCAGAACATCATCCAGGCTAATTTCATTCAACAGCATTTCATCCAGGTAATAGTTGATGTATTTCTCGTCGATGGCAGCCCCGCTTCCATCCCACAGATAATAGATCCCATCTCCGTTCATCATGAGGTTGACTTCATTCATTTTAGGTTTTTGACTATCAACGAAATAACGCAGCAAATTGATGAACTCACTATATTCCCTCTCATTTTTCAACTCCTGGAGGGCTACCTCTACCGCGTGCTTTATCTCAATCAAATAGTCCTGCAGGCAAAAATTAATAAAGCCTTCTACCAGGAGGCGGTCATTGTTCTTGATATGTTCGAGCACTCTCTGGCTGATCCTGTTTTTCCGGCCGAAGCGCAATAGAAGATTGAGGCTTTCAGAATTAACACAGTTATGCATTATGTTATGGGCTTTGGTGAAAATTATATCTTTCTCTTCGATGCTGGTCTTGCGGCTAACGCGATTGATCTCTTTTCGAAGAAGCTTTGCCTCACAATTGACGACTACATGCTCAGCGACGACCTCTGCTAACTGATGGCAGAACACCTGGTAAACATCTTCTTCTTTAAAAACGTAGTGACAGCTCTCCCCTTCCAGGCGCAGGTTAACCAGTTCGATCCCCGAGTCTTTCATCATATCTTGTTTTATATCCAGATAAAGCCCCTTCTGGCTGATCCAGGGCAGACGCTTGCGAAGTCCTTCAACTATAAAATCGCTGGATTCCGCGGTAGCCACCTGGAATTTATAAAGCATAACGAACCTCCCACACTCATGAAAGATATTTTATTATATGTGGTGGGGATAATCGTTATTCAGCTGAGCCTTTGCGATAAAACACCGTGCTGGCAGCGACCGGTAAAATCGCGACTTATTACCACTTAAATCAATATTATTATCGCGTTTTTTTGGTAAAACAAAAAATCCCGATCTAACGGGATTTTGTTTGCTTTTATGGTGGGCCGTACAAGATTCGAACTTGTGGCTTCTTCCGCGTCAAGGAAGCACTCTCCCACTGAGTTAACGGCCCGAATGTAGTTCTGATTATATACCGAAGAAAAATCAAAATCAAGACAGCCCCACACTTTTTGAGTTAACCAGGACCACCTGACACCCTAATGGCAACTTCTTATAAACCATATATAATAAGGAGGTTTTAGTTTCTAATTACTCATAAGCTCCCTGGCAAAACATTTTGATGCTTAAGTAAAGCTGTATCTTTCTTTAGGCGCGGGATAAGCATGCGTTCGCAAAATAAGTAATAATAACTTCGTCCGTACAATAAAGATGTAAAAACCATGGGTGGGAGGTTAAGCTGCATATGCCAAGAGTTTTCGGGTTTTACCAGCTTCATACACGGGCGAAAGCTGCACTCATCGGCATTTTTGTTATGGTTATCCTGGGGGCAAGTGTACTCTATGTTCAGGCTTATCATCGCTTGAAGCCAATCTATGAAGTTAAAACAGATAAAAAGGTGATCGCTCTGACTTTCGATATCAGCTGGGGAAGCAGCACCCCAACCCCGGTTTTGGATATTTTGAAGGATAACGGATTGACCTGCACATTTTTTCTTTCCGGGCCCTGGGTCAAACAATATCCAGAGATAGCCACGCGCATCCAACAGGATGGTCATGAAATTGGAAGCCACGGCTACCGCCATATAAATTTGAGCAATCTTAGTAAAAGTGAAATAATCGATGAAGTAAACAAAGCCCATGCCAATATCAAAGAAGTGACCGGTGTGGATGCCAGCTTGATCAGAACACCCAATGGCGATTATAACGATACCGTTGTTCAGGCCATACACGAAGCAAATTATGAAGCCATACAGTGGAGCTGTGATTCGCTGGATTGGATGAATCCCGGGGTGAATACCATAATTGAACGGGTAAGCAAAAAAGCAAAAGCAGGTGACATAGTACTCCTTCATGCCAGCGACACGTGCAAGCAAACAGCCGAAGCACTGCCCTCCCTGATTAAAAACCTCAAAGACCAAGGCTATCAGTTTGTGACCGTATCACAGCTCTTGAGCGAGCAGAATAACCCGTAGAGCTCTCTTAAGTAGAGGCCACAAACTTAAACATTTGATCGATACTTTGATTCAACATTCTAAAGGTATATTATTTCTACTTACTAATATGATATTTGTTGAGCTTACGATAAAGTGCCGAGGGGTGTATGGCCAGAATTTGAGCAGCGGCCCTCTTATCCCCTTTTGTATGCCTTAACACATCTTCCAATACCTGTTTTTCTGTCTGAGCCAGAATATCGGAAAGCACTTGTTTGCCGCCCACCTTTTTGTTCCCGCTGATTCTTCTCTGTACGCAAGGAAAATCGTCATAGTTGAGGATAACGTTATCAGTCATATTCATGGCAAGTTCTAAAACGTTTTCCAATTCTCGCACATTTCCCGGCCAATCATATTGCTGAAGAAGCGTAACCGCTTCACTTGATATACCGCTGATCTGCCTTCGTAGTTTGACATTCAGTTTAGAAATCAGTGCGTCAATCAGTACTGGAATATCATCATTGTGCTCTCTTAGGGGCGGTACATTAATCTCGATAATGTTTAGCCGGTAATACAAGTCTTCGCGGAACTTCCCTTCGGCAACCATAGCTTCTAGATTCTGGTTGGTAGCCGCAATTACACGAACATTGACTGTTATTGGCTCCAGGCTGCCTATTCTCTCAAGCTCCCGTTCCTGAAGTACCCTGAGTAATTTAGCCTGCATGAGCAATGGCATATCTCCGATTTCATCGAGAAAGATCGTCCCCCGATCAGCAAGTTCAAATTTACCCGGCTTCCCACCTTTCTTAGCACCGGTGAAAGCCCCTTCTGCATAACCGAAAAGCTCTGATTCTAATAGATTATCAGGGATAGCCGCGCAATTTACTTTAATAAAAGGTTTCTTGCGCCGTTCGCTGCTGTTATGGATCGCATGGGCAAACATTTCTTTGCCGGTACCGCTTTCCCCTGTTATCAGCACGGTTGAAATGTTTCTTGCCACACGCCAGGCTATATTTTTTATGCTGTTCATAACCTCGCTTTTGCCGATAATATCTTCAAAAACATAGCTCGATCGATTCAGTTTCTCACATTCTTCTTTATAGAATTCAAGCTGGCGCTCCATCTGTTCCAACTTATCGTTCAGGATTTTGGCAACACTAATATCAGTGAAAAGTGTTTTGCCAAACGCTCCCACCATTTCTCCCCCCCTCATAATTGGGACTCGCATTGTTATTAAACCCTGATCTTTTACGTTGCAAAAATCACACAAGATCGGCTCACCAGTCTTTAGTACCTGAGGAAGGTTGCAGTTCTCGTTTATCAGAGTGATATGTGTTCCCAGGATTTCTTCGCGCTTGCGCCCCACAATGTTTAAATAGGTATCATTTATCATCGTTACCAACCCGTTCTTATCGACCACAATGATTCCTTCATAGGGATTTTCTATTACCTGCTCCTGAATCGACTTGAGCTGTTTTTCATGCTCAAGCTCGGTAATATCATGAAATGAACCGACAGCACCAACCAGTTCTTCATTTTGCATGATAGGAGTACGGTTGCTCATAACGAAGATTTCATCTACCTTTTGCTTGTGATGCAGCAAAGATTTTCCCGTTCGGACAACTTTGACGAGTCCCAAATCTGGTACGACTTCATCGACATGCTTACCTATGGCTTCATAAGCTGAAATACCCAAAAGCCTCTCCGCTGCGGGATTAAATATGGTAATGGCACAATCCTTATTTATAGCAATTATCCCACTATAGAGTGAGCATACAATGGCATCCAAATATTCTTTCACATATTCAATGTTGCTTATCATCTCCGTCCCCCCCCCTTATACCAGGCAATGGCTTTAATCTTTTTCCACTGAGTTTTGCGCTCTTGCTATACTACTCATTTATGCCTATCCCCCCAAACCCGCTTCTTTCTATATGGTATATATATGTATTTTTATCTTTTATTACTATATACTATAATTTCAGCTTTGCGCCCATAAATTGGCACTGCTGTTACGGATCTATCAACTATCGTTTAGACTACTTATTATGCCTCTTAGCCCTGT
>CAZWPO010000002.1:150334-169113 GCA_964635975.1 uncultured Syntrophomonas sp.
AAGGCGGCGATAGCCTTCGCCATCACCTAATATCAGGATTTTATACTAGTTGTTAATAAGGGGGGTGGGACCAAACAGCACTCTTTACTATGCATTGGCCCACTGTGGACAGAAATTCTTTTTCAGGCTAGCCTTTAGTTCTCCCCTCAAATCGGGATGGGCAATAGAGATCAACTCTGC
This sequence comes from uncultured Syntrophomonas sp., assembly GCA_964635975.1. Lineage (GTDB taxonomy): Bacteria > Bacillota > Syntrophomonadia > Syntrophomonadales > Syntrophomonadaceae > UBA5314. The sequence goes on from CAZWPO010000002.1 coordinate 150,515, forward strand.
AGCCCGCTCTCTTCTGGATTTGTACCTGAGGCTGGCAATGCCATATTCGGTAATTACATAATCAGCATAAGTTCTCGGAACGGTAACCGGGGTTCCCTCTGGCAGCCCGGGGACGATTGCAGATGATAGGGACCCATCTTTCAACTCCCTCGCTGCATTAAGGAGAGTTATTCCTTTACCACCCTTAGACCAGAATGCTCCCATGGCAAAATCCAACTGTCCCCCGGTACCACTAATCTGAGTATACTTTAAGCCCTCCGAAGCTATCTGGCCACTATAATCAACCATAAGTGCCATGTTTAACGCCACCATATTGGGGTGCCTGGCGACAAATGCCGGATTATTCGTATAAGATGCTGGATGTAATTCACAAGCGGGATTTTCACGTAAATAGTCATACATGGACTGGTCGCCCATGCCGAAGGTGGCTATTGTCACTCCCTTATGAAAAGGTTTTTTGGCATTAGTAACAATCCCTTTATCAACCAGGTCAGGCAAACCACCAGGAAACATTTCTGTTAGCACACCCAGATCTCGCTTACCGTTTAATCCGGCTACCACCGCTTCCGGAATACCACCGATTCCCATTTGAATTGTGTCCCCATCATTGATTAATTCCAGAACGTATTGGGCTATGGTATTATCGCGTTCGCTTGGAGCACCCCGTCCAAACGCGGGAATTGGGGTAGAGTTCTCTACAAAATAGTCGAATTCCGAGATATTCATCCAGTTGTTTCCGAACACTATGGGCATTTGGTCGTTGACCTCGGCAATGGCTACGCGCAGTCTACCTTTTTCCTTTCCTCTCCGAATCGATTCCATGGTATAAAAATTGGTCAATCCTAAATTGACAAAACCAAACCGGTTAGGAGGAGAAACCATGGCAATAAATACGTCAGCTCGGGAAGCTACTTTTTCATGAAGGTCGGTTGCTTTAACCGGGTAAAAATCAGCCATTTGACTGCTCCCCATTTTTCTGGGTGTAGCAATGGAAAATCCGGGCATAAAATTGATGTGTCCATCCAAGCCGCGCATATAGTCCGGATCATACATTTTGGACGGCCTGACCTGAACGGTATCAAAAAACTTAACATTTCTTAACTCTTCATGCCTGGCAAGAATTGCATCATACATATCAACAGAGCAAGCTCCAATCGCCAGACCGGTCGCTACCAGATCTCCGGATTCTATTTTTTGGGCAGCTCCCTCGATAGTACCTAGCTTTTGCTTATACTCTTTATCTGGAGACATATCATTTCCTCCTATCTAAAATACCCTATAACAGATTCAGATCATGCTTCGCAGCATCGTGCAAAGGGCCGTTTTGTCCGTATTCACTTATCGCGCAGTAAATAATTTCCTCGTTCTTTGCCTTAACTGTTGCTATCCCAGACCTATTTGACCGCAGGCTCATGTCCAAAATATTTCTCATCACAGCCCCAAGACTCCGTCTTGAGGCTGTGACATTCGCTGTTCTCAATTATCCAAACTGAAAGCGGGTCTTGGGATTTCACCAGCTGAGTATTTGTCTCCTGGGAACACCCTGCTGCCGATCACAACTCTCTTTCCAATCACATTCATTGTCACCTTCTTGGGATCAATATCTACGAGGTTTCCCATGATCCATGGTCCCTCATCAAGTTCGACCATGACAATGGTATAAGGGGTTTCATTTTCGCGTCCTTCAGCCGCGATATAGGAAGTCGTAAATGTTATTATCTTACCTTTTCCGGAGAGCTTAATAGTATCGTGATTGGTGCTTGCACATTCTTGACACACCATCATAGGTGGACATGTTACCATCCCGCAGTCATTGCATTTTAGCCCCAGCAATTTATCCTGTTTGAGTCCCTTGCTATATTCTTTAAAGGTCAGTCTGTATTCCATACGAGTTACCCTCCTCTACTCAGCTGATAGAATCATACTAACCAGCACACCATCGCCTCCCAGGGTATCAATAAGTCCATGTTTGGCACCTTCCACCTGTCTACCCTGATCCACCATGTCGCCTCTGAGCTGCCGGGTTACTTCATATACCTGAGATACTCCGGTTGCTCCAATCGGATGCCCCTTGGCCTTTAATCCTCCGGAGATGTTAATGGGAATCTTGCCACCTAGCCTGGTTTCTCCTTTTTCCCAAGCTTCACCCGCTTTGCCGTATTCAAACAGACCCAAACCTTCGGCAGCAATGATGGCCGCTATACTAAAACAATCATGCAGTTCACAAAGATCAATGTCCTTGGGAGTTAAGCCGGCCATACTATAGGACTGCTGGCTGGCCAATTCTCTGGCTCTAATCCTGGGCAGGTATTTGTGTTGAGAGCTGAGCTTTCCTGAAGATGACTGACCAATCCCGGAGATATAGACCGGCTTTTTGACCAGTTTTTTTGCTGCTTCTTCTGAAGCAAGGACCACCGCGGCCGCTCCATCAGAGAAGGGGCAGGCATCCTGAAGTTGAATCGGTGTAGATACCATAAAGCTTTTTAATACATCTTCTTTACTTATTTGCTTTTGTATCTGTGCATTGGGATTTTTTATGGCATATTCGTGAGATTGCACAGATACCGCAGCCATTTGTTCTTTTAATCTATCTAGCGGTACTCCATACTTGCTGGAATAGAGGTGTGACAACAGAGCAAAAACAGCTGGGAAGGTAAACCCGGCCGGGTATTCATAGCGACTGTCTCCAAACATAGCAAAAGTCCGTGTAGCCAGTCCGGTTCCCATGGCAGTTGCTTTTTCTACCCCTCCAACCAGGACAATGTCATAATATCCAGATGCAACCCACATAAAAGCATCCCTGACCGCCATACTGCCCGAAGCGCAGGCGCCCTCAAAACGTGAAGCCGGAACATTGAAGCAGCCAATGTCGTTGGCAAAGAAGGACTGCACCATCCCCTGACCTTCCTCAAAATCTCCCAGCACATTACCTACAAAGGTGGCTTGAATATCTTTGGACTTTATATTTGCTTCATTGATGGCGTCCATAGCCACTTCTGATAGGAGTTCAACCGATGTCTTTGATGAATTAAAGCAAAACTTTGAGTGTCCCGTACCGATTACTGCAACTCTCCTCATTTTCATGCCTCCTCTATCAATGAAAACCCTTTAACTAAATGGTTAAACCGGGTTTTCTTCCAAATCTTACTCTTCTATTTCGGGGTCATGCGAATGGCACCATCCAGACGAATAACTTCCCCATTCAACATGGGATTTTCAACAATCTGTTGGACCAGCATGGCGAACTCATCGGGATCGCCCAATTTCTGTGGAAAAGGAACTGTTTTTGCAAGAGCCACGCGTACCTGCTCTGGAAGCGCTGCCATCATCGGGGTATTGAAAAGTCCGGGCGCGATGGTACACATTCTAATGCCGTCTCCGGCCAGGTCACGAGCCACGGGAAGTGTCATTCCCACTAGCGCCGCTTTACTGGCCGAATATGCTACCTGACCTATCTGCCCATCAAAAGCAGCTACCGAGGCAGTATTTATCATAACCCCCCTGCCGCCCTCGTCGTTCATTTCATTTTGAAGCATCTCATAAGCAGCCTGACGCATCACATCAAATACACCGATGAGGTTAATGTTTATAACTTTTTTGAAATAATCCAAATCATGAGGACCTTTTTTGCTGGCCGTTTTCATGCCTGAAGATATACCCGCACAATTAACCATAATGTCGATGCTTTTGAATCTTTTTTTAGTTAAATCAAGGGCTTGCTTGACATCCTGGCTAATGCATATATCCGTCTTAATAAAGACTGTGTTATCACCCAATTCACTGGCAAGTTCAGCACCCCTGTCTTCATTTAAGTCCAGCAAAACCACTTTAGCCCCTAATCGGGAAAGTCTCCTTGCTGACGCCTCGCCGAGTCCCGATGCTCCCCCAGAAATTACAGCTGTTTTTCCCGCTATATTCATAATCATCTCTCCTTTCATAGAAGGTCGGCTGGTGCCGCTAAATTTGCTATTAAAGGCCCAATCCCCGGCTTATTATCATTTTCATTACTTCGGAAGTGCCTGCATATATGGTTTGAATCCTGGCATCAGTCCACATTCTGGAGATTTCATATTCTTTACAGTAGCCATAACCGCCAAACAACTGCAGGCAGCGCGACGCCACCCGATTTTCCATTTCACAGACCCAGTATTTGGCCATACTAACCTCCTGAACCACATCTTTGCCAGCCATATGCTGAAGAATAAGGGCATCCAGGTAAGTTCTGCCCACCTGGATTTCGCTGGCAATTTCAGCCAGGGTAAACTGGGTGTTTTGGAACTTGGCAACAGGCTTGCCAAATACGATTCTTTCATTAACATAGTCAAGTGTTAACTGGAGGCATCTTTCAGCAGAGGCCTGTGCTGTTAATGAAACCATAAGCCTCTCCTGCTGGAGCTTCTGCATCAAACAGCGAAATCCATTGCCTTCTCCACCCAGCAGATTACAGTCCGGCACCCTGCAGTCTTCAAAAAACAGTTCTGCAGTATCCTGGGCGTGCAAACCAACCTTGTGAATCTGTTTGCCCCGTTCAAATCCGGGTGTTCCTCGCTCAACAACCAATAGGCTTACTCCCTTAGCCCCAGCGGTGGGATCAGTTTTGGCTGCTACTATCACCAGGTCGGCAAGAATGCCGTTGGAGATAAAGGTCTTCGATCCATTAATAATGTAATTATCTCCGTCCTTGATGGCTCTGGTTCTCATGGCCGCGAGGTCAGAACCAGCTCCCGGCTCAGTCATCGCCACTGCCAATATTTTTTCACCGCTTATACAAGCCGGCAGCCACCGTTCTTTCTGTTCTTCAGTGGCAAAAGAGCCTATATATGGTGCTACAATATCGCTGTGCAGCCATGCGAATACTCCCCTGACGCCCTGCCGGGCAATTTCTTCCACAACGATTACAGAATAGAGAAAATCCCCTCCGGCTCCGCCGTATTTTTCCGGGGCCCAGGTGCACAGGAAACCGTAATCGCCCATCTTTTTGAAAATATCTCGAGAAACTATTTCATTGTCTTCCCATTCCTGATAATGGGGCACCATTTCATTAGCCACAAATTTACTAAAAGCTTCTTTAAACATCCGGTGCTCATTAGTAAAGGGTAATATTCTATCCATGTTTTTGTCCTCCCATTTTTGTTCCGGTCTCTTAAAAAACACTGAACTTCTCGGGATTATTAGTTTATAATGTTAGTGATTGGTTTTAGTTGGTGAAGGCTTTGCCTATTTACCCGTGAATTCTGGATGTCTTTTTTCGGCAAAGGCCTTCATCCCTTCTTTTTGATCCCGGGTACTAAAACAGAGGCTAAATAGGTCTGCTTCTATTGTCATTGCCCGGTCAATGTCGGTCTGCATACCTTCGTTTACTGCAAGCTTACATAGACTTACCGCCATCTGCCCCCCGGACATAACTCTTTGCGCGATTCCTTTAACATAATCTAGTAGTTCTGCAGCAGAAACCACTTGATTTACCAGTCCAATTCTCAGAGCTTCCTGGGCATCTATAATATCACCCGTAAAAAGAAGTTGTTTGGCTATTCCCACACCCACCAGGCGTGGTAGCCGCTGCGTACCGCCAAAGCCAGGGGTCACCCCTAGGGTAACTTCAGGCTGACCGAATTTGGCTTTTAATGAAGCAATACGGAAATCGCAAGCCATGGCCAATTCACAGCCGCCTCCCAGGCAGAAGCCATTGATAGCTGCAATTACGGGTTTGGGAAGATACTCCAGCTTTCTTAGGACTCCCTGCCCAAATAATCCGAATTCCCTTGAATCCAGTGAATCCATATCCTGCATATAGTTGATATCACCTCCAGCAGCAAAGGATTTATCTCCTGCCCCTGTAATAATCACGGCTTTGACCTCATCGTCCTTATCCACAAGATCAATAATCTGTGATAATTCTTCAACTGTCGCTCTATTTAAGGCATTAAGAAATTGGGGACGGTTTATAGTAACGACCGCAATACCTTCATCCTTGGTTAAGAGCAAGTTTTCGAGTTCCATTTATGCCCAGCCTCCGTTCCATATGTTGGTTTTTACTGTTATGTCTTCCAACAAATGATACTGAACTTCTGATACTCCCCTCCTTTCACAAGTGCTACTGATGGGTGGATTCAGTGACTCCCCACTTTTGTAGTGAGCAAAATCCATACCAACATATTCACTCATATTTTGAAAAAGGTTTTTTGGGCCTCTGGAGGGTTTTATCTTAAAAAGCGCGCAGAAATAATTAGCGAAGGATTCTCTATTTTGTGATTAAAGAATTGTAATGGGCTTGCTCAGAGCGCAATTGATAGGCTTTTCGCAGAAATGAGATGCTAATCGCTGTCTGTCACCAAAATTTGTACTCATCGGATTCTATAGTGATTCTTGTTTGTAATATTGTTCCCCGGTAGCTTTGATCAAGCTATTTTAAACCGCCACGTCTCAAATGAGCAGCAGTGCATATAGATAGGCTCAATACAGAAAAAGCAAGAAGCCATGCACGGGGTTCTCCGTCATGGCTTCCTACTACTCTTCGTCCTCGTAATAGTCTTCTACGTGTTCAAGACCAATCTCTTTGAGGATCTCGTCAATCAGTTTTTTATCCAATTAGCTCTGGCACCTCCTTTCCTTAATAATTAGATTATATGCCAATTGTAAGATTTTTACCACTATTTTATAATTATTTCATCATTTGTCCTATATATCGTAAAAAATTCACATTGATTTAAGACCCTTTTAACAAATTGCCGACCGATTCAGTAAACGCGTTCTTCAATCCTGCACCCACCGGCCATCTGCAAGTTCCTTGATAATGCCCTTTTTCTGAAGGTTTTGAAGATGTTTATGGAACATGACCTTTATCCAGAACTCCTGAAATCGGTTATCGGGATAACCATCCCGCTCAAACTCTATCACTATCAACTGCTCAAGGCTCAGCGGCTTGGTGAGGCTTTTTCTAATCATCTCTTCCCGCGCCAGGGCTACATCCAGATAGGTTTGAAAAAGCGCTGCTATGTCATCCTTTTTACTATCGAATATCCGCCGGTGAGACGTTATCAGCTTGGCTGGCTTGATAGCCATGAGCTTTCTTATCGAAGTCTCTAGCTCCTGGAAATCACCCCTACCCCCGCCATACCACGGCCCCAACGGAGCCAGGTCCAGATCGGATGAGAATAAAACATCATCAGGTTCAAAATAGAAAGCATAATGCCCGGGGGAATGACCTGGAGTATGGATGACAGTTGCCTTTATGTGTCCAAAATCAAATACTCTTCCGTCCCATAAATAATCGGATACCTTAAATGTTTCGAAATCAAGTACTCCTACATCATCATTTTTTACTGCGGATTGAACAAGCCGATCCGAAATTCTATCTCCCATAAATTTTTCCCAGAGGTTAAGCCCTACAACTGCGAAATATTCATCAGGGCTGTTGTAAGCACCGGCTTCCTCCTTGGCGACTGCAATCCGTGCATTTTTAAAAAGACCAACGTTATGGATATGATCGTAGTGTATATGGCTGAGCAGCAAAAGGCCCACCTTTTCCGGGTCGATATCTATATAAGCCTGGGCTCCCGCACCGGCATCAATCAATACAGCCAGGTCGTCATCTATGTAGACAGAATTGCTGTAAGGAAATATTGCGGTCCTACGCGGTCTGATCAGCTTTATGCGCTGAGTAACATCCAGTATCATTCGATCTCCTTAAACATAAGAAGCCCGGCTTTAGAGCCGGGCTTCAGACCGTCAAAAAAGCTGTATATCTTTGTTGCTTCTAAAAACCCGCTCAATCAACGTACTCAGGTACGCCTCAATCACGGGCTTTCCGAGCGCCTCGATCTACAACTTTTTTGCTCGCCCTGCCAGCTTGCCAACTTCTTTGACAAGCTGAAGCCCGGCTTTAGAGCCGGGCTTCTTGGGTTTTCATCTGCCTAATCCAGCTTATCGAGCATATCTGCAATCATATCAAAAAAGTAATTGATGTCCTCTTTATCGTTGATTCCGGCTTTAAATCCAATCTCCGGGAATCTTCCCCGGCTGGTAATCTTTATGTTGACCACATACTGCCCCTGGCGTATGCTGTCCTCAAGGTTTTCCAACTCGATGTCGGACCATTCCTCCTCAGCGCTCGCTTCACTGATCTCATCGCCTAAAAGTTTGTCAATATCGGTGTTTTCACCGTCACTATTGTCTATTATTTGATTTACGATCCAGAGCAAATCATTGGTACTGATATTAAGCTCCTCGCTTAGCTGCATAATCTCATTGGCAACTGGAGTTATTTTTAGCAAATCAGATAAATTAACTGGATCTCCTTTTCCCCACCTGTTATTCATGCTATCACCTCCGCATCAATTGGGCACGATACCTGTGGATGACCCCTATCAGGTGACCTGGGAACTTTTCTTCACATTACTATTTTGATATTCACTTGTCCACAACTAATTTTACGCCTCAAATCACGATATAATGAATATTCAACGGATAAAACCCAAAAGCCGCGTTAGCAAGCTTTGCACCATCATTATTGATAAAAACTGGTAGTTGACCTACTACTTTCGAATTACTTAGATTAATACAATATCATTATCTGTAAATATATGCAAGGATTTTAAAAGCAAAGCCCCCCTCTAGTCCAAACCCATCATGGCGCGGCGCTCAGCCCTTACTCTTTGTACTTCCGGTCTGATTACAGATTTGATATTGACTCGATTCTCAAATACCTCTTCTGCAAGTTGTTTGAGCTCTATATCACCCTTGATGATCTTTCCCACCTTGATGCTTACACAGTAATCTGCCTGCAGGTAGAACACCCACTCCGCCAGGCAGTCCTTGCCTTCAATATTGACCTCTACGGCAGCGCTGGCCTTGTTGCGGTCAACCAGTCTGAAATTCTCAATCGTCTTAATTTCCATCCCATACTCCTTAAAAACATTATTCAGTTAATTCCATACGCAGTCCAGTTTTCCTTCATGAATATTATGTATAATCAACAAGCTTTTGCATTTACCATCAAGTACTTTCCAAACTCCGTACCCCTATTGGCCTGCTGTTGACTTCGCGCCCGGATATCCTATACTGAAACAATAGCCTGAGGGAGGGATATCGCATTGCGCTTCCTGCCAGATCATGTAAAAGGCATTTTATTGGTATTGGCATCCGCCTTGATGTATGCCAGCCTGCCGATTTTGACCAAAGTGTCCTATTCCAGTAATTTACTCCCGATTCAAACTCTTTTTCTTCGCTACCTGTTGGCAGCGTTGATGCTGGCTCCTTATATACTATTAATAAATAAGGAAAAAATTTCTTTCACTTCACCGCCGGTGCTGGCGCAGGGCTTTTTCATCGTATTGGGCTCATTCCTATATTTTACCGGATTAAATTATATGCCTGCCGGGCTTTTTTCTATAATCTTCTTTAGTTATCCGGTGTCAGTAGCTGCCCTGGATCTGATTATCGAAAAGCGTAAGCCCGATGTATCCCTGATAGCCGGCATTATTCTGGCCGTTTCAGGCATCGCCTTTATAGGTTGGGACAATCCGCTTCCTTATATATCAGGACCTGGAATGTTGCTCGCATTGTCGTCCAGCTTCTGTTATGCCTGTTTCACTTTCATCGGACACAAAAATATGTCAGATAACTCTGCCCTGCAGCTTATTTTTGTTTTTTGCCTGCTGGGAGCCGGTTTTCTGTTTGGGCTGTCATTGATCCAGGGTACACTCCCTACCCGGCTGAGTTTTTTTCAATTGGGCATAATTTTTGCAATGGCCTTTTTTAACACCATTCTGGCTGTCTCATGGTTCCTGAAAGGGGTACACAAGATTGGCGCCTCGTGGGCTTCATTATTAAGCATTGCCGAACCGGTTATGACTCTTGTTTTAGCCTTCATGCTCCTGGGTGAAATACGCATCCCTCGGGAATTGATTGGATCGGCGATGATCATAGTCAGCCTGCTGATGTCACTTTTTAAGGGTGCTGATAAAGGAAGCAGTCGAGTGGCGCAAATAATAAACGATTGATGGGCAAGATAATCTCCTATAAAATGGTGCTGGAGGACCCTTAAAAAAATCCTCCAGCGATTTTAGCTTTACATATTTTTACCGTCAAGTCAAGGTTTGTAGCGATATTTCAAGATTATTTCCCTATCAGCTTGATAACTTGCTTTATTTGGGTTCGTCTTTATTAATCACGCCAGATATGCCACCCCTCGGGGTTTTGCATTACTAGCTCCACTAGTCTAATATCTTCTTATGACCTTATTTTCACATCTTTGCTGATCTGGTGTGAATTTAACCGCATGTTTGTGAATGAGGATGAGATGTCTGCATTGCAAATACGGGCTATAGGGTTGTTTTTGTCTGTGGATTTATACATGGATGGTATAAGGAGGGGATAAAACGTTAATAATTAATCCTGTTTATATCTGTTTAGTTTGGAGATTATCTCCTCATACCGGCGGACAACAAACAAAGAAAGAAGGTAGATAGACGGTGACATTTATTTCGAAGAACAATGTTGTGAAAACAGCACTGGGAGGACTGCTTAGCCTGCCCATCATGATGTTTTCTCCAGCCCTGGCCATGGCCAGTGAGGCTAATCTAATTATTCCCAATCTCACCGCTCAGCAGAATAGTTTTCTTACTTATGGCATCATAGTATGTGTTTTGGGAATGCTCTTTGGTGTATACCAGTTCACCAAAGTCAAGAAGTTGGAAGCTCACCAGTCCATGCTAGATGTGGCAAACATTATTTACGAAACCTGTAAAACCTACCTGCTTCAGCAGGGTAAATTGCTGGCTATATTATTTGCATTTATCGGATTCTGCATCGCCTTCTATTTCGGTTTCCTGCAGGATATGCACACGGGCGGCGTGCTGTTAATCCTGGCTTGGACCGTAATTGGTATTCTGGGTTCTTATTCAGTAGCCTGGTACGGCATCCGCATGAATACTCTCGCCAACAGCCGCACCGCCTTTGTTTCACTTGAAACCAAACCACTCAAGCTTTTAAACATAGCTCTGGATGCAGGAATGAGCATCGGTGTACTTCTGGTTTGCGTAGAATTGATCATGATGTTGATCATTCTGCTCTGGGTTCCCAGAGACCTGGCTGGAGCCAGCTTTATTGGATTCGCAGTCGGTGAATCACTGGGCGCCAGCGCTCTGCGTATCGCCGGCGGCATATTCACGAAGATCGCCGATATCGGATCCGACCTGATGAAAATCGTCTTCGGAATAAAAGAAGATGATCCCCGCAACCCCGGTGTAATAGCTGACTGCACCGGTGACAATGCCGGCGACAGCGTTGGACCTACCGCTGATGGTTTCGAAACCTACGGCGTAACCGGCGTTGCCCTGGTTACTTTTATAGTCCTCGCTGTGCAGCCTGCCCTAACCGGTATCCTCTTAACCTGGATTTTCGTAATGCGCGTTCTCATGATAATCACGTCAATTGCTTCCTTTTACATTAATAGAGCTTTCAGCTCAGCTCGCTTTGGCGATAAGGATGATTTTGACTTCGAACAGCCCCTGACCAGCTTGGTATGGATCACTTCCCTGCTGTCTATCGTAGTTACTTATGCAGTTTCTTACTACATGCTTGGGCCTGGCTCTGGTGTACCTGAACAGCTGTCGAAGCTCTGGATGGTCCTGGCTACTATTATCAGCGTAGGGACTCTAGGTGCTGCTCTTATTCCTGAGTTCACCAAAATCTTTACCAGTCCGAACTCCTTACATGTAGCTGAAGTTGTTAAAGCATCCCGTGAAGGCGGACCTTCCCTAAACATACTTTCCGGCCTGGTAGCAGGCAACTTCAGTGCCTTCTGGATCGGTATGGTCTTCTTCGGCTTGATGTTCATTGCCTATGTGGCCAGCGGTTACGGCCTCAGCGCTATTATGATCTATCCCTCTATCTTCGCTTTCGGCCTGGTTGCCTTCGGTATGCTGGGCATGGGACCGGTTACTATTGCAGTTGACAGCTACGGTCCTGTCACTGACAATGCCCAGTCTATTTATGAGCTGTCCTTGATCGAAGAAATCCCCAATGTCGATAAGGAAATATACAAAAAGTTCGGATTCCAGCCGGATTTCGAAAAAGCCAAGCACTACCTGGAAGCCAATGACGGTGCTGGCAACACCTTTAAAGCAACCGCCAAACCGGTGCTTATTGGTACTGCTGTTGTAGGCGCAACAACCATGATCTTTTCCTTGATCCTGGTTATCCAGGGTACACTGGGAGTAAAGCCGGAGGAAATTCTAACCTTACTTAATCCCTATACCATATTTGGTCTACTGGCTGGCGGCTCGGTTATTTACTGGTTTACCGGCGCTTCCACCCAGGCGGTAACGACCGGCGCATATCGTGCGGTTGAGTATATTAAGAAGAACATCCAATTGGACGAAAGCGCGAATCAGAAGGCTTCAATTGAGAAGTCTAAAGAAGTCGTAAAAATTTGCACCCAGTATGCTCAACAAGGTATGTTCAACATATTCATAGCCATCTTTTCCTTTACCCTGGCCTTCTCCTGCCTGGCTGCTCCCCGAGCTGGTGCTGGAGGTGAGGCATCTGTATCCTTGTTTGTTTCCTACCTGATTTCCATTGCGGTATTTGGTTTGTTCCAGGCTGTATTTATGGCCAATGCCGGAGGTTGCTGGGACAATGCTAAAAAGGTAGTCGAAGTTGATCTACAAGAAAAAGGTACTCCCCTGCACGAAGCAACGGTTGTTGGTGATACGGTAGGCGACCCCTTTAAAGACACTTCATCAGTAGCTATGAATCCGATCATCAAGTTTACTACCCTGTTCGGATTGCTGGCCATGGAAATCGCTATTTCGGCAGCTTTTAGAGAGATCGCTCCGACAGTGGGCATCGTCTTCCTGGTTATAGCATTATTCTTTGTATGGCGTTCTTTCTATGGTATGAGAATCCCCACGGATAAATAGTTAGAATAGGTTTCAACAATAGCCTTCCGGTTTATTTGCCGGGAGGCTTTTTTTCTATTTGATATTCCTTACAGAATTTATACAATTCTCTCATCATTGCTCCCCAGCTGATTTCTATACTGGTTTTAAATAAAGAAAAGGAGACGATAGTGATGAAGAGAATTAAGAGAGTGCTGAGTTTTTTGCTGACGGCCGCGTTTCTGCTAAGCGCATCGGGTATAGCCATGGCTGCCCCCAGCAGCGACGAGTTTGGTATAATTGCGTCAGCTGAGGAGATGGCTGCCAATCCAGGCGCCAAAGCCAAGGTAATGGATACGATGAAAGAATTTGAAGATGAACTGCACCAGCTAGCTGCTCTGGAAATGGCAGCCCTTGATTTAAGGCAGCAGGAAATCGAGAAAAGGGACCAGATCATGAGCCTGACTATTGATACCTGGGATGCGCAAGATAAGGAAGCACTACAGGAAGCTAGAGCCCTGCAGAAGACTATTAAGCCGATCAATGAAGAAGTCCAGGCCTTGAGGAAGGATATTGCCCAGGAGCGCAAAGCTTTCCGTCAGGATTGTAAAAACGGCAAGCTTGATGATGCCCAGGCCCATATCGACCAGGTGCTTGAGTTGTCAAGTGATCTTAACGGAAAACTGGAGAGCAAGATCGCAATCTTCGATGAAATAATTAACACCTTATCGTAATCAGCACGAGGTGGTGGCTAAATCCCACCACCTCTTCCTTCTTATGTTAAAATCGAAACAAGGGGTTCGCAATCATGAAGCATATTGTGGTGGTTGAGGATGAAAGAAACATCCGGGAATTGATCAATCTTTATCTGCAGAAAGAGGGTTTTCACGTCAGCCTGCTGGAAGACGGCCTCAATCTTCTCTCCTGGATTGAAAGCCACAGACCCGATCTCATCATACTCGACATCATGCTGCCTGGTCCTGACGGGCTGGATCTATGCCGGTCTATCAGGCGCAGGGTGGATACACCTATTATTTTTGTCTCGGCACGAGATGAAGAAATGGACCGAATTATCGGGTTGTAACTGGGTGCGGACGACTACTTAACCAAACCTTTCAGCCCTCGGGAGATGGTAGTTCGCGTAAAAAATATATTCCGGCGCCTGGAGAAATTGTCGCACCCCGAAAAAGAAGGACTGCTCATACAAGACCTTTGCCTCGATACTGCTCGGCGCACCCTTTTCCTGGGTGACCAGGAGATCCATCTAACGACTCGAGAATATGAGCTTTTCTCATTTTTAGCCAGCAACCGCAACATCTCTTTTAATCGCGAACAGTTGGTAGAAAAGGTCTGGGGATACGATTACCTTGGTGAAAGCCGCATCATCGATGATCTGGTAAAAAGATTGAGAAAAAAGATCCAGGAAGCTGGTTCTATAGTTGAAATCACTACAGTCTGGGGCTTTGGATATAGATTGGATGATGGAAATTGAAGATCAAAAACAAGCTCGTATTATGTTTCTTAACTCTTTTAATCCTTAGCTTCGTTCTCAGCGCTATATCTTTAAGATATATCCTGTACTACTATTCAGTGCAGGAGACCCGAGAAGAGATTAAAAAAGAAGCCAGCCTTGTCGCAGACTCGCTAGCCAATGCGCAGATTGATTCCAGCCAACTGGGAGCTAAGATCCAGGCATTGAAAACCTTAAAACAGGCCGGTCAATTTCTTGATACACATATTTTAATCCTCGACAAAAATGATAAACCCGTATACACCAATACCGATCAGACCACCCGCCAGGAAATTCTGCGCAGCTATCGTCAAAAAGCTCGTTTAAATGATCAATACATTATCGAACGCTTTCCTATAAACAATGGCTCCGAGAATATCGGCACGGTAATTGTTGCAGCCGAATCTGCCGATATATCTGCCATCTATCCGCGTCTCTACCGCAGTCAGATAGTTAGTTTCCTGCTGGCAGGACTTATTGCCATTATTATCGCTTCCCTGCTGTCCGCACATTTTACCAGGGGTATTGATCTACTAATAAGAAACATGCATTCATTTTCTGTTCATAGTCCTTACAAGAGTGCCAGTCTCAAGACTGGTGACGAGCTCGAAGATCTTTCCAACTGCTTCGACGAGCTGGCCGCCCGAATTACCGATTATGACGAACGGCAGAAGCTTTTTATGCAGAATACCTCCCATGAACTTAAAACGCCTTTGATGTCTATTCAGGGTTATGCAGAGGCCATCCGCGACGGTATGGTCCAGAAAGAAGCGGTGGACAAGAGCCTTGAGGTAATTATTGCAGAAAGTCAGCGTTTGAAAAAAACCGTTGATGAGTTTATCTATCTGAGCAAACTGGAGACTCCGGGTGATATATACCGGATTCGAGAGGTTGCAGCCGCCGAAGTAGTATACAATGTTTTCAATAAACTAAGAGCAGCAGCAGATTTGAGGTCTATAAAGCTTTCCAGCAGCGTGGATGAAAACACGGTTATTTCGGTAGACCAGGACAAAATCGAAAAAGCTCTGTACAATATCGTCGATAATTCAGTTCGCTACGCAGCCAGTTCAGTTGATGTTAATATCACTGCAAAAAATGACCAAATAAACATTATCATTTCAGACGATGGCCCTGGATTCTCTCCCGGCGAAGAACTCCGCGTTTTTGACCGCTTCTATAAAGGAAGTAATGGAGGCAGCGGTATCGGTCTATCGATAAGCCGGGCTGTTATAGAAGGTCATGGAGGGTCCATTGGCGCTAACGGTATCGAAGGCGGCGGAGCTCAATTTATAATCAGTCTTCCCGCATAAAGGCCAAGCATCGCTTAGCTCTGCGTGTCAGGCAGGTTCATATAAAAGATGCTTCCCCGGCCTGGCATGCTTTCCGCCCAGATCTTCCCCCCATGAGCTTCTACGAAAGTCCTTGCAATAGCCAGGCCCAGACCCATTCCCCCCAGACTGCGCGTACGAGCATCACCCTTGCGATAGAATCGCTCAAAAATCAATGGTATCTGCTCCGGAGAAATACCCTCACCCTGATCGCTTATTGACACCTGGACTACGCCATCGCCCCGCTTTACCTCAAGTCCGATGATACCTCCTGCAGGGCTGTGTTTTAGGGCGTTTGACAATAGGTTTAGCATGACCTGTACGATACGGTCAGTATCTATGCTTATTCCCGGCAGCCCGGGCTCAATTTTTAGATCAAGAACCATACCCCGCTCATTTATTTCCATAAAAACCGGCTGAAGTTTTTCAATCAAAGCGTCAAAATCAATCTCCGATTTATGCAGAATAAGGTTTCCCGTTTCAGCCAGGGCTAAGGTTTCCATATCTTTAACCAGCTTGCTCATGCGGATGATCTCATCATTTAAAGAAGCTACCACAGCTTGATCTATCTCACCTTCCTGCCTCTGCAACGCTTCCAGGTTTGCTCGCAGAATAGTCAACGGGGTTCTTAATTCATGGGCTATATCGGCCGTGAAATTTTTTCTCATGGTATCGGTTCTTTTCAAGGATTCAGCCATCTTGTTAAAATCCCTGGCCAACTTAAAAAGCTCTCCATCACCCTGTTCAGGTACCCGTACATCAAGATCACCTTCAGCCAGGCGGTGGGTCGCCAGGGATAGATTATGCAGCGGTCTGACTATTGGCCGCGCCAATACCAGTCCAAAGAATAAAGCCGCCAGAGCGGCGAGCAAGCCAATTGTTATCGAATAAAGGGTTAGAGAACTGAGGAAATCATTCTCCAGGCTGCCCAGACCCCATACGTCTTCCCTTTTACCGACCACCGTTCCCACTGTCTGCCCCTCAACCAGGACTGGAACACCGGTGGATATTTGATCAGGAGTTAATTGAAGCCCCAATGCCGAACCAGCAGCATCCCAGATCACCCTGCCATCGTTATCCACCAGCAGGATCTGGTTGCCGCTACCGCTGCCGCCTCCTCCCATCCTGCCATAACCTTTGCCATGCTGAGCCGTAGTGAACTCCTGCTGGAGACCAGCAAACCCGCCATGCTCCTGGAAATATGAAGAGAATATAAGCGCATAATTCTGGGCCTGTTGTGAGCCGCTCTTAAGCACATACTCGGCAAAAAGCTCCCTGCCTGCATATACTCCGGCCAGAGCCGTTGCCAGCGTAGAGAGCAAAGCCACCATTACTAAAACCACCGCAAACCTGCGTTCTAAACTGGCAGTTTTCATCATGGCAGATCCCTCTTTTCAATATATTTATATCCCACTCCGTAAACCGACCTGATTAATGAATCCTCATCACCCAGATCTATCTTTCTGCGGATATTGCTGATATGAGTATCGATAGTGCGTTCATATCCTTCATATGCATCCCCAAAAACGTATTCTAGTATCTGCAGCCTGCTGAAAACCTGATTGGGATGAGTCATTAGCAGATGAAGTATTTTGAGTTCTGTGGGAGTTAAGTCCAGTGAGTTCCCGTTTATCCAACCCTCATATTGAGCGATATCAATAGTAATCGGCCCAGCGTTTACCAACTGGTTTAACCTCTGGTTTGATCTGTCTATTCTTCTAAGAATGGCCTTGACCCGGGCAGCTAATTCTCGGGGGCTGAAAGGCTTGGTTATGTAGTCGTCTGCCCCCAATTCCAAACCCAGCAGTTTGTCAATTTCCTCACCCCGTGCAGTCAACATGATTATAGGTATATCGGAATGCTTGCGGATTTGCTTGCATACTTCCAACCCGTTCATCTCCGGCATCATTAAATCTAAAATAAGCAGGCTGAAATCACCTCTTTTTACTAATTCAGATATTTTGCTGGAGTCGCTCTGGATACTTACATCGTAACCTTCATTTATAAGCAGGTCTTTTAGGGAACTTAATATCTTCTCTTCATCATCTACAACCAGTATGCGATTGGCCATAATATCACCTCTAAGACGACTATATATATTAAATAAATTATATACTTTATTATTGTCTGGAAAGAAATAAAGGAGCTATCAAATGATGACAGCTCCTCAATTCTCAGAATTACCGCTGGCAGTAGACTCCACAACCGTTTCCGCTGCCGTTACAGCTGGCAGTTCCTTTGCCCTGGCCCGGTCCATTTCTTAAGCCCTGGCCTTTTCCATTAGCATTAGCATTAGCATTTGAATTTCCTTTACCATTGCCATTGGGGCCGACTTCAGTTCTGGACAGATTTTTCTCTATGTTCTCCTCCATCTCCTGAACACACTGGTTGTACTGCTCCTCAGAAATCTTATTGTCTTTTAGAGCCTGTTCCAGATTCGCCTGCCTCTTGGCGAGAACTGATTCAACCAGTTGGTCCTTATCAAAACCTTTTTCTGCAGCAATATCCAGCAGGGATTTGCCGGCCTGCCGTTCGCTTGCCAGGTCAGCGCGCGATAGCTCCAAGACATCGCTTACAATACCAACCAGGCTGTTTCCATTCCTTCCCATTTCTTTGCCGTTTCCAACTCCATTCCCAGCAGCAAAGGCTGGAACGGTTCCAGTAAGCAGCAATCCGCCTACCAGAAGAATTGCCAGAGCAGCAACGATCCTTCCACCATTTTTCTTAAACATTGAGATCACCTCCTGTTTTAATGACTCAATGTTAGCAATCCACTCTTAAGACAGTATGTTTAAAATGTCAAGAAAATATGAAGATTTAATGACAGGGGGACGCGGAGAACAGGGGGACGGGGGCCCTGTTAACAAAGTGCGTAAATTA
>CAZWPO010000002.1:169123-186999 GCA_964635975.1 uncultured Syntrophomonas sp.
GTTCACATTGTCCTTAATTTCTAAATGTGAACAAGGTACCCGTCCCCCTGTTCTCCGTCACTAGGCCTACTTGCTTATTTCCATCTCCCAGTCATTCTTTTCACTTTTTTTCATATCTATTTTATATCCGCATGAAGCAGCAAGCTTGCTTACATTTTCCATGGCGACACTGCTGTCACCAAGGATCGTTATTCCCTGCGCTCCCTTATCTATAAGTTTCTTGGTTTTAACTACAGGAATGGGACAGCTTAAACCTCTTACATCCAGTTTTTCCATATCGTTCACCCCTATTCTTCTCTAAACATAAAGCCAACAATGAACATTACCGCAATGCCAACTACACACGCAATCTGACCGTACAGCCCCGGCCCACCAAGCGCGGTTATGGTTCCGTCGGCGGCTTTTGTCATGGCTGATGCCGCAAACATGAAGTTGTGGCAGAAGGCTGCTCCAACAATCATTCCGATTACAGCGGCCCCAGCATCCATATCACCCTGCCCGGATAGTATCAGCTGGCGCAAGGGGCATCCCCCCAGCAAAGTTCCTGCCATGCCTACCAGGTAAAGCCCGAGGAAGTTCCAGATATGCTTCGTGTGTGCAACCGGTTGGAATGCAAATCCAGGTTTAAAATAGCCAAAAATTATATTCAGCAGCAGTGCTCCAATAAAGACGCCGATAAAGCCCAATAACAGGGTATTATCTTTAATTAAAATCATGTCCCGAATTCCACCACTAAAACACAGTCGACTGCGCTGCGCTAAAAAGCCAACTATTAATCCAGCACCCAGGCTGTACCATATGGCTGCATGCATGCTGCCCGGGCCACTCTTACTGAAGAATAAAGGACCCCCAACCGCCGGGTTAAACACTGTTTTACAAAGAAGCAAGACCAATAAGAACGCCATTATAGCCGGTAATATATAGCCGCCTGCCTGGCTATGGCTAATTTCTGACCGACCCAGGTTGAAACCTTTCTTGAGAAAGAATACGCCCGTTGCCACACCAGCAACAAATCCCAGGAGTCCAACGACAGCGTTATAGTCTCCGCCCGCCATACGCAAAACATCTCTCAAGGGGCATCCTAAAAATACCAGGGCTCCGATCATCATAAAAATCCCAATGATAAAACGAACCAAAGTCGCTGATCCGCCTCTGGCTTTAAACTCTCCGGCAAACAATGCGGTAAACATAGCCCCTAAAACCAGGCCGATAATCTCCGGCCGCATGTATTGCACCACATCCGCCCGGTGCAGACCCAACGCTCCGGCAATATCACGTTCAAAACAAGCAATACAAAATCCCATATTGGGCGGATTTCCCAGCTTGACCAGAGCCACCCCAATTGCACCGGTGATCAAGCCAGCGATCAACACAGTCCACTTCATACGATCCATCTCTCTACCTCCTACACTTGTATAACTTCATGTTATATATATTATTATGTCTATTTGTTTTATTCGATCTTTTTTTTGATACTCCTGCAAATCATTAGTCTTTTTCTCTATTCATAAAATGCGTATACAGAAAAGATAAAAGGATCAAAGTATGATCCTTTTTTAACTACTATTTATATTTTAAATAACTTAACAAATCCGGGGTACATGCTCTCCTTCTAAAATACCGAGAATGCGTTCCGCCCCTAGACCTGTCTTAATAAGCACCATACCGGCTGGTTGTTCATACACTTCACCGATAACAACAGCGTTTTTATAATCATCTATAGACCATAAGGCTTCAAGCACTTCCTGCCCGCGTTCTCCGCTGACGAAAATGACCATCTTGCCTTCATTGGCCATATATAAGGGGTCGAGTCCCAACATATCACACGCACCTTGCACCACCGGTGAGATAGGAATTAAGCTTTCATCAATGCGGATGCCAAGGTTGGCTTGCACTCCAATTTCATTCAAAACTGTCGCCAGGCCGCCACGTGTTGGGTCCCGCATGCATTTTATGTCTGCTCCAAACCCCTTCAAAGCCTGCCCCAAGTTGTATAATGGAGCACAATCACTTATCGCCGGGGTGCCAAAGCGAAGGCCTTCGCGCTGGGCTAATATTGAAAGGCCATGGTCTCCTATATGACCGCTGACTATAACTTTATCGCCAGGTTCCAAACGCGCTGGAGTATAATCCAGGCCTTCAGGTATAACACCTATCCCGGTAGTATTGATAAAGAGTCCGTCAGCGCTGCCCTTTTCCACTACTTTGGTATCTCCAGTTACCAATTTTACACCCACGCGCTCGGCCGTTGCTGCCATTGACTGTACAATTCTCTGCAAATCTTTAATAGGAAATCCCTCTTCAATAATAAAGGCATTGGAAAGATATAAGGGTTCTGCGCCGCACGCCACCAGGTCGTTTACAGTTCCGCATACGGCCAGCTTTCCTATGTCACCGCCAGGAAAGAATAAAGGCGTGATGACGAAGGAATCGGTTGACATAACCACCCGCCCGGGCGGCAAGTTAAGCACAGCACCATCCAGCATCGGTTCCAGATATTTGTTGTTCAGAGCTTGCTTAAATAACTGCTCAATCAGCTGCTGGCTCATCAGTCCTCCGCTGCCGTGAGCCATGAGTATCCTTTCACCAAGTTTCATATATCTATATACTTCCTTTCAAGGGTGTATAGCGATAATAGGCCGCGCATGCTCCTTCATGAGAGACCATACAGGGTCCTATCGGCTTTAAAGGCGTGCAGGCCCTGCCAAATAAAAGACACTCCCTGGGTGATATTTTCCCGGTCAACACTTCGCCGCATGCACAACCCTTTATTGGTTTATCTTCAATATACGCAATCCGGAATTTTGCATAAGCATCCATGTCTACATATTCCGATCTCACTGCCAATCCACTGCCAGGAATGCTTCCCAAACCGCGCCAGCGAGCATCAACTGTCTGAAAAACGCGCTCTAATATGGCACGGGCTACCGGATTTCCGTCTGCTTTAACTACTCGGCGGTACTGGATATCAGCCTTTGCTTCGCCTTTACGAAGCTGTCTTAATAGCATGACGATACCTTCCAGAATATCAACTGCTTCGAATCCGGTAACTACACATGGTTTATGATACTTTCCGGCTAGAAGCGCATAAGGATTAAGCCCGATAACGGCCGAAACATGGCCTGGGCATATAAGTCCGTCAACCTTTATTTCCGGATCGGAAAATATGGTTTCCAGGGCTGGCGGCACAACTTTATGCAAAGAAAGAACCGAATAATTCTTGAGCTGCCTCCGCCTGGCTTCTTCTACACTTACTGCTACGGTGGGAGCCGTAGTTTCGAAGCCAATACCCAGGAATACAATCTGCTTTTCTGGAATTTCAGCTGCGATTTGCACTGCATCCATAGGTGAGTAGACAACTCGTATATCAGCCCCCCGGCTGCGTTCCTCCTGAAGTGAAGTATCGGTCCCCGGTACCCTCATCATATCCCCGAAGGTCAACAGGGTTATCTCCCGGCTCCGAGCCAGTTCAATCACCGCATCAATATCTCCCTGAGCAGTTACGCAAACCGGGCAGCCCGGTCCGGATAATAAATTCAGTTGCGGCGGTACCAGTTCTCTAATCCCGCTCTTGGCGATGGCCATAGTATGAGTTCCGCATACTTCCATGAGGGCGTATTCATTTTTTTCAGCGTGTATTTCGTCGAGTAGTATTTTAACGTAGTCTTTAGTGTCTGGCTTTTTCATCATCCATCTCCCTGAACTCCATTAATTCTTCCAATAAAGCCATGGTTTCAAGGGCATACTCCTCATCAATTATTTCCATGGCAAAACCAGCGTGAACCAGGACGTGTTCACCCACCTTAACTTCAGGGGTCAATGCAATACTTACCTGAACCTCATTTCCCTGGATATCAACAACACCAACCTCATTATCTTTGATCTCTATAACCTTTCCCGGAACTCCAAGGCACATTATGAAAACACCTCACTTGCTATTGATGCCTGCCCCAGTGATATTCCACCGTCACCGGGCGGGACCAATCTATGCTGATAGACCTCAAAACCTGAGTCCTGTAACCTTCTAATCAATTGTAACAAAAGAATCTGATTATGGAATACGCCGCCACTCAGTACAATTCGATTCAGGCCGTTTTCGTCACGCAGTATCCTAAGCGATTCGGAAAACATCTCTGCCATGGTCAGGTGAAAACGCCCAGCAACTACTTCTATCGGTACATCATTTAACAGATCGCCCACCATATTCTCCCAGGTGGATTGCACATCCATCATCCATGAACCGTATTCATTATCAAGCCCGTAAGGATAATGATTCCATTCTTCCAGGCGAGCTGCCGCCTCCAGTTCTATTGCAGCCTGGCCTTCCGAACGATTTATGGAGCATATATTTAGCAAAGCCGAGACAGCATCAAACAGCCTCCCGCAGGAAGAGGTTTGCAATAAATGATCTCTTCTATCGAGCTGCTGCTTAATGATATCCATTTCCTGAATGCTTAAATCGGGCAGAAAACGCACTGCCAGTTTTTGGGCCTCCTGGCCAAAAACGCTATACAGGTAGTTGAATGCCATGCGATAAGGTTTTTTTACAGTGAGGTCTCCTCCCGGTAATGGCATATATTTTAAATGGCCCAGGCGCTCAAACTGCTTGTAGTCACCCCGCAACAACTCACAACCCCAAACCGCTCCATCCAGACCCCATCCCGTGCCGTCGCAAATAAGTCCCAGTACTTGGCCCTCGATCTGGTTCTCTGCCATAACCGCTGCCATGTGTGCCCAGTGGTGTTGCACGGCTATTTTTTTGTCAATCGCCTGGTTCCTGGCCCAGCGGCTGGTCTGGTAATCGGGATGAAGGTCATGGGCAATTATCCTGGGCTCGATATCAAGCATTTTTTGAAAGCGTTGAATACCGGTTTGAAAATTAATGTAATTTAAGTAGTGATTCATATCGCCCCAGTGCTGGCTTGGAAAAGCAATTCCCGCACGGGTCATGCAAAAGGTATTCTTCATCTCTCCGCCCACAGCCAAAACTGGTTCAGATTCACGAAGGATTTTAATCCCCCTGGGTACATACCCTCTTGCTCTCCTGAAGAAATGCAGTTCCCCTGACAACGTTATCCTGGTTACAGAATCGTCGCAGGGATTATATATTTCTCTATTATGCAAAATAAAGTAATCAGCTATATCCTTAAGACTTTGTAATGCAGCTTCATTATCGATAATCAATGGCTCATCGCTGATATTGGCACTTGTCATAATTAGTATATCGAGGTCACCATCGAATAGAAGGTAGTGCATCGGCGTATAAGGCAACATAATCCCCAAAGTATTTAGTCCGGGATGAATGGCTTTAACCGGCAATCCATTATCCTTGCGGGCTTCCATAACAACTATAGGGGCCTGGGGAGAGCTTAGCAGCTTCTCCTCGGCATCATTGAACAAACAGTAACGTCTCGCGGTATCAACATCCCTGACCATTACAGCAAAAGGTTTGATGTCACGGCGCTTGCGGAAGCGAAGAAGCTGAACTGCTTTCTCGTTTCTAGCATCAGCTGCTAGATGGAATCCGCCCAAACCCTTTACGGCCAGTATGCTTCCTGCTTTCAGCATCTCCACCGCACTTTTTTCTACTTTTTGCCCGTTGTTGTCCACTATTTCTATCTGTGGCCCGCATATCGGGCAGGCGTTGGGTTGAGCATGGAACCGCCGGTGGGCCGGATTTCCATACTCGCTCTGGCACTGTGGACACATGGGAAACGGCGCCATAGTTGTTTTAGCCCGGTCATAGGGCACGTCCTTAATAATGGTAAATCGAGGTCCGCAATTAGTGCAGTTGGTAAACGGATATCCAAAGCGCCGGTCCATTTGATCCCTTACTTCTCGCTTGCAATCGGAACAGATTGCAATATCCGGCGAAATCATAACACTTTTTTCTTCCTGGCTTTCACTAAGTCGAATAGTAAACTCACTGAAACCCTGCAATTTAATAGGAACAGCTTCAAAGCTGCTGATCAAAGCTAGGGGTGGAGGTTCTTCCTGCAGCCTATGCATAAAATGATGCAGTTTCTGCTCCTCGCCCTCAATCTCCATGAAAATCCCTGACGAAGAATTGAGAACCCAGCCTTTCAGGTCATATTCCATGGCAAGACGATAGACATGGGGGCGAAATCCCACTCCCTGCACTATACCTTTAATAATTATGCTGTACGTTTTATATTCCATTAAGAATATTACCCCGTTGTTTCACCCTGCTGCCAGTATGGCCCATTTTAGTTTAATTTTGGTGCACCCTAAATAATCTTTGAGGTGGGCCTCATCACTGCAGCCCACCCCAAGGAATTTTAACGATATGACCTCATCGGGAAAGTATCAAATTGATACTATATTTTTCTCCCGTAAATACGTAATAAGTTCCACTATGCAGGATCAGTTTGTCGCAGTCGTTCAATTTCCTCTTTGATAAGTTCTGCTACTCTGGGAACCTTTGCCGCAACTTCAGGAGTCAACTCGAGACCCAGCTCAATAGATTTAGGTTCGACCCCAAAAACCAGAACCTCCGGATGATATCCTAACATGCGCACCATCTCGACGGCTTCTACAAAATGCATTTCATGAAGAGAATTTATCTGGCTGTGTGGCTTGAGGTTTAGCTCATCTAGAGGGGCCCGGTAAATGGTACCGGGCTCACCTCCTGTCAGCATAGCATCAACTACTATGGATACATCTGACTCGCTAAAAAAATCCAGCAAATCATAACTATGTGTACCCCCGTCAATTAATTCAATATCTTCAGGAAGTCCCATAGTCTCTAACTGCCTTATGACATGAATGCCTACTCCTTCATCTTTCATGATTAAATTACCGATTCCGACTACTATTATACGCTTCACGTCCGGGCCTCCATTTCAATAGTTGATGCTGTGTAATGATCCTAATGTGCTTCCTCCTCATGATATCCATGATGGAAATCAGCCGGGATCTTACCCGTAAACATGGACTTCAATACCGGAATTCCTTCAGCTACGTCCAGATAAACATGAACCAGAACCATCAGCACGAATATCCAGGTTATGATATAGTGGATAAGCCTCACTGTAATATATCCCCCGAACCATCCAGATAAACCGGTGAAAAACAGAGGATTATACATTATAAAGCCGGTTATTATCTGGACTATTGCCAAAACAATAACTCCAGTATACATGCCCTTCTGACCGGGATTATATTTACCATAGTAAGGATGATCATCAGCCAGGAACAGATAGTACTTGATCATGCTGGGCAGTTTTTTCGTATCTTCCACGGGTGCGTAGATGATATTATGAACATCATTGGCCGCAAACATATAGTACACTCTACCCACGATCCCAAATGTTAAAAGATATCCCATCGCAAAATGCAGCATTCTCGCATTGTCCATATTATCGAACAATGTAAATGTCTGGGGAGCGTGAATATAAAAACCGGATAAGGTCAACAGGGTTATGGCAATCATATTGGACCAGTGAAATATCCTGATCCATATGGAATGCCTATCCTCCATCTGTTTTACCATTTTCACACCCCCTAGCTTACTACGAACTGGCTGATCGTCTTCTTATCTGGAGTCATAATGTGAATAGCACAGGCCAAACAAGGGTCAAAAGACCTCACTACGCGTACAACTTCAAATGGATTGTTTGGATCTTTCACCGGTGTGCCGACCAATGCCTGCTCCAGTGGACCCATCTTGTTCTGGTCACAGCGAGGTGACATATTCCAGGTACTCGGCACAATGGCATTGTACACTTGAGTCCGCTGGTTGTGGATCTTATTCCAGTGTCCCAGAGCACCGCGCGGTGCTTCGGTCAAGCCCATGCCCTGCGCATCATCCGGAATCTTGTGCGGAGTGCTGGTGGGTTTGCCAGGCTCCAGTTTCATCACCCACTCATCCAAAGCTTCGGCAATCATTTTGCACTCAATGGCCCTGGCATAGTGGCGGCCCATTACCGAGAAGGCCTTTTGGCCCAAGCCCATAACATCTTTCTGCTTCATAACATACAATCTGGCCAGGGGACCCACTTCCATCGGCTCGCCGCCATAACGCGGTGCCTTAATCCAGGAATAGGCGTCTTTCTTTTCCGCATCGGGTATTACTACTGCTTCAGTTGGCTTATTGCCCCCGGTATCATTTTTATACCAGGAGTATTTAACTTCTTCTTCGATCTTGGCAACATCCAGAGCCAGGTGCTGTCCTCTCACAAATGTTCCCGAGGTAAAGAATTTCTTCTTGGCTACGTGGTCCATCCCTTCTTCAAGCGGGAAAGCGCCGTAGGATAGGAAATTCATGCAGCCCTTGCCTATTTCCAAATAATCGGGATAGGCATCAACTACTGCTTTGGCGATGGGAATATAGGTGCCATCGATAAAGTCTTTTAGTTCTTTCAAACGGTATTTAAATTCAAAAATCTTGTGAGTATCGGGAGTCTCAGTAGCTCCTCCCGGAACGATGGCCTGCTGGTGAGGCATTTTCCCGCCCCACAAAGCCGTCATCTCATGAGCCTTGCGACGCGCTTTCAAAGCTGCCAGGTAAGCATCGACCGCTGCCTTGTTGACCGCTTCGGGAAGGCGATAGTCACCCTCATAACGGGGCACGAAGGGAGGAATATCCGGGCCCTTAACAAAGTCCAGGGCAGCCAGATGGAAGAAATGCAGTATATGAGACTGAATATAGTTCGAACCCAATATCAAGTTACGGATTATTCTGCCGTTTGCCGGCGGCTCAATTCCAAATGCGTTGTCTAAAGCCAGCGAACCCGCGCTAGCATGTGCAACCGGTCAAACGCCGCAGATGCGCTGCATGATCTGGGATGCATCCCTGGGATCGCGCCCCTGCATGATTAATTCCAAACCTCTGAAAAGCATGCCGCTTGCTTTAGCGTTTACTATTACCCCGCCGTCGACCTCAACTTCTACCGCCAGATGACCTTCTATGCGAGTAATGGGATCAACTTTAATAGTCGTTGCCATTAGTTCTCACCTTCTTTCGCTTCTTCTTTATGCGGACCTATTCTTCCGGTGAGTATATTCCCGCCCAGATGTCCGGCAATGCCCAGGACAGTTGCCCCGCCCAGCGCCAGGCCGATCTGGTCAACCGTAGCGGTCATGGCCGGTCCTATAGGCATTTCTGGCATTCTCTCATAAATGGGCCAGGCCGGGAATTGGGGTTCTGTGCAGCCAATACAGACTCCGCCGGCTTTTACGCACCAGTTCACCCCACCATTCCACAGGCGGGTGGTGGAATCACAATGGGCTATGGGACCCTTGCATCCCAGTTCCAGCATACAGCCCGGGTCCCCAAAATTCTTTGCGAAAATCGCATTGTCAAAGTACTGGCGTCTCTGGCAATTGTCGTGGATAATGCTGCCAAAGAACATCTTGGGTCGTTTGAACTTGTCCAGCTCGGGTATTTCATTATAGAGAAGAACATGGGCTATGGTCCCTACCATCCAATCGGGATGAGGCGGACATCCGGGGACATTAACTATCGGCACATTTTTAATAATGTCATCTACAGCTTTGCAATCTGTAGGATTAGGGCTGGTAGCCGGCAGCCCGCCAAAAGCTGAACAGGTTCCGAAGCTCAAAATAGCGGCTGCCTTGGAACCGATATCCTTGATCATCTGCAGGAAGGTTAGATGGTGGCCGTCTTTTTCACCGACTATGCAATAATGGCCGTTGGCACCAGTCGGTACTGCTCCTTCAACAACCAGGTAAAATTTTCCGGCAAACTCATTGGCGACTTTATAAACCGCTTCCTGAATAGCCAGGTCCCCGGCAGCTGCTGATACGTTCGGATGATAACGGAGACTGATAACTTCAGTGAGGACTTTTTCAATATCCGGGTTGACTGTGTTCAAAAGAGATATTGAACATCCTGTACAGCTTCCCCCCTGAATCCAGATAACCGGCGGGGCGCCCGCTGCCACTGCTTCTTTCATAAACGGCGATAAATATCCTGCTAAGGATACAGCCGCCGCCGAACCAGCGCAAAGTTTAAGAAAATCACGTCGGTTTAGCTTGGTAGGCATTTAATGCATTCCTCCCAACTTCAAGAATTTACAAGAGTCTTCTCTCCCACTCGATCCTTTAGGTAAACTTAAAAGGTGGATGCTTTAGATCTCACCTCCTCGGTCAACCATCGGGTCCATTCTTCTATTCCCTGCCCTGTCCGGCCTGAAATCATGAATATCCTGGCATCATGGTTAATGAGCTGTATATCTTTTTCGAATGTCTCTAGACTGAAATCAGTGTAAGGCAGCAGGTCGATCTTATTTAAAAGAATGACTTTTGCCTCCCGAAATATAAGCGGGTACTTGGTAATCTTGTCATTCCCTTCAGTAGTACTTGTTACTACAACGCGAAGTTCTTCTCCGAGGTCGAACTCGGCCGGGCATACCAGATTACCGACGTTTTCAATAAACAACAACTGCAGACCGTCATACTCGATTTCTTGATATGCCCGGTCAACCATTCCGGCATCAAGATGACAGGTTCCGTCCGTATTTATCTGTACAACTTTGACACCCTTTTTTTCGATGCGCTGAGCATCCTGGTCGGTGTAAAGGTCGCCTTCAATAACAGCGATCTTGAGAGAATCGGCCAAGCTCTCAATAGTCCGTTCCAGAATAGTGGTCTTACCCGCTCCCGGGGAACTCATCAGGTTAATTGTCAGTATTTTTTGTTCCTGGAAATTGCGGCGATTCTTGCGAGCAATTAAATCATTGGCCCCTAATATTGAGCTTGCCAGTTTAACTTGGACCACCAAACACGTCCCCCTCAAAGTAATCGATATACAGTTCTCGTCCCGATATGATACTTACCTTTAAGCTTTGGCAGTTATCACAGACAAAACTGTAGCCATCTTCAACAACAAATTCCTGACTGCACTCTTCGCAGATGCATCTAATATCTCTTTCCTCGATCTCTAAAGCAGCTCCGGAGAACAGCTCATCTTCGCTGCACAACACCGAAAAGGCAAATTGGAGACTGTCCGGGAGGGCTTGAGTAAGCTTCCCTATTACAAGTTTCACATTTTTTACCTTATTTATATTGTTTGCCCGTGCTGATTCTCCAATTGTTTCCATAACTCCGGTCATCAACGATAGTTCATGCATTATGTTGCTCCTATTTAACAGCTATTTGGTATTATGAATACTATTTCAATAAAAAAGACCCGGCAAGCAAATGCCGGGTCTTTAGCATACACACAAGCAATAACACAGCTCTTCATAAGCCAGCACCCTTCATGAGTACGCATCAAACTCTAGCATCTCCTTTTCACAATGGAGGGCATAACCGTTTCCAGTTACACCGTAAGGTCTTGTTCTCTTAGCGATTGCCTTAGATCAACAAGCTCGGAGATATTTTAATAATTTTTCTGTAATATTTAATTTCATGCTTAGATACAGCGATTATGTAATACAAGTCGACTACTGCGCTTCAAATAAAAAACTCAGCAAGCAAATGCTGAGTTTGTGCAATAATACGCAAGCGGATATGCTCTTCATGAGCACCGGTCCTTTTCCAGGACCGCCTTGTATTATGCCTGAACCTTGCATCTCCTTCTCTACAGTGGAAGGCATAGTTGTTTCCAGCTACACCCTATCGGCCTGGTTCCCTTAGTAATAACCTTAGGCAGCCAGGCTCGGAGGATAAGTATTCTTGGTCCTAACGCCAATACAATGTTGTTGCGTGATCAGGACCAATCAGGCCGATTAATATTTTTTTATCTAATATCATTCTTATATTAATTCGCAACCAAATATAGACATTCCTGCTCAACGCTAAATAATTTATATAATGTTTCGCTATTTTTATCAAGACTTTATTCTTCATAAATTACCATCTTTAGGTATGTATTCTGTATTCATGCGCGTTAAGCTGATGTTTTTCTCTATTATCCATGGGTATACCGGTGTACATGTTCTTTATTTTCGTGGCTGTGAGTGTATTCGTCAATAAGATTAACCTGGATTAATAGTTCATTATTACCTAAGATATCTTGAGTATATCCATCGAAGGCCAGCTCATGCTGCTCAGATAATACTATAGCCCGTCTGGAGATAGCGTGAGCGAGTTCGAGGTTGTGGGTAGCGGTTATTATAGTTCTCCCGGATTCATTAAGATGAAGCAGCACTTCGCTCAACCACCTTTGAGTTTTGGGGTCCAAACCGTTCGTGGGTTCATCCATTATCAGAACCTCCGGGTTCATGACCAGAACAGATGCAAAAGCAACCTTTTTTTTCTCTCCCCCACTTAGTCGGTATGGTGATCGTTCAGACAGGTTTTCTATCCGGAGCATAGCTATGATATCATCGACTCTTCTGCGGACTTCCGCCGTGCTAAATCCCATCTGTAAAGGGCCAAAGGCGATTTCATCCCAGACTCGGTTAGTAAATAACTGCACATCGGAATTTTGGAAAATGAAACCCACCCGTCGATGGTATTCTTTGGAGAAAGAATCTTCTTCAAGGAGCCGTTCATTAATTTCCTGTCCAAAGGCAAAAAGCCGACCCTTAGTCGGAAACACCAGTCCGCACAGAATTTTGAGCAGGGTAGATTTGCCAGATCCGTTAGCACCTAGTAAAGTGATGCTTTCTCCATAAAATAATTCCAGGTCCAGCTCATTAAACAAGCGTTCGCCACCAGGAAATGTATAACTTATTTTATTAAGAGAAAATAAACTGCCAGTCAAGCACTCTGCCTCCTAGAACGATTATCAATGCTAGACCAATTATAATCGCTAAAACGGCAAAGTCAAAGCGGCTATACTCAAGCTCTTGAATACTAACAGCTTCCCCAGTATATCCACGAGCGGTCATAGACTGGTATACTTCCTCAGATAATGTCATACTCCGGCTAAATAAAGCGGCCATTGACGATCCTGCCATAGACCTCTGCAAATTACTCGGGAGATGCCCTACTGTTCTCATTTTTCTAGCTTCAAACATCTCAATCGATGAAGTAAGGAGAAGAATAATATACCTGTAACTCATTTCAATAGTCATAACAAACAGGACCGGGACACAAAGGCTCCTCAGGGAACGAAGCAGGCGGGCCACAGGCGTGGTAAGGACCAACAGTGATCCAAAGGAAAGAGAATCGCCCACGCGCAGAAAAATAAGCAGCGCAGCGTTCACGCCCTGTTTGCTGATATACAAGGGACCGCTCAATTGGATGCCCAATATCCTCAATCCATTCGGATCGCTGTTCAGCATCGCGATTGGTGTCCCCGGATTAAAAAAGCTAAGCGTTGCTGGAAGCGCTGCAACCATCGTTATCAGCGGAATAATACCCCATATTCGTTTTTGCAGAGACCAGACCGGAAGGTGAGATAGAGCCATCACCAGTGCCGAAAAGCACCCCAATATAATAAGAGCGATCATACTATGGGTGAGTCCAGCCGCAACGATAAGGATCAGCGTACCCATCAACTTTGCTCTTGGATCAATTTTCTGAGCAAATCCAGATGTTGCCGCGTACTTTTCATTTCTTAGTCCTTCAGCCAATACGTTCTGGATATCACGCATACTTCTGCTCAAAAATTGTAAGGACTTCGTTTTTTTCTGGATCTTCTCTTCCGGTAGCGGATTCAGCATCCACTCCGGCAGATTCAAATATGATCTATGCTCCATTTCTATTCCTTTACGATTTTTGAAAAAAGGCTAAACACCCCTATTACCAATAGAATCCCCACCGCTGCAGACAACATATAACCGCCCGCAGACTGGATAAAAGTATCTCCAGCGCCGGGAACAGAATAATCGGGCATTGGAGAATGCTGCCAGAAGTCTGCTAGCCTGGCCAGGCCTTGAGGAATGAATCCTACTTCTTCTTGCAGTTCATCCAGTCCCCATTCTCCAAAAGCGGTGCCTGTTGCTATAAGCCCCAATGGACTTAATAACATCATGATCAGCAGTGCAATCCATAGTTTTCTAAATTGCCTAAACATTATTATCCACCTCCGTTATCAACCGTTGACTGTATATTTGAGTCCTAGAAGCTGAATCTCCGGATAATTCTTCCTTACAAACCACATCCCGAGAGCGGTCGCCATTCCTTCAACAGGTCCGGCAAAGATCAAGTGTTCGCTTAACATGGCTGCAATAGCTGTTTTTATGGGATACATAAAATACAAAGGCGTCCCGTCAGCAGATTTGAATAAATGGTATTGGGAACCAAACTCAACAGCCGTGAACAGAGCTGCTATGTTAAGGCCTATATAGCCAGCCAGGAAGGCTGCCAACATGTCGCGTCCTGACAGCTGGGCAGAATTTGCGCCAACCAGTTTATAGATATAGTAACCGCAAAACGGCATAACGAAAGCCATGTTTAAACAGTTGGCCCCTATAGCAAGAATACCCCCATCGCCAAAGATCAAGGCCTGTATTATCAATGCGACCGAGACACCGATGCACGCTGCCCAGGGGCCCAAAAGGATGGCAAGAAGTACTGCCCCCACGGCATGGGCCGAACTTCCTCCTGGAATAGGCAGGTTAAACATCATAATAGTAAAGCTAAAAGCAGCCCCCACCGCTAGTAATGATACATCTTTTTTCTTAAGGGTTTCACGAACTTTCTTAGTAGCAACTCCCCATATCGGCACCATAGCAGCAACCAGCGGCAACGCCGTCTGTGGGCTTAAATAACCATCCGGGATATGCATTATCCTACCTCCTGCTCATATTCTGCTCAATGATAGACTACAATTTTCTATGAAAACAAAAAATGCCAAATAAAAGTACTCAGTCTATGAATACCTTCATGGCATGATTGTCGTATCATATGAAATTGTGGCCCTAACAAAAATACTCTCGGCACCTTCATGGTGACAATTTCATTATTTAATATTCTTTGTTTCTGTAATTAGTCCTTCTATATCCTGAATTATTTTTTTATTCGACTTGATTGCTTATCCACTTGGTCTGCCAAGGGGACGCGGTTACACCATGACCTGGAATTCGTAGTGGGGGTGTGCAATCGGGTCATTATTCTTGATGACGGCCATGTCGCAGCAGTTGGTACGACAGAGGATGTTCTATCCCAGCAGTGGCTCTCAGAACAACAGCGTACAGCATGAAAAGAATGAGCTTTCTTTGTAACTCACTTTTTTAAGAATATTATATATCACATTTTGCAGGAACATAATATATCATGTCGAATTATAATGGGCATATGCTTGTATTAGCTTCCGAGCCATAAGGCCTAAAGGGTTGCCCAGGGACTTATAGCCGACAGGGTATAGCTGGAAACGGCCATGCCTCCCAGTGTGGAAAGGGGCACAAGTTGGTACATTTCTGTACTCGCAGTACTGCGCACATAGCAGGTCTGGCGTGCTTTCCGCCAGGCCTTTTTATTTTGTAGAAAGGAGGGTAGCTTCGTTTAGATTGAGATTATATTTTTATATTTAGGAGGGACAGTATGAAAAAGTTTGGGAGCATTTTACTAATCGTATTGTTGATTTTATCTCTGGCAGCAGTGGCAGGTTGCCAGAACCAGACTACAACACCGATCGAACCGGCAAAAACCACCTTTGAAGGAAAGACCTTAAATCTATATGTCGCTGCCGGCATGAAAAAACCAATGGACCAGATCATCGATTCATTTCAGAAAGAAACCAAGGCCACCGTGGCTGTTAATTACGGACCATCTGGAGGCCTATATGCCCAGATCGAACAGGGACAGCCCTGTGACTTGTATTATTCTGCAGATTGGATATACATAGATAAGTTACTACAGAGCGGTAAAACTGATCAAATCAAGAAATTTTTAAGAGATAACATCGTTCTAATAGTTTCAGAAAGAGGTAAGAATAAAGTTTCCAAAATGGAAGATCTGGGCAAAAACGACGTCACCGTAGTTATAGCAGACTCTCAGGCACCGGCTGGGGTATATGCTGAAAACGGTATTAAAAACCTGGGCCTTTGGGACAAAGTGCAACCGCGTATCAAAGCAAAGCCCACCACTGTCAACCAGGTTGCCATAATGGTTAAGGAAGACCAGGTTGATGCGGGTCTGGTTTATTCCAGCACAGCCAATGGAAACGGGATGAAACCGGTAGTAGTTATTGATGATAAGTACACTGGAGAAGTCGTTTTTGGATCAGCGATTGTAAAGGGCGGCCAGATTGAGCTGGCGAAGGCCTTTGCACAGCATGCCCTAAATAATGTAAGCATTTTCGAACAATACGGTTGGAAAGCTTATGAATAAATATCTGGTTCAGGTTTTCTTCCTGCCCCTGTTTTTGCTTTTTATCGTTTTTCCCATACTTGCACTAGTTTTTAACCTGGACATGGAAGGAATTCGGGCAACAATGGGTGATCCTTTTTTTTGGGATTGCGTTATAAATACTTTAATTGCGGCCACTTGTGCCGCCGGGTTGGCCGTTCTGGTAGCAGTAGGTTTTGCTTATTTTCATTTATTTCATCGCCAGTCTATTATATACAAAGTACTCAACCTATTTAATGACCTACCTATTGCCCTGCCGCATACAGTCGCTGGCTTAGCGTTGCTGCTGGCATTCGGCCGCAAAACCATGGGCTTTTTGGGCGAAACTGGTGCTGCCTTTTCACTCTTTGCAGTCATACTGGCAATGTTTTTTGTTTCCTACGCCCTGGCTTCACGCGCCCTGGTTTCAGGAGTTGATCGTATGGAATCAGAGGTTATTGATGTGGCCAGAACACTGGGAGACAACCCGGTTCAGGTTTATTTCAGGATAGTTCTGCCTTTGATGGGCGAAGCTTTATTTTCCGGTTTTGTCCTCGGTTTTTCACGGTCTTTGAGTGAATTCGCCGCCGTAATTATGTTTGGTGGTAATTTACCAGGCCGCACCCAGGTACTGGCATCCTATGTATTCACCAAAGTGGAAGTAGGAGATTTGGATATGGCTATCACTGCATCTGTATTTTGTGTAGTTTTATCTCTCCTTATTGTATCTATACTGAGTCTTAGGAGGGTACAGTATGCTCAAAGCTAAACAAATCAGCAAAAAATACGGATCACAAACTGTACTAATAAAGGCTGAACTGGAGATTGGCTCTGATATTAAAGCCCTTATCGGTATTAATGGGAGCGGTAAATCCACTTTTTTGAAAATAATAGCCGGCATTGTTCACGCTGACCAGGGGCGGGTGATAATCAATGAGCGGGATGTTACATCTCTCCCTCCTGAGCTCCGTAATGTGGGGTATGTTCCGCAGCATCCCGCCCTCTTCGGTAACATGAGCGTTAAGGACAATATCCTATATGGTATGCGTAATGGGAAAGGATCAGAAGCGGCCTACTCACGTCTCGTAGAAATGCTGGGGCTTCAGGATGTTTTACAAAAAAAGCCGCAAGAACTTAGCGGAGGTTACAAAAGTCGGACTTCCCTTGCTCGTGCCCTGGTGCCGCAGCCTGAAATTCTGCTTATGGATGAACCCCTCAGTGGAATGGATGTTGTGTTAAAAGAAAGAATACTCCCCGATTTTCGCAGGGTGCTTAAGGAGCTGGCTGTGCCTGTGCTTTATGTTACCCATGATCCAAAGGAGGCGGAACTCCTGGCAGACAACTATGCCATTATGAATAATGGCGGCATTCAAGTAGTTGAATCTTCAGCCGAAGCATTTGAAATGATTCATAACAGTATTCTTCAAGCATATGCTTAAATTACCCTAGAAAGGGGCTGTCTCAACATTTTGAGGCAGCCCCTTTCAGCTTGCCAAAGGAGTTAGCAAGCTTTATCATAAGCAGGATTCTATTCATCTATACGATTTCGGTTAATCAATCCGGCTTTACCAGTATTATAGCTACTGCTGCAGTTGAACAAAGTGCAAAGAGTTTTATTCCTTTTTCAACTCCTTAAACCATTTTTCATTGTGATGTGCGGTTATTTCTGC